>JAITDN010000003.1 GCA_031282525.1 Candidatus Endomicrobiellum basalitermitum | reverse complement strand
GAAGGATATTTTATAAGGAAGAACGACAGGTATAAAAACTTGTCGTTCTTCCTTTTTTTGTTTGTTATGTTCTTATACAACTTTGCTATATTGACAAATAGAATAAGAATTGTTAATATTATACATACATTGCATATACTGGACACATACAGATACACATATTGAGACATGGAGGTTGAGTGAGAGAAATAGTGTCGATTATAAACCAGAAGGGTGGGTCTGGTAAAACCACAACAGCTTACGCATTAGGCACAGGCCTATACAAAAAAGGGTTTAAAGTTTTATTTATAGATTTAGATGGACAAGCAAATCTAACGAGTGCGATGCAAGTAATTCCAAGCAAAAGTGGCATATTGGACTTATTGACCAATAAGGTTAGGATTAGTGAGATTGTGCAAAAGATAGCGATAGGAGATGTTTTGGTTGGGAGTGAGGATTTATTCCAAGCTGATATGAACGTAGTAGATGTAGGTAAAGAATATCGATTAAAAGAAGCTTTGGCTGATGTAAAAGAAGAATACGATTATGTTATTATAGATACCCCACCAGCTTTGAGTATACTAACAATCAATGCCCTGGTTGCATCAGATTCGGCAATTATTACCTCTCAAGCTGAACGGTTTAATTCAAGTGGGGTAGATCGCATTAGCAAGGTTATAGAAACCATACGTAACCATCGCAATAAGAGTCTTGTTATAAAGGGAGTTTTGTTAACGAGGTTTAAAGAAAGGACGAGATTAAATAGAGATTTTGCTAAATTATTAAAAGAATTTGCGGACAAATTAGGAACTAAAGTTTTTAAAGCAACTATAAGGGATTCTATAGTGATAAGTGAAGCTCAAGCTAAGCGTATTGCGATATTTGATTATGCCCCTAAAAGCAATGTAACAGAAGATTATAGAGTGTTTATAGAAGAATTTTTGCAATAGGAGTTCATAACGATGAGCAAAGAGGATTTTGCAGATAGTATACGAGGTGAAATAGACCATCCCGTAGTAAACAAGTTTATAGGTAGTAATACGACAAGAGAAAGCAGAAGCAAAAGATTCCAGATGTTATTAAAACCATCTATGTTTAGAGCTTTGCAAAAAGAAGCAGCAATGAAAGAGGTGAGCATGAATCAGATAGTGAATCAAATACTTAAAGCCCATCAAGAAAAAAACAAAAGTGATATGAGATAATTGTATATTTATAATTGTTATGATTCAGTCCTAAACTCAATAGATGGAAGTACTATTATTGATTAAGAGACTACGCGTTGTTTCTACTTATGATAACTGGAGGATTATACGTATAATCGAGATAGTCTGCGCATTCGTGTTGAGGCACAAAGATGTCTCACACAATACCGTCTTGATTTACACACACATAACTTAGAGAAAGAAGGAAGCATACTCGAACAGTCAATCAGTGATCTTATTTTCACACTTTTATGATCACAAATCTGCGTTTGCAGTTATAAAATATCGGAGGTGACTGGG
This sequence comes from Candidatus Endomicrobiellum basalitermitum, assembly GCA_031282525.1. Taxonomy (GTDB): domain Bacteria; phylum Elusimicrobiota; class Endomicrobiia; order Endomicrobiales; family Endomicrobiaceae; genus Endomicrobiellum; species Endomicrobiellum basalitermitum. The sequence goes on along the minus strand of JAITDN010000003.1, from coordinate 381,202 downwards.
GGGGAGAGCGAGAAGAACAAAGGAAAACCAAATCGTAGATGTGTAAGTGCCCCAGATGAAAGATGGTGTGTATACTTTTTAAAGAAACATGTAGATATGGGTATATAAAAGGTTGTACCTATTAAAAAATAGGTACAATGTGTAAGGGCGTTTATGAAAAAAAATAAATGATAAGATGCAAAATGGACAATCTAAAAGATATTTCATCATTAGTGTGGGGGGATTGAAAGTGAGGAAGATGATTTTGCCAATAACGTCACTATTATTTCTTTGTTTATTTATGTCTGGATGTGGCTAGTATTGCCGTTAGTAAATTTACAAGTACGAGATATATGACCCAAGTTGCAAATCCGGAAAAAATAGAGATATATTACCGTGGTTATAGCACGATCTACCATATCCGTATATTGTGTGATAGCTGAACTGGTTGCAGGGGTCAAAGGAGGGCATTACAAAATTAAGAATAGAAGCAGCGAAATTAGGATCTGATGCGATTATTATAGTAGGTTCAGCTCGCGTAGAAAGCTCAACAACCTATTCTTATCTTATAAACCATGCAGGAAACGTAACTCAAGAAAAAGGTTGGAAAGCATTAGCAGTAAAATATAAACAAAATAAGAGTTAGAAAATGGCTGGACGTAGGGGGGTGGTCTAAGAAAACCACAAGAAAATTAAGAAATCTATGAAAAAGTAAATAGTTTATAATAACAATTGGATTTTATTGCCTAATAAAAGAGAAGTTTTTGATTTATATGAGTATATTACTAAATTGTGATGATAGAGTCTGGAGAAAGTCTCTTACAATTGAAGGAAAAGTCCCTTGAGTAATTATATATTGTATTTGTGTAAGGTTTTGTTCTTTTTTGTTGGATAAAAGTAAGCGTCTACTAGGTAGAATTTTGTAGTAAGTTATAGTTATATATTGTATAATGGTTTGACAAAAAAACATAATATATAGAGTATATAATACTATGTGTCATTTCCATAATATACACAACACAATACAGAATCAGTATGGGAAACTAATTAGTAGATGTTATTATGACATTAAACTGAAATACATAGACTCTGAGTTATAGATTATAGAGATACTGCTAAAAGAAATTATATACATATTAAAATAGAAGTGAGCATAGTTGGACAAAATTGATAGCGAAACTATTTTTAAAACAAGAAAATATATTAATTAACACGGAGGCTGTTTAATGGGAAAAGATAAATTTGAAGAAGCTATGAATGGAAATGGAGAATGTTGGAGTAAAACAATTAGCGCAATTGAAGACATAGAGTATTATGTAAATTTATGTAAGGATATAAAACACCATATAGGCACAGAGCCGGGAAAACATCCAACGAATATGAGATTTATGAAAGAAATGGTGGGAATAATACATGACATAACAGGCAAGTTATTAGAAAAAAAAGAGTGTTAATTTAATCAATTCCATTTGCAAAGAGGGTTTATGAATGAAAAAAAGAATTATAGGTTTTTTAGTTTTATTATCGTTCATTTAAGTCTCATTATTTCTATGCGGGATAAGAAATATTCCATAATAGTAGCATTGTGATATTACTATATTATGATACTACAGTAAGCAGAAAAAGACTTTTTGGAATCCCTTTTCTTGCTAAGAAACAACAAGATAAGGACGGGGGACCCTACCCCCTTAATTTGTAGTCCTTCTTGTCTATAGTGTCGTTTAGAATCCCATAAATGTCTCAAATTTGAAAGATAATATTAATTTACTGTAAACTTATTATACTAAAGGTAATAAAATGAAAAACTTATTAATGAAAATGTGCAATTTCAGTTTTGGAAGTTTTGAGGAACAAGAGATTAAAAAATTTGTTCGTTTTGGTATTATATTTTTTTTACTAATTGGAGTTTATTGGACTCTTAGGCCTTTGAAGGATTCGATATTCATGCAGATTGTTGGAAAGACTTTTATCCCTTTTGCTAAAACGATTTCTTTAATATTAATACTTCCTATACTCTCGATTTACACTAAAATTCTTAGAAGATTTAAACAAAAGAAGACTTTTCAAATATTGATATATTTTTATATGACAGTTGTTACACTGTTTGTATTGCCAATTTTTCTAAGTCAATCTCATATTATCACTAATAAATTAATATCAAATGTTATTGGATATTCTTGGTACTTTACAGTTGAGAGCTTTGGATCAATTATGATTGCACTCTTTTGGGGCATATTAACCGATAATACAGATGCTCAAGATGCGAAGAAAGGATTTGCTTTAATTTACTTTTTTGGACAAATAGGCGGTGCAATACTTCCTTGTACAATAACAGGAATACCGTTTATTTTTGGAATGAAAACAGATATTATCTCTTTGCTAATAGTGATGTGTGCAATGTACTTAATTATACCCACCTCAGAGAAATTCTTTGAAGTGACATCTATTGCATACAATGACGAAACAAATAAAAAGGCAAAGTTTATAGACGGAATCAAACTATTATGTTCACATAAATATTTGATGGGATTATTATTAATGGAGCTTTCATTTGAGTTTGTTATGACAATAATTGACTTCAATTTCAAGATGTTGGCAGGTACAGTGTATTCTAGAGCTGAGCTTACTCAATATCTTGCGAAAATGGGAGCCTCTGTTAATGCACTGTCTGCCTTAATTATAATTTTCTTGTCTAATAGAATCCAAAGATTATTTAGTTTAAAAACTGCTATTTTGACTATTCCTGTGATTGTTGGAGGTGTATTCTTATACTTTATAAACACAAATCCTTTCTTAAAGACTATGTTTATATTGGTAATTATTGGTAAAGCTGTAAACTATGCATTCAGACCATCTTTTAAACAGCTGTATATCCCAACGACTCCAGATGTTCACTTTAGATTACAAGCATGGAACGATGTCTTTGGTTCTAGGAGTGCCAAGCAACTAGGCTCAGTATTCAATATGTTCTATTCAGTAGTTGGGAAAATGAAATATCTTATGTTTAATAAAGTGATAGGATTCCCTTTAGTCACAATATGGATTGCAACTGCTTTTTATCTTGGAAAAACACATGAAAAAGCTATTAACAATAAGAAAATTATAATTTAAATTTTCACAAATAAAAAGTAGCATTTGAGAGAAATTAAGAAAAGAATTATGACTGTGGAAAATAGTTCCTTTTGTTTTTTTTGAGTTGTTTACCGCATAACAAAAGAAGAATTGTATTGCAGAAAGTGGCAATGATAATGATGATAAGACGTCTAATTTTTAGTAGGATTAACTTTCACATCATAATTATAAAAGGAAGATGGGTATCATAAAAAGATGTTAAATGTCAACAGTTAGTCTACTATTTGGTTATAGCGGAATATTTCATAAGAGAGATGTCCCGCGAAAAGTAAACATTTCTATGTAAAAAGGGGCAGATGCTCTTAATTGGCTAATGTTAGGAATATGGATAGTATAGCATGCAATTAAAGTACTTGTCGCAGTTAGTGTTAGAAGATATAGATAAAAAAAGAGCAATTAGATGAGATAGAGATTCCAATTATACTTAATTATTTACTCTTAATAAAATTTATCTTAAGAGGTAGTATGGTTGTTATAGGTACTCCAGGGAAAGTAAAGTTATTTTGTGGCATAATTTATTTTGATGAGAAAATAAAACAAAAGTCTTTTACAGCACTTGAAAAAAAATTAGGTAAAATTGATTTGACAAGCGATGTTATAACTTTTGATTTTTCAAATTATTATAATTCTGAAATGGGTAATTTTCTAAAACGTTTTTGGATTTCTTTTGAAAAATTGATTTCTGTAGATATGCTCGCAGAAATAAAAGTTTTTACAAACTTCATTGAGAACAGTTACGCCTTAGATGGTAAGAGAAAAATAAATATTGATCCAGGATACATAAGCTTGGCTAATGTTATTCTTGCTACAACAAAAAATTATAGTCATAGGATTTATATTTCCAGCGGAATATACGCTGAAGTTACAATGATGTACAAGAAGGGAGGATTTGTTAAACTTCCATGGACTTATCCTGACTATTTGTCTAAAACCGCTAGTGAGTTCCTTTTAAAAGTACGTTTATGTCTTATGAAGCAATTAAAGGAGAGTTGATGTGATTTTTTTTGGTTATAAGATTGTAATTGTTAAAAATTTTTGATTTTTGTAAAATCTTAAAAATTAATTTAATCCTAAGAGTTAAGAGACGGTTTATGCTAATAGAAGAACTTGAAACTATTGCTTTTCTAGCAAGAATAGAGATTAAGGAAAACGAAAAAGAAAAATATCTTAAAGATATAAATAAAATGTTTGATTATATTGAAATTTTGCAAGAAGTGGATATAGCTGACTTAAAACCAACAACTCACGTTACAGAACTTAGAAATGTCTGGAGAGAAGATGTTGTAAGATCGTGTCCAAAAGAAATTATTGACATGATGCTAAATTCTTCACCTGATAGAGAAAAGACTTTTTATAAAATTAAAAAAGTTATGTCTGATTGAGTAATATTTTTGTTGGATATCCCAATAAAAATGTTATGAGTGCAATGTGGTAAATGACTTATTAAAAATTGTTTTTTATGTTATTTGAATAATGGGGAAGAAAAATATCTGGGTGGTTTTTTTGTTATGATAAAGGCAATTTATTCAATGAATGGTTCAATTATTACAGATTATGGGGCTTTAAATGTTTTAAAGAATTATAAGAAAAAACCGGATATTATGTGGGTTGATATCCATTTGGAAAATCATGAGCTAAGCCATGAAGAGATGTTGCTCCTTTCGGAATCGTTTAAGTTCCATGAAATGTCAATTGAAGACTGCCTTTTCCCGCAGTATTATCCTAAAATAGAAGCTTTTGAAAATTATGTTTTCGGAGCGTTGCATGGTATACAACTGAAACCTCACTATTTTCAAGAGTTTGAGGACAGCATTTATGAATTGAATATTTTTATAGGTAAAAGTTTTTTGGTAACCGTACATACGGAAGAGCTTTTTTTTCTTGAAACTATTTTTGAAAAAGTGAGAGCTAAACCTCAGATTGAGATGAAGAGTTTAGAAAGTTTGCTTTATAATATTTTTGACAAAATTGTTTCTAGTTATGAGCTTACTTTAGAAAAAATTGACGATAAAATAGAAGATTTAGAGGATGATATTCTTGCAGATCCTGAAAATGAGGATATGGAGAAAATTCTTGATACTAAAAAGGTGATTTTTGCAATAAAAAAAGTGGCTGAGTCTCAACAAGCGGCTTACTTTTACTTTACAAGAGCAAATGACGATTTAATTTCAAGAGAATATTTGGTTTATTTTCGTGATATTTATACGCATTGTGCGAGAATAAATCAATCTATAGTTGTAAGAAGTCAGATGGTTGTAAGTTTGCTTGAAGTTTATATGTCTAGCGTTACGGTTAAGCTTACTGAAGTTATGAAATTTTTAACAGTAATAGCTACAATTGTAACACCAGTTCTTGTTATATCTAGTTATTATGGAATGAATGTATTATTCCCAGAATATTCTATTTTTGGGAGAAAAATAGTATGGTTTTTTGCAGTGGGTTTAATGATAATTTTCATAATGATTATGCTTGTGTATTTTAAGAGGAAAAAGTGGTTTTAATGTGGATGAAATTTTAAAAGTTAAAGCTGATGATCTGTGTAAGAAAATTTGTTCGGGTGAAATAAAAAGTTTAGATGTTGTTAAAGCCTACGTAGCTCGTATTAAAAGAACTAATTCAAAGGTAGGAGCGTTTCTTAAATTAAATGAGAAGAAATCATTGGAGCAAGCTGCGTGTTCGGATAGAAAAATAGAAAGTGGTGAGAAGTGCGATTTTTTGGAAGGTATTCCTATTGGCATAAAAGATAATATTATGATAAAAGGCGAAAGTATGACTTCCGCTTCAAAATATCTTGAAAATTATGTTTCTCCATACGACGCCACTGTTATAGAAAAACTCAAAAGTGCGAGTGCAATTTTTATAGGTAGGACAAATATGGATGAATTTGCAATGGGTGGTTCTACGGAAACATCGGCTTATCTAAAAACAGCAAATCCTTGGAATGTTGAATATATTGCGGGTGGTTCATCTGGAGGTAGTGCCGTGGCTGTTAGCGCGGGTATGGTGCCTTTTGCATTGGGTTCTGATACAGGAGGTTCAGTAAGGCAACCTGCAAGTTTTTGTGGAGTAGTGGGATATAAACCTTCTTACGGATTGATAAGTAGATATGGTGTGTGTGCTTTAGCGTCTTCCTTTGATCAAATAGGTACGTTTTCAAAGGATGTAAGGGGGAGTGCATTACTTGCGAGTGTTATGATAGGTAAGGATTACAGAGATTCTGTTTGTGAACCTATAGAGCAAATTAACTATGTTAACTATATTGATGATGATAGTAATCTTAAAATGCTAAAAAATGTAAAAATAGGCATACCTAAGCAACTATTTAACTATAGAATGGATACTGAAATATCAGAAAATTTTAATAAGGCTGTAAACAAGCTTAGGTTTTTGGGTGCAGAAATAATAGAGATTGATATTCCGTCTTACAAATATGTTCCGGCTTTATACAAAGTTATCATGTGTGCTGAAGTTTCTGCAAATATTGCAACTTTTGATGGACTTCGCTATGGATATAGATCTCAGAACGCCAAAAATTTAAATGATGAATATGCTAAATCACGAGCAGAGTCACTTGGGTATGAAGTTAAGAAAAGAATATTATTTGGAACTTACGTTTTAGGTGCAAAGAATTACCATAGATGTTATAATCAAGCCTTAAAGGTAAGAACTTTGCTTATAAATCAAATAACTGATGCCTATAGAAAATGTGATTTTATATTTTCTCCTGCAACTTTACAAGTGTCCGTAAAATTTGGTGAAACTCTTCTAGAGGAGTGCGATATTTTCCTTATAGTTGCAAATCTTACGGGACTTCCGGGAATTACTGTTCCATCTGGTTTTACAAATTCAGATATGCCAGTGGGTGTGCATTTTATGGGATCAAGATTTTCTGATGTAAAACTTTTCCAAATTGCTAATGCTTTTGAAAAAATTTCTGATTTTGATGTAAATAAATATCCAGAGCTATAAGTCTAATTTACTTTTTTGTCTTTTGTTAGATGTGTTGTTTCAACTTTTATTTTAAGAAGTTTAAAGGCCTTTTTTTACAAGGATATTGGAATAATGGTTAATTATGAGTCTGTTATTGGACTTGAGGTTCATATGCAGATTAATACAAAATCAAAAATTTTCTGTGAATGCTCTACGCAGTTTGGTTTAGAGCCGAATTCAAATACATGTGTAATTTGCACATCTCAGCCTGGGACGATTCCAATATTAAATAAAAAGGCTGCTGAAGCTGTAATTAAAACAGGTTTGGCCTTGAGCTTTAATATAAATAAAGAAAGTATTTTTGCTAGAAAACAGTATTTTTATCCTGATTCTCCTAAAAATTATCAGATAACACAATCTGATCCACCTTTGTGCTCTAAAGGGAAACTTTCAATTGTTATCAAAGGGGAAGAAAAAGTTATAAATATAACTAGAATTCATCTTGAAGAAGATGCAGGGAAGCTTGTGCATGAAATAGGTAGTAGAAAACTTGATTACTCTCTTCTAGATTTAAACAGAGCAGGTGTAGGTTTAATGGAACTTGTTACTGAACCAGAACTCAATTCACCGGAAGAGGCTTTTGAATTTTTAAGCGAACTTAAAAATATTGTTGAATATTTAGAGACTTCTGAGTGTAATATGGAAGAAGGTAAAATGCGCTGCGATGTAAATGTAAGCATACGCCCTGTTGGGCAGAAGGAATATGGGATAAGAGTTGAAATTAAAAATATAAATTCTCTATCTGGTGTAAGAGATGCGATAGCTTATGAGATTGAAAGACAAAAAAAAGTTCTCACTTCAGGTGGCAAACTTATACAGGAAACAAGGTTGTGGGAAGCAGAAGAAAAGATGACAAAATCAATGCGTTCTAAAGAGAGGGCTTTAGATTATAGATATTTTCCTGAACCAGATCTAGTGCCTTTTGAATTGACAGATTCTTTCATCGAAGGATTATGCAAAGAAATTCCAGAACTGCCAAGAACGAGAAAAGCAAGATTTATAAAAGATTACGGTTTAACGGAATATACTGCGAGTTATTTAACTTCTACAAAAATAGTCGCCGACTATTATGAAGAGGCATTAAATTATTTAAAAGATAAAAAAGCTTCGTCTAAATTGCTCGCTAATTGGATTTCTACTGAATTGAATGCGAAATTTAACGTTTCAAAGATTTCTATTTCAGAGTCTCCAGTTTCTTGTCAAAATTTAGCTAAGTTAGTTTCTCTTATTTTAGATGGAACTATTTCAGGTAAAATTGCAAAAATTGTCTTTGACGAGATGTTTGAAAAGTCATCTGACCCTGAAAAAATAATAAAAGAAAGGGGACTTGTACAAATTTCCGATAAATTGATTATTGTAAAAATGTGTGAAGAAGCTATCCTTGAAAGTACAAAAGCTGTTAGGGAATTTAAGTCAGGCAAAGAAAAGGCTATTGGAGCAATCGTCGGTCTTGTTATGAAAAAATCTAAAGGGCAAGCAAATCCGCAACTTGTCAATGAAATCCTGATGAAAATACTTAAAACGTGATTAAAAGTTCATTATGATTATATATTGTTATTTGATATTTTTGTGAATCATCTAAATGTCTATAAAAAATTTTTTTGTTATTTTATCTTTAATATTGATATCAGGGTTAGGTTCACATGTTGTCGCTGAAAAAATAAATAGGCAAATAGTTGACACTGAAACTTTAAAAAACAATCATAATATTGCCATTGTTGAACTTGAATTGGATAATGCTAAGCAGGAATATAATAAAGCTTTAAGTGGATTTTTTCCAAATATAAATCTTTTTTTTAAATTACTCAAGAAATAGATCAGATATATATAGTAAATATGTGAGAATGAGTTTTAAAATTTACAATTTTTAAATACTGTTCATGAAACACTAATAGTGCAGGTTATATCAGCATAAAAATTACGTGAAGAGAGATTTGTGTCAATATTAAGTTTTATTTTTGTAAAAATTATAACCTAGAACTAATAATATGAAAACATAATCTCAAGTACTAAATATAATAAGTAGATAAGTGAAATACTAATAAATTTTTTAACTACATATGTTTCTTTTGCATTATTGATATTTTTTTGACAGTCATCGCTATCTTTTTTTAAAACATCTTTAATGTGCTCTTGAGTTTTATTCTTACCGCCCCCATCTCTTTTTGTAATTTATGTATCAAATCAACACGATCCACAGGTGGATTCTTTGTATTTATAATTTTTCTTGATTCCTCCGAAGTATTAATATCTGAACTCTCCCATTTTACTCATTAATAACAACTATATAGTAACACTGATGATTAATAATCAGAAGAGATTAAAATAGTGAGAGTAAGAATAGTTATGGAATTGAGTAAAGTGCTCTTATTGATAAAGAGATAATAATATACATATTATTATTCTGGACTTAGTTCAGGGTTTTAGAGTGTCTGCGTTTCAGATTTTTCAATTGATTTTTTAAAAGATTAGGATTATATCGTAGTGTTTTGTATTACTATATAATATATACTACGCAAAAACCGAAAAGAATAATGTTTTTTCTAAATATAAAACCCGTATTGCCTATGAGAAAAATTATTTTTTAAAGCTTTAACAGTCGTATTTTCAGTATTTGCGGGTTTAACAGAAAATCTGTTGGAAAGTTTTGTCTGTGAAAAAATAGAAAGGTCAAAACTTTGATATACAATGAAATTTTGTTTTATGTTCTTCTCAGAAATTTTAAAGAAAGCTTTAAAATTCATACAGGGATTGCATGAAATTGTTTAGTTTTTATACAACGAATATGAATTGGAAATTTATTGTATTAAATAAATCTAAGATTGGCTATTTTTGCAAGCAATTTTTTCCACTGTCCATTTTCAAATAAAACTACAAGTTTTAAATTCTCTCTACTGCCACTCTGGTCGATAATTTTGCCTCTGCCAAAAGTAGGATGTAAAACTATTGTTCCTATTTTATATGGATTCGTATCCTTGATTGTTGTACTAGAGAAGGGTTCATTTTTTGTCTCATAACCATTATTATAGATGTCTTTATGAATTACCTCATCTCTAAAATATTTTTCATTGGGTTTTTCAAAATTTTGATTTTGCTCTGGTCCTACAAAATCGTAGACAAATCCTGCTTCTTTAATAAAACGCGACGGTATATTCCATCTTGTTTTGCCGTAAATGGTTCTTTCCGTTGACCAACATAAATACAAGTTTTTTTTTGCTCTTGTCATTCCAACATACATGAGTCTTCTTTCCTCTTCTAGTTCTTCATTATTAGATATGGCTTCCCAAATTGGGAAGAGTCCTTCTTCAAGGCCACATATAAAAACATGTTCAAATTCCAGTCCTTTAGCTAAATGTAAAGTCATTAAAGTGACTTTGTCTTTTGATTCATTAATAGAATCTGTATCGCTTGTTAAAGCAATCTGTGTAAGATACCCGGCAAGCGACTTATCTGGTGAACGATTTTCAAAATCATTAATAGCGGAAATTAACTCTTGTATATTTTCTATTTTTGTTTTTGATTCAGGTGTATTTTCAGCTTCAAGTTCTTTTAAGTATCCTGAATGGGTTATGACTTTTTCGGATACTATTTTGGCGGAAGTGTTTTTCTTTAGCTCCGAAAAAGCTTCAATGAATTGCATAAAAGAATCCAAAGCTTTTTGTGCCTTCTTTGTCAAACCTGCTTTAGATGCTAAAGGTATGGCTTCCCACAGCGACATACTTTTTAGTAGTGCGAATTTTTCAAAAGCTTCTATTGATGTTTTGCCTATGCCTCTTCTAGGAATGTTGATAATTCTTTTGAAACTTACATTGTCGTTTGGATTATGTATAAGTTTTAAGTAAGCTATTATATCTTTAATTTCAGCGCGATCATAGAATCTTAATGTTCCTATGAGAGCATAAGGTATTCCTACTCTTCTAAGTGCATCTTCAAATGTGCGGGACTGAGCGTTTGTCCTGTAAAAAACTGCGAAATTTGAAAGCTTATATTTATATGCGTTTAATAAAATTAAATTTGCAACTTTTGCTGCTTCATCGTTTTCATTTGTAGCTTTTATAGTTATTACTGATCCGTTGTCTGGATTTCCTGTCCATAGTTGTTTGTCTATTCTTACATTGTTATGTTTCACTACTTGATAAGCTGTTGATAAAATTTTTGGTGTTGATCTATAATTCTGTTCTAACTTTACTGATTTTGCGTTTGGATAATCTTTTTTAAAATTTAGAATATTATTTATGTCAGCCCCTCTCCACGAGTATACCGATTGATCATCATCTCCTACGACGCAAATATTGCGATGTTCTCTTGCAAGCAATTTTATAAGTATATATTGAGCGCGGTTTGTATCTTGATATTCGTCAATCATAATGTATCTAAATTTTCCCTGATAGTGTTCTAGTATTGCCGAGAACTGTCGCAAAGTTGCAACAGTTCTCATTATTAGATCTCCAAAATCAAGAACGCCTGCTCTTTTCAATTTTTTTTGGTAAAGCTCATAAATTTTTGATATTGTAGATTCAAAGAGATTATCTGATTGTTCAGCTTCGGATGCCATATCTAATGGAGATTTTAAATCGTCTTTAGCGCGACTTATTTTATTTACTATTGTTGAGACTTTAAATTTTTTTTCATCAATATTTAGCTCCTTCATACAATCTCTAACTGCATTTTTCTGATCCATGAAGTCGTATATTGAAAAGTTTGGATCTAAATTGATTTTTGAAGCTTCAACACGTAAAAGGTATGCACAAAAAGAATGGAATGTGGATATCCATACATTTTGATAGGTTTGTGAGATTAAATTAGTCACTCTTTTCTTCATCTCAGTGGCGGCTTTATTCGTAAATGTAACTGCTAGGATAGACCATGGTGCTATACCTAAAGAAAGCAAATACGCTATTCTGTGTGTGATAACTTTGGTTTTACCTGTTCCTGCGCCCGCGAAAATTATTAAAGGGCCTTCAGTACAACAAACAGCCTCTATTTGAGAGGGATTCAGATTTTTAGTTAAAATTTCTTTCATTTTTGAAAATACATTATATCTAAAAATTTTTGATATAATTCAAAAATAAATAATCAATAAACTGCTAGTTAGAAACATATTTTCACTATAATTTTTTTGTAAAGCAATTTCAAAATTGTGTTGATAATATATGTGTGTGATGAAGAACAAAATATCTAAAAATAACAAAGTTTATGAAATGATTTTTAGAAGAGTTTTTAGTTGCATTGGTATTGAATAAAATTAATTTTATCTGAGGGGGGAGGAATAAGGTGGATATTTTGCTTGAGAGAAAGAGCATTCGCAGATATACGAGTGAGGATGTTGAAAAAAGGGATTTGGATTATATTCTACACGTTGCAATGTCTGCGCCTACGGCAAGGAATACAAGATGTTACTCTTTTGTTGTGATAAGAGACAAGGAAACTCATAAAAAAATTGCTGCGATACATCATGCTGCACAAATGATATTGCAGGCTCCCTTAGCAATTTTAGTTGTAGGAGATAAAGACATAGCTTTTGAAGAGTATTTACCACAAGATTGTTCTGCTGCAACACAGAATATTCTTCTTGCAGCCACTGCAAGAGGCTATGGATCAGTTTGGTGTGGTGTTTATTCAAATAAAAAAATTTCAGAAGCTGTTGAAAAACTTTTTAATCTTCCAAAAAATATTAAAGCGTTTTCTATTGTGGTCATAGGAAAATCTGTCGATAGTGATTCTCCAAAAAACAGATGGCAACCTGAAAAGATTAAATATGAGACTTGGGAATGATAAGGCAACAGGTATTGACTAGATTAAATAGTGTATTTGTAAAATATTTGAATAGTAAAGGATTACACAATAGTTTTAGTTTTATTTTGAAGGTTCCGCCGAAAAACATTGATTCCGATTTTGCCGTAAATGCAGCGATACTCATAGCGAAAAAACTCAAAATGGATCATAAAATTGTTGCTAAACAGCTTGCAGAAATTATATTGAGAGAAACCTTTGATATTATAGAGAAAGTCGAAATAGCTGAAAATGGTTTGATTAACTTATGTGTTAGAAGTGAAGTTATTTATGGGGCACTCAAAAAAATTCTTGTAGAAAAAAATAAATATGGTAGCATACCTAAAGAAAATAATAAGAAAAAAATTTTAGTGGAGTTTGTTTCAGCAAATCCTACTGGACCTTTGCATATTGGACATGGACGAGGTGCTGCAATAGGTGATTCTCTTGTAAGAATACTGCGATATTTGGGATATGATGTTACTAAAGAATATTATTTAAATGATGTTGGGAATCAAATGCTTGTTTTAGCGGAATCTACTGAAATCCGATATAAACAAATGACAGATGGAGAAATCGATTTTCCTCCAGATCACTATCAAGGTGGATATATTATTGATATTGCGAAGCGTATATTTTCTACAGGTAGGGATATAAGTGAAATAGATTTTAAGTATGAAACTATAAGAGATATTTTAAGAACGATAAAAGATGATTTAAAAGATTTTGCAGTTGAGTTTGACAATTGGTTTTCTGAAAGTAAAATAGCTGTTGTTAAGGATGAAAACGGAAAGACAAAAGTTGACAAGATATGTGAATATCTGTTTGCTAAAAACAAAGCCTATATAAAAGATGAAGCGCTATGGCTTTTTTCTGGAAAATTTGGCGATACTAAAGACAGAGTTTTAAGAAAAAGCAACGGCGAATATACTTATCTCGCTTCGGATGTTGCATATCACAAAAATAAGTTTGAGAGGGGTTTTACAAAACTTATAAATTTATGGGGCGCAGATCATCATGGATATGTTGCAAGAATAAAAGCTTGCGTGCAGATGCTGGGTTTTAGTGGAGAAGCATTAGATATTATTCTTTATCAACTTGTTTCATTAACAAGAAATGGACGTTCTGTTGTTATGTCAACGCGTAGCAACGAGTTTATAACTTTGAGAGAGGTTGTAGATGAAATTGGAAAAGATGCTTGCAGGTTTTTCTTTTTATTACGTGATCCTAATTCTTCGCTTGAATTTGATTTAGAATTAGCTAAAAAACGTTCAAATGAGAATCCTGTTTTTTATGTTCAATACGTAAATGCAAGATGTAATTCTATTATTAGAGAAAGTAAAAATAGGAAAAATATTATTTCTGATATTGAAGCTATAAATTTTACTTTGCTTGATACTAAAGAAGAGAAGAATTTAATAAAAAAACTTTCAGCGTTTTGCGATACGCTTGCTATATCTGAAAAAACTATGAGTCCGCATCATTTTACGACTTATTTGATTGAACTTGCGGACGTATATCATAAATTCTATGAGAAATGTCGCGTTTTGACAGATGACAATAATCTTACATCTGCAAGACTCAAACTTATTGAAGGTGTCATTATAATTGTTAAAAATGGGTTAAATCTTTTAGGGGTTTCTGCTCCTGACAAAATGTAAAAAGTTGAGTATTTTTGCGTAATGACGAATTGTATAATAAAATGAGGCATAAAAAGTTAAATAAGCTGAAAATATGTGGAAAATAATCAGAATGTAGTGAAGCTTTTGAAGAATAAAGATTGGCAAAAAGTGAAAATTGCGATGTGAATAAAATATAAATTTATGCGCTTAGAAAAACTTGTGTAAAAAGAAAAATATAATAAATAATACAAAAAAATACGTGCTAAATGGGTTATTTGCTTAAATAAAATACTGTAATTTATGTTTAAAGATAAATATCTTAATACACAGAATTCTAAGTGTTTAAAATAAGTTAAGTAATAAGGTACTTATTTTATGGGTGTTAAATAGAATGTTGCTCAATATAAAACCGATTTTTACAAATTCACCTGATAATTTAGTTTTTTTGGATATCGAGACTACGGGACTTGATCCTAAAAAGGAAGCAAAAATAGTTGAAATCTCAATGCTTAAAGTTTGTAGTGGCGCCAAAAAAAGATATGAAAGTCTTATAAATCCTATACAACATATACCGTCACAATATTCCAAAATTCACTCTATTTACGATGATATGGTTAAAGATGCGCCCACTTTCGAAAAAGTTGCAAAAGATATAATTTCTTTTATAGGGAATAATGTTGTTATATGTCACAATGCTTCTTTTGATTTACTTTTTATTCATAGGGAACTTTATCAAGCTGGCATATTTGCCAAAAATATTCTCTATGTGGATACCTTAAAGCTTGCTAGACAGTATTTTAATTTTGCCTCAAATAAACTTAAAAACATAGCTGATGTCTTAGGTATTGAAGTGAATATAAGTCACAGAGCGATGGCAGATGTCATGACGTTATTTTCAGTTTCAAAGTATATATTTGCAAATATGTACAGGAAGAATATATATACAATAGAACCTTCTATATATGAATACGTGATTTAAGTCTAGTATTTATAAACGTACATTTGAATTTATTGTTGATAGGATAAGTAATAGAGAATAATGTTTGACGAAATATAATAAAATAATTATATAATTAACAATAAATGGGAAATGTATTATAGATATAAGGAATGAGTAAGTAGATGATGGATGTAAAAGAGATTTCCAAGTTAAGTATTGTGAAAAGTCTAGAATAACATACAATTTAATAAGAATGAAAAGAATTTCAGCCTTAAAGAACTAGGGGGGCAGTATAGGTTTTCTAAAGATGTTGTTGATAATTGGTTCAAAAGATGTAAGATAATTACAAAAAGATGAGAATCGAGAAATTGTGATAGGATAATAATTGTAGAGAGGAATTAAGAGCATATAATCAAGCGAGGAGGGAGTGTGATGGCTGAAAAAGTGCAAAAAGTTGGGATAAAAAGAGAATCGGGATATCTTTACTTCATTGATAAACAAGGAGATATTTCAAAGGCTTCTATGGCAAGAGGTGGGAAAAAAGGTGGTAAATCTTTAAAAGTAAAAAAAATAGGTTTAAAAAAAGAAAAAGGTTACCTGTATTTTGTTGATAAGGTTGGAGATATTTCAAGATCGGTTATGAGTAGGGGTGGAAGGACAAAGTCTAAAAAAGATAAGAAATAAGTAAAGTTAAAGTGTGGTTCTTTTTTAAGAATTTAGGTAGCTTAGAGGGTACAATGTAAATAATGTAATTGTTAGCTTGTTGCCTCTAGAGGTTTTAAGAAAATTTTTAGTTTATTTTTAGGGTTTATATAATAAATAGTTTCATAAGGATTTGTTGGATTAATTGATGGAAAATTTTTCAGTGGTTATACTTGCAGCAGGTACAGGTAAAAGGATGAAGTCTTCTTTGCCTAAAGCCATGCATAAGCTTTCAGGTAAACCTTTGATAAAGTGGATTGTAGATACTGTTTCTGTTTTAAGACCGGATAATTTGATTGTTGTTCTTGGTTGGCGTGCCGAATTTATTGAGGACTTTTTATCTGACAGTAATATAAAATTTGTTTATCAAAAAGAACAACTCGGTTCTGGACATGCCTTAATGCAGACAGAAAAGATTTTAAGAGATTATAAAGGTGATATTTTAGTTTTAAATACGGATGTTCCTTTAATAAAATCGTCCACTTTACTATCTTTAATAGAAAATAATAGAAAAACAGGAGCCTCAGCTACTGTTTTGGTCGCACAAACTGAAAACACTTTTGGTTACGGTAGAATTGTTGTAAAAAATGATGGATGTCTGGAAAAGATAGTTGAAGAGAAAGATGCTACACCATCAGAGAAACAAATTAAAACAATAAATTCGGGTATTTATTGTTTTAATGAGAATCTCTGGAAAGCTTTGTTAAAATTGAAACCAAATAATGCAAAGAAGGAATATTATATAACCGATACTGTTGTTATTCTAAGGCAGTTGGGTAAAAAGGTTTCTTCTATTATTGTTGAAGATAGTTGTGAAGTTAAGGGTATAAATACCAGAATAGAACTTTCTAGAGTTGAAAGTATGTTGAGAGAGAAAAAAATAAAAGAACTATTGTATGATGGTGTCAGTGTTGTAGATATGGATAATGTGTACATATCTTATGATGCGAAAATTGGTATGGATTCGATTATCTATCCAGGTGTTTTTATAGATACTGGCGTTTCAATAGGTAAAAATTGTACAATAAAGGGTAATAGTTATATAAAAAATTCTAAGATTGGTGATGCGAGCACAATATTGTATTCTTATATAGAAGACGCCATTATAAATGAAAAAGTTGAAGTAGGACCTTTTTCACATATAAGGCAAGGTTCTGTTTTAAAGGAAAATGTTAGAATAGGTAACTTCTCAGAAGTGAAAAAAAGTATTATATCAGAAAATTCTAAAGTCAATCATCTCTCTTATGTGGGCAATAGTCAGGTTGGGAAAGATGTAAATATAGGTGCAGGAACGATAACTTGCAATTTTGATGGAATAGTAAAACATGAGACTGTTATAAGTTCGGGATCATTTATAGGTTCTAATGTAAATTTGATAGCTCCGGTTGAAGTAGGAGAAAATGCTTTTATTGCAGCGGGTTCTACTATCACACGTAATGTCCCTTCTGGAAAGTTTGCTATTGCAAGAGCGAAGCAAGAAATCAAAGAAAGAGAAGGTTAATACTAAGAAATTTTGAGATATATAATATAATGAGAAGTTTTTGTAAATATTAACATTGTGTAAGAATAAGCAAAAAAATGTATGTCCTTTGAAAGTTTAGTTATAGAAGTTTGTTATCTTGATTAATAATATTTAAAAGGTATAGTATTTATGGGATATAAAATTATTTCTGGTAATGCTAGTATTGAACTTGCAAGACAAATTGCTGATGAGCTTGGAGTTGAACTAAGCGAAGTAAAAGTAGGACGTTTTAGCGATGGTGAAATAACAGTTAAAATTGTCGAAAACGTGAGAGGTAAGAATTGTTATGTAGTTCAATCTACAAGCTCACCTGTTAATGAAAATTTAATGGAACTATTAATTATTTCAGATGCATTGAAGAGAGCGTCAGCAAAGAGAATAACAGCAGTTGTTCCTTATTATGGATACGGTAGGCAGGATAGAAAAGCTGAACCTAGAGTCCCAATTACGGCAAGACTTGTTGCGGATCTTTTTGCTACAGCAGGCATTACAAGAGTTTTAACAATGGATTTACATGCCGGACAAATTCAAGGTTTTTTTGACATTCCTGTTGATCATCTTTATGGTAGATCAGTGCTTTTAAATTATTTTAAATCTAAAGAGTTAAAAAAAGATATTGTGATTGTTTCTCCCGATGCAAGTGGTGTTGAAAGAGCTAGGTCTTTTGCTAAGCATTTTGGTGCTGAGTTAGCAATCATAGATAAAAGAAGACCACGACCTAATGAAGCATTTGTTATGAATATTATAGGAGAAGTTAAAAATAAAAATTGTATAATTTTAGATGATTTAGTTGACACTGCTGGAACTTTGACAAAAGTTGCTGCAGCGATAAAAGTGAAAGGAGCGATGAGCGTTTTTGCCGCTGCAACACACGGAGTTCTTTCTGGGGATGCTAAGGAAAAAATACAAAATTCTTGTATAGAAAAGCTTGTCTTAACGAATTCAGTCCCACTGTTAAAGGATGGTCCAACAGAAAAAATAGAAGTTTTAAGCATTGCCCCAATTTTAGCTGAAGTGATAAAGAGGATTTCTAATAATGAGTCTATAAGTGCCCTATTTTTTTAATTAGAAAATTAAATTGTGCAAGAGATATAAATATGAATTTAGCTTAAATTAGTTTTATTTAAGGAGTTATCGCGAAGGGAAGGATGGTGGTTGCGATCTGTGATATGTGTGCATTTATGTTTGTGACAAGTATTTTGGCATTAGTAAAAGGGAGGTATTAATTTAAATGGAAGGAGTAATTTTAGATATAGAATCTAGAACAATAAGTTCAAAGAGAAATCTTGCTTTTTTAAGAAGAAGTGGAAAAATTCCTGCTGTTTTTTATGGTAAAGGAATTAAATCGGAATCCATTGCCGTTAGCTCAAAAGCTTTTATTTCAATATTGGAAACCAATGGAACAAATGCAATTATATATTTAAATTTTAAGGATGAAAGAAAAGCAGCAATAGTGAAATCAGTTCAGAAAGATATTTTAAGTCAGAGTTTTATACATATAGATTTTCAGGCGATTTCGCTTAAAGATAAAGTTGAAGTTTTTGTTCCTGTTCATATTGAAGGAGTTGCTGATGGAGTTAAAAATTTTGGTGGTGTTATGGAGTTTGTAGTGAGAGAGATTAAAGTTGAAGCTTTACCGGGAAATATCCCTCAAAAAATAAGTGTTAATGTTAATCCATTAGCTATAGGACAAGGAATAACTGTTGCAGATTTGCCTAAAATTGAGGGAGTAGAATATCTTCAAGAGCCGTCAACGTTAGTAGTACATATTGTGGCTGTTTCATCTGAAGAAGAAAAATCTACTGTGAATTTGGAGGGAGAAGGAACAGTTCAAGCTCAACCTGAAGTGATAAGCAAAGGTAAGAAAGATAAAGAAGGTGATGAAATTGTGCCAACAACAGGTAATATTGTAGCGAGTGGGACAAAAAAATAAATTGTCAAGTAAAAGGCATGTATAAATGAAAAATTATTTTAATATATGAATAAACAAGTTAAACTTTTTGTAGGACTTGGGAATGTTGGAAGAAGATATGAAAACACTCGTCATAACATGGGCTTTGTTGCTCTAGATGAGATAGCAAAGTCAAAACAACTTGAATTTAAAAACTGGTCTGATATGTTAGTTTCTTTTTATGAAAAACAAGATGACAAAGTGGCTCTTTTGAAACCCATGACTTTTATGAATTATTCAGGAAATGCAGTTTATTCTTTTATGAGTTATTATAAAATTGTTTCTGAGGAAATTTTTGTTTTTTATGATGATTTTTCAATTCCATTGGGGGAGTATAGGATAAGAATGTCGGGATCTTCTGGAGGACATAACGGTATAAATTCTATAATAGCTCGAATAAGTGATAAGAGTTTTCCTAGAATGAAACTCGGTATAGGTCCTATTCCAGATTTTGTAAAACCTAAAGATTATGTATTATCAGAATTTAAGGATGATGATAAAAAGAAAATAGATATGATTAAAAAAATAGTTGTTGATTTTTTTGATAGTGTGTTTGTGTTTGGACTTAATAAAGCAGCTTCAATAATTGCAAATAAAAAGTGAAGAAGATAATCAATGACAGAAAAAAGATGTAACGACAAAATTTTTAAAGATTCTTTCAATAATAAAAATAAGATATTAGGCTGTCCTAAGGGATTTGTTAACGGTCCCTGTGGTAGTTTTTTTAACGGGAAGTGCGAAGTAATTAAGACAAAAGATTGTGTGTGGGTTTCAATTTATGAAAGACTTAAAAGTAGTGGGAAGTTGGAAGAATTTGTTAATAAGTACTTAGAACCTAAAAAGTAGTTTTTAAATGTGAGAGATAAAAAAATTTGAACTTCAAAGAAAAATTAAAATCAAATAAATTTTTAATAACAGCAGAGTTGTTCCCTCCAAGGGGAGTGGATATTTCTTCTTTTTTACGTAGAGCTAGTTGTTTGTCAAATCTAGATGCTGTGAATGTTACGGATAATCAGAGAGCTTCTATGAGAGTAGGTTCTCTTGCAATGAGTAAGATACTATTAGAACAATCAATAGAGCCTATTTTACAGATTACTACAAGAGATAGAAACAGAATTGCTCTACAATCAGAACTGTTAAGTGCTAATGTTTTAGGTATAGAAAATGTCTTGCTTTTAAGTGGTGATCATCCAATTGTTGGTGAATATCGTAGCTCAAAAGCAGTTTATGACTTAGACACTGTACAACTTATAAAAACTGCGAGACTTTTAGAAAGTGGTGTGGATTTAGCAGGAAAAAAATTGAGTGGTAGTCCAAAATTCTGTATTGGAGCAGTTATAAATCCTTCGGCTCAGCCGAGTGATTTGCAGGTTTTAATGTTTGAAAAAAAGACTAGAGCTGGAACTGAATTTTTCCAAACGCAAGCGGTTTTTGATGTGTTAGCATATAAAATTTTTTTTGACAAAGTAAAACATTTAAAAGTAAAAGTTTTACCTGGAGTAATTCTTATTAAATCTAAAGAATTTATGCACTTTATGCAATCACTTCCCGGTGTGAATATACCTGAAAAAGTTCAAGATAGAATAAATTCTGCTCCCGATCCCTTAGTTGAAGGCATAAGAATTTGTTCTGAAACTATTAAGGAATTTCGCTCTTTCGCTGATGGTGTTCATATCATGGCAATAGGTATTGAAGAATATATACAGGAAATAATAAAAAATAGTTTGTAAAAATAAATCCATTAAATTACCCTGTAGTTTTTAGAATCTTTTTGAAATGAGCTTTTTCCCATGAAACACTGTGTAAAATTTGTTATATATACAGACATAAACAATCTTAAAATGTTTTTTTCTTTTTAAGACTTTAAGAATTTCAATTTATAAAGATAATAATATAATTTAAAGCGAGTTGTATAATTGAAGTTATGCGTTATAGGTTTTTTTGATAGAGAATAAAGAGGAAATGAAGAATGTGAAAGATGGAATAAATCTTTTTAAATAAATGTGAAATTAAGAGGTAACTTTAGAGGAGAAACTATATGTTAATATTGAATAGGATTTTTTCATTGAAAAGAGTGTGGGTAGCTTTTATCTTTATGATTTTAGCTGTCAATCAATCTTTTGCAAACGAAGCAAATTTGATTATTCCTGATTTAACTTCAGTAAGTTTTTTTGGTAACACTATTACTGCCAAGGCACTTTTGGAGTTTGGTTTTTTTATTTGTATTTTCGGAATTTTATTTGGTCTTTATCATTTTTTTAACATTAAGAATCTCCCAGTTCATAAATCAATGAAATCAATCTCTGAACTTATATATGAAACATGTAAAACGTACCTTATAAGTCAAGGGAAGTTCATAATTATACTTGAAATTTTGCTTACTAATATAATAATAGTATATTTCGGTTTACTACAGCATTTTGGAATAGTTAAGGTTACCATGATAGTATTTTGTAGTATTATAGGTATTTTAGGAAGTTATGCTGTAGCGTGGTTTGGTATGAGAATCAATACTTTTGCAAACTCAAGAACTGCTTTTGCAAGTTTAAGAGGTAAACCTTTCCCTCTATACTCGATCCCGCTTTGCGCAGGTATGAGTATAGGCATGCTTTTGATAAGCATTGAACTGTTTGTAATGCTTATAATTCTTCTTTTCATTCCTTCTGATCTTGCTGGTGCATGTTTTATAGGTTTTGCAATTGGTGAATCTTTGGGTGCTTCAGTTCTTAGAATTGCAGGCGGAATATTTACGAAAATTGCTGATATTGGTTCTGATTTGATGAAAATAATTTTCGAAATCAAGGAAGATGATGCAAGGAATCCAGGTGTTATTGCAGATTGTACAGGTGACAATGCTGGAGATTCTGTAGGTCCTACCGCTGATGGCTTTGAAACTTATGGCGTTACGGGAGTGGCATTAATAACGTTTATAGTTTTAGCTGTAAGTGATCCCGCTTTGCAGGTTAAACTTTTAACGTGGATCTTTGTAATGCGATTAATAATGCTTATATCAAGTGCTCTTTCTTATGGAGTTAGTTCGTTGATAGCAAAAGTAAAGTATACTACTTTGGATAAAATGAATTTTGAGACGCCATTAACATCTCTTGTGTGGATTACTTCAATAATATCTATTGTGTTAACTTTTACAGTTTCTAATATTATGATAGGTGATTTGTGTAACGGAACTCTCTGGTGGAAACTCTCACTTATTATAAGCTGTGGGATAATAGCGGGTGCAGTTATACCAGAAGTAGTAAAAATTTTCACTTCTGTAAGAAGTGCTTTTGTTCAGAACATTGTTTCTTCTTCAAAGAATGGTGGGGCATCTCTTAATATTCTTGCAGGGCTTACAGCTGGAAATTTTAGTGCGTATTTAATGGGTATGGTAATAATAATTCTTATGGGGATTGCTTATTTAATTAGTTTAAATGGTATAGACTCAATTATGATAGCTCCGGCCGTATTTGCCTTTGGTCTTGTGGCTTTTGGGTTTTTGGGTATGGGACCTGTTACAATTGCAGTTGATTCTTATGGTCCGGTAACTGATAATGCCCAGTCTGTATATGAACTTTCAGTTATTGAAAATGTTCCTAATATTTGTAAAGAGATAGAAGAAAAATTTGGGTTTCAACCGGATTTCAGTAAATCAAAAATATTGCTTGAAGAAAATGATGGTGCTGGAAATACATTTAAAGCTACGGCAAAGCCTGTCCTTATAGGGACTGCAGTTGTTGGTGCAACGACCATGATATTTTCAACAATAGTTGTGCTTACTGATGGACTTACGTCTGGTATTGCAAATCTATCGCTGTTACATGCTCCCTTTTTACTAGGTTTAATTGCAGGCGGAGCTGTAATTTATTGGTTTACAGGATCTTCTAATCATGCTGTGACAAGTGGGGCATATAGCGCTGTGGAATTTATTAAGAATAACATAAAGCTTGATGGTAGTTTAGATAAAGCCTCAATAGAAGATTCTAAAAAAGTTGTTGAAATATGCATAAAATATGCTCAGAAGGGTATGATAAATTTGTTTTTAGTTGTTTTCTTTACAACTCTTGCTTTTGCATTTATAGAACCTTACTTTTTTATAGGCTACCTTATTTCAATAGCTTTATTTGGTCTTTTTCAAGCAATCTTTATGGCAAATGCTGGTGGTGCTTGGGATAATGCGAAAAAATATGTTGAAGTTGATTTGCGCGAAAAGGGGACCGAGCTTCATAAGGCGGTTGTTGTAGGGGATACAGTGGGAGATCCTTTTAAAGATACTTCTTCAGTTTCAATGAATCCTATAATTAAATTTACAACACTTTTTGGACTTCTTGCTTTAGAACTTGCGTTAGCTCTTAATTCGAAAGGTATGTTAAATGCTATTCTTGCTTCAATATTTTTTATTGTTGCAGTTATATTTGTGATAAAATCGTTTATAGGTATGCGGAATAAAAATTAAAAATATCAAATAAATAACTAGTAAAGAGAGCTACATTCGGATTTAGTATTTTGTTTGTGTAGGGATTTTTTTATAGCACGATGCGGGGGATGCATGGGAAGGGATATAATAAGTATAAAAAATATGTGTCTATTGCGAGAGTTCGCTTGTTGTAAATTCTAAAGTGAGATTTTTAAAAAATATTTTTGCGTTATTATTAATACCTGCAATTGGGGCTGCAGGTTGTGTGCTTGTTAAATATTTGTTATATTTTGCGGGCTTTGCTAAAAATCAATATATTTCTTTTTGGGTAGGTATCGTATGTTATATAGTATTTCAGATTGCCTTTTACAAACCTATGAGGATTTATGTATTTGGACATGAACTTTCTCATGCAATAGTCGGGATTTTGAGTGGAGCCAAAATTAAGAAATTTAAAGTTGGTAAAGAGTTTGGGAGTGTAGTTTTAACTAAAAATAATATTTGTATAGCTCTTGCACCTTATTTTTTCCCTATATATACTTTTGCAATAATAATAATTTACATTTTTTTAGTTTGGTTTATAGATATAAAAAACTTTTATGATTATTTTCTTTTCATTGTTGCTTTTTCAATAGCTTTTCATGTTGCCCTTACAATATATGTACTCGTAACGAAACAGCCGGATTTAAAAATTTATGGTGTTTTTTTTTCTTTTGTTATAATCTTTGCAGTAAATATTTTGATGTTTACTATAATTACAGCTTTAGTTTTTCCAAACGAAGTAAATTTAAAGAAAGTGTCTCTTCAAATTTTTGTCAATATAATAAATACTTATAAATCTATATGTAGTGGAGTGTTAGAAGTATGGTTAGAATTCCAAAAGATGAAATAAAAAGAAAAATGTTTCATTTGTTGTCTCTTATATACATACTCGGTTATTGGTATCTCTCAAAGGTTTTTGTTACTTGCGGACTTTTAATTGCAATTGTTATTGTTATTTTTTTTGAGTATTTTAGATTCAAAAATCGTAAATTCAACAATTTTTTCAAAAATAATTTTAAAGGTTTTTATAGATCTGAAGAAGCTGATAGAATTAGTGGTTTGGTTGGTACGTTGTCTGGTGCATTACTTACTATTTTAATATTTCGTAACAAATATATGGTTTTTGCAAGTTTTCTATATTTTGCTTTTGGCGATTCTTCTGCAGCTTTAGTAGGTAGAGTTTTTGGAAAGAATAAAACTTTTGCGGGTAAAAGTTTAGAAGGTAGTTTAGTGTGTTTGATAGTTTGTTTTATAATAGGGGTTTTTATATTTGACTTGAAGTTTGCATTGCTAGGAGCTATTGTGGCAACTATAGTTGAAGCGATCCCCTGGAAAATAAATGATAATTTTTGGATGCAAATAATTAATGCAGGGTTTTTATCGTTTTTATCAAACTTGATGACATACTGATTATTATATTAATGCTTTATGTAATTTATTTAAAAAAAAGACTTAGATGAAAAAAATTATTGTATTTCTTTTTTTTATGAATATATGTGTGTGTACTGCTCAGGCAAAAATATTTTATTATGATGGATGTAAAAATGTAAAAAAAATTGCTTTGACTTTTGACGATGGTCCTAACAAAGTGACAAAAAAAATTCTAGATATATTAAAAAGAAAAAGTGTTAGAGCCACATTTTTTCTAGTTGGGGCAAGAGTGAAAGCTAATCCAGATATGGCGAAAGCAATTGCTTTCGCGGGGCATGAGGTTGCAAATCATACTTATCAACACATAAATTTTTATTCTTATAATGGGAAAGATAAAACAGCTAAAATAGAAGAAGAACTTTTACAAAGCGAGAATGCAATCAAAGAAATTACTAATATTAAGACTTTTTTGGTCCGATTCCCATATGGTTATTCAAAGTCAGATGCTTTAGAAGTGGCAAGAAAATACGGTTATTATGTAATAAACTGGAGTTTTGGATGTGACTGGAAAAAAATGACTGCTGAAGAAATGTATGATAAGTATAGAAAATCCGTAAAAAATGGAGCTATATTTTTGATGCACGATTTAAATGAAAATACTAAAGTTTTATTGTTTTTAAGTTATTTTATAGATGAACTTAAAAAATCAAATTATGAGATAGTTACTATAAGTGAGCTTTTAAATTTAAAACACATTTAGTAGTAAAAATATAATATGTTGGAATAGCAATGAACTACGTTTTTTACATATGGCAAATACCCATTCTTTTATTGTAGTAGATCCTTAGATTAACTTATATTATAAGATGAAGAAGAAAAAGCTATAATATAAAATTAATGCTAGGACGCCAAGATAACAAAGAGTAGGCTATAGAAGTGTTAGAATTAATGATAGATGATGGTATGTGGGTCCAAGAATATAAAAGTTGAAATACATAAAGTTAGAGTTAAAGTATGTGATATGTAAGAAAGTAAAAGAGAAAAAAAGAGTACTGTTTTACTATAAAGATAACTTCACCAGATGAGAAAGCAGAAGAAACAGAGACTATTGAATCCATTTAGCGCAATTTAGTGTATGAAGTTGATGTGAGTAAATTAACAGAAGAATGGATTTTTAAGAGACTTTAGAAGTAATAGGAAAATTATCAATAACACAATATTGGAAGTAAGATTTTATAGGGGCATTAGAAAAACTAGTTGTATCACAAGATAACATGCCTAAAAATCTAATGAGTGTATGGCTAGAAATTTTAGGTGTAATAAAGACTTGATAGTATTAGTATATTTGCAAAGATTTATTCTATAATAATCAGAAGTTATATAAGAGTTTTTGGCTATGATAGTTCAAAGACTCTTTATAAGAGTAACTAAAACTTATAATGAGGATAGGGAGGGTAAAATTATCATATAAATTAGTAAAATACAGAGATGGGAGTATATTAATATATTTTTATATGATTGTAGAAAAGTGCTTAATATTGTGTCTTTAAAGAAGTTATAGTAGAATTATACATAAAAGTTAGAGATGATTATCAATGAAACAGATTATAGAGATGATAACTAGTGCTTGTATTTTTACATTTGCCTTCCAAGTGTTTATCCATCATAAGATGGATTTTATTAATTTAGGGCTAGTAGTAGGGTTTGTAATAGTGTTAGTAATGATGGGGAATAAAGAGAATTAGATAATGAAAAAAGACCAGAAAATAAAAAGAGTTAAATATAGTTAGTGATTAAAAAGAATTCTATAAGTTATAAAGGAAAATGATTTTATTGTTTGATGAATCGAAATGGCGAAGTTTGACCATATTACCCTTGATGATAAAAATTATGTCTTAAGTTTGACTGATAGAAAATAGTAAATTCTTACAAAAGGAGAAAGAATTTACTAAGTTTAAAGTCTTAGACCTCTTCACTAATCTAAGTAACTCATATGAAAGATATAAAAATAAATGTTTAATGTTATTTGTCCTGTAGTTTTTAGACAAAGAAATAGTGATAGATAGAAATTCGCATAGACTTGTTGGAATAATATTTTTAGTGGACACACAAGATAATCTTCTAAAAGAAGTTTTTTAGTTTTATGTAGAAGAAGCGTCAGATCATGTGTATAATGTAAAACAGTTAGAACAGAATTATTTTAAAGCCTTTAAAGTAGAGTAGTATGGAAAATGTACTTCTCTAAATAGTCAAGATATAGTCCTTGACTCCTTTTCGGTATTCTTTGTTCCTAATCTGTATTTGATTAAAGTCGATAACTACTCCATCCATCATATTTAAAAAGTATCATAACGTATTTTGTGTATATTCACTCTTTCCGCGATACAGATTAACACAAATACGCTTGGCTTTACGTAAAGAAGCCAATAATTCCATTTTCAAATCGTAAAGTTTTACTTTTTCAACTGACTTTGTTAGTACTCGTAGCAGTAAAGAAAATTATGCTTAGTTTACATAATATGCTCAAGAAGAAGAATAATAATAACACCGGCAAACAACATAAAAGATGTAAGTCTGTTTTTGCATTTATGAGTTTCTGGAATTAAATCTGAAGCAGAAAGAAAGATAAAAGTACCTGCAGTCATGCTCAATAAAGCGCTGAGGGCATTCATGGGTATGTTTTTGAATAAAAATGTACCTAGAAGTGTACCTATTGGAGTGAAACATGTGGTAAGGAATGAAAAATTTAAAATCTTTTTTTTAGAAGCACCATTATGTAGTAAAATACCTGAAACTGTTACCCCGTCAGGTAGCTTATGCAGAAGAATTGCAAGAGTTGTAAGAATCCCTATGCTGGTATTTGCTTCAAAACCCACGGCAATTATAAGTCCATCAGTAATTGAGTGCAAAGAAAATCCTATAATTGATGTTAAGCCTAGATGTTTAGAGCATTTATCATCATGGCAAGGATGGAACAAGATTACAAACTGTAAAAAAAACATAGCTAAAAAACCCAAAAGGACATATGTCATTATTTTAGTAGAATTTGTTGTGTTAATGTTTAAGCTTTCTGGTATTAAATGAGTAAACGCCAAAGTAAGCATTACACCTGCTGAAAAGTTTATTATAAGAAAAGAGTTTTTTTTAGACCATTCGTGAAAAGTCAATACCAAGATAACTCCTATCATTGCTGCACTTGTTGCTATAAGTGAATAAATAATTCCCATTTTTTTATTTTCCTAAGTTTTTTTTGGAGATAGAACGGGATATCTCTTTTTATTCTTTAATATTTTGAGAGAAATTTTTATTAATAACGTTGTTTGTATCACAGTTAATACAGTAAAGAATATGCTTAAATAATAATCTAAAGAAATTATTCTTTCAAAAATATGAGTCAAAAATCCAAATATCATCAAAAGTGATAGTAAAGCTATGAAAATAAATTGTCTATCAATGAAAGAACAAAAAATAAGTCCAATGGATACTATTATTGTTGTTACTTCTGCAATATATATATATATGATTTTTGGTGATTGAATATTTGTAGAAATTGAAGCTTTATTTGTTATAACTAAAGCTAGAATAGAAAGAGTCAGTGAGTTTAAAATAATTGAAACGATCTGTGCTCTTTGTAAGTTTTCATCAACTCTGTTTAAACTCGTAAATTTTAAAAATGAAGAGAAAATATTTGTAATAATTAAACTTGTGTAAGAAAATAGGGCGAAACTTTTAGAATAAAAAGCTCCTATTGTTTGCAGAAATATTAACATGAGACTGATAATTAAAACAGTGACAGTAATGGACGTTTTTGTTTTTTTTTCCATATTAAGAAAATCTAACTTTGTTTAGATACAATATAATTATTTTTCTCTGTATGTTTTATTATATTGTCCATCACTTCTACAACTTTATCTGGATGCTGGATAATATAATAATTTTTCTCCGTGAACTTTATTATATTGCCCATCACCTCTACAACTTTATCTGGATACTGCCCTACAGCTGTTTCCGCAGAGAGCATAACGTAGTCAGTTCCGTCTATGACAGCATTTGCAACATCACTTACCTCAGCTCTTGTCGGTATTGGATTTTCAACCATACTTTCAAGCATCTGTGTTGCAATTATTACGAATTTTTTTTGCGCCATACATTTTTTTACTATATGCTTTTGTACTATAGGAACTGTCCATATGGGAATTGAAATTCCCATATCACCTCTTGCAACCATTATTCCGTCACATACTTTAAAGATAGATTCAATGTTGTAAATCCCCATTTTATCTTCAATTTTTGCAATGAGTCTGCAGTTTTTATTATTTTTTGATTTTAAGATATCTATTAATGGTTCCATATCAGAGCGATCTCGGACAAAAGAATTTGCAACAAAATCTGCGTTAGATTCTAGTGCGTAAACCATTCCTTCTCGATCTTTTTCTTCCATTAACGGAAATTTAAGATCAGCTTGTGGGATATTTACACCCTTATGTGCCTTTAGAATATAATCCATTTGAACTTCAGTGATAAGTTCGTCATTTGTTGAGGATAAAACTTTAAGTGTAAGATTGCCGTCATCTATAAATATATCTAATCCTTTTTTGATATCACTGAGCGGATTTAGATAGTCTATAAAAATCTTTTTATCATCGCCTATGATTTCTTTTCCTTTGTTTGTAAGAATTAATTGTTGCCCTTTTTTTATTTCAGTTTTCCCATCTTTTATTTTACCAATTCTTATTCTGTGACCTTCAAGGTCTACAAGAGTTTTTATGTGTTTTTTGTATTTCTTGTTTAGAGTTTTTATCAAGTCAAAATCTTTTTCATATTCTTCGTAAGTACCGTGTGAAAAATTAAGTCTAACTACTGTCATCCCGTTATCTGCCATTCTTTTTAAAGTTTTAAGGGAACGTGTTGAAGGGCCCATTGTACAAACAATTCCTGTCTTACTCACTTTAATTACTCCTTTTATAATTTAGCTGAATTTATGTCAAAACTCTCAATACTTACCTACTATTATTGTTTAAATTTTTCTTTTAAGTGAGAACTTTTTGTTTATTAACTTTCGTATGATTTTAAATATTCTTAGCGTATGGAACAGTTGAATAAATAATTTAGATAAATACGTTATGTCTAGATCATAATCGCAATCATAAACTGCGTTAAAATATCTTTTCCATCTAAAATATTTTCTTTTTTAGGAATAGGCAATAATATTAAGATATAAACTCCCCTTAGCTGATTTTCAAAAGTTCTTTGTATTTATTGTAATAACCATAGCACTAAGAACCTAAAAACCTGTAAGTTTACAAGAATTGTAGAATTAAAAAATAATAGGAATTATTCTTTTTTCTAATAGCTAAGAACATACTCTAGAAAAAATTTAATGTAAATTTATACTTACACTCTGCATATTGTATACAAATTTTGTAATTTAAGTCAATTTTAATAGTGATAAAAGTTATGAATTATTTGTTTTTTTTCGTTGCGGCTTTTTGTGCCAAAGAGTCGGCTCTGTTGTTTTTAGGGTTCCCGGTGTGACTTTTTATGTGTCTCCATTCAATTTCTATTTTTGTTTTTAAGATGAAATTTGCATATTCTTTTGAAAGAACATTTTTTGCTTTCCATTCACCGGATGCAAATTTTTCTATGCCTTGATAGTCATAATTAATTCTTATTTTTTTTACGCTATTGTTCTGACACCATTTTATTGTTTCAATGACCGATTTTAACTCTCCTCCGAATTGCCTAAATTGTGTATTTGAAACAGTGCCTGAAATTTCAGCTTTTATCTCATTTCCCAAATAAATAACTGTACCATAACTCGTAATACCTGCAATATATGAGCCGTCCACAAAAGCTTCATAGATATTACTTTCTGCTGAGTAAGTCTCAAAATGATTTATTTTATTCCACGCTGAGTCTATAACTGTGTCAATTTCAGGATTGTATAGTTGTTTTTTTATAGAGTAGGTATTTCTTGTAGGTTTATAATAAATCAAAATACTTCCACAGTACTTATTATTTACAGAAATTATAAGTTTAACGAAATAATCTTTAAAAGAAGTGTTATCAAAGAACAAATTTATATTTTGTTTTTTAAGTATATTTTGTAACTCTAGAATTTTATTTTGGAGTTCTTTTTTACATAACATTTTATCTTCCTTAAAATTGTCTGTGTTATTTATTCTATATGTTTTAAGATTTCTTCTGGTATTTCTTTTTTTGTAGAAGCCCCAAGTTCTTTTAATTTTTGTGCTCTTTCTATAAGACTATCGCCCTTTTTATCGGATGATTGAAGTCTCTTTATAGCTTCTTGTGTTTTATTTTTTGCTTCCGATATTTTTTTGTCAGCTTCTATTAAAATTTGAACAAATGTAGCGAATTTATCGTAAAGACTTCCCCCTTGTTTCGCTATTTCAAGTACATTTTTTTTCTGATATTCCTGACGCCATATGTATTCAATAGTTTTTAAAGTAGCTAAAAGCGTTGATGGAGTTGTAATTACTATGTTTTTTTTAAAAGCGTAAGCAATAAGATCGGGGTTGTCTTTTATCGCAAGTGAAACCGCTCCTTCTATGGACACAAACATCAAAATATATTCAGGTTGGTTTAGTTTTGGTAAATTTGCGTAATCTTTTGAAACAAGGTCATCAATATGTCTTTTTATGCTTGCGGAGTGTTGTTTTAAATAGTTTTTTTTATCAGACTCATCTCGTGAGCTATAATATTTTTCATAAGCTACAAATGAAGTTTTAGCATCTATTATAATATGTTTTTTATCTGGTAAGTTTACTATATAGTCCGGAATTTTCTTATCGTCGTCACTTTTAAATTGTTTCTGAGATGTATAGTTCACGCCTTTAACCATTCCTACATATTCAAAAATTCTTTCAATACCTAATTCTCCCCATATCCCTTGAATTTTATTTTCGCCTTTTAAAGCTTTGGCGAGATTGCTCGCTTCTTCACTTATATTTTTATTAAGACTTGTCAACTTCTCTAACTCTTTCTGCAATTCTGACATTTTCTCAGCTTCATAGATTTGGAGATTTTCAATCTTACTTCTAAATTCGTCTATTTTTACTTTAAAAGGGGTTACAATATTTTCCAAAGAGTTTTTATTTAAATTTGTAATTTGTGTATTTTTTTCTTCTAATACTTTTGAAGCGATGTTTTCAAATTCTATTTTTAAATTTTCGTTAAGTTTTGACTGTTTTTCAATTTGTTCAGTTAAATTTTTTATTTTTTGTTCTTTTGTCGCGTTGTCTTTTGTCACAAATATATATCTATATATAGATAAGCAAATTCCTAGTGTTATTCCGAACAAAAACAATAAAACTGAAATTATTATATTCATAAGTGACCTCTTTAAAAAATTCTACATAAAAACTAACTTTCCTTTCAAATTTTGATTTATATTTGAATTTTTTTTAAGATTCTTTAAATTTAAAATATAAGTTAATTTATACAAGGAAGAACTTAAAGGTTGTGTTGTTGATGATTACATTTGTTAAAACTATTTGGAGATAACGGTTATTGTAAAGAGAAAAATGAAATGTGGGTGTGACTGAGAAAGTATTTACTGCAGTCTATGAATCATTTGCGTTTTGAGTGAGAGATTTTAATGGTTATTTAACAACTGGCAATTCAAGTTGTGGACTATATAATTTTTCCATTTTTAAGAGTGTAACAAAGTTTATAGATTATAAAAGGGGGGGGCTTGTATTAAAAAATTAAAATTTGTGATTTAAAATGTTCTTAAAGTTTGGAAGCGAAACATATTTCTTTATAGTTACAATATTTACATAAAGCTATATTATTTGTAAAGGGGAATTCTTTTTTGTCTTTAGGAATGTTTTTTTCTATATCAACAAGATATTCATACATATTTTTTGTCTCGTCTATTACTACGTTTTCAAATTCTAAAATCGAGTTATCATCAATTTTAACATTTTTTTCTTTATATTGAGGATGAAGGTAGACTACAATAGGTATAATGTCACTGGCTTTTTTATTGAAGTGATAATTTGCCCAGAGTGTGTATCCGGTAAGTTGTTTTAAATGTTTTTTTTCATATGGTTTTCCTGTTTTCCAATCCATGATATATATTTTGTCAAGAATAGGAAATAGAAAATCCACTTTACAAAATGCTTTGTAATTTTTTATTCTGAACTCTCCAAAACTGTCAGGTTCTATGATCCATTCAGAACTTTGTGGTACAGCATTTTTTTCAATCCATATAAATCTTGAGTTGTTAAGAAGATTTTCTAATATTCTTTTAACTTTCACATAGATTTTAGATGGTAGTGTGATCTCACCATTATAGTAATGTTCAAAAAAAGTTTTTGAACAACAATATTTTTCCGTCATTTTGAAAGAATACTCAAAAAACTTGTCTTTATTTAGTGGTTTTGTACTTTTTTGGTATCTTTTAAGCATATCTCTTATAATATCGTGTGTAATGTTCCCAATTTCTAATGGTTTAGAAGTTAAACTTTTTAAGAATTGTATTTTCTCAAGAGGCATTTCTTTGTCAAACTTTGCATAATAATCGTAAAAGTATTGTCTTTTGCAGTTTAAAAATTTTTCATATCTTGAGATAGACCAGCCTAGAACATCAGTGTAGTTAAATTTTTTTATATATTTCATTATATATTTTAATATCTCTTATTTTGTAATAGCCCCAACGAGAATATTTTCAGGTTGTATATAATTTGTATGTAAAGCGAGAAAAAAAGCACATAAAATTGAGTAATTTTACTAACCATAAGGTGTTAGAAGTCTATACGCATTATTTCTAATACGTTTTAGTAACGGAAGATTTATGCATTCTTGTGCAGTGGTAAGTTTTGCTTTTTTCTTTTTTGTTTTAATGATCTCGCTGAGTTCTTTTGCTAAATCTTTGCTAAATATTTCCATGTTGGATTCAAAGTGAAGTTTAAAGCTTCTTACATCCCAATTTGCTGACCCTATAAAAATCCATTCATTATCAACTAGGAAAATTTTACTGTGATCAAAGGGTGGTGGTGTACGAAAAATTTTAACACCACTTTCAATTAAGTGCAAAAAATTTGGTTCAACAGCCCAATTTATGAAAGTGTAATCAGTTTTATCGGGAATTACTATCTCTACATTGACACCTTTCATAGATGCCATTTTAAGAGCTGTTAAAATATTGTTTTCAGGTAAGAAATAAGGTGTCGTTATGAGGATTTTTTTTGTTGCTGCATTTATTGCTCCGTGAACAATAAGTTCTATTATACCGTTTTTATTATTTGGTCCATCTGGAATTAATCTTGCGGGAACAGGATAAAATTCAGTGTTATGATTTGGTCCTTTAGACTTAGATATTGATTGAAATTTTTTACCTGTGACAAATTCCCAATCATCTTCAAATATCTCTGATATCTGATGTATAACAGGACCTTTGATCTTAAAAGTAATATCTAAAACACCTTTTTTCAAATTATCTATTAGAACGTTTTCTTTTGAAAGATTCATTCCTCCCAAAAAAGCTGTTTCTCCATCAATTATTATAGTTTTTCTGTGATTTCTTAAATTTACAAAAGGCATTGTAATTGGAATCTGAGGAGGCAGAAACACACCATATTCCAAACCTTTTATTTGTGCAAGTTTTTTTTCTATTGAGCGATGAAAAAACTTTAGAGTGCCTATACCATCAACTAAGATTTTTACTATTGCTCCGTTTTTGATTGCTTTCTTTAAAGCTTCAAGGAATTTTACTGTTTCGCTGTCATAATCAAAGATATAACTTGAGATTAAAATCTCCTCTTTTGCATTTTGAATAGTTTTAATCATTTCCGGATAGGCTTCAACGCCGTTTTGTAGAGGGACTATAGAATTCCCAAAAACAAAACTTTGTGGGTATACATTGTATCCAAAATTTACAAATTGCTTGTAATTTTCAGGCAAGTTTTTGAAAATATTTTTTATTGTTTGAATGGGATATTTTGTATATGTGTCATTTTTTTTCCTTAAACGAGTGCCTTTTCTTTTTACTCTGTTAATTCCTAAAAAAACATATATAATAGTTCCAATAAATGGAGATAGAAAAACAAGACCTATCCATCCTATTGAGCTTTTAGTATCGTCTTTATGTAGCAGTATATGTATGCTGGTTCCCACAGACAAAACTATGTAAATAGTGGCTGTAAAAAAAGTTCGTAAATTAAAGTCGGTAAAAGTTAATAAAATACTCTCAAGCATTTCAACAATACTAATACATAAATTATCTACCGCTAAAATACTATCAAAATTGATCTGTTTTGGCAAGAAAAAATATGTAATGATTTTAAGATTATATGTAAGTGTTATAAATTGATAATTATTTGGCATTGTTGTAAAATACAAAAATAAAGTTTATGTTTTTAGCTTAGGAGCTATGTTAAAATGATGAATAATGAAATGAAATTGTTCGCGATTTCTGGGGGGAAGATGCCCGGTATAAATGCATTCCCTTTCGCTTGAATAAAAAATCAGTGGTTTGAAAAGGAAGATTTAAACTGTGTTCATCTTGCTTTTTAGTCAGATCTTATAATGTATATCCTGAGAAAACAATAAATTGAAATAATGAAATATGTTGACTTTTATATGAAGCTACAGAAAGAAAGGGAGTGTAAGTACTCTGAGTTTTAAGAACGGTAAATCTTATGGTTGTAATACCGACTGTTCAGGGCAGGGTTTAGTCAAGATTTAAGGAGAAAAATAAAAAATATTATTGTGTGGAATGTTTATCCGTCGGAATGCTTGTGGATTTGAAATATGGATTTGGAAATTTTCTGATTATAAGATTTGCTGAAACTCTTTTTAAGAATTTATTAAGTAAAAACTAAAATTTTGCGTTTATTTTGTTTTGGTAATTTAAATGAAAAACGCCGCAATAATATTGGCAGCTGGATTGGGAAAAAGATTTTGGAATGTAACTTCTAATAAAAACAGGATTTTTAAGCAATTTTTAAATATTAATGGTAAGCCAATATTTTTGTGGAGCGTTGAGGCTTTTGCCTCAATAAAAAGTTTTGGACAAATAATTGTAGTTGTGCCATCTAAAATGCTTAGAACATTATCTTTAAAATATGAGAAATATAAGACAAGTTTTATTTTTATTTCAGGTGGTAAAGAAAGATTTGATTCAGTGAAAAGTGCTCTTTCTGTTGTTGGTAATAATATTGATTTTATAGCCGTGCATGATGCTGTAAGGCCGCTTGTGTCAAGGCAAGATATTTTAGCAGTTCTAAAAAGTGCTGAAGAAACAGGAGCTGCTATAGCGGTTGAAAAAACTAAAGACACTATTAAATTAGTGTCAGATGTTGATGGAAAAAAAGGGGGATACGTATTAAAAACTCTGAATAGAGCGACTTTAAGGAATGCACAGACTCCTCAAATTTTTAAATCTAATCTTCTTAAAAAAGCTTATTCAAAAAAAATGTCTGGTACTGTGACTGATGATTCACAGCTTGTAGAGAATTTAAAAGTTAAAGTATCTGTTGTTGAAACAAAATTTCCAAATTTTAAAATAACAACAAAACAAGATTTTAAATTAGTAGCAACCTTCTTTGCTTTTAAATCAACAATCTCCAAATAAGTTTATTTAAGGTTAAGTAAAATCGCTGAAAAAGTTTATTATATTTCTATTTTTGATGTATTTAAGATATAAGTTTTATATATAAAAATAAAATGAATGAAATTTACAGAAATTATTTTCTTAAAATCATCTAAAATTTTAAAGAATTGTAATTTTCTAGTAAAGACATTAAGGTAAGTATGTATATTGGGTTTGGATATGATGTTCATAGACTTAAAAAAGGCAGATTACTAATTTTAGGCGGTGTTAGAATAGAAAACTCTAGAGGTCTTGATGGTCATAGTGATGCTGATGTTCTAATTCACGCTTTGATGGATGCGTTGCTTGGTGCTGCAGGACTTAATGATATAGGTCAGTTTTTTCCAAATACATATCCAAAATATAAGAACGTTTCTAGTATTTGTCTTTTAGAATTTGTCTATGAGGAGTTGCGAAAACAAAATTTCTATATTAACAATGTTGATGTTGTCGTGGTAGCAGAGACACCTAAAATATATCCTTTTATTGGTACTATGAAGCAAAATATTTCCCAAACTATTAAATTGGAAAAGGAGAGAATTGGGATAAAAGCTACTACCAATGAGAAATTGGGTTTTCTTGGAAGAGGTGAAGGTATAGCTGCCATGGCGGTTGCTTCTATTGGCAGAGATAAAAAAGATGACTATAAAAATTTATAATACTCTTACAAATAGGAAAGAAGAATTTAAATCACAAAAGGAAAAATTCGTTTCTATGTATGTATGTGGAATAACTCCTTATGACAATATGCACTTGGGACATGCAAGGGCTTATGTAGTATTTGATATTATAAAAAGGCATTTATTAAGAAGAGGTTATAAGGTAAGGCATATACAAAATTTTACAGATGTTGACGATAAAATTATTAAAAAATCGCAGGAGAAAAATATACTTCCTTCCGAGGTTGTTCAGGCTTATATAAAGGATTATTTTGATCAGGCCAAAAAATTAAACATTTTAGAAGCTGATAAATATCCGTGTGTTACGCAGATGATTAAAGAAATAATTAATTTTATTAAGGAACTTGTAAATAAAGGTTTTGCTTATGAAGTTAATGGAGGCGTTTACTTTTCAGTTGAGAAGTTTAAAGACTATGGAAAGTTGTCAAAAAGAAGTCTTATAGATTTAAAAATAGCTGCAAGGGTAGACATGAGCAGTGATAAAAGATCGGCATTTGATTTTGTACTGTGGAAAAAAATGAAAGAAGGTGAGCCACATGAAGTAATATGGGAAAGTCCATGGGGAAAAGGTCGTCCTGGTTGGCATATTGAGTGTTCAGTAATGTCGTCTGAATTACTTGGCGAGACGATAGATATACATGGAGGCGGACAAGATTTGATATTTCCTCATCACGAAAACGAGATTGCACAAAGCGAAGCAAGAAGTGGTAAGCAATTTGTTAAATATTGGATACATAACGGTTTTGTTACTATAAATAAGGAAAAGATGTCAAAATCGCTAAATAATTCATTTAGTTTGGAAGGAATTTTAAAAAAATACAATTCGCGTATTGTACGCTATTATCTTTTAACGCAAAACTATTCAAGTCCATTAGATTTTTCTAAAGAGGGTCTTGAAAGTGCTAAAAATACCTTACGAGGGATAGATGAATTTTATAGTAAGCTTGTCAATTCTGTTAGGGAATCTGTGAGAGAAATAACTGATAAAGATTTACTCATTTTGCAAGAGAACTTTTTAAGTTTTCTTGATGATAATTTTAATTATCCAAAAGCTTTATATTGTCTTCATAAATTGAAGAAGATTGCATTAAAAGAATTTCTTAATGTAAGTGTAGAAAGACTCTCTCAGTTAAAAATCCTTTTTGAAGATTTTATTGAAACATCTTTAGGTATTGCTTTGCTTAAGGAACAAAGTAGAAATTTAGATTTACAGGATCTTTTAAAGGAAAGAAAGGAAAAAAGAAATTGTAAAAACTGGGTAGAATCTGATAGACTTAGAAAAATGATATATGAAAGGGGCTATAAAATAGTAGATAATAAAGATGGTAGTTCAATATTAGTGAGAAGGACATAATTTTATATTTTTTGGCGAATATGTATAATTATGAGAGATTTAAAAATATGGCATGCTAAATTTAATAAGAACAATAATAGTTCATTAACAAAAAACATTGTTTACGGACGAAATCCTGTTTTGGAACTTTTGAAAGCTAATAAGCGTAGCGTAAATAAAATAATGCTTTCTCAAACTGCAAGAGGGACGACTATTTTAGAAATTATTAATCTTGCAAAGCATAAAAGTATAGCTGTGCATAATGTCCCGCCAAAAAAACTAGACAGTTTTTCTAGAGATTCGCAGGGAGTAGTTGCCGAAGTTTCATCTGTGAAGTATGCGGATTTGGGTGATTTAATTAAAAAATCAAAGGAGTCCCCTAGACCATTGCTTGTAGTTTTAGATGGTATTGAGGATCCGCATAATTTGGGTGCAATTATAAGAAACTGCGTAGCTTTTGGAGCAGATGGTATAATAATACCCAAGTGGAGAGCTGTTGGAATAAATGAGAGTGTTGCAAAATCTTCCGCTGGATCTGTAGAGCATATTTCAATATCAAGAGTTGCGAATATTAATCAAACGCTAAATCTGTTGAAAAAAAACGGTTTTTGGATAGCTGTTGGTGTTAAGAGTGATGGACGTATACTTGGAAAGATCGATTTGTGCTTTCCTATGGCATTAATAATGGGAAGCGAAGGATTTGGAGTTCGCAATTTAATAAAAAAAAATTGCGACTTTTTAATATCAATTCCGCAGAAAAATACTATTTCTTCGCTAAATGTTTCATGTGCTTCGGCTATTATTCTTTATGAAGTATCAAAGGGATTCATTTGAGTGTAAGTAAGTTAGAAAATAGGTGGTATATTTTAATTTATATGTTAAAAATTTTTAAGAGAAGTTGTGTGTATGAAGAGTAGTGTTTTTTATTGCATTTATAATAATATGCTATAATTAGATCATCAAAATTAAAGTACGATGGAGTAGTGTTTTTTATTGTATCCGTAATTTGGGTAAAAAGTTGAGGGAATGGGTATTATGTATGGATAGATTTAAAAAGAACAAATAGATAGTTTATATCATAATAGGGAGAGTGATGCCTGTTCCACTAGTAGGTGTTGCAAAAGATATTGTGTATGGAGTATGTAGGTTTAGATCTACTTTTGAAACGTTGAATATATCAGGTACAGTTAATTGTAATGAAAGAAAAATTTTGTTAAATGAAGCAGATTTTGATATGCGACAGAGATTTATGTTAGCTCGTGAAATAGGTCATATTGTTTTGAAACATCATAAAAATGGCAAGAGCGAGAGAGTAGATTATAGGGAAGATTCGTCGAATCCTGGTGGGGGGGGAAAGAACGGGATGCTAATAGATTTGCAGTGAACCACTCATGCCATAGAAGTACTTTAAAGAAAAATTTGAGAAGTTAAGAATAAAAGTGACTCTAATTCCGATGGTTATGAAATTGTAATTATAAATAAATCAACTGACTATTTTAATTACATCTTATTTTACAACTGAAATTCGTATAGGGGAACTTGGACTATTGGAATAGATGGATGGTAAAAAAAAGAGATCTCTCTACTTAATCACAAAAAGTTATAGGTCTAGTTCTAGATGTTGTATTTTTAATTTAAATGAATCACAGCACTTGTTATTTACGCTTGGAATGGCTATTCTATAAATAATATTAAGGATAGAGCTGTTTTGTTATATCTGTGTCTGAAACTAGAATATATATATATATATTAAGATTAGATAAATTTATTAGAAGAATAACTTGATGAAGGTTTTAAGTAAGAATAAAATTGATTTTGTTAAATTAAAATTTATTATGAAATAATGAATATGTTGTGAGTATGTTTCTGAATGTTTTAATAATTTTGCTAT
This sequence comes from Candidatus Endomicrobiellum basalitermitum, assembly GCA_031282525.1. GTDB lineage: Bacteria > Elusimicrobiota > Endomicrobiia > Endomicrobiales > Endomicrobiaceae > Endomicrobiellum > Endomicrobiellum basalitermitum. The sequence continues at coordinate 340,244 of JAITDN010000003.1, read as the reverse complement.
AATTTAAAGGTATAGAGTACAGTTTATTTTTAAGAATTAATTCCTGAGTTGACATTTTTTATTGTTGTAGCATAAAACAAGTAATTTTTTTATTTTACATATAGGATAGGTGTAGTTATGAATAAGAATACATATTTACCCAAGCAAGATATGATTAAAAGAAAGTGGCATTTATTAAATGCCAATGGTAAGGTCCTGGGAAGGCTTGCTGTTAAAATAGCGGAACTTTTAAGAGGTAAAAATAAAGTTTTTTATACAAATCATATGGACTGTGGAGATTTTGTGGTTGTTACAAATGCGAGCAAAATTGTTCTTACGGGTAAAAAACTAGATCAGAAAACATATTTTACATATTCTGGTTATCCTGGTGGCGCGAAATTTACTCCTTATTCTGTTTTAATGACTAAAAAACCTGAAAAAGCTTTGATTGCCGCAGTTAAGGGTATGCTTCCAAAGAATAAACTTGCAAATAAACAGATTACAAGACTTAGAGTCTTTAAGAGTGATGAAGATAAACACAATGCACAGATTGCGATACCAGTAAAGTAGAGAATAGAGAGGAAGAAAGTGAATAATATTTCTTATATGACTGCGGGACGTAGAAAAAATGCAGTTGCTAGAGTAAAAGTTTCAGAGGGTGACGGAAAAATATTAGTCAATGGAAAGACTTTAGATGAATATTTTGGCGGATTGGAAAGACTTAAGAAAATAGTTTTAAAACCTTTTAATATTTGGGAAAACGTAAAAAATTATGATTTTTATGTTAGTGTTAATGGTGGAGGAGTTAGTGGACAAGCGGGCGCTATATGCCACGGATTAGCAAGAACAATTTTAAAACTTGATGAATTGTCAAAATCAGTATTAAAGAAAGAAGGTCTTTTAACAAGAGATCCCAGAATGGTAGAAAGAAAGAAACCGGGTAGACCGAAAGCAAGAAAACGCTTCCAATTCTCAAAACGTTAGTTATAGTTAGATTATACTTAATTAAATTAAAAGGGTGTAAGCTTATTGTTTGTAATATCATAATAAAAAAGTAAAAAGTAGATGACGTTTCTAAGTGTAAATAATATCTTAACGTTATTGTAAGGATTTAGTATGGTGTTTTATCTTTATTAATAAATAGATATCATTTCTTTGTTTCCTTCCTTTGTTTTAATAATTAAAATAGTTATACGCTACATAAATAGATTAGTAATTTTATTCTTATTTTGAAATTAATTACTTGAAGTTTTATTTTATAGTAACAGTTTAAGTTAGCGCAGTGTGTATTTATTAATTTTTTAAATAAATGGATGTTTTTAATATTCTTGAATTAGCCAAGCTATTATAGGAAGTGTTACGAGTGACATTATTGTTGTAGACAGAATTACAAATGCATTAAGATTGTGATCAAGCTTGTAGTGAGAAGATATAATAAGGGTTAGAATCACATTGTGGGCATGGCCGCTTCCATAACTGTTGATTTTAAAGCAAGTCCATTGATGCCTAGAACCGTGGCGATTCCGAAAGCAATTAGTGGTACTAAACACAACTTTGTTAGGATTGCAGGAATCGAAATTATTAAATATTTTAACTTTGGCACATTGTAAGAGTAAGTCCTATATTAAATGTCATGAGCGGTACTATTGGCATAGACATAAGATCCAGAGTTTTTATCAAAAAACTTGGGAAACGCAATCCTGTAAAGTTTGCTATAAACCCAGCAAAAAGTGCCCAAACTGAAGGAAGCTCTAGCACTGCTTTAAGGCTTTTTTAATTGTGTGTTTTTCCCCGCTTCCATAGTAAGAGGAAGCTATGGCTGTGCCGACAAACCACACCAAAGGGTTTACCGCGAGTAAATCATATAGGAGAACATATTCTGTTGCGTTTTTACCATATAAATCTGTAAGAAGTAGAAGTCCTAGAAAGGTGATATTTCCGAAGGAAGAAGTTAAAATTAGAACCCTTTTTTCCTTTTTGTTTAAGACTATTAGTTTTTCAATTATTGTGTAAGTTCCAAAAGATATTAAAAGAGATAAAAATATTGTTATTATTGCAGATAGCGGTAACAAAAGAATATTTTTGTTTATATCTGCCGTATATATAGCTTTAAAGCACAGTGCCGGAAAAAAAACTTTATCACGCTTGTGTTAATCATATGCCTTGCTGTATCAGGACTTATATTGCCCGGTTTTTTCAATTGAAAAAACACACCTGAACTTGCCATTATAAAAAGCGATATTAGGTTATCAAACATATTTAAAATTTTTATATAACTTTATTTTTCAACGCATAAAACCTTTAACTTTTTTCAATATTATAATAATTATTCTCTTCTTTTGTTATTAGTATATCATGCGGATGACTTTCTGCAAGTCCTGCTGCAGTTATTTTAACGAATTTACCCTTTTCTTTTAGTTCTTGTATTGTTTTGGTACCGCAATAACCCATTGCGGCTTTTAATCCTCCGATTAATTGGTAAACAACATCGCTTACAGTACCTCTATAAGGCACGCGTCCTTCTACACCTTCAGCCACTAGTTTTTTTGTACTATCCTGAAAATATCTATCACTGCTTCCTGCAATCATTGCAGATGAAGATCCCATGCCTCTATAAGTTTTAAATGCACGCCCATTGTAAATTATATCTTCTCCAGGACTTTCTTTTGTCCCTGCAAATAAGGATCCCAACATACATACGCAAGCACCTGCCGCGATGGCTTTAGGAATATCGCCTGAATATTTAATTCCGCCATCAGCTATAACAGGAATATCATATTTTGCGGCAACCTTAGCACAATCGTTTATTGCCGTAATTTGAGGTATGCCTACACCTGTTACGATTCTTGTTGTGCATATAGCTCCGGGTCCTATGCCAACTTTAATTGCATCAGCTCCAGATTTAATCAAATCTTTTGCGGCTTCTGCTGTAGCTATGTTACCTGCAATTATTTGTGCTTGTGGAAAAGTTTTTTTAAGTTTTTGTACCGTATCTAAGACGCCTTGACTATGTCCGTGGGCCGTATCTACGACCAAAACGTCAACATCGGCGTCGAGCAAGGCTTTTGCTCGTTTAAGTGTATTCTTTGTAATACCCAAAGCTGCTCCTACAAGAAGTCTACCTTTTTCATCTTTTGAAGAATTTGGAAAGAGTATAGCTTTTTCTATATCTTTAATGGTAATAAGACCTTTTAAGATAAAATTTTCATCTACCAAAGGGAGCTTCTCTATTTTTTTGCTTTGTAATATTTCTTTCGCATCTTGAATGGAGGTCCCTACTTTAGCGGTGATGAGATTATCTTTTGTCATTATTTCTGAAATTTTTTTGCTATCATCTGTTTCAAATCGCATATCTCTGTTTGTAATTATACCAACGAGTTTCCCATTGTTCTCTATAATTGGAACACCTGAAATTCTATATTTTGTGGCAAATTCTTTGGCTTCTCCAAGTGTATTATCTCTTTTCAAGGAAAAAGGATCGTAAATGACACCGTTGTCGCTTCTTTTGACACTGTCAACTTCTGTAGCTTGTGCTTCAATAGACATATTTTTATGTATTATTCCTATGCCACCATCTCTTGCTATAGCTATTGCCATTTTGGACTCTGTTACGGTATCCATGCCAGCGCTCATTATGGGAACATTGAGTTTAATCTTTTGAGTAAGATTTGTCGTTAAATTGACTTCTTTAGGAAGCACTTTTGAATGTTGTGGAACTAATAAAACATCATCAAAAGTTAAAGCTTCTTTTAAGAATTTTGTGTCCATTTTTATCTCCATTTTATGCCTATATAAAGAACAAAAACACTATTATCTAGACAGGGTTATAGTTAATAGTCAAATAAATTAAAAACTCCGACGGCTGGACTCGAACCAGCAACAAACCGGTTAACAGCCGATTGCTCTACCATTGAGCTACGTCGGAACCCATTATATATTATATTTATTTTTGATATGAATAAGTTTTAATTTTATCTTAGATTATACTTAATTTTTTAAAAAAATTCAAAGGCGATACTTGAAATGGTAAATAATATCTTTGAATTAAATTCTGTTTTTTATGTTATCAAAGTTTGTTTGTACATTTTTACATATTTAGCGAATATTTGTGGTATAATAAAGAATATAGTTTATAAATTATGATTATAATAATTATAGATGAAGAATTTAAAGACTGAAATCCAATAAAAAAGTTGAGAAATAGGGTTTTAAATGAGAAGCGATCAGATAAAAAAAGGTATAGAAAGGGCGCCAAGTAGAAGCTTGTTGTACTCCATGGGGATAAGTCCGAAAGATTTAGATAAACCTTTTGTGGGAATTGTTTCATCATTTACTGATTTAGTTCCAGGTCATATCACAATGCGCGATTTAGAAAGATATATAGAAAGAGGCATTGCGGCAGGTGGGGGAGTTCCTTTTATTTTTTCAGCTCCTGCGGTTTGCGATGGTATAGCTATGGGACATAGTGGTATGCACTATTCACTAGGTTCCAGAGAAATAATTGCAGATTTAATAGAAACAGTTGCAAACGCCCATATGTTAGATGGTCTTGTTCTTTTGTCAAATTGTGATAAGGTTACACCGGGAATGCTTATGGGGGCATCAAGACTCAATATACCTTCGATTGTTGTTACTGCAGGTGCTATGATGACTGGTATGTATGAGAAAAAAAGACGTTCCATGGTAAGAGATACGTTTGAAGCAGTTGGGCAATTTCAATGTGGTAAAATTACTGAAAAACAACTTGAAGGACTAGAAATGGCGGTATGTCCTGGGGCAGGATCCTGTCAGGGAATGTATACTGCTAATACTATGGCGTGTTTAACTGAGGCTATGGGCATGTCTATAGAAGGTTGTGCTACTACACTTGCTGTTAGCGCAAAGAAGAAAAGAATTGCTTATGAGTCTGGTATAAGGGTTGTGGAACTTATAAAAGAAGATATAAAACCTCGTGATATTTTGACGATAAATGCTTTTAAAAATGCGATTTCAGTGGATATGGCTTTAGGTGGCTCTACAAATACGGTGTTGCATCTTCCTGCAATAGCTAATGAGTTGAATATAAAATTGTCACTTGGGTTATTTGATGAAATTTCTAGAAAAACTCCGCAAATTGCTTGTTTAGAGCCAGCCGGTGATCACTATATGGAAGATTTAGATAATGCAGGTGGTATGTCAGCAGTACTTTTTGCAATTAAAAAAAAATTAGTTCATTCTAAAACTGTGTCTGGGTGTGACATAATTGAAATTGCGGAGTCAGCTGAAATTTTAGATGAAAATGTTATAAGATTAAAAAATCCTTATAAGTCCGAAGGTGGTATTGCAGTTTTAAAAGGGAATATTGCTCCCAATGGATGTGTTGTTAAGCAGGCTGCTGTAAGTAATAAGATGAGAGTTTTTTCAGGTAGAGCACGAGTGTTTAATTGTGAAGATGATGCTATGAAGGCTATATTTGCTAAAAAAATTGTTTCGGGTGATGTTGTTGTTATAAGATATGAGGGACCTGCAGGTGGGCCGGGTATGAGGGAAATGTTGAGTCCTACGAGCGCATTACACGGTATGGGTTTGAGTGACTCCGTCGCTCTTCTTACAGATGGACGATTTTCTGGCGGCACAAGGGGTATGTGTATAGGACATATTTCTCCAGAGGCTGCGGCAGGTGGAGCGATTGCTGCAATTAATGACGGCGATACAATAAACATTAATATACCACAAAGGACACTAGATGTTAAATTGACATGTTCCGAATTAAAAGAAAGAATTGCTAAAGTCATAAAACCTGAATCTAAAATTAAAACTGGTTACATGGCACGTTATGCTAGATTGGTACAATCAGCAGATACTGGTGCTGTACTAAAATAGAAAGGAATCATTTTTTTGTTATTAATTAAAGTGATATTTTAAAAAGGACTTTTTACTATTTAAAGTGTTTAATTGATGCGAAAGTTATACATTTTCACTTAAAATATATTTGATATTTAAATTTTTTGAAAGACTTTTATAATGGTGTGTACGGGAAGATTTTGTGCAATGAAAAAAATAGGCAACATCGAGTTTAAATAAAGTAATTAAGGATCAAGTGCTTGTATGGTAAAGAGAACAGGAGCTCAAATTTTAGTTGAAAGCTTATTAAAAGAAAATGTTGAAGTAGTATTTGGACTTCCTGGTGGACAGGCGTTGCCAATGTTTGACGCAATTCATGGATCAGAATTAAATTTTATTTTAGTGAGACATGAACAGGCAGCTTCGCATATGGCCGATGGTTATGCTCGGTCTACAGGTAAGCCGGGGATATTTATAGTTACTTCAGGTCCAGGAGCTACAAATATAGTTACAGGACTTTGTAATGCGTACATGGATTCTGTTCCTTTGGTTGGAATTAGTGGTCAGGTTGCGACGAGTGTGATTGGTCAGGATGCTTTTCAAGAAGCGGATATAACAGGTATTACAAGACCAGTAACAAAACATAATTTTTTAGTTAAAGATGTAAATGATTTAGCAAAAACTTTAAAAGAAGCGTTTTATATTGCGACTACAGGTAGACCTGGTCCTGTTTTAGTTGATATTCCGGTTGATGTACAACGTGCATCTTGTGAGTTTGTTTATCCTGATAAAGTCGATATACGTTCTTATAAACCTAATTATAATGGACATCCAATACAGATTAAGAAAGCAGCTGAAGTTATAAATAAGAGTGAAAGGCCTGTATTTCATATAGGTGCTGGTATTGTTGCTTCTAATGCGGAAAATGAAATTTTTGAAATATCAAAAAAATGTAATATTCCTGTTACAAATACTCTGTTAGCTATTGGGGCATATCCACTTGATACAAATTTAAGCTTAGGGATGTTAGGAATGTACGGAACTTTTTGCGCTAATAAGGTGGTACAAGCGGCTGATGTTGTTATATCTGTTGGCGCAAGATTTAACGATAGATGTACAGGGGAAGTTTGTGAGTTTGCCAAAAATGCTAAAAAAATTCATATTGATATAGATCCTACATCTATATCAAAAGTTGTTGATGCCGATATTCCTGTGGTGGGCGATGCAAAAATGGTTTTAAAAGAAATGGCTGTTTTTATGGATAATAAAGATAGAAAAGATTGGCTCAAGGCAATTGATGCATGGAGAACTGAACATCCTTTGTGCTACAATAAAAATGACGGTAAACTCCATCCGCAGTATGTAGTTGAAAAGATCTCTGAACTCACAAGAGGAGAAGCAATTGTTGTGACAGAAGTTGGGCAGCATCAAATGTGGTCAGCGCAATATTATAAGGCTAAGAATTCGCGTTTATTTTTAAGCTCTGGAGGACTTGGGACTATGGGTTTTGGCTATCCTGCTGGTATTGGGGCAAAGTTTGGGAATCCTGATAAAGAGGTTATAGTTGTGGCAGGCGATGGCTCTTTCCAGATGAATATGCAGGAGATGGCAGTAGCCGTATTGAATGACATTGATGTCAAGGTTGTTATATTAAATAATCAATATCTTGGGAATGTGCGTCAGTGGCAAGAAATGTTTTATGGTAAAAGATATTCGCACACTTGTCTTGCAAAACGTAAAAAATGTCCAAAGTGGTGTAATTCACCGAAAAGAGATACGTGTCCCGTTTATGTTCCTGATTTTTTAAAGTGGGCGCAAAGTTATGGTGCCTTGGGAATACGTGTGACTGAAAAAAATGATGTGGAACCCGCTTTAAAAGAGATGCTTAGAACAAAAAATTCTGTTGTTCTTGATGTATGGACTGAAATAGAAGAAAATGTTTTTCCTATGGTTCCTGTGGGTGCATCTCTTGATAATATTATCACGCGAATGAATGGATAATTAAATTTGCTCTTTTTTACCAATAATTATTGTTTAAAATTAGTTTAGTGGGGTTTTTAGATATGGTGGAGGGAAGATGTATGCGTCATACAATTTCGGTTTTGGTTGAAAATAAGTTTGGTGTCCTGGCAAGGATATCTACTCTTTTTGCGGCACGTGGATTTAATATAGATTCTCTTGCTGTAGGTGAAACTGAAAATCCGGCAATTTCAAGTATGACTATTGTTGTAAAAGGCGATGACCGCATTCTTGAGCAGATAACAAAACAGTTAAATAAACTTATTGATGTGATAAAAGTTAATGAGTTTAATGATATTGAGCATGTTGAGAGAGGTATTTGTCTTATAAGAATAGGCTTAAATAAATCTAATCGCAATGAAGTTATGAACATGATCGAAATTTTTAGATCAAAAATTATTGATGTATCGCAAAGTTCGGTCATTGTTGAGGTGAGTGGTAGTGAAGATAAGATTAATGATTTTGTGGGGAAAGTTGTACCTTATGGCATAAAAGAAATGTGCAGGACGGGTGTTATTGCTTTACATCGCGGTCAAAGTGTTATCGAAGGTAAGTAAATAATAAATAAAATTAGAGTATTGAGATGGATAGGGGGAATGAAAATGACAGAGGCAAAAATGTACTATGAAAATGATGCTAATTTGGATTTTTTACAAGATAAAACAATTGCTGTTTTGGGTTATGGAAGTCAAGGACATGCACATGCTTTAAATCTTAAAGATTCCGGTTTAAATGTTATAGTTGCTCAAAAGCCTGGTGGGGATAATTATAAAAAAGCTATAGAAGATGGTTGGGAACCATTAAGTGTTGTTGAGGCAGTTAAACAAGCAGATTTGGTTCATATTCTTTTACCGGATGAGGTTCAAAAAAAAATTTGGGAAGAAGACATAAAACCAAATATTAAAAAAGAAGCAATTTTAAGCTTTTCGCATGGTTTTAATATACGCTTTAAGCAGATAATTCCTATGTCGAACTTAGATGTAATTATGATTGCACCTAAAGGGCCAGGACATTTAGTGAGGAGAGAGTATGAGGAAGGTAAAGGTGTTCCATGTTTGATAGCTGTAGAGCAAAATGCGAGCGGAAGAGCAAAGGATTTTGCTCTTGCATATGCAAGAGGTATAGGGGGCACTAGAGCAGGGGTATTGGAGACAACTTTTGCTGAAGAAACCGAAACTGATTTATTCGGTGAACAAGTCGTTCTTTGTGGTGGACTTGTAGAGTTGATAAACTCTGGATTTGAAACTCTTGTAACTGCTGGTTATCAGCCTGAAATAGCTTATTTTGAGTGTTTGCATGAAGTAAAACTTATTGTAGATTTAATATTTGAAGGTGGTTTTGGTAGAATGAACTATTCGATTTCCGATACTGCTGAATATGGTGAATACTTAAGCGGAAAGAGAATAATAAATGACGCTACTAGAAAGGAAATGAAGAAAGTTTTAGCCGATATACAATCTGGCAAATTTGCAGATGATTGGCTTAAAGAAAATAAGGCTGGAAGATTATCTTTTGCTGAATCAAGAAGAGAAATAAGTGATAGACTAATTGAAAAAGTTGGCGCAAAATTGCGTTCTCAGATGACGTGGATTAAGAAATAAGAATCAAGGGAATAAGGGCTTATTAAGGACTATTGTAATGTTGAGGTGAGATTTTTTTGGGTAAGCTATTAAAATTATTTGTTGTAGTATTAATTATTGGTACGGCTTTTTATTTTGCTTTTAATATGATTATTGGAGCTTTAGTTCGCAATAAAAAAGAGATTACGGTACCTAACGTTGTTGGAAAGAATCTTTATAAAGCATTGGAGGAACTTTCAAGTGTAGGTTGTGGCTTAAAAAAAGAAAGTGAAGAATTTAACCAAAATGTGCTTGCAGGAGTAATTTTAAGGCAGGATCCTCATGCTGGAATGAGTGTTAAGGAAGGAAAAGTTGTTAAAGTTTCAATAAGTAAGGGTGGGGAGATAGTTTATGTTCCAAATCTTATTGGGCAAACTATTCGCTCTGCGGGTATTTCTTTGAAAAATTCAGCTTTAATGATTGGGGAGGTTTTAAAGAAATATTCTATTACGGTAAATAAGGGTATAGTTATTTCGCAAGATGTTGAATCTGGATCCGCCATAGGTAAATATTCCGTTGTAAATGTTGTTGTTTCAGATGGTTCTCCGCCGGAAGGAGTAGTTCTTATGCCAAATTTTTTGAATAAAAATATTGCTGAAGCTAGAGTTTGGTCCTCTCAGCGAGGTATAAACATAAATATTATTGTGAATGACAATATTCCTAAAACGAATATTGTTGTAAAACAGTTTCCAGAGCCCGATGAAGATATAACAAATTTAAGAAGTATTGATTTATGGTTGAGTTAGTTCTTCTAGTGAAGTAAGTGATGATATCTGGATTCTAAAGTTTTTTTATTTTAAGTGAATAAATAAGTGAGAAAAGTTATAATTGCCCCATCAATTTTATCGGCAAATTTTGCTACATTAAAATACGATCTAAAAATGATAGAAGATTCTGAAGCCAAATGGGTCCATATTGATGTGATGGATGGACATTTTGTAACAAATATTACTGTGGGACCTTTGGTCGTAAAGTCGTTAAGAAATGTAACTAAGTTGTTATTTGATGTACATCTTATGATAACAAATCCTGAGAGGTATTGGCGAGAATTTCAGAAAGTGGGAGCAGATTTAATAACTTTTCACGCTGAGGTTCTAACTGACAAAAAAAAATTAATAGATGATATAAAATCATCAGGTATTAAGGTTGGCATATCAATAAATCCTAAAACTTCTATTTCGGATATAGAGTATTTAATTCCTTATATTGATTTAGTTTTAGTCATGACAGTTAACCCGGGTTTTGGTGGACAATCCTTTATTAAGGATATGGTTTGTAAAATAAAAGATTTAAGAAAAATAATTGATAAGAATAGCTACAACTGTTTTATAGAAGTTGATGGTGGGATTAATTCTCGGACTGCTTCAGTTTGCATTAATGCAGGTGCAGATGTACTAGTTAGCGGAAGTTATATTTTTTCAGCTGAAAATCCGAGATTAGCTATAAAATCTCTTTTGATGTGATAAATAAATATGATAAAAAAATTCATCGTTTTATTTTTTTCGTTTCTGGCCATGTTTCCCTCCACTTATTTACATGCAGGAAAGAGAGCTAATACCTCGTCAAAGGCTATTAATGTATTTGTTGATGAAAAGCCTTTTTCTGGTATGAGTGTTTATAAAGTTTCTCAGCAAACGAATTATTTTTCCATAAAAGAAGTTGCTAAAATATATAATGCTGTTCTTAAGTGGAAGCCTGTAAGCTCTCAAGTAACGATGTATTTAAACAATAGTAAAATAGATATTAAGGCGAACAGTACTGGAATTGTTTTTGGAAAGAAAGAGAAAAAAATGTCTCTTCCTTCAAGGTTTATAAATAAAGATATTTATATTCCTCCTGAATTTCTTACTTCAAGAGAATTTGCAAAAATTGCCAAAGCGGATACTGTATGGAATTCTACATCTTTAGTGTTAAAAATAACACCCCACTCAAATATTTCAGCTGTGAAATATTTTAAAATGCCAGAAAGTACGCAAATTGTTATTCAACTTGAAGCGCCTTTATCTTATGATGTTTTGAAGTCTTCTGAAAATGTGGTTATAAAAATATCAAGAGGTAGAGTGCAGCATGATTTAATACATGTGAACAACGGTATTGTGAAAGATATAATATGTAGTAATGAAGGAAAGTTTGCCTTAATAAAAGTTAATCTTCAACAATCTCCGAAACTTGTTAAAACATCACTACTTTCAAAACCTGATAGGATATCTGTTGATATTATGCATTCTAAAAATATTGATTTAGATAGTAATTTAAAGGAAACAGTTATTGTTAAGCCTAAAAAAGAATTTGAGTCTTTGTCAGATGAAAAAGTAGTCGATATTGATTTAACCTCTCCTGAAAAATATGGACAAGCGCAAATAGACGAGATTATACCCTTAACTGAAAATAATGAAGATAATAAAGATCTTAAAAAGATCCCTGTCAAAAAATTTGACAATAGTAACATAATTGATGATAGTTCCTCAATAATTGATGATACTAAAACTGTAGTTGAGGAAGTTATACCTAAGCAGCAGAAGGGTAATAAACGTAAAAGAATTATAGTCCTTGATGCTGGACATGGTGGAGAAGATCCGGGTGCTATAGGCCCGAATGGCACGAAAGAGAAAGATATAAATCTTGCTATAGTCTATGAGCTTAAAACGCTTTTTGACAATAATAAGGATTATGGAATAATCCTTACGAGAAAAGATGATACTTTTATTTCTCTTGCTGGGAGAACCAATATAGCTAACGATAGCAAGGCTGATTTATTCGTATCTGTGCATTGTAACGCAAATTTTGATAGGAACGTAAATGCTTTTGAGGTTTATGTTCTTTCGGATAAAGCTACTGATTCTAGGGCTGCTGCGACTGAAGTTCTTGAAAACTCTGTTTTAGAAATTGAAAAGGCGCGCACTGAAAATTACCCTCTAATTCAAAATGTGTTTCTATCTTTAGGTGTAAACGAGTATTTAAATGATTCTTTGGAGTTATGTGGTTTTATGGTTTATGAAACTAAACAGAGACTTAAAATTCCAAGTAGAGATCCAAAACAGGCAAATTTTTATGTATTGAGAGGGACTCATATGCCTTCTGTACTTGTGGAGAGTGCTTATATAAGCAATTACGCTCAAGAGGCAAAATTTGTTACTTCTAATAAATTTATTGCGTCAGTGGCTAATTCCGTATATGAAGGAGTAGTTAAATATTATGCGAATAAAGACAAAAAACAAGACGATAAATAACAATCCAATAGGAATTTTTGACTCTGGATTTGGTGGGCTTACCGTGATGTCTGCAATAAATGAAGCTCTTCCTTTAGAAAATCTTATTTACTTTGGTGATACTGCTCATGTTCCTTATGGATCAAAATCGAAAAGTATTGTAATAAGATATTCTGAAGAAATAACTTCTTTTTTAGTAAAATGCAAAGTTAAACTTATTGTAGTAGCGTGCAATACAGCGTCTGCTTTTGCTCTGCCGATTTTAAAGAGGACTTTAAAAATACCTATTATAGGTGTAATTAAGCCAGGGTCAAAAGCTGCGGTATTTGCGTCAAAAAATAAAAAAATAGGTGTTATAGGGACTGAGGGTACTATTGATAGCAGATCATACTTACAAGAGATAAATAAAATTTGCAGATGTAAAGTTTATCAGCAAGCATGTCCTTTATTAGTTCCGCTTATTGAGGAAGGATGGGATGATGATGAAGTTACAGATAGCATAGTGAAAAAGTACATAAAACCTCTTTTGGATAAGCAAATTGACACTCTGGTTTTAGGATGTACACATTATCCTCTCTTGAAAAAAGCTTTGCAAAAGAATTTGGGTGAGAAAATTATTCTTATAGATTCTGCAAACGCCACGACTTACGAAGTTAGAGATATATTGAACAATAAGTGTCTCTTTGCAGATCCAAGAAGCAAGAAATTTTTAAAATTTTACGTAAGTGATAATCCTGATAAATTCAAGATGATAGGTAGTCGTTTTTTTTCTAAAAAAATTTTTGACGTTAAAAAAATAAAAATGACTTGTTAAGCGAGATAAAAATGAAATATAAAATTTCAGTAGAGAAAAATTTTTCTTCAGCTCATTGTTTGCGAGGATATAGAGGTAAATGTGAGAATTTACATGGACATAATTGGAAAGTCAGGGTTGTTTTTTGTGGAAACAAGCTTGACGATACAGGTATGCTCATAGATTTTATAGATATTAAAATGCATCTCAATAGAATTATGAAATTTTTAGATCATAAATTTTTAAATGAAATTGATCCTTTTGATAAAGTTAATCCGACTTCTGAAAATATAGCTGCGTTTATATTAGAACAACTTAAGTGTATAGAAACAGAAAATGCAAAAATTTGTGAAGTTGAAGTTTTTGAAAGCAATTCATCTTCGGCGACTATAATAATAGAAAACTAAATAATTAATGTATGAGACATAAAACGAAAACAACTATTTGGGATTAATCTTTATTTTTTTTGATTTTGTTGCAATGATCGCTCCTAGAAACATGCCTCTTGTTTCTGTTGATTTGATAAAAATAATTGTAAAAAGAAACTATTATGTGCTTATTAAGGGTCCTATTGCGCCATGTACTAGAATACCTTTAGTGTTATAGATGAATTGTTTTCATTATATTTTTTTATTTTTAATCTGTGGAAGAGACCTTTTAGTTTTTGCTTTAATCACCATGTCTTTATTTTTGTTTATTAGAAAATATTATTTTTACTATTTTAATTGCTTGTTCTTTTGTGAGATCAGGATTTTCTAGTTGTATTTCTTCTATTTTATTCTTTACGTTTTTTATCCATTCCCCTGCAGGATTGTTAAATATTTTTATTATTTCTCTTCCGGTTAAAATTGGACTATTATATAAAATATTTTTTGATTTTAAATATTCAATTCTTTCTTTGAGTTCATTAATTTTTATACTATTATTATTTTTAGCGTAATATATTTTTGAAAATTCCATTGTTAAATCTAACTCATCTCTACATTTTTTAGAAAATTTTCGTACCATGCCGTCTGTCCAGTCACTTGAATATACTTTAGTATATATGCCATTTTGTATGATAGATGTGGTTTTTTTTATAAATTCTTTTGAATATTTTAATCTGTCTAAAATAAGTTTAATATGATTTATGTTCTCATTGTGAGATTTATGTAAATGAGTTTTAACGTATAATTCCTTACATTTTAAATACTTTGTAATACAATGCATTAAAACTGCCATTCTTAAAACAATGTTATTTCTTGTACTATCTATAATCTCAATACTATGTGCAAACGTACTGCCTATTGAGTATTTCCTAGTTTGTGTTAATTTTTGTAATTCTAGTAAGATATCGTTTAATAAATTAATTTTGTACATTAATATAAATGCCTTTGACGGATTATCTGTGGTTAAAATTTTATTAATTTCATCTCTTATACGTTCTGATGAAACGATTTTAATACGTTGTGCTGACATTTTCATTGCATTGAGAGTTTGAGATTCAATTTTGAAATTAAGTTGTAAACTTTGTCGCACGGCACGTAAAATTCTTAAAGGATCTTGCTTAAATATTATTTCAGCATTTTCTGTATCGGTTACTCTTATAGTTTTGTTTTTAATGTCTTTAATACCTTGACGAGTGAAATCTAGAATTTTCATATCTCTAAGTCTTAAAAACAAAGCATTAATTGTAAAATCACGTCTTAAAGCGTCTTGTTTTAGATGAGCAACCTTGATGTGTGGATTTCTAGAATTTACATCATAATACTCTTTTCTAGGCATAACGAATTCTATTTCTTTATTGTCAAGAGATAATTTAGCAGTTCCGAATTTTTCAAATAAGATCGGTTTAGAAAGTTTGTACTTATTTGCCAAAATTTTTGAGAAGTTGATCCCAGATAGTTTTCTGTCATTTTCAGTTTTTCCACCACAGACCATAATATCAAGATCTTTAGGTTCTCTGTTGATAAATAAATCTCTTACAAATCCACCTGCGATGTATGCCTCAAAGTTGTTTTCTATCGCAGTGACGGAAATTTTATGAATTGTTGATCTATAGTTTTGAGGTATAATTATGTTTTTCATGTATGTCTTTATTGTAACATAATAACAAACATCTTATTAATTTAGTCTATTTATGTATAAACGTATATGAGTTAAGATTATTACACTTTTATTATATTTTATTGACATCAGACTAAAAATTTTATATTAATCTAAAATAATTATTTATGACTTATACTTACAGAGTCTAAGGATAGTAAGCGATGAAGTTAAATTTTAAAAAAAGAAGATGTTTTAACAATTTGAGTGCGTCCCTTGAAAATTACCTTGAGACGATTGCGGCGTTAAAAAAAGAAAAAAAATACACTAGGATAGGCGATATTGCAAGATCTTTGAACGTCAAAAGCTCAAGTGTTAACGTTGCAATTAACTTTTTAGCTAAAAATGGGTTTGTAATACATGAAAGATATGGATACGTGGATTTGACTGAAAAGGGAGAAAAAATAGCTTTGGAGGTTCGGACAAAGCATGACATATTGTATAGATTTTTAAATAGTTTGTTATTTATAAACGGTAAGACAGCTGATGAAGAGGCCTGTCAAATAGAGCATTTAGTTGGAGCAGAGACTATACAGAGGCTTAAAAAATTGCATACTCTTTTGGAAGAGAATTTTTTTCACAAAAAGGAAGATGTTGTCAGTTTAAAAGAGTATTTGGAAAAATAGTAGTAAAAATAAATAGAGGTAGCAATTAAGAGTAATATATGGGATAATGCGGTGAAAATGTGTTTGTTTTGGCAATAAGTTAGATAAAACTAAAATAATTACATTTGACTAAAATAATGGAAGGGGCAGAGAAGATATGAAACAAATTAAGAGAATTTTACGTTATATTTACGGATATTTGCATAGATACTTGGTTAAAGCTCATTTTCATAAGCACATTCATAAACATATTCATAAGGGAATGAAAGGTAAATCTTGCGATTATGCTAATTTTCATAAACGTGTTCATGGATTTAAGCCTTTTAATAACGATGTAGTTGATAATTTTACTAAGTTAAGTTGTGTTAATCCGGGAGAATATAAACTGCTTGTGATTTACTGCAATAGAAAGCTTAAGTATAGGCTTCTTGAAATGGGGTTTGTTCCGGGCAAAGATTTAATTGTCATTAATAATGGTGGCCCAAGTGGAGGTGTGATGATTAAAATAAAAGGTGCTAAAATTGCTTTAAGTAATGAAGTTGCGGATAAAATTTTAGTAAGGGAGATAAATAATTGAGTACGTTAAAAAAAGATATTATTGTTGCTCTGGTAGGTAACCCTAACAGTGGTAAATCGACAATATTCAATAGTTTAACAGAATCTAATCAAAGCGTTGGCAATTATCCCGGTGTGACAGTGGAAAAGAAAGAGGGCTTAAAAAATCATAGAGGTTATAATATAAAATTTATTGATTTACCTGGCACATATAGTCTTTCAGCATATTCTGATGATGAAATAGTAGCGAGGGATTTTTTAATAAATGGAAAACCTGATATTGTAATTAATGTTATTGATGCCTCTAATATAGAGCGTAATCTTTATTTATTTACGCAGATTGTAGAGCTAGATATTCCTATTATGATAGTTTTGAATATGATTGACATTCTAAAACTGCAGGGTAAAACAATAGATAAGGAAGTGATGTCAAATCTTTTAGGAGTTCCTGTATTTATTGCTTTGGTAAATAAAGAGATAGTTGGTATTTTAGATTGTGTTGTGGATGTAATGGAGGAAGAGAAGTTAAAGAAGCAAATAACAGCTAAAGTTGACTATGGTGAAAACATTAAGGAAGAGATTGATAAACTTAAAAAACTTATATTAAAAGATTCTCAATTGTTAAAATTTCCAAAGAGTTGGCTTTCAATAAAACTTTTGGATAATGATCCTCTAGCGTTGGAACTTGTTTATAAGGCGGACAAAAAGAATATCATTTTGAGTCAGTGTGGTAGGAGTAGAAGTCATATTAAGGGGCACTTTGGTAGAGAGGCTGAAACTGAAATAGCCGATAGGCGCTATGGTTTTGCGAATTCTGTCGTAAAGACGGTTGTAAAAAAAATAGGTAGAGAAAAAGTTGACGTAACTGGAATTATAGATAATTTTGTACTTAATAAATATCTTGGGATTCCTATTTTTGTGATTATAATGTATATAATTTTTAAGTTTGCGTTTGTTTTTTCAGAACCTATTGTAAATATTTTTGAAATGTTTTTTAAACGACTTGCTAATATTGTCGGAAGCGTTGTTTCAGAAGAATCAATTAGATCTTTAATTGTTGATGGAATAATTGGTGGTGCTGGTGGAATATTAGGATTTTTTCCATTAATACTGTTTATGTTTTTGGCAATAGCATTTTTTGAGGATTCTGGATATATGGCTAGAGCTGCTTTTGTGATGGATAAAGTTATGAGCAGATTTGGTCTTCACGGCAAGTCTTTTTTACCATTAATGATTTCAACTAATGGATGTGCCGTGCCTGGTATTCTTGCCGCTAGAACTTTAGATTCTAGACGTGATAGACTCATAACTATGTTTGTTGTGCCATTTATGATATGTGGTGCTAAACTTCCAGTTTTTGTTTTGATTACGGGAGCTTTTTTTTCATCAAAAAGTCTAGCTAATATTATGTCTTTTGTGTATATTCTAAGTTTTTTCATCGCTTTTATCGTTGCAAAACTATTAAGCATAACTCTTTTGAAAGATGAGCCAGCACATTTTGTTATGGAACTGCCTCCTTATCACATGCCTCAAATTAAAGGCTTGCTTTTGAAAATGTGGGAGAGGAGTTGGCTATATTTGCGAAAAGCCTGGACACTAATTATGCTCATATCTGTTTTAATATGGGTTGTATTTGCATATCCCAAAGCTCATGTAAATGAAAATCTGACAAAAAGTGAGAGAGTTGTTGTGCAATTGAAATATAGTTTAGTGGGAAGAATGGGAAAAATCTTAGAACCTTTATTTAAGCCTATAGGCATGGATGCTAACAGAGCAGTTGCTTTAATAGCTGGCCTTGCGGCAAAAGAGGTTATTGTTGGTACTTTGGGAACGATTTACTCTATTGAAAAATATGATTCTTCTAAATCTTTGAGGGAAAAAATTGCTTGTGATAAAGATTGGTCACCCTTAAAAGGTTTGACTTTTCTTATTTTTTGTTTAATTTATACACCGTGTGCTGCGTGTGTAGCGGTTTTTTTTAAGGAAAGTGGTTCAAGCTACAAATGGCTTATACTTATTATTATAGGAAATGCAGTTTTTGCGTGGGTGGTTTCATTTATTGTTTTTCAAGTTGGAATGTTGTTAAGAATAGGTGTGTAAATTAAGAAAAATAATGATATGAGAGGGAGATGATGTTCTGCTATCTTATTCATTTTTGCTTAATAATATATATATTATTTTGTTCTTTTTTTAATTTAAGTTTATCATTGGAGAATATGAATGTTGCTAAGCGTAATGTTAGTTTTAATTTTAATAGTTTTTGTTGTAATTTTATTTAAGCTCTTGATAAAAGGTAGATGTTGTTACTGTATAACAGGAAAAACGAGAAAGTTAAAGGAGATTCGTCATGTTGTAGCTATAAGCTATAATTTGAAAAATAGACAATAAATAAAAAAAGCTCTTAATTTTACTATATACAAAATTTTAGTTTCCCATCTAAAATACCAATTACAAAATATTCTAACTACTACAGCAAAATAATTCAGAAAACTTTTTTTATAGATTGACTTGTTATTTCCATAAAAAAGAAGAAAAAGCTAAATTTAAATACTCAGGTAAATAAAATGCTAACCTTTGTTTTTTTTAAATAGGTGCTTATTATATTTAGTTATCCAATAGATTCAAGAGTTATTTTATTCACTTCTAAAAAAAACAACAACAAACTATGATATATGGCAAAAAGCCTAAATTTCGCATTCCGTCCTGTGATATACTGCATTCTTAAATCGTCAAGCAAGAGCAGCTTGTATACCAGAATTTCTAACCATTACAAGATGATGTTTGTTGAATAATAGCTCTTATTTTGTGAATAGAATCACTAGTATTTTCATAATACAAATTGCCGTCTGATAAAATCTTCGCTTGTTTATTATATTTTCTACAGGTATATAAAAATTCGCCTATGCCTACGATATTTTTTTTCTAACAAGGTTTACAAAAGGAACTTTTTGACGTTTTTTTAAGCGTTTCAATCCAACTGCCCTCAGGCAATAAACTATTTCTGTATATATTTTTTTCTATTTCTATACCACAATAGAGTTACGACCAAGCTTTTTAGCAACTGCCCCTGTTGTGCCTGTGCCAAAGAATGGATCTAAGACTATATCATCTTGTTTTGTAGTTGGAAAGAATCACCCTTTTTAATAATCCCTCTGGCTTCTGAGTTGAATGGGATTTTTTACCATCTTCACCTCTAATCCTTTCACTACCGATACATAAACCAATATTCCAAACGGAAGTCATTTGTTTACCATTGTTATATTGTTTCATTAACTTATAATTAAAGGTATATTTCTTATACTTCTCGCCTTTTGAACACCATAAAAGAGTTTCTATTGCATTCGTAAAGCGAGTTTCTAAAAAGTTTGGCATTGGGTTTGATTTATGCCAAGTAACGTCGTTAAGTATCTAATAGCCAAGATTTAGCATAATATTCCCAATGCGATAAATATTATGTGATAAGAGTCTATCACCCAAATTGTTCCCGTATCTTTTAAAACTCTTTTACATTCTTTAAGCCAAGAAATACAAAAATTATCATAATCTTCGAAAGAAGAAAATTTATCCCAATCATCATTTACCCCGTCAACTTTTGTATTGTTGGGACGATACAGCTCTTTCTTTAACTGCATATTGTACGCTGGGTCAGCAAATACCAAATCAACAGATTTACTTGGCAATTCTTTTAACATCTCTATGCAATCACCATGATATATGCGGTTTATTTTTAGTTCTATCGTAAATCCTCCTAATTTTGCTACAAACTCATGACTCTATCATATAAATCATTGAAAGCCTTTATCGTCCCAGGGCTTTCAGATAGTTTTAAAAGATATTGATCAACATTATCATATTTTACTTTTAAAAATTCTTCTACGAATATTTGAAGTTTCAGATATATAAATATTACCTTTCATTTTCTTGTTTGTAAAGAAAAACAATATTGGTATTAATTCACTATTCTCTCTGATAATTAATTCTTTTGCTAAATAAGCATAAGTCTTTATAAATTTTCTGTTTATGTCAACAAATTTTCCCGTATCGTGGTCATCATTATATTTGGCACTCTAAATAATAAATTTTACCTGTTATTGTATCTTTAAACAATAAATCTATGTCATGGTCGAATTTTAGTATTTGCTTATTAGCATCTGCAACAATTTGTCTCAAGAGTTTTGAAAACTCAACATTTATATTTATATCTTCTGTCTGACAACGAGCGATATAATTATCAATCAACGTTTCATTTTTAGACGATAATTTAAAAGAGTTACTTTTCTTTCCACTGTAATCCGATATTATCTAATATCGTCCATCATTTTCTACAAACAACGCCATGAGAATCTCAATGAAATTTCCAAACTAGATATTCATACTCTGCAAGATGTCACCGAAAATCCTGTACTCTTTAGGGATAAAATGAATTCTTAAATTATGTTTATCCTGCAGGTGTTTTATCTTTTCCTGACTACTAGTATGTTTTATAATTTTTATGACAGCTTCATTTATTAACTCCTTGATTTTGTCGTCCATTAACTTTCCTTAAAAGCAATTTATCGTATTACACAAGTAACAAGATAGAAAAACTAACTTCAATGAATATTCGTCATTTAACTTTAAAGATTTTGCCTGCTTTAGTTTTATTATAAAAGTTACTTTGGATTTTACGATCCACAACTCCAAATTTTTAAAATCTCTCTGGTGGCATAATCTTCATTGTTATATCCAGCTAAAACCCAAAAGCATATCTTTAAACATTAAATATTTCCTTTCTTTAGATGTTCTATATTTTTTATGATAGGGTTAGGGTAATTCTCAGAGCAGGATACTTCGCTAAAATATCCTCATGCCGTCTCTATATCTTCAAAAAAAGTCAACTTCAATAGAAACACTAATAGTGCTGTTTAAAAAGATTTTATGGAGTCAGCGGGAATCGAACCCGCATCTTATCGTTGCGAACGATACATTCTTCCGTTTAACTATGACCCCCCTGTCCTTATATCTCTTACTTTAGTATTATAACAATATTTTAATTTTCGGCATAATGTTTGGATATGAAGTAAAAAGTGTCGTTAGCATGGATTGTAATGTAAATTGCATATTTGTTAAAATTAATGTGTCTCATTTTTGTGAAAGGGTTTCATTTTATGCCATATCTTGTTTTAGCCAGAAAGTTTAGACCTCGGAATTTTAGTGAAGTTGTAGGTCAAGAACATATTTCACAGACTCTTAAAAATGCAATTTCTGAAAAGCGCATTGCTCATGCCTATTTATTTAGTGGACCTAGAGGTTGCGGTAAAACTACTATGGCTAGGATTCTTGCTAAAGCTTTAAATTGCAAAAATGGCCCGATAATTGAACCATGTGGAGTATGCGAAAATTGTTTGGCGATTTCAAAAAGTTCTAGTATAGACGTTTTAGAAATTGATGGGGCGTCGAATAACGGTATAGATGAGATAAGAACGTTGAGGGAAAATGTAAAGTTTTCAAGCGCCAATTCAAAATATAAAATTTACATAATAGATGAGGCTCATCAGATAACTGTACAGGCGTTTAATGCTTTACTAAAAACACTTGAAGAACCTCCTAGTCATGTTGTTTTTATTATGGCTACAACTGAACAACATAAAATTCCTATCACTATTCTTTCAAGATGCCAAAGATATAGATTCAAGCTTTTATCAAACGCTGAAATTTCTTGCACGATAAAGAAAATAGGCCAAAAAGAAGGTTTTGAAATAGAGGATGAAGCTGTAAGTATAGTAGCTTCGGCATCCGGTGGTTCTATGCGGGACGCTTTAAGTTTGTTAGAACAAGCTGTCTCTTCAACTTCAGGTAAAATAACAGGCACTTATATAAGGGAATTGCTTGGACTTTTACCCAAAGATATTTTAGCTTCTGTTACCGAAAGTATCTCAAAAAGTGATATTCAAGGGATTTTAAAAATTGTTGGAGAAGTTTTTGAGCAAGGGTACAACATCTTACAGTTTGTAAGAGATTTGATTGATTATCTTAGAAAAATTATGGTTTACTCTATAAATCCGTCAGCTATTGAAATTTCGTGTGATGATAAAAAACTTTTTGACATTCAAAAAACTTTGTTCTCTGTTTCGCGTCATGTTCGTATGAATAATCTTTTGTCAAAAGCTCTTGAAGAAATGCGTTGGCATGATCAGCCCAGAATTCTTCTTGAAATTTATCTTCTCAAAATTTCGGAGCCATATTATAATGTTGCCGAACTTATAGATAGAATTGTTAAGCTAGAAAAAAACATTGAGATTGAAAATAAGCTAGGATCTACTCTTAAAAATCAATATAATAAACGCAATGAGGAATTTAGTGTTAAGAAAGTTTTAAGTTCTACAGATTTGATAGGCATATGGGATGAGATCGTTTCTGAGATAGTAAAAAAACACCCGCTTACAGGGCAGTCTTTGAAAAATGCGTTAGCTGAAACATTTGGCATTTCATCTATACAGTTGACAGTTTCAAAACAGTTTGATTATGATGGAGTTTTGGAATTTAGAGAGCAGATCTTAGATCTTTTCCAGAAAAAAACAGGCTTGAATATAGAAGTGAAAGTGCTTGTTAAAAAAGCTATGATTCAAAATAAAGCAATGACTCAAGAGGATATGGTTATTAGTGAGAAAAGTTTTTCACTAAATGATGCTTGTGGCATAAAAAAAAATGATGATGAAGGTGAAAAAAGCTCAGTACCTAAGAATATAAAGGAAATAGCGAAAAGCTTCGGTGCTGTCGCTAAAAAAGTTTAAAGTTTTTTATTTATTAAGAGAATTGTTTTTTCCTCTTTGTTAGCGTATTAGTTTTTTTGCATTAATGATATGAATACATAGAATAATTTTGATATTGTATGGATTTTATAATTATGAATAGACCTCAACTTGTAGAGAAAATGGTTGAAGTGATAAAAAAACTGCCTGGTGTAGGACCTAAAATGGCGGAGCGTTTAAGTTACCATATATTAAAAATGTCTAGTAACGAGATTGATAAACTTATAGGTTCTATACAAAAAGCAAGACAAATAATAAAATGTTGTAATATCTGTTATAATCTAAGTGAACATAACCCTTGTTTTATATGTTCTGATGTTACAAGAGAACAGGATATTATATGTGTTGTTGAAACTCCGCAGGATTTGATAGCTGTAAGTAAAGTTAAGAAATACAAAGGGCTTTACTTTGTACTGGGAGGTGCTTTATCACCTCTTGACGCTATTGGTCCCGGTGATATAAGGATTGATAAATTGATGAAAAGATTAAAAAATGGTAACATAGGAGAAGTTTTGATTGCAACTGATACAGACTCTAAAGGTGAGATAACTGCTGTTTATCTTGCGGAGATTATAAAAAAGTTAGGCATTAAGGTCACAAGATTGGGATATGGATTGCCGGTAGGTGGCGACATTGAGTATGCTGATGAGATAACTATTTCTCGTGCTATTGCGGGTCGTACGGAGATGTAATGAAGAAGGATATAGAAGAAGAAATCTCATTAGAAATAACAAGTGTATTTATTTAACTATTTCATATTTTAAAAATTGGATGTATTTGTACATTATGATATGTTGTGTGTATAAAGTAAAGGAGTAGAATAATGTCAGCAAAAATGATTGAGATTCGTTGGCACGGACGTGGTGGGCAAGGTGCGAAAACTGCTGCACTTTTGTTTGCCGAAACGGTTATGGCTACAGGAATGTACATCCAAGCGTTTCCTGAGTACGGGCCAGAAAG
Organism: Candidatus Endomicrobiellum basalitermitum; assembly: GCA_031282525.1. Lineage (GTDB taxonomy): Bacteria > Elusimicrobiota > Endomicrobiia > Endomicrobiales > Endomicrobiaceae > Endomicrobiellum > Endomicrobiellum basalitermitum. The sequence continues at coordinate 315,806 of JAITDN010000003.1, read as the reverse complement.
GATGGGTGCCCCTGTGCAATCTTTTAACAGAATAAGTGAAGATCCTATTGTAATCCATTCGGGGATTAAGAATCCAAATTATGTAGTTATTTTAGATTCATCCCTCATGGAATCGGTTCCGATAACAGATGGTATAGATAAGACTGGGAAAGTTATAGTTAATACTTCTTTAAGTACATCAGAAATTGCAGAAAGACTTGACATTGACACAAGTCAAATTTATGTAGTAAACGCAAGTAAAATTGCTTTGGAAACAATAGGGAAAGATATACCCAACACTCCTATGCTCGGCGCTTTGCTGAAAGTTATAGGAACGTTGGATATTAATGGCGTTTTGAAAGATATAAATTTCAAACTTATGGCGAAATTTAGACATAAACCTGGGATTGTAGAGGGTAATCTTGCGTCTATAAAAATGGCTTTTGACAAAGTAAAAAACTAATTTCATATAGTAGTATATTTATTCTTCAGAGTTTTTTTTACGAATTAGGCTTTTTTGATGTTAGAGTTTGAATAGATTATAGAAGAAGGTTGAAACCTCTTGGAGGGATATAGTGAGAAAAGAAGAAGATAAGAAGCTGACAGCTGCTGAACTTCCTATAGGTGGAATAGTTGAAGCGGGAACGGCGGTTAATTTTCACACTGGAACTTGGCGTTCTCAAAGACCTGTATGGAACAGAGACAAATGTATTAGTTGTTTAATATGTTGGATTTCCTGCCCTGATGGTTCTATTAAAATTGTTTCAGATGAAAAAAGAACTAGCTTTGTTGATGGCATAGATTATGATAATTGTAAAGGTTGCGGAATTTGCGCGAAAGAATGCCCAACTAGGATTAGTGCTATTACGATGGAACAAGAAAAGAAATAAATGTGTAAAAATAATGCGTATTTTAAAAGTTTTAACATCTCAGATGGATTGGTTTAGATTGTGAAGATGTTCCTTGAAATGACGTGTGTCTAATGAGGAGCTAGGAGCTAATAAAAATGATAAAGACAGTATATTCAAAAGGTAATCTTGTTGCAAAAACTGGCAATGAGATTATAGCTGAGGCCTTACGTCAGATAGAACCGGATGTAATGGCTGCATATCCTATAACTCCAGCTACAGAAATAGTGCAGATTTTTTCACAGTTTGTTGCAGATGGTATTGTCAAGAGCGAATATGTGGCAGTGGAGAGTGAGCATTCTGCTATATCGGCGACAATTGCGGCATCAGCCGCTGGTGCAAGAGCTATAACAAGCACTTCTTCTCAAGGATTGTGTCTTATGTGGGAGATGCTTTATATAGCCTCAGGATTGAGACTTCCAATAATTTTGGCAGAAGTTAATAGAGCGATTTCTGCACCTATTAATATTAATGCTGATCATTCGGATACAATGGGTGCGAGAGATTCTGGTTGGATTCAAATATACTCAGAGAATTCTCAAGAGGCTTACGATAATATGATTCAGATTATAAGAATAGCTGAGGAAGCTAAGCTTCCTGCACTTGTTGCTATGGATGGATTTATTACTTCTCATTGTATGGAGGTTGTTGAAATTTATCCTGATGCTGACGTGAAAGCTTTTGTCGGCGAATACAAACCTGAAAGATATCTTTTAGATGTTAGAAGACCTTATACATTAGGCTCAATTGATTTGCAAGATTACTATTTTGAGCATAGATATCAGCTTGCTCAGGCTATGAGAGATGCGAGAGATATAGTTTTAGATGTTGCAGAAGAGTTTAAGAAAACTTTTGGGCGAGAATACAGTTTTTATGAGAAATATATGCTTGACGATGCAGAAGTTGCAATAGTGATTATAGGTTCAACGGCAGGAAATGTTAAGGCTGTAGTAAAAGAGTTGAGAGAAAAAGGAATTAAAGCAGGACTTTTAAAAATAAGAGTTTACAGACCTTTCCCAACAGAACAGATAGCAAAAGATTTAGCACATGTTAAAGCGATTGCAGTTATGGATAGGTCAGATTCTTGTTCCGGGGCATTTCCTCCTGTTTATTCTGATGTTGTTGCATCTTTATATTCTTCAGGAATTTTAAATCCTAAAATTCTAAGTTATGTTTATGGCATAGGTGGTAGAGAATTTTGTGGTGAACAAATTGTCAATGTTTATGAAACGCTTGGTAAAGTTGCATCAGGTCTTGAAAAGCCTTCTAATAGAATTGAGTATATAAATATAAGAATAGAATGACGGGGGAAGGTTAGGGGTGAGATTGAAAATGAAGTTTTTTGTAATCATTATATATAAGCTTGTAGATAAATACCAATAATGACGTGAATTGAATGTAAGGTTTTGCTCTTAGGAGAAAAATAAATGGCAAATCTGAAAGAATTAAGTAAAAACCCAGTTCGTGTGACAAGTGGGCATCGTCTTTGTGCCGGTTGTGGTGCAGGGATAGTAGCGAGACAAACTTTAATAGCTGCTGGTAGTACACCAGTTGTTGTTACAAATGCTACAGGATGTTTAGAAGTTTCAACTACGGTTTTTCCTTATAGTGCATGGAAAAGTCCATATTTTCACAGCGCATTTGAAAATGCCGCAGCTACTTGTAGTGGCATTGAAGCTGCATATAGAAGTTTGAAAGTTCAAGGTAAAGTTAAAGAAGACATTAGGTTTATAACCTTTGGTGGTGATGGTGGAACTTATGATATAGGTTTACAATCTTTATCTGGTGCGATGGAGAGAGGACATAGAATGCTTTATATTTGTTACAATAACGAGGCATATATGAACACTGGAATTCAAAGATCTGGAGCAACGCCTAAGGGTGCACATACAACCACTGCCCCTGCAGGGAAGAAACATCAAGGTAAATCACAGAATAAAAAAGATTTGACGCAAATTATGATTGCACACGATATTCCTTACGTAGCGCAATCTTATGTTGGGAACTGGAATGACTTTATGACTAAAGTTCAAAAAGCTTTGTCAGTTGAAGGCCCGTCTTTTATAAATATTTTGACGCCTTGTAGACTGGGTTGGGGTTATAAACCAGAATGTACAATGGAGATTGCAAGACTTGCAGTTGAAACTTGCGTATGGCCTTCTTACGAAGTTGAAAATGGTGTGTATAAAGTAAATGTTGAACCTAAAGTGAAAAAACCTGTAACTGAATTTTTAAAATTACAAACAAGATTTAAACATTTGTTCAAGCCTGAAAATACTTATATTCTTGAAGAGATTCAAAAAAGTGTAGATGATAAATGGACTTTTTTGCAACGCAGAGCGAGATCTACCTGCGAGGCATAAATTTTTGATAGATTAACAAGAGAGCAGATGCAATTTTAATCTGTTCTCTTTTTTATATTTTATGTTGTTTACATGGATGTATTATTTTGGAGTGAGGTTATGATTAGATTTACTACAGCGTGTGAATCTCATGGAGAAGGGATCTTTGTTGTTCTTGAAGGAATTCCCGCAGGCCTTACGGTAGTTCTGAAGATATAGATTTGGAACTTGAAAGAAGACAGAAGGGGGTCATGGCAGCAGAGGTCAAAGAATGAATATAGAGACAGATTGTGTCAAAATTTTTCGGGAGTGCGCTATGCAAAGACAATCGGTTCTCCAATAACTATGTATATTTCAAATAGAGATTTTAAAAATTGGCTACACACAATGCCAACGGGATCTGTAGATTTGGATGGAACAACTCTCTTAAAACCTCGTCCTGGGCATGCTGATTTGGCAGGACTTATGAAATATGGTGTAAGTGATTTTAGGGGGGGGGATATATTAGAAAGAGCTTCAGCAGCAAGAGAGACTGCGACAAGAGTAGCTGCAGGAGCTGTTTGTAAATTGCTTTTGAAAGCGTTTGGAATAAGCATAATGTCTTACACGGTACAGATAGGAAATATTTTGGCCAATATGTCTTCTATTAAGGAAGGTGATGTGCGATTTAACACGGAAGTTTCTTATGTTAGGTATCCCGGATGCAAATGCTAGTAGGAAAATGGTTAAATTAATAAAAAAGACTGGGCGCGAAAAGGTGACACTTTGGGTGGTAAGATTACTGTTGTGATTAACAATGTTCCAGTAGGTCTTGGAAGTCATACGCAATGGGATTTAAAACTTGATGGTCGACTTGCGCAGAGTTTGATTTCAATTCAGGCTATAAAAGCTGTTTAGTTTGGAGCAGGAACAAAACTTGCTTCACTTTTCGGTTCTTTTTCACAGGATGAAATTTTTTACAATAAAGTAAAAGGATTTCACAGAACTACGAATATGGCTGGCGGTATAGAAGGAGGCATGAGTAATGGAGAACCTCTTGTTATTACATGTACCATGAAAGCTATTCCTTCGCTTAGCAAACCACTAAACTCTGTAAACCTTGTTACGAAACAATCTGCTAAAGCTGAGTCGTCTATAAGGAGCGATGTATGTGCAGTTCCAGCGGCAGGTATTGTAGCAGAAGCTGCAGTTGCTATTGAACTGGCAAAAGCTTTAAAAGAGAAATTTGGTGGTGATTCTTTTGAAGATATGAAAAAGAATGTGGATATATATTAAGGAGTGATTAAAAGTGCTATAATGAATCGATGTTTGCTAGTTTTATGATAGAGTGGGGGAAGGAAATCAAAAATTGGATAGGTTATATCAAAAAATTAGATCGCAGTTTTTTTGATACGAATGCTTTAATATAGGAAAATCAGTCTAATCTATCACTATTTGATATTTTTAAAAATTTATAGAGACCAGTTTTAGACGACTTAAAGGTGAAGTTATAAAAGAAGTTTCAGAAAAGGATTCTGTTGTAATTTCTGTGGTTGTGTAGTTATGAAAATATTGTATTTTTGAGAAAAAAATGGGGGTGTATTAATTAATCTTTTATGCTTCCGCAAAGGTGATAAAAAGTTAGACTTAATAAGCCTCTTCTCAAGTATAGAAGTTCTCTAAAAGAAATAAGCAGAGTCTTAGATGTGAATTCCTATGTTAGTTGTGATATTTATTTTGATGCGAATAATTTGACGCTTATTGAAATTGTAGGTAAGATATTAATAAATGATACTGTAATGAAATTTTGTTGCGTTAGTATATTTTGTTTCTTTAATGTTTGAGAATAAATATGTTAAGAAAAATTTTGAGTTTATTAATAGTGATTTTCAGTCTCAGTTCTTTGTCGTTTGCAAATAAAGGCTATGTGATAGATACGCCTACTGTAGATATGTTGGATTATGATTTTTGTGATTTTGGACTTAAATTTTTTTCAGGTGGTAATCTTCTTTCTAGAGCTAATTTTGGTATTTTTAAGTGTCTTAATGTAGGTTTGTCTTGGGAATTGTCTAGATTTATTGGAAAAAATAGTGATAAATTAAAGATTGCAATTCCGGCTTTGCAAGTTAAATTCAAAGCTTACGATGGAAATATGGATTATCCTGGGATAGCAGTAGGTTATGATTGTCAGGGTTGTTTTTCTGATGGAAGAAATTATTTACAGAGAGAACGTGGATTTTATTTTGTTATAGGCAGGGAATTTTTTATTGAAAATTTAATGATTAATATTGGTGTTAATTTTAACAATAAAGTTCATTGGTTTATAAATTCAGTAATTCCTTTACATAGAGAAATAGTGTATTTTATGGCAGAATATGACAACATAAGTTATTTACCAAATGCGAGACTTAATCTTGGTTTTAGATTTGCCTTAAATGAGTGTTTAAGTATAGACTGTGTTATTAGAGATTGTTGCTTTTGGAAAAATGGTTCTGGTAAAACTAATAATAGATTTTTTAATGAGAGAATATTTAAGATGGGTTATACTATTAAATTTTAAGTGAGGATGTATGGAAAAATCCTTTGATTTTGAGCAGCCTATTGTTGAACTCAATAAAAGAATTGACGATTTAAAAAAATCCTCTGAAAGTAGTGATATAGATTTATCCGAGCAGGTTGAAGATCTTGAAAAAACGAGAGATGAACTAAAGCAGAAAATTTATGCTTCTCTAACGCCTTGGCAGAGAATGCAAATAGCTAGGCATCCGAAAAGACCTTACTTTTCAGATTATGTTAGGCTTATTTTTAAGGATTTTTTAGAACTTCGTGGCGACAGAGTCTTCGGTGATGATCAGGCAATTTTATGCGGTATTGCTATAATTGACGGCGAATCAGTTGTTGTTATCGGTCATCAAAAAGGGAGAACTCTTGAAGAAAATATAAGTAGGAATTTCGGTATGGCGCATCCAGAAGGTTATAGAAAAGCATTACGAGTAATGAATCTTGCTGAGAAATTTAATAAACCTATAATAACTTTTATAGATACGTCTGGCGCATATCCCGGCATTGCAGCTGAAGAAAGAGGTCAGGCTGAGGCTATTGCAAGAAATTTAAGAGATATGTCAAACTTAAAAGTTCCTATTATAACGGTTGTCATTAGCGAAGGTGGTTCTGGTGGAGCTTTAGGAATAGGAGTGTCAAATAAAATTTTGTGTCTTGAAAACGCTTATTATTCTGTTATTTCTCCAGAGGGTTGTGCGGCTATACTTTTCAGAGACAGCTCTAAAGCTCCTGAGGCTGCAAAAGCCATGAAAATAACAGCTAAAGACTTGATGAATTTAAATGTTATAGATGAGATTATAAAAGAGCCGTTAGGTGGAGCTCATTATGATCCGCCAAGAACCGCAACGGCTATAAAAACTGTCCTAAATAAGTATTTGCGTTATTACAAATCTAAGAGCTCTAAAGAAATTGTATATGAAAGATATTCAAAATTTAGAAATATAGGTATTTATAAAGAAGATGTTAAAGAAAGTTATAAAGCTAGTCGTAATGAGTCTAATAAAAAGTCTAAGGCGTGCTAATACTTAAAATAAATATGGAGGAAATAAATGGCATTGGTATCAACAAAGCAAATTTTAGAAGAAGCAAAAAAAAAGGGTTACGGCGTTGGTGCTTATAATGTTAATAATATGGAGCAAATGCAAGCGATTATGGCCGCTGCCAAAGAAACACAATCTCCTGTGATAATACAGGCAAGTAGAGGAGCCTTAAAATATTCTAATTTCACATATTTAAGTTATTTGATGAAAGCTGCCATTGTTGAAAATCCAGATATTCCTGTTGCAATGCATTTAGATCACGGTAACTCCTTGGAATCAATTGTTAAAGCAATAAATCTTGGATTTTCATCAGTTATGATAGATGGCTCTTTGCTAGAGGATGGTAAAACGTCTTCCACCTATGACTATAACGTTAAAGTAACCTCTTCAGTTGTAGAATATGCGCATGCAAGAGGTGTTTCAGTGGAAGCTGAGATTGGAACTCTTGGTGGTATAGAAGATGGAGTAGGTTCTGGCAAAATGCATTTGACGGATCCTAAAGAAGCAGAAAGATTTGTATCTGAAACAGGCATCGACTCACTAGCTATTGCAATAGGAACTTCGCATGGAGCATATAAATTTAAAGGTAGCGTCAATCTTGCTTTTGATGTGTTGAAAGAAATAAGGTCGTTGATAGATATTCCTATTGTGTTGCATGGGGCATCGTCAGTTCCTAAAGAATTGACTGACGAGTTGAATAAATACGGCGGGAAAATGCCGGGTGCAAAAGGTGTGCCTATTTCAAGTCTTCAGGAGGCGATTAAACTTGGAGTTTCAAAAATAAATGTTGATACCGATGGAAGACTTGCTATTACAGTTGCTATAAGAAAAGTTTTTACGGAAACGCCTGAAAAATTTGATCCAAGAGATTATTTGGGGCCTGCGAGAACTGCTCTTACAAATCTTATCATTAAGAAAATGAGAGATTTTGGAACTTCCTGGCATGCTAAAGACTATTGCCCTATCTCTCTTGAAGATATGAAGAAGCAGTACGTGCTTAACTAAACAGTAATCTCAACTCAATATAGATAAAAAACTATGCTGTTCTCTCTATTTTAAAAAAGAGAGAGAATAAAAAGTGTTGTGTTTATCATTACATAAATTAGAAATTAAGGTGAACCTTTAAATGTCGCTTTACAACATAAAAAAGATACAAATTTCTTCAATTGTTAAGGTATTTCCTATCATTTTTACAATTTCTGGTATTATATTAGGGGCTGTATTATTTTTGTTTAATAGTCTGACTACAAATCTTGATTTTAATTTAAGATTTTTATCATCTCTTAGTTTCGCATTGATTTTTATCGTTTTTATGACGCTTTCTAGTATTGTTGTAGTGTGGGTTTATAATTTTGTTACCAGAAAGTTAGACTACGGTATTATGATTTCTCTTAAATCGGAAATCAGTGACGATTCTATTGATTATGATGATAAAGAGTAAATAATACTTGTGAGAATGTGTGATTACTATAACAAAGGTTGTTTCGTTCTAGATGTTTCAAGTTTTAAAGCTTTATGAATTTCGGCTTAAGTAAAGTTTGTTTTTTAGTAATTTTATATTTTTTTATAACATGATTTAACTTGGTTTAGAATCTAAATATATATTTTATAATGATTAATAAATTAATCAAAAGAAGAATAAGGTTGTTTCTGTTGAAAAAATGAGATGTTTTTTGTTACTATAGATAAAAATCATATTGCAATTAGATAAGCATAACCTGAATTTGTGTTAGAAAATTGTCTTGGTTTATTTTTAAATTTTCTTTCTGTTATTAATGAAAGGAATTATGTAAAGTATGTATAGAAATTAACATAATAGTATGTTTTTTCAATCTTTGCCTCGTTTATTTAAACCTTCACTTCTATTATAAAAATCTGTTGCAAAAAAAGTTATAAATATAGATAATCTTATTATTATAAAGAAAATTAATAATGATGGTGTGAGGGGGGGGGTATGGAAAAATGGAAATGTTCAGTGTGTGGTTATATTTATGATGTGAATTTAGGTATTCCTGATAACGGAATTGCTCCCGAAACTTCCTTTGAACAGCTTCCTGATGATTGGGTATGTCCGCTGTGCGGTGTTCCTAAAGAAGATTTTAAAAAAGAGTGATGGATGAATTTATGAAACAAATATATCTGGACAATCAGTCAAATACCAGACTCGACGAAAGAGTATTTGATAGCATGAAACCGTTTTTTATTGAATATTACGGAAACCCTCAAAGTATTTATTCATTGGGAACTATTTCTAAAGATGCTCTTGAATCTGCAAGGTGCAAAGTTGCGAGTTTAATTAACGCAGATGCAGGAGAAATTATTTTTACCTCGTGTGGCTCAGAGTCAAATAATTTGGCAATAAAAGGAGTTGCTGAGGCTTTAAAAGCCAATGGTAGGCATATTATCGTTTCTTCAATTGAACATTTTTCAATTCTAAACTCTGTAAGAAGACTTGAAAAAGAAGGTTTTGAGGTGGACTCTGTTCCTGTTGATAATAAGGGTAACATAAACGAATTGAAATTAAAAGAAATGCTGCGAAAAGATACTATTTTGGTATCTGTGCAATATGCTAATCCTGAAATCGGTACAATACAAAATATAAAGAAGTTGGTGTCTATTGTCAAACAGAGTCAAAATATTAGTGATTTTGTTGTTTTTCATACAGATGCAGTCAGTGCTTGCGGAACAATTCCAGTTGATGTTAAAGATTTGGGAGTAGATACTTTGACTTTTTCAGCTTCAGCTATACATGGACCTAGAGGTGCTGCTGCTTTGTATATTAATAGAGGCTTAAAAATTATTCCCCAAATAGATGGTGGGGTTCAGGAAAATTCTAAACGTTCAGGAACTGAAAATATTCCAGCTATTGTAGGTTTTGGAAAAGCTTGTGAAATAGCTAAAGAAGAACTTGTGAGTAAAAGTAGATTTATTTGTAAGTTGCGTGATAGACTCATTAGTGGGCTTCTCAATAAAGTTGAATGCATTTATTTAAATGGACCCCAAGCTCAAGAAAACCGTTTACCTGGCAATGTGAATTTTTCAATAGAATTTATTGAGGGAGAGGCGCTATTTTTGCTTTTAGATGCTAAGGGCGTTATGGTGGGTAGCGGTTCTGCGTGTGCTAGTAAAGATCTCAAGCTTTCTCATGTTCTAAGAGCTATAAATGTGGATGTTGTGATTGGACAGGGTTCAATTGTGTTCACTTTATCAAAGTTTAATACAGAAAAAGAGATGGAATATGTTCTAGAGGAATTTCCAAGTATAGTTAAACGGTTAAGGGATATGTCACCATTGTATTCATATTTTGTGCAGACCGGCAAAAAAAAAGTTGCTGGACTTGGGGCAAATTTTGACGAACATTGTCATTGTGATTTGTAAGAAAATTTTTATTATATTATTTTTAAGCATATTCTAAGTTATTGGGTTCATTGTTAAGTTTTTATACTGGAGGATGTTGATGGCGTTTTATTCAGAAAAGGTTATGAAACATTTTACAAATCCACGAAATGTTGGAGAAATAAAGGGTGCTGATGGTATTGGTGAAGTAGGAAATCCCGTATGTGGCGATATGATGACTTTTTATATAAAAGTTAATAATAATAAAATTGAAGATGTAAAATTTAAGACGTTTGGATGTGGTGCAGCAATAGCTGTTTCTTCTATAGTTTCAGAGATGGCTTTTGGTAAAACAATTGAAGAAGTAATGGCTCTTACAAATGCGGATGTTGCGAAAGCTTTAGGCGGTCTTCCACCGAATAAAATGCATTGTTCTAACTTAGGGGCGGATGCGTTACATAAAGCTGTTGAAAACTATAAGAGTAAAAAATTATAAAAAGGACGCATTATTTAGTTACATTGTGAGATATTATTTATAGTTTCACGTACTAGATGTAAATTGTTTTGCGTTAAGGGAAAAAAATATGAAGAACAATACATTTAATGGTCAGAATTGTTGCTGTCCACATTGTGAAGCGGAGTTAAAGAATGGCTGTTTAAGTCCCGAGTTCTGTACGCCTTGTTATATTAGTAGAAAAAATAACGGTATCAAGATGTGTCCTGTTTGTAAATCTGAATATGCATATGAAGAATATAGTGAGTGTCCTGTTTGCAGTGTACAAAAAAAGATAGTTTGTTTATAAGGTGTAGTAAAGAATGTATTTAATTATATTTTTTAATTTAAAAGTAGATTTTATTTTCTGCTAGTAAATTTGTTAAAGAAAGAAGTTTATGCAATACTATCTGTCGACTGAAATGAAGAAATTTTCACGGTAATAATTACGTGTTTTATTTTACATTTTTTTAAAGGATCGAAGATTATCTGTGAGAAGGATATCTTTTACGTTGATTCTTAATGAGTAGAGTAGTAGAGAGGAGGTTAAGTATATGAGAAGACATTACTTTTATCGTAAATTATTGTGATTGTCTTTGGGAGTTCTTTTTTTGCTCCTACAGATGCAGAGCTTGATAGAATAAATTTTTTGAAGATAAAAAATTAAATGCAACACAAGATTTAAATATAAGGATTATTTGTATATGTTAGGAAAATTTTTGTGTTTTTTGAGAGTAATTGTGTCATTGAGGATCTAAATCTTGTAGTTAAATAAGGAGGATATGTGAAAGGGTTGGTGTGTAGAATATGCGGTTATATTTCTTTAGATGGAAGTGAGGATAAGTGCCCTGTTTGCAAAGGGAAGAATGTGTTTAAAATGAGAGAGGATGCTTATAAAATATTGGATATTGGAAAGATTAGTAATGAAACTGAAAAGAAACATACACCTGTTTTTACAATAGTTAAAGAATGTGGTTTAGTTCCTATGTCAGGATGCCTTGATGTACATGTAAAAATTGGAGAGATTGTTCATCCTATGTTGTCTGAACACTACATAACTGAAATAACCTTTTATGTTAATAATAAGTTTGCAGAAAATGTTATGTTGACATTTAATATAAATCCTGTTGCTGTTATACATTTAAAAGATGGTGTGAAAGGTAAAGTTCAAGTTATAGAAAATTGTAACTTGCATGGGAAATGGTTTAATGAAGTTGATATAATGAGATAACCTTGACCTTACATCATAATTAGGGTTTCGCAAATTATTCAGTTGCACAAAGTAGAATAAGATGAAAATATTTAGGTTATAGGTTTAAAGTTTATTTAGAATTTGTTACATTGTACATTGCATAACGGAATTATTCAGAATGAATTGTTATGAATTGAATTATAGTTAGGGGGGGGTAATTGGATTTATGGTTAGGTCAATTAAAGGAACAGACACAGAGAAAAATTTGTTAAAGTCGTTTGCAGGTGAATCTCAAGCTAGAATGAGATATACTTATTTTGCTTCAAGAGCAAAGAAAGAAGGCTTTGAGCAAATTTCTGCAATTTTCACAGATAGTGCAGATAATGAAAAAGAACATGCTGAGAGATTTTTTGGATTTTTAGAAGGTGGTTCTCTTGAAATTTCTGCAACTTTTCCTGCTGGGAGTATAAGAGACACGGTTGAAAATTTGAGATTTGCCGCTGCAGGTGAGAATGAAGAGTACTCAAAGGTGTATCCGCAAGCTGCAAAGATTGCCGACAGTGAAGGTTTCCATGAGATAGCGGAATGTTTTAGAAAAATTGCTGTTGCTGAAAAATATCACGAGGCCAGGTATTTAAAATTTTTAAATGATATTGAAAGCGATAGAGTTTTCAAAAAAGATATAGTTGTAAAATGGAGATGTCGCAATTGTGGTTACATTTATGAAAGCAAAGAAGCTTTAGATAAGTGTCCAGCATGCTTGCATACAAGAGCGTATATGGAAAAATTGGTTGATGATTTTAATAGATAATGTGGGGTTATGATTACGTGTTTTAATTATGGCAAACAATGTGGGTAGTTATGCTAAATCTGATTTTCTTTGTATGTACGAAAGTCTTGTATATTCAAAGTTTGTATTTTTTTGTTGTAAAGTGCTTGAATTTAGTTTAATATGACATAGTAAAATTTATGTGATAATATAAATTGAATAAAGCTATTATATAAGAAATTGAAAATCGGTTTGAAAATAATATTAAAAAATTTTTTAATATTTGAATTGTATGTTAGTAGATTTAAGTAAATTAATGTTAAATTAAGGTGTTTGACTGGACTGAATTCCAAAAAAAATGAAAGTTGAAGTTGAAAGATATAAAATAATATTAGAGTTGGTGATATTAAATAAAATCATTTTGATGTTATTTTGTCGGATGCAATTTTACATATCATTTAGGAAATGATAAAAATTTGGAGAGTGTATTTAATAAGTTGAGATCTTCTTAAAAAGGGGAGGGGTGGTAGTTATAAATTAATGGTTTTAGACTTTGTATCCCAAATGAATAAAAATATATGTGAGGGTGAAATAATATTGGGTTATTTAGAAAAAAAATAGGTCAGAGGGATTATTTAATTACGTCGAAAAAATCGATAGTATGTAAGTTAGATCTCACGAAAAAATAGGATTTAGGGATCTTAAAATTTTACATAAAAATATTTATTTTGGAACTTTTTGTGCGACAAATAAAAATTGTTGCTTGTGTTTGTTTCTTATTCTTTTGACATTTCATACATAATAACCGAGGCTGCGATAGCAGCGTTTAAGGATTTTATTTTGCCAGGCAGATATATTTTAACTAATATATCTGCTAGGTTTTCTGTTTTACTTTTAATGCCGTTTGCTTCATTGCCTATTATAAAAGCGCTTTTGTTTTCAAGTTTAATTTCATTTAGATGCTTTTTACCTTTTAGTGACGCGGCGAATATAAGGATTTTTTCGTTTCTCATTAAATTTAAGATATCTTCAATTTCAATGTTATCTATTACTGGTAGATGGAATATTGATCCCATAGTTGCTCTTAAAGTTTTATCGGAATATATATCTGCACTTTCCTTTGATACAAATACGGCTTTTATTCCGAAAGCATCTGCGGAACGTATGATTGCTCCAAGATTTCCTGGGTCCTGTATACTTTCCAAAATTATGAATTTCCCATAATTTTTTATAATTTCTTTTGGATTATAGTACTTTTTCTCAATGACTGCCATTATCCCCTGAGGTGATTTAGTTGCTGACAATTTGTTAAACAAATGATCTGAGAAAGTTGTAATGTTTTTAAAATTCGCAGTAATGCCTTCTTTGTATCTTTCAGATATAAAAACTTGTCTTGTATTCCAGTTTTCTGGAATACTTTCAACTTGTTTTTTGCCTTCTATAAGAAATAATCTGCTTTTATTGCGGAATTTTTTGTCTTGCAACCCTAAAGCATATTTAAAAATTTTATTTTCGGTACTTTTAATTATCATATGTTTACTTAAGATTTTATAAAATTTTTGTAGAAATATGTCATGAATTCATATTATTAAAATATCATTGAAGTCTAAGGTTGTAGCAAATATGACAAATGATTTTTTTGCTAATTTGATATATGTTCCGAAATTTGACAACTTACATCAAAAAAGATATATCGGATATGTACGCGCGTTGGAAGGGTGAAAATATTTTTAATTTAGCAAATGTTATTTTGACTGGATATTAAAGGAAAAACTGACAACAAACATGATAGTCCTACGAATGGTTTAATAAAAATTTTTAAATCTAATAAAAAATAATTACATATGAAAAATTATATTTTGGATATGACGGATAATCAGTTTAAAGTAGCTGCAAAATCTATAATTGATAAGGATTATAGGTTAAACCAGGTTATAAAATGGGTTTATAGAAATAAATCCGATTCCTTTGAAAACTTTACAAATTTACCGAAACATATTAGAGAAAGACTTAACGAAAAGTTTTTGTTAAGAACCTTAAAAATAGTAAATAAAGAAAAGTCTAAAATTGATAATACTATAAGATATACTTTTCAAACCTTGGATAGAAAATATATTTTTGCTGTTTTTCTTTCTGTAAACGACAGAAGTTCTGTTTGCATTTCATCTCAGATAGGTTGTCCGGTAATGTGTGCTTTTTGTTATTCTGGTAAAGTCAAATTTATTAGAAATTTAAGCAGAGGTGAAATAATAGAACAGGTTCTGCAAATTGAAAATGATACTGGAAAGAGAATTACAGGTGTTTTATTTATGGGAATGGGTGAACCCATGCTCAATTTTACCAGCACTGTTTTTGTTTTGAATTCGTTTTTGTCAAATAAAGAGTTTGGGATAAGTAAAAGGCATATAACAGTTTCAAGTGTTGGTATTGTTCCGGCGATAAAAAAACTTGCAGATAAAAATTTTGGCGTTCGTCTTGCCTTATCTTTACACGCTGTCGATGAGAAACTAAGAGAAAGATTGATTTCAAATAACTTTGGTTTTAGAATTGAAGATATTCTAGATGCGGGGAAATATTATATTAAAAGAACAAATTCGCATCTTACAATAGAATATACTCTTTTGAAAGGAATTAATAATTCTATGGCAGATGCACATAAACTTGCAAGATTATTAAAGCGACATGAACTTGTAAATTCTAATGTCAATGTAAACTTAATACCTTTAAATTCTCTAGTCAATGTGAAATTTCAACCTCCCGAACATGATTCAGTTCAAAAATTTAAAGATATATTAAGATTTAGCAGAATGACGGTTAATATAAGGCAACAAAAAGGTATTGATATTAACGCTGCTTGCGGACAGCTTGGGTATTGAAGAATGTATTTTATACTTTCAAAAATTTTGATTGGTAAAAACGTATCTATAATTTAATTATGAGTACTCGTAGAGAATCAAGAGAATGTTCTTTAAAAATGCTTTACACGTTTGATAACTGTAAGGTGTCAATTGAGAACGTATACAGGTTTTTTGATGGTTATTTTCCTAAAAGCAAGGTTTACAAAATGTTTGCTATAAGTTTATTTATGGGAGTTTGCAGAAATAAAGAAGAGATAGATTCTTTTATCAATCAATATGCAAAAAACTGGGAACTTGACAGGATGGCAGTTGTTGATCGCAATATTATACGTCTTGCAGTTTATGAAATTATGGCTAATCGAAATATTCCAATAAACGTTATAATAGATGAAGCTGTTGAGATTTCTAAAAAATATTCCACAAAAAATTCAGGTAAATTCATCAATGGTATTTTAGATAAACTTAAATTGATAAGAACTCTATGAAGTATAAGAGTAACAAACATATATGCTGTAATTAATTCATTTGTAAATTGACAAAAGACTGTGTTTAATAAGTTAGGTTTAAATTTAAATCTTTAATCTAAAAGTTTTTAGAAGTGTGTATATGGAGATTATATATAAATTCTTGTAGCAATGCTGTCAAGACACCAAATGGAAATTGTTAAAATAGCATAATGTATAAATGATAAACAAAGAAAATTGTTTGAAATCACTTAACTAAACCTGTTAAAATTAGGATAAAATCCGGGAAAGAGTATGTTTTATTTTGTATGAAAGATAG
This sequence comes from Candidatus Endomicrobiellum basalitermitum, assembly GCA_031282525.1. Lineage (GTDB taxonomy): Bacteria > Elusimicrobiota > Endomicrobiia > Endomicrobiales > Endomicrobiaceae > Endomicrobiellum > Endomicrobiellum basalitermitum. The sequence goes on along the minus strand of JAITDN010000003.1, from coordinate 299,565 downwards.
TTCTGAAGATTTATAAAAAAATAATATGTGCATTGTTTTTGTGTAATTCTTCTCTTTAGAAGAGAGGTATATGTTCAATCTATGTGGTCAGAGATAGAAAATCGTATTGATTATTTGAGAAAAGAGATTATTCGTCATAACGATTCTTATTACGATAAAAACAATCCTGAAATATCTGATAGTGAATACGACAATCTTGTAAAGGAACTTGAGCAACTTGAGAAAGAATATCCAATTTTTGTCTCATTGAGTTCTCCGACGCAAAAAGTGTCAGGTGTAGTATCATCGTCTTTCGAGAGTGTAAAACATTCCGTACCCATGCTTTCTTTGGATAACACTTATTCTTATGAAGAGGCCGCAAGGTGGTATGAAAGAATAAAAAAAAACCTTAATGAGAATAATTTAGAATTTATCGTTGAACCGAAAATAGATGGAGTAAATACGAGTTTAACTTATGTAAACGGTATTTTAATTGTTGGTTCAACTCGCGGAAATGGCGTAAACGGCGAAAATATAACGGAAAATATAAAAACTATAGAAGACATTCCTTATAAACTTAAAGTAACCCCCCCACCTATTTTTTTTGAATTACGCGGTGAAGTGTATATTAATAAATTAGATTTTAAAGATTTAAACGATGAAATACTTGGAATTGGAGGGCAAGGTTTTGCTAATCCTAGAAATGCTGCTTCAGGTTCTCTGAGGCAGAAAAATCCACAAATTACTGCAGCGAGGAAGCTTCGTTTTTTTGCTCACTCATTTGGAAAAATCCGCGGTGAGCAGTTTAAAAGACAGTCAGATTTCTTACGTTACTGTAAAGAATGTGGATTTCGATTGCAAGATGATTTCAAGTTATGTCATTCCTTAAAAGAAATAGTATCTTTTATGGATATTATGTTAAATAAAAGAGATTTACTTTGTTATGAAGTTGATGGACTTGTAATTAAAATAGATGCTTTGGAGTTGCAGGAAAAATTGGGAAATACGAGTAAAAGTCCAAGATGGGCTATAGCTTATAAGTTCCCAGCGAAACAGACAACTACTATGTTGAACAAAATACTTGTCCAAGTAGGTCGTACAGGAATAATAACACCTTCGGCAATTTTAGAACCTGTTGTACTTGCAGGTGTTAATATATCGCACGCTACATTACATAATTTTGAGGAAATTAAACGACTTAATGTAAACGAGGGAGATATTGTTTTAGTAGAGCGAGCAGGTGACGTTATTCCAAAAATAGTAAAAGTCGTAAAAAAAGGGAAAGAAGTTCTTTTTAAGCCCCCTCATAATTGTCCATCGTGTAATAGCGAAATTGTTAATGAAAGTGAAGAAGTAGCTTATAGATGTATTAATCCAGATTGTCCTGCGCAATTCAGAAGACATTTGATACATTTTGTAAGTAGGAACGCTATGAATATTCAAGGATTTGGCAAAGTTGCGATAGATCAGCTTCTTAAGAGAAAAAAAATACAGATTTTAGCGGATATATATTATTTAACTTATAATGATTTTATTAGTCTTAATTTATTTAAAGATAAAAAGACTAATAACCTCCTTGAAGCGATTGTTGCGAGCAAAAAGCGTTCTTTAAGCAAATTATTATTTGCTTTAGGAATACGACATATAGGTAAAAAAAATTCTGAGATTATAGCTAAAAAATTTAAAGATATGAATGCTTTATTTGAGGCAAGTGTTGAGGATTTTACAAAAATTCCTGAAATTGGGAATGTTCTAGCATTGTTTTTAAAAAATTTTTTTGAGAATAGTGCTACGCGTCATGTTGTAAACACTTTAATTGCTGCTGGTGTAAATATGACTGAGCCAGAGGCATATAAAATTGGGAGACAATTTGAAGACAAAGTGTGTGTTTTAACTGGAGAGCTTGAGACCTATACGAGAGAGCAGGCAAGCGAGATTATAATGTCTCTTGGCGGCAGGATCACTTCTTTTGTTAGTAAAAAAACAGATTATGTTCTTGCCGGGGCGAATGCAGGTTCAAAACTTGAGAAAGCAAAAGAATTAGATTTAAAGATTATTTATGAAGAGGAGTTTAAGAAACTTATAATGGCAAGTGAAATGTAAGAAGTGAATAATGACGAAATGAAAAGAAAAGTAAAGAGAAAGAGATTTATTATTTCAAAAGTTTTGTCATTTTCTGAAATAAAATTTATTTATTTAATAATAAGAAAAGAATATAGGTGTAAGTTATGTTGTGTATCGAATGGAGCGTACGTAATTAATGTCTAATAAAGTATATTTTCTTTCATGGGATAGGAGAGGTGAGCTTTATAGTTTTTTGAAAGCTACGGGTGCGTTTGATCATGTAAAGGCAAGAAATTTTTTGGCAATAAAAATACATTTTGGTGAAGATGGTAACGAGGGGTATATTAAACCTGAACATGTTTTTCCTGTTGTGAAGATAGTTAAAGAAAAAACTGCTTATCCTTTTTTGACTGATGCTAGTACTATTTATGTTGGCAAAAGGTCTGATGCATATCATCATCTTCTTATTGCGAATAAACATGGATTTAGTATTGAAAAATGTGGTTGCCCTATTGTTATTGCAGATGGAATTAGAGGGAATGCAGAAAGAAAAATTGAAGTTAATCTAAAATATTTTGAAAGTGTTTACATAGCTAATGAAATATGTAATGCGGACAGCTTTATTTTTATGAGTCATTTTAAAGGGCATGAAATAACGGGATTTGGAGGTGCGTTAAAAAATATAGGTATGGGATGCGGTAGTAAAGCTGGTAAATACGCTATGCATCATTCATCAAAACCTTTAGTAAGACAAGAACTTTGTAGGGGTTGTGGTATTTGTTTAAAAAATTGTTATCAAAAAGCATTATATCTTGTAAATAAAAAAATTGTTATGGATAAATGGAAATGTACTGGATGTGGACAATGTATGGTCAGTTGTGCATTGAAGGTCTTTAAATTGAATTGGAACGAAGACTCTGTAACAGTTCAGGAGAAAATGGTTGAATATGCAGTAGGAGTTTTAAAAAATAAAAATGGGATATACATAAACTTTTTAAATCATATAAGCAAATACTGTGATTGCTTTAGTCTTGCAAAAAATACTCCTCTTATGTATGATGTTGGAATTATTGCCGGTGTTGATCCTGTTGCAGTAGATCAAGCAAGTTATGATATTGTAAATAAGGCTTTTGGTAAAAATTTCTTTAAAGATATCTATCCTGAGATTGATCCTACTATTCAGTTGAGTTATGCTGAAAAACTTGGACTTGGCGGCAGAAATTATATTTTAATTGAATATTAGGTGATGACTTGTTTGAATAATTCACTACGTTACAAAATTTATTAGATTATGGTAAATGATTTTTATAAATTGAAAATCTTAATATATATCTGAATTTAATTATGAAGATATCAAAAGTAGAAAAAGTAAAATTTAAAAAAGACATGTTTAAAATATCTTTTGAAGATAGCAAAAAGAATTTAACAGTTTCTGCTGATAGTGTTGTTAAGTTTGCCCTTAAGACTGAGATTGATATTTCAAAAGATGTTTATAAGGAAATTTTATTTTACGACAAATCAAGAAATGGTATTTCTGAAGCATTGAAGTTAGTGTCAAAGCGATCATATAGTGTTAAAAGTCTGCAAAAAAAGCTTATTAAAAGAGGTTATGGAATTAAGAATTCTGTAGAAGTTGTTAAGAGGCTTAAGGAGTTAAATTATCTCAACGATGAGGAGTATGCTAAAAATTATGTGACTTATTTATCGGAAAAAGGTAAAGGAGAGTTTTTAATAAAATCCGAGCTTGAGAAACAAGGAATTGAAAGAAGCTTAATAAGTAATGCCATTGAAGTTGTTAAAGCAAATGGAGGAACTTACAAACAAATTATTAAGATATTGAAAACAAAATTTAAAAATCTTGACGAGAAAAATAAAAATGAAGTAGGAAAAGCAATTTCGTTTTTTACAAGAAGAGGTTTTTCTTCTGAAGATATAGCTAAAGCTTTTAGACTATGTTCGCAGTGTTGTGATTACGTTGATAGATTATAGATAATTGAGTGAGGATTTATGCCAAGAGTACTACTTAGTGTTTCAGATAAAACTGGGATTATAGATTTTGCGAAAGAGTTAAAAAATCTTGGATGGAATATAGTTTCCAGCGGTGGAACAGCGAAAATTCTAAAAGAAAATTTTGTTCAATGTCAGGAAATATCAGAAATTACGGGGTTTCCTGAAATTTTAGACGGCAGAGTTAAAACATTGAATCCTAAAATCCACGGAGGAATTCTCGCTATAAGGAGTGAAGCTGACCATAAAGAACAATTAAATCGCTATGGTATAGAAACTATAGATATGGTAGTTGTGAGTTTATATCCTTTTGAAGCCATTATAAATAGAATACCTAAACCTGAAGATAAAAAGATAAATCAGGATGTTATAGAGAATATAGATATTGGTGGGGTTGCTCTTTTAAGAGCGTCGGCAAAAAATTATAAAGACGTTATTGTTATATGTGATACGAATGACTATAAAGTTATTATTGAAAGCTTAAAAAATAACTCTGTTACGGAAGGATTAAAACTTGATTTAGCTGCGAAGGCTTTTCGCCATACGGCATATTATGATTCTTTAATTTCGACTTATTTGACTTATGAGAAATTTCCAGCACAGATGGCGATTCCTATTAAAAAACTTTCAGGACTAAGGTATGGTGAAAATCCTCATCAAAACGCTGCTTTGTATTCTAATGGCATAGGAGGTAAACCTGTTGTCATATCTTCAAAACAACTTCATGGCAAGGAATTATCGTATAACAATTATCTTGATTTAGAGGCAGGGTGGCGTTTAGTTCATGAATTTTCTAAACCGGCATGTGCAATTATCAAACATAATAATCCTTGTGGTTGTGCAGAAAGTGTGAATGTAAAAGATGCCTATTTAAGAGCTTTAACTTGCGATCCTGTAAGTGCTTTTGGTGGAATAATAGCGTTTAACAAACTTGTAGAGAAAGATACTGCTGTTGAAATAAACAAATTATTTTTTGAATGCGTTATAGCTTCCGGTTATTCTAAAGAGGCCTTAAATGTTTTAATGCAGAAAAAAAACATCAGACTCTTAGTACAAGAAATTCCTTACAAAGAGGAAAAAGGTTCTGCTGAATATAGAATGATGTCTTACGGTATGCTTGCGCAGGATAGAGATAGTGAGCTTTTAAGTGGAATAAGATTTATGACGAGTCGTCAACCTAATAAAGAGGAGCGTGAGGCTTTGTATTTTGCGTGGAAAGTTTCTAAGCATGTCAAGTCAAATGCTATTATTCTGGTGAGAGGGACACAGACTGTAGGAATAGGTGCAGGACAAATGAGTCGTATTGATTCGCTTAAAATAGCTGCTGAAAAAATGAAATGCGTTAAGCACGGATTAGATGAACGTTTATTTTCTCTTGTTCTTGCTTCTGATGCTTTCTTTCCATTTCCTGACGTAGTTGAACAAGCAGCTAAAATTGGTGTTACTGCAATAGTGCAGCCGGGAGGTTCTGTAAAGGACAATGAATCTATTAGTGCTGCAGAGGATACAAATATAGCTATGATCGCTACAAGTATGAGGCATTTCAAGCATTAAGTAACTAAATATGTGTGATATTCAAATGTATTTTTTTGCGTGAAATCATTTTGTTATATTGTGCTTTTTAGGTATTAAGAAAATTGTTGAATTGATAATATGAAACAGAAAAAAAAGAAAATTAGTTTGGTACAAATAACAGAACTTAAAAAGAATTTTCTGTCTAAAGCTCTTAACACGGTATGCCAAAGCGCTAAGTGCCCTAATATTGGCGAATGTTATAAAAATAAAACTGCAACTTTCATGATATTAGGTAGATATTGCACCAGAGGATGTAGTTTCTGTGCCGTAGAGAAATGTGATACTGAGTTTGTAGATATAAGTGAACCTTCAAGAGTTGCAAAGGCAATTAAGGAGCTCAAACTCTTATATAGCGTAATAACTTCGGTGACAAGAGATGATTTGCCTGATGGTGGAGCGAGGCATTTTGCAAAGACAATTAATGAGATAAAAAATTTACTCCCTAGTAATAAAGTTGAAGTTCTTGTTCCTGATTTTTTTGGAGATACGAAATCCATAGATATTGTTCTAAATGCAAAACCTGATGTTTTTTCCCATAACTTAGAAACAGTTCCTATTCTTTATGATGTGGTGAGAAAAGGGGCTGATTATGGACGCTCTCTCAGTGTGTTGAAGCACGCCAAATCAAAAGGTTTTAGAGTTAAAACCGGCGTAATGCTTGGATTTGGTGAAACTAAAGAGCAAGTTTTTGAGATGATTAAAGACATAAAAAATATAAATGTTGATACTCTCACAATAGGACAATATCTTGCTCCAACGCTAAAACATTTTCCTGTAGTTAAGGAATATACTAAAGAAGAATTTAAGCTATTTGAAGATTTTGCTGTATCGTTAAAAATAAAACAAGTTATCTCTGGCAGATATATCCGAAGTTCATATCTTGTAGAAGTGAACTTCAAGAAATTTTAAGTTTTACAAATTTATTTAAAGGTCCATAGTTTGAGTAGAACGTATGTGTCTGGAATCGGGGGCAGCGGTAAAGCTCATTACTTGTTTAGGCGCATATATGAAATGCAACTAAATGTAAGTAGTGGTAAAAAAAAATCAAATTTGCGTGTTTTTGCTTTTGTTAAAGATGAAGAATTAAATGCTTTTTATGATGACTTATGTTCTTTTTTTTATTCTGCGCCTTCTACCTTGATTCCTATTGCGAATATATTTATGTTTCCTTCTTATGATGTGGAGCGTAAAGTTTTTACTACTGATAGAATAAGAAACTTAAAGAGTTTTATTGTATGTGCAACAAACCTTTCAATTAACTCTCCAGTGCTAAATCCTAAAAATGATATTAGTGTTGTCATAATCAGAGGTCAACGGTATAATTTAAGCCATTTAGAACACTCTTTAGTTTCTTTTGGTTATACAAAAACAGATTTTGTAGAGGATAAGCTACAATTTGCTGTTCGAGGCGGTATTATTGATGTATGGTCATCTTTAAGTGAAATGCCTGTTAGAGTTGTTTTTGAATTTGATAATGTGGAAGTCATTAAGGTCTTTGATCCGAGAACCCAGCTTTCAAGTTCCTTTCTTAATAAAATTAAAATACTGCCTGTTAATCTTTTAGAATATAAATCAACAATTAAAGATTATTTTATAGATCAAAACGTAACCAATGTTAAGAGTAGTGTTATATTATTTTTTGACTACCCAATTGATAAAAAAATGGAAAAGTCATTCAGTAAATATGAACTTATTATTAATAATTCTTTAGATACTTATGCGCAATATCAGGGGTATAGAAGTTTTTCTGGATTTAGAGGGAATAAGGATTTTTTTATAAACATGCTTAAAAGTTTTGCTGAAGGTGGTATGACAATAAAAATTTGTTGCTCTAACGAAATTGAACGCGAGCGTATTGTGGATATATTTTATAAAAGTCGTTGGGATTATAAGAAATTGGAGTTTCTATGTAACAGTTTATCACAAGGATTTTATTTATCAAGTGCAAAGGTTGCGTATATTTCGGCTAGAGAAATGCTTTATAAAAAAAAGCCTATGAGTTTCCCCCAAATTAAATGTGGAAGGCGTTTAGAAGGCATATGGGAGATAGCAACTGGTGATTACGTAGTTCATGAGAAATATGGAATAGGTCGTTATGCAGGATTGAGAACTCTTTCTAGGGAAAATAACATTTCCGAGTATTTATGTATAGAGTATAAAAATGGTGATAAACTTTATATTCCTTTCGATGGAATAAATGCTGTAAAAAAGTACATTGGGCTTGAGGGTATTAAGCCTAAATTGCATTCAATGGATACAGTGGCTTGGGAAAGAGTGAAATTGGTGGCGCGTGCAGTTGCAGCAAAATTTGCAAAAGAACTTTTAAAACTCTATGTGCAAAGAAGTATGATAAAAAGAGATTCTTTAGATATAGAAGCTGCATGTGAAAAAGAACTCGCAGATTCATTCCCTTATGATGAAACTTCTGACCAGCTGAAAGCTATTGAGGATATAAAAGGTGATTTTTTAAAACCTTATCCAATGGAAAGACTTGTCTGTGGCGATGTGGGTTACGGTAAGACTGAAATTGCTGTACGTGCAGCCTTTAAAGTGGTTCAACATGGGTTACAGGTTGCTGTGTTAGTTCCCACTACGATTTTAGCACAGCAACATTATAATACATTTTATAATAGACTTTCCCTTTTTTCAGCAAGAGTTGTAGTGATTAATAGGTTTCAGTCTAAAGTAAAACAGAAGGGGATAATAAAAGATTTGCAAAGAGGATTGATTGATATTGTTATTGGCACTCATAGACTTTTACAGAAGGACATAGAATTTAAGAATTTAGGTTTATTGATAATTGATGAAGAGCATAGATTTGGAGTTAAACAAAAGGAAAAAATTAAATTAATAAAAAAAAATATAGATATTTTAATACTCTCGGCAACTCCTATTCCTAGGACTTTGTCTTCAGCTTTATCTGGTTTTAGAGATTTGTCAGTAATAGAAACCCCACCTTTTGGTAGACTGCCGATAGAGACGCATCTTTCATTGTATGATGAAAATCTTATTAAGAATATTATTGAGGCAGAACTTTCAAGAGGCGGACAAATTTTTTATGTTTATAATGAAGTTAAGACGATTATTACGAAGGCTACAAGTATTAGGAATCTTGTTCCTAACGTTAGATTGGGAATTGTTTACGGACAGATGAAAGCGAAAGATATTGAGGATGTTATGTGGAAGTTCTTGAATATGGAATCGGATATTTTGTTAGCTACCACGATAATAGAGTCTGGGTTAGATATTCCTTCTGTTAACACAATAATAGTTGAAGAAGCGGAGAATTTTGGACTTTCACAGCTTTATCAATTAAGAGGTAGGATAGGTAGAGATAGAAAGAAGGCGTATTGTTATTTATTTTATAAAGATAAGGATTTGAATGAGAGTGCTATTAAAAGACTTGAAGCAATGAAGGAATTTAGTGAGTTAGGCTCTGGTTTTAGACTTGCTCTTAAAGATTTAGAGATAAGAGGAGCTGGTGGAATATTATCTATAGATCAGCACGGTTTTGTAAAAGATATAGGTTATGATATGTTCGCAAAACTTCTTGAGGAAGAAGGCGAAAAATTAAAAGGAAATATATCTAATAAAGTGCAAAAAGAAGAAGATACTTTGATAGATTTGAGGATAAGTGCGTTAATTCCTAATAAATATATTGAGAATGAGAATATAAGAATTTTATTTTACAGAAGACTCAATGTCGCAAAAGATATGGAAACATTAGAGAAATTAAAGAATGAACTTTTAGATCGTTTTGGGAAAATTCCGAAAGAGACACAAATGTTGTTTGAAATAACATATTTAAGGCTTAGTGCCAAGAAGCTTAAAATTGAAAAAATAACTGAAGATAATGGTCATATATGGTTATATTTTTCACAAAAAGCGGATTTGTCAAGAGTAGACATAGCAGAGCTAATAAGTGATTATTCGGAAATAGTAAATTTTGTGCCTGGTAGATGTTATGCAATTGGGTTAAAAAAAGAAATGATTAACATGAATACAGTCGAATATCTCAAAGAATTTCTGTCTAGTGTTGAATTTTATGGATTTAAACAACAATGATGAGAATATAGAAATAGAGTAGTATATTTTTGTACCGACCCGACCTTTTGTTTGATTCTTATTTGTACAATCTATGGATCTATTTTTTATCATAAAGAGACTATTGGATTAAAGTAAAAGACAATTTAACTAAAGAAAAATTTGATAATTTAAAGTCTAGAATATTTTGTGTTTTATTTTGATAAAATAGTCAATAGTATATATTTTAACTTAGGAATTACTTACAATTATAGTTTATGGTAAAATATCTCGTATATCTGTTTTTTATACTAGCAATTTATTACTTAATGAAAATATGCTTCCAAAAAATAGATTTGCAGATAATAGATAGTAGGTTACAAGAGTTAGAGCGTTTGTAGAAAGCAAACTTATGTTTGACTTACAGGTTGGTGTCAGCAAAGTAAAGAAGAGGAGGTTTGGTATGAATCTTTCTAGGTTTACAGTTAAATCACAAGAGGCTTTGGTAGATGCACAAAATGTAGCGTCTGAATACGGTAATCAAGAAATTACTTGCGAGCATATTTTGTATGTTTTAATTAAACAACAAGATGGAACAGTCGGGGCAATAATAAGGAAAACAGCATTGCCTGGTAGAGAAGATCCTCTAGTTGCGGATATTTCTAAAGATTTACTTTTAGAAATTGAGAAGAAACCAAAAGTTTTAGGTGGAAATTTATTTTTATCACAGAATTTGAACAAAATTTTAAATAATTCGGAAAAAACGGCAAAAAGTTTAAAAGACGATTTTGTATCTACAGAACATATTCTTATAGCTATAATCGAAGATAATTTTGAAAATGCGTCAAAGATATTAAAGAAACATGGAATCACAAAAGATATTGTTTTAAAAGCTCTTATAGGTATAAGAGGCGAACAAAGGGTTATAGATCAAAATCCTGAGGATAAATACCAAGCTTTAGAGAAGTATGGGAGGAATCTAACTGACTTAGCTAGACTTGGAAAGCTTGACCCTGTTATAGGGAGAGATAATGAAATTCGCAGATGTGTTCAAGTTTTATCTAGAAGGACAAAAAACAATCCTGTTATTATAGGTGAACCAGGTGTTGGTAAGACGGCGATAGTAGAAGGATTGGCGCAACGCATAGTTTCTATGGATGTTCCTGAAAGTTTAAGGGATAAGAAGGTTATAGCTTTAGATTTAGGAGCACTAATAGCTGGTGCGAAATATAGAGGGGAGTTTGAAGACAGACTTAAAGCGGTTCTCAAAGAAATTTGTTCGGCCCAAGGAATGATTATTCTTTTTATTGACGAATTACATACGATAGTTGGTACTGGTTCTGCCGAAGGTGCGGTTGATGCTGCAAATATGTTAAAGCCTATGCTTGCACGTGGCGAACTTAAACTTGTAGGAGCAACTACTCTTAGTGAATACAGAAAGTATATAGAGAAAGATGTGGCTTTAGAGAGGAGATTTCAACCTATCTTTGCTGGTGAACCGTCAATTGAGGATACTATTACGATTTTGAGGGGTATAAAGGAAAAATATGAAGTGCATCACGGTGTAAAAATAAAAGATTCAGCGTTAGTTGCTGCTTCAACTTTGAGTGCAAGATATATAACAGATAGGTATCTACCGGACAAAGCTATAGATTTGGTTGATGAATCTGCGAGTAAATTGAGAATAGAAATAGATTCTATGCCCACAGAGCTTGATATTATAGAGCGGAAAATTAGGCAAATTGAAATTGAAAGACAGGCTGTAAAAAAAGAGACAGACATTGCTTCAAAGGAACGTCTTGAAAATATGGAAACGGAGATAGATAGGTTGAAACAAAGTTCTGGAGAAATGAAAGTTCACTGGGAAAAAGAAAAAGAAGCAATATCTAATATAAGAAATTTAAAAGCCTCCCTTGAAAATATGAAGACTGAGGAACAAAAAGCTGAAAGAATTGGTGATTTGAGTGCCGTTGCCGAGATTCGCTATGGAAAAATTCCATATGTACAAAAGAGTCTTGAAGAGGGAAATAAAAAGCTTCTTGAACTACAGAAAAAAAAGAAGATGTTAAAAGAGGAAGTTGATGAGGAAGATATTGCTGAGGTGGTAAGTAATTGGACAGGTATACCAGTTAGTCGTATGATAGAAAGTGAAATGCAGAAACTTCTTAAAATGGAAGATAAACTACATGAAAGAGTTATCGGTCAGAATGAAGCAATATCTGCAATAGCGAACGCGGTACGTCGTTCTCGTTCTGGGCTTTCAGATCCTAGTAAGCCTATAGGTTCATTTTTATTTTTGGGTCCTACGGGTGTTGGTAAGACAGAACTGGCAAAGGCGCTTGCTGAATTGTTATTTGATGATGAGAAAAATATAGTTAGAATTGATATGTCCGAATGTATGGAAAAACACAGTGTTTCTCGTCTTATAGGTGCTCCTCCGGGATATGTAGGTTTTGAAGATGGAGGGCAATTAACTGAGGTTGTGAGAAGGCGACCATACTGTGTGGTTTTGTTTGACGAAATTGAGAAAGCGAGTCCTGAGGTGTTCAATGTCATGTTACAGATATTTGACGATGGGAGACTTACAGATGGACATGGAAGAACTGTTGATTTTAAAAATACTGTTATTATAATGACTTCAAATATAGGGTCACAATATATTCAAGGTTATGACGACTTCGGTAGAATAAAAAATAAGGTTACGCAGGAGCTTCACAATTACTTTAAACCTGAATTCTTAAATAGGATAGATGAGATAATCATATTCCAAAATTTAAGTGAACAGGAGTTGAATAAAATTATTGATATACAAATTAAGTTCTTTGAATCCCGTCTTGTTAAAAAAAATATCCACATAGAACTTACTAATAAAGCTAAGGATTTTATATCGTTAAAAGGGTATGATCCCACTTTTGGAGCAAGACCATTAAAAAGAGCCATACAAACTTATTTATTAAATCCTCTTTCTTCTCAACTTATTTCTGGAAAATTTAAAGAGGGTGATAATATAATTGTAGATGTGACAAAATTGGATAAAACAAGCAAAGATATAAGTGGGTTGGAATTCAAAAAAAGATATATAAATTAATACTGTGCGTCTCATAAGAATTCCTCTATGGCTTATTTAAATAAAAGGTAATATTCAAGATCAAGAAGGGGGTATATAAAGAGATATTAAAATTAATTAAAAAGTGGTGAAAAATGAATTATTAGGTTATATTTTGTTTTAAAGTTTTTTTGCATATTTAATATTTATTTATTGACGCGGTGAAGAGGTTTTGTTAAGATACGTAGTTAATTTATTGTCTCCGTAGCTCAATTGGATAGAGCAACTGCCTTCTAAGCAGTAGGTTGCGTGTTCAACTCACGCCGGAGACGTTTCTTCTAATTGGTGGTTGTAGCTCAATTGGTTAGAGCGTCGGTTTGTGAAGCCGAAGGTTGCGGGTTCAATTCCCGTCAGCCACCCTTAAAAATCTAAGTGAAGCAGTAGATATTTTTGTAGGTTTTAAAATATGAAAATTGAGTATTTGTACTGGCATTGGGTTTCTTGCTAAGAAAGTGCCTATAATATGTTTACAACTTCTTGTGGTGGGACTTGGATTAGTATCTACTGTTGATATTAGTAATAAAAAAAATAAGATTTGTTCCAAAAATTTAGAAAAGCTTTTGATTGTTATTGCTGTTGGGTGGATTAGATCTTACATTGCCTGGACAAATGTTGCATTTTGAATTTGAAGATAATGTGGAAAAATTTAGCAAAACTTTATTCTTACTTCCAGGTTCATCTAGGGAGATGGGATCAGTGCTTGAAGAGAGCTTTTTGCCGTTTCTAAAAAATTACTCTAAAAATATAAAGAGAAATGTAGTTTTACACGTGTTTGCTATTGCAGAATCTGCTGTTGAAGAAATTACAAAATCTGTTATGAAAGAAATTAAATTTAGTGGTTTAGAATCTGTAAAATTCGATATTCTTACAGATGAGTTAGTTGTAGATATTAAACTTTCAGTCTCCGCCTCAAGTGAAGTTTTTGTCAATAAGGCAATAAACGATTTAAAACTCAAATTTGCCGATGTTTTAAAAGATAATATTTTTGGCTTTGATGGGGATACAATTGAATTTGTTACAGGTCGTCTTTTACTTGAGAATAAAAAAACGATTTCTTTTGCAGAATCATGCAGTGGGGGAATGATAGCGGCAGCAGTTACAAATGTTTCAGGTAGTTCTTCGTACTTTAAAGGTTCTGTTATTGTGTATATTCAAACAATTTAAAAATGAAGTTGCTTAATGTAAAAGAAAAAACTTTGGTGAATTATGGAGCTGTGAGTAGTGAAACTGCCAAAGAAATGGTAGAGGGTATTTTGAGACTTTCAGGTAGTGATTATGCTTTTTCGACGACTGGTATTACTGGACCTCATAGAAATACTAAATAAAAACCAGTAGGGCTTGTATATGTAGGTTTTGCTGATAAAAATAAAACTGAAAGCTTTAAATTCAACTTTAATGGTACAAGGAGAGAAATAAGAAAAAAAAATTGTTAATACAGTTTTGGATTTAATGAGAAGGAGATTAATTGCAAAACATTGAATAAAATGAAATAATCTAAAAAAGAATAAAATTAAATGATTTGATTAAACAATATGGTGATGTATATTTTAAATTTTAACAGTAAAAAATAGAGTTGTAAATGTTTAAAGAGTTTTCCTGTAGTACGATGGTTTATAAGATGCGAAATTGTGAACCTGTGTTTTTGCTTGTGAATTCAAAAAGAAGTAGATTGTGGGGATTCCCAAAGGGTCATGTTGAAAAAGGCGAGAGTGAATTTGAGACTGCGACTAGAGAAATTTTTGAAGAAACTGGGATAAATAAAGTTAAATTTATTGAGAATTTTATACAGGAAGATATTCATGTGATTAAAAATCCTCTTAGTAGTTTAAAAGCAGTGGAGTTGAAAAACATTCTGTATGTTTTCTTGCTCTTGCATTAGAGGATGCTTTGAATTTTGACAAGATTGAAATATTAAAATTGGGATGGGGTTTGGTTTAAAGCAAGTATTAAGTTTGCTTTATTTTATAAGTCAAAGGAAATTTATTAGTCTAGCTTACGATTTAATTAAAAAAAGGGAGGGGGGGGAGTGAATGAGTAATCCACTTTTGAAAACTAGTGTCTTTTGTGCATCTATAGGAAACAGTGAAGTTATGACATTGTCTGGAACGATAAACAAAAGTATAATTCTATGGATTTTTCTTGTGGCAAGTGCATTTTATTCTTGGACAAATCCTAGTATTACGGTACCGTTGTTTTTCCCGATACTAATTGGAGCTTTGAGTTTAGCTTTTGTTTCATTATTAAAAAAGACATTGACGCCGTATTTGACACCGCTTTATGCTATATGTGAAGGACTTATCTTGGGAATATTTTCTTTGCATTTTGAGAGATTGTGTCCAGGTATTGTAATAAATTCTGTTCTTTTAACAATCTGTGTTTTATTTTGCATGCTTGCTTTATACAGGGCTGGTACACTCAAAGCTACTTCTAGATTTAAAAAAATTGTAGTAATTTCAACACTTGCTATATTTTTAGTTTATATTGCCGATTTAATTTTGAATGTCTTTAGACTTGGGAATTTTCCATATATTCACAATTCATCAATTTTGGGTATTATTATAAGTTTTGCGATTGTTGCTATTGCATCATTGAATCTTGTTATTGATTTTGATTTAATTGAAGATGCTGTAAATCATAATTCTCCTAAATATATGGAATGGTATTGTGGTTTTTGTCTTATGATAACACTTATTTGGCTTTATATTGAAGTGTTGAGATTTCTTTCAAAGCTAAAAGACTAAATAAAAGATGTTAGAAAAAACTGTATTTTTTAAAAGTGTTCTGAAAGTGAATTCTCTACCTAATAGTTCTGCGGAAGTTGTTATTTCTGGAAGATCTAATGTTGGGAAAAGTAGTATTATAAATGCTTTATGCTTGCAAAGAAATTTAGCGAGGATATCAAAAACTCCTGGTAGAACAAAAAATATAAATATTTATAGCGTTTCTATAGGCAAATGGATAGTTGATTTGCCGGGATATGGGTTTGCAAGAGTAAGTAGATATGAAAAAGATCTTTGGAATAAAATGATAGAGAGTTATTTAGTTCAAAGAAAGAGTAAGAAAATTGTTTATATTATTATTGACGCTTTTATAGGACCCACCGAACTAGACTTCAATCTGGCTAGTTGGCTTGACAAGTCGGGCATCCAATTTAAAATTATAGCAAATAAATGCGATAAAGTGCCTCAAAACATTAGTGAAAATGTAATACAACTCAAAATAGCGGAGTATTTTGATACTGACAAGTCAAAAATATTTGTAGTAAGTGCAAAAAAAGGAAACGGGTTTGCCAAACTTAAGGTAGACGCTGTTAAATTTTTAATTAGTTAATTTATGTGGGAATAATGATGAAAAGAGTATTGTTAGTATTAGTAGTGTATGTGTTAATTGCGAGTGTCTCTTTTGCTGAGATCCCAGGAACTCCAGTTAAGTTTTCTCTGTTGGATAAAATAGCTGTACCCGAAAAAAATGATGTGGTAGACGGTTTAGAGATAGGTATAAGTTCTTACACTTACAAAATAAAGGGTTTATCGTTGAATTTTATTTTTTCAAGGATTGATGAAGGTTTAGGAATACAAGTAAGTCCGATAATACTTACGAAATCGTTTGCAGGAGTTCAGGCTGGAGTAATAAATTTAAACTCAAGTGAAATCAGCGGTTTACAATGCGGATTTTTTAATAAAGCGAAATCAGTTAGGGGATTTCAATTTGGACTTGTAAATATGACTGAAGATTTACATGGAGTGCAAATCGGATTTATAAATTTTATTGAAACTGGTTACTTCTCAACGATGGTAATTGCCAACGCAAAATTTTAGAATGTTTGTGCATTGCAAATTTTCAGTAAATTAAATGTATGGCGAGTGTCATAAGAAAGAGAGAAAGATTTTTTGTAATTAAAAATGGGAATTTATTAAAATATTTAACTGGTAAAATTGCATAGCATAAAATTTTTGTTTTGGAAAAATTTTTAATGAGAATAGTTTCATGGAATGTAAACGGCATAAGGGCAATATATAAAAAGGATTTTGTCAACTGGCTTAAAAGTAATAATGCCGACATTGTATGTATTCAGGAGACGAAAGCCGATGAATCTCAATTTCCAAGAGACGTAAAAGAAATCAATGGATATAATTTTTACTGTTCTTCTGCAGATAGAAAAGGTTATAGTGGTGTTGCTGTATGGTCGAAAATTGAACCTAGATCTGTGTATACAAGTATCAGAAATTTCATTTTTGATAGTGAAGGTAGAGTAATTTATCTTGACTTTGGGGATTTCGTACTTTTTAATATTTACTTTCCTAATGGTGGGATGTCGCAGACACGTCTTAAATATAAATTAGATTTTTATGATTATTTAATTAAATATCTTAAACGTTTTAAAGATAAAACAGTAATTATAGGTGGAGATTATAATACTGCACATTTTCCAATAGATTTGGCAAGACCTAAGGAAAATGAGAAATTCTCTGGTTTTATGTTGAAGGAGAGAGAAAAACTTGATGATATTATCTCAATGGGTTTTATTGATACTTTCAGGTGTTTTAATAACGAGCCTAATAATTATACGTGGTGGGATTATAAGACTGCTGCAAGATCAAGAAATATAGGTTGGCGAATTGATTACTTTTTTATATCAAAACATTCTTTAAAACATCTAGAGTCTGCGGGCATAGAAAGTTCTGTTTTAGGCTCAGATCATTGTCCAATTTCAATAACTATTACATTATAAAAGAATTTACTTTCTTAAGAACGTTTATTGTTCCTCTACTTTTTAGATTTTATATTTGTCCGTCTATTTTCTTGGATGTTTTTTTATTCTTTCTTATATGAATGGTATGTGTGGTGTTGCCTGTATTGTTGATTTTAATCGAATAAATTGATAAAACTAAAAAAGGTATTTAGTTTTAGGTTAAAAGTATATATAATTAATTATTAAGTTAAAAATAAAAAAGTTTTTTTATGGAGTGGATGTAATATTTCGGTTTTATGGTTAGTATTGATGGGGCCATTGATAAGAAAAATTATAATCTGTGAGATTGTTATGGTATAAAATAATATTTTTTTGGGAAGGAAAATAGAATGAGTGATCGAGAAGATATTGTGAGTTTTCCTTTGATACATAAGGGTAAAGTTAGAGATGTCTATGATTTGGGACAGAGTTATTTAATTGTTGCTTCTGATAGAATTTCAGCTTTTGATTATGTTATTCCTACGATAATTCCTAATAAGGGTAAAATTCTTCACAAACTTTCAATGTTTTGGTTTGATTTTGTTCAAAGTGTGGTACATAACCATATTATTACTGGGAATTTTGAAAGTTTTCCGACAAGGCTTAAACAATATGAATATTTACGCGATAGGTCAATGATAGTAAAAAAGGCTAATAGAGTGGACATAGAGTGTATTGTTAGAGGATATCTTGCAGGTTCTGGATGGAAGGAATATAAAAAGTCTCAAACTGTATGTGGAATAGAGCTTCCTGCAGGCCTTAAGGAATCTTCAAAACTCCCAGAACCTATTTTTACTCCGTCAAGTAAGGAAGATGGTGGAAAACACGATGAAAATATTTCTTTTGTAGAAACAATAAGAAGGGTAGGAAAGGACGTCGCCGAAAGTTTAAGAAAAATTTCGATTAACTTGTATGAGAAAGTAAGAGAATACTCTCTTACAAAAGGTATAATAGTTGCGGATACGAAATTAGAATTTGGTTTTTATGACAATCAACTAATATTGATAGATGAAATTTTTACTCCTGATTCATCAAGATTTTGGGAGACTGATAAGTATGAAGAGGGGAAACCTCAAGACAGTTTAGATAAACAGTATGTGAGAGATTATCTTGAGTATGTGAGATGGGATAAGTCTTCTCCCGCCCCAGAACTTCCGGAAAATATTGTTGAAAAAACTATGAAAAAATATATTAGTGCGTATAAGAAGTTGACTGGGAGAAATCTATGATGTTTGAGATAGAAATCTTTACAAAAAAAGGTTTTAAAAATTTACGAGGAGAACATATTTTGTCTGATATTTGCGGACTTAGCATAGAAAATATAACGAGAGTAGAGTATTCTCCGTTATATGTTGTTGATGGAGATATGAGTTTCAGTGAGACTGAGATGATAGCTTCTGAAGTGCTGATTGATAAAATTACGGAAAGTTATGTGATACGTCAGTGTGATACGGAATGTTGTTCTAGAGTTATTTCGGAATCTTTTGATGTAAAAGAAACTGATAGATTGAATCTTGATTTTTCTGTTATAGAAGTTTGGTATAAGAAGGGTGTTACGGATACAGTATCTGAAAGTGTAGTGAAAGCTGTTAAAGATTTAGGGCTTATAAAAGAAATTAAAGTTAAAAATGGACATAAATACTATTTGTATGGTGAAATTTTGCAGGTGACTTTAAATAATGTTGCAACAAGATTGTTAGCAAATACATTGATACAGGAGTATAAAATACACTGACTTGCAGATGGATTATAAAGCGAGAGCGAAAATTGATAAAAATGTCAAGGTAAAAGAAATGGTTTATAGGTAGCTTTGATAAGTGAAAATTGGAAGATTGCTTGAAGCAAAATTGGTGTGTTTCTAAAAAAATGAAATGTACGGCTAGGTGTGAAACTATTAAAATTTTGAATTTATCTGATGAAGAGTTATTTGAACTGAGTAGGAAGAATGTTCTTTCGATGTCTCTTGAAGAAATGAGAGTTATTCAAAATTATTTTAAAAAACTTAAAAGAGAGCCTACAGATGTTGAAATTGAAACTATAGCTCAGACATGGAGTGAACATTGTAAGCATAAAACACTTACGGGAGCGGTAGAATACACTGAGGAAAAAGACGGCGAAAAAACGAAAAGAACGTATAATAATCTCTTGGGAGAAACTATTTTTAAAGCTTCGGTCGAATTAGATAAGCCATGGTGTTTATCTATTTTTAAAGATAATGCTGGAATTATTGAATTTGATTCTGAAAATGGAGTTGCTTTTAAAGTTGAAACTCATAATCACCCATCAGCACTTGAACCTTATGGTGGTTCTGCAACAGGGGTAGGTGGTGTTATAAGAGATATTTTAGGAGTTGGTCTTGGGGCAAAACCTTTAGCTAGTACTGATGTGTTTTGTTTTGGAGATCCAGATATAGAAATCTCAAAAGTTCCAGAAGGAGTTCATCATCCTAAAAGAATAATTAAGGGTGTTGTCTCTGGTGTTAGAGATTACGGAAATAGAATTGGAATACCTACTGTAAATGGTACGGTTTATTTTGATGATGGATATATATCAAATCCACTTGTTTACTGTGGAACTATGGGTATAATCCCTAAAAATAAAATAGACAAAAAAATTGAATCAGGTGATTTGGTTTTGGTTGTAGGTGGAAAAACAGGTAGAGATGGTATTCACGGGGCGACATTTTCTTCTATACAACTTGATAAGGAATCTGATGTTAGTGCTGTTCAAATAGGTAACCCTATAATTGAGAAAAAAGTATTAGATACAATGATTAAAGCAAGGGACTTAAATCTTTATAGGGCTGTTACTGATTGTGGAGCTGGTGGTTTATCTAGTGCCGTAGGCGAGCTTGGGGAGAAAACTGGTGCTGTTGTTTATTTGGATAAAGTACCGTTAAAATATAATGGTCTTTGCCCGTGGGAAATATGGATTTCTGAAGCACAGGAAAGAATGGTTTTTGCTGTTCCGCCTAGAAATATAGAGAAAATTATTGAAATATTTGAAAAAGAAAATGTTGAGGCTGTATGTATAGGTGAATTCACAGATGATAAAAAACTTACTCTTATGTATGATAATGATATTGTAGCGAGTATGGATATGGAATTTTTACATAATGGAGTTCCTAAACCTATTAAGTCTGCGTTTTATAAAATGAAGGAAGAAAAAGTACAAAAACCTGTTGAGATGAGTTCTTTCGAAGTTTCTAATTCCCTAAATTCATTACTTGCTGATTTAAATATTTGTTCTAAAGAATGGATTGTCAGACAATATGACCATGAGGTACAAGGACAAACTGTTATAAAGCCATTACAAGGAAATAACATTGAGATTTCAGGTCCTGGTGATGCTGCTGTTATTTTCCCTTATACTGTTGTTAAAGGTACTAAAAAAGGTATTGTTTTATCTAATGGACTAAATCCTCAGTATGGGAAAATAAATCCCTATAATATGGCTGCGTCTGCAATAGAAGAATCTTTGAGAAATGCGGTTGCAGTAGGCGCTGATATTAGGAGGATTTCAATATTAGATAATTTTTGTTGGGGGAATCCTAACCATCCGGAAATTTTAGGAAGTTTGGTGCAGGCGATGGAGGCTTGTTATGACATCTCAAAAGCTTTTGAGGTTCCTTTTATTTCAGGGAAAGATAGCTTACATAATGAATATTCTATAAATGGGAAAAAATATTCAATACCTTCGACACTTTTGATATCCGCTATGGGCATTATTGAAAATGTAGAAAATACTGTTACGATGTCTTTAAAGAAGGATGGGAATAAAATATTTGTTTTAGGTATTACAAGAAATGAGCTTGGTGGTTCGGTGTTTTCAAAAATAAGAAATATTGAAGGTGGCATAGTACCGGGTGTTTATCATAGAGAATCTAAAGATATAATGGAGAAGATTTATAGTGCGATGAGTGAAAATTTGATAGAGGCTTGCCATGATTGTTCTGAAGGTGGAATTGTAGTTGCGGTGAGTGAAATGGCTTTTTCTGCGAATAAGGGTGTGAAAGTAGATATAGATGCTATAAAGATCTATTCTTATTTGGAAGAAAGATGTAGAAGTGGTAGAGAGATGACACCGGCTGAAATACTCTTTTCTGAATCAAATGGGAGATTTATCGTTGAAGTAGAACCTGATAATGAGGAAAAATTTAAGAAAATTTTAGATGGATCGATTTTTTCTGAAGTTGGTTATGTAAGTGATGATAAAGAAGTGATTTTTGAAAGTAAGAAAAATAATGTAAAAATACGACAAAATTCTGAAATTCTTTTAAATTCTTGGCGTAATACTATTAATTGGTAATCTTCATACGAGAGTAAATAGTTTTCATGATCGTTATGTATTTTGAGAGGAAAACATATGAA
Organism: Candidatus Endomicrobiellum basalitermitum; assembly: GCA_031282525.1. Taxonomy (GTDB): domain Bacteria; phylum Elusimicrobiota; class Endomicrobiia; order Endomicrobiales; family Endomicrobiaceae; genus Endomicrobiellum; species Endomicrobiellum basalitermitum. The sequence goes on along the minus strand of JAITDN010000003.1, from coordinate 277,709 downwards.
AAAAATTAGAGTATTGATTTTGAGAACTGCAGGAACGAATTGTGATTATGAAACACAAAGCGCTTTTGAATTATGCGGTGCTATTGCGGAACGCGTTCATATTAACACTCTTATTGAAAGAAAAGATAAAATTTTTGAGTACGATATTTTAGCTTTCCCCGGCGGGTTTTCTTACGGTGATGATATAGCTTCTGGGAAAATATTGGCAAATGAAGTTAAAAATAAGCTTGGCGATGAAGTTAAAAAATATGCTTTGAGTGGTAGACCTATTATAGGTATATGCAATGGCTTCCAAGTTTTAGTTAAAATAGGATTGCTTCCTGATCCAGAGCTTTTTAAACAAATCTCTACACTTTCTTATAATGATTCTGATAAATTTGAATGTCGTTGGGTTTATCTGAAAACAGAGAAGAAAATTAAAAACGAATCCAGTTGTATTTGGACAAAAAATCTACCTGATATTATAAGTTTGCCTGTAGCTCATGGAGAAGGAAAATTTATTCCTATGAATGAGAAATTTTTAGACAACTTAAATAAAAATAACCAAATTGTTTTTAGGTATTCTTTAAAAGATGGGAGTGAACCAGAATATCCTTTAGCTCCAAATGGATCTACAGAACAAATAGCTGGAATATGTAATAAAAAGGGGAATATTTTCGGACTTATGCCTCACCCTGAAAGATATGTTTTTGCATTACAACACCCAGCAAGAGAAGGGTTTAATAGTAAATATGGTTGGGGAAAAGTGATTTTTCAGAATGCTGTTAATTTTGTAAGCTAGGTTTTGTAATAATGAGGTAGAAAAAAGTCTTTTTATTGAGACATATTCTATCTGAGATAAGAGTGGTTTTTATGTATTTTAAAGTTTTTTGTTTCCTACCAGTTGTAAAATAATTTTTTATAAGAGTAAATAGTTTGAAAAATTTTAAATCGCTACTTTTGAGAATAGTGTTTTTAAATTCTGTCTTTGTGTCATTTATGTCAGCTTTTAGATTTGCGTTTTTTAAGTATTATGGAAAGGGTATAGATTTTAATGGTTTAGGTTTTGATATACTAAAGGCTTTTTATATGGGTATCAGATATGATTTGTCAGTTTTAGCATATTTGAATATTCCAGTGGTTTTTTTATTACCCATTTTACTTTTTGTTAGTGGTGAAAATTTATTTAAGAAATTTGTATTTTTTTTCAAATACTACTATACATTATCAATGGGTAGTCTTATTGTTTTTTTGGGTATTGACTTTACTTTCTATTCATATTTTCAAAATCATCTAAATGTTTTAGTTTTTGGATTGTTTGAAGATGATACTGCTGCCATAATATCTACGTTGTCACAAAATTATAATTTATTTTTAGTAATTGGCGGACTTATATTGTCGTATGTTATGATTTTTTTTATTTCAAAATATGTATTCTCAGCCCTTAAATATGAAAAGCTTTTTGAGAGTAAAAAAATTTTATTGAAACTTATAGTAACAGTTTCAATGGTTTTCACAAATATTATTATCGCTAGAGGCTCTTTAGGGTATTTTTCTTTAAAAATAGACGATTTACAGGTATCTAAAAATGTATTCTTAAATAAAGTCTCTATAAATGGTGTTTACACTTTAGAGAAGGCTCTTGAGATTAAGAATAAGAATAACGATTATAATTGTGCTAATAAGGCGGGATATAAAAATAATATAAGAGAGGCATTTGCGGATTATTTGAATTTAGACATTGATGATATTCCAGAGGAAAATCCTGAGATTTCTTTACTTAAAAATATCCCCTATAATAAAACAATAGAAAATATTAAACCTAATGTCATTCTTATTATTATGGAAAGTTTTGGAAGTGATTTATTAAAATATAATTCTGAGAATTTTAATGTTTTAGGTGAATTAAAAAAACATTTTGATACTGATTTTGTTTTTTATAATTTTTTACCAGCGCATGATAATACTATAGGTAGTCTTGAAGGTATAATTACGAATGTTACTAGGCTTCCGTTGCCAATGTTTTTGGCGCAATCAAAATATGCATATAAAAAATATATCTTTTCAGGTCCGATGCCATATAACGATAAAGGTTATGAAACTACTTTTATATATGGTGGTAATAATGGTTGGAGAAATCTATGTAATTTTATCCCAAATTTAGGTTTTGACAATGTCCTTGGCGAGGGTAATATGGACAAGAATTATGCTCGTGGTGTTTGGGGTGTTTACGACGAATGCCTTTTTGATTATTTGTTTAAGATTTTAAGTCAAAATAATAATCAAAAGTTTATTTGTGTTTTGTCTACGACTAACCATCCTCCATATTCTATGCCGAGCAACTATAAGAAACTTTCCCTTAATATACCCAAAGATTTGGAGAAAAATATTATAGGGAAAAGTTTAGCCGAAAAGAGATTCGTCACTTATCAATATTCTAATGAAATGCTTGGCAGGTTTATAACTAAAATAAAGAATTCAAAATATGCAAACAACACTATTATTGCTGTTACGGGAGACCATAATTTTAGTGGTATTTTAGCTTATTCAGATGAAAAAACATTAGATTCTTTAAGCGTTCCTTTCTACTTATATATTCCAAAGTCATTGAGACCTATTAAAGTTGATACATCAGTTTTTGGTTCTCACTTAGATATAATGCCCACTCTTTACAATCTTTCTATTTCAAACTCTAAATACATGGCCATGGGAATGAATATTTTGTCTGAGAAAGCGAAAGATAATATTATTATTTCTGATTGTGGAGTAATAATGGATAAAAAAGGTGTTGTGAGGTACGATTTTTTTAAAGGAACACATTTATATTATTTTTGGAATAAGAGTAATAACAGAGAAATAAAGTATTCTTATGGAACGGACAATAGTGAAAAATTAATTAAACACTATTTGTCTGCCATAGCAGTTTCTGAATATTTGATTAAGAGCACAGGTAAGAATGTAGTGTAGTAGAAAGTATACGGGATTCGTTTAGTTGTAGTGTAGTGATAAGTGATAGTTGATGCCTTATTATGACCTAAAACATATTTTACAAAATAAATTTTATTAAAGTTTTTATACAATAGGCTTGCTATAGTTAGGGGATTAGATGAAAATATTGGTTATAGGATCTGGTGGAAGAGAACACGCAATATGTCAACAATTTTTAAAAAGTTCTAAGATTGACGAGCTATATTGTGCTCCAGGTAATGGTGGTATATCTCAAATTGCAACGAATGTGAATATTTCAGTTAATGTGATAAGTGATTTTAATAAACTCGCTGATTTTACTAAAAAAAATAAAATAGATTTTACGTTTGTGGGGCCAGAAATTCCATTATCTTTGGGAATAGTTGATTATTTTGAAGCTAATGGTTTAAAAATAGTGGGTCCATCAAAGGATGGAGCGAGACTTGAGTCAAGTAAGATATACTCAAAAGAGTTTATGAGAAAATACGATATACCTACAGCTAGGTATAACTGTTTTTCGGATATTAATGATGCTTTAAAGTTTTTGGATAAATGTGAGAAAAATCAAAAAATTGTGGTTAAAGCTGATGGACTTGCTGCTGGGAAAGGGGTTTATATTTGCAGTAGTAGAGAGGAAGCAAAAAATACTGTTAATCAGATTATGGATTATAAAATTTTGGGTTCCGCGGGAACAAATATAATTATAGAAGAATACATAAAGGGACCTGAATTATCGTATTTAATATTTACTGATGGTATATCTTATTCAATAATGCCAGCTTCTCAAGATCATAAAAGAATAAATGACAATGATCAAGGACCTAATACTGGTGGTATGGGTGCTTATGCTCCTGCGCCCTTGGCAATGATGAATGATTTAAATAAAAAAGCTGAAGTTATAATTCGTAAGATTATTAACGGTATAAAAGCTGAGAAGATTAATTATAAAGGGGTTTTATATGTAGGTTTGATTATTGAAGAGTCCTCTCCTTATGTCTTGGAGTTTAACTGTCGCTTTGGAGATCCTGAAACGCAGGCGGTTTTACCTTTGCTTGACACAGACTTAATAGGCATTTGTGATGCGATTTTAAATAAGGAGCTTGGAGCTTTAAAGATTGATTGGAAAAAAGAGTTTTCAGTTTCGGTAGTGCTTGCTTCAGGTGGATATCCAGGAAAGTTTGAAGTAGGATTTGAAATTAGAGGGTTAGAAAATATTAATGACAAGGATACGCTGATATTTCATGCTGGAACGAAATTTGAATCCGGAAAATTCTTTACTTGTGGCGGGAGAATTTTAAGTATTACTTCAAGAGCGGATAATATAAAAACTGCGATAGATAAGGTTTATTCAAATGTTAGAAGTATATATTTTAAAAATATGCACTATCGGAAAGATATAGCCTGGAGGGCGCTAAATGAGTAGTGTTTGTGATGTAGATGTAGCTATTATTGTAGGTTCTAAATCGGATTTACCGTTGATAAGAGAATCTATTGAAGTTTTAGAGAAATTTGGGTTGTCTTATACTTTGAACATTGCTTCAGCTCACAGGACCAATCAACATTTAAAACAATGTATTAGAAGTGCAGAAAGTTCAAATGTAAAAGTTTTCATAGCTGTAGCTGGGATGGCCGCTGCGCTTCCAGGTGTTGTGGCTTCTGAAACTGTTCTTCCAGTAATAGGAGTTCCAGTTGACAGTAAAAGTTTTTTGAGTTTAGATGCCTTATTTTCAATAGTTCAAATGCCTAAAGGTGTGCCTGTTGCAACGGTTGCTGTAGGAAAAGCTGGTGCTGTAAATGCTGCAATTTTAGCTGTTCAAATAATAGCTGTTACGAATAAAGGTTTAAATGAGAAGCTTAAGGTATACAAAAATAAAATGTCAGAAGATGTTATCAAAGATGATTTTGAGCTTCAGAAAAATGGAATAGAAAAGTATCTTGGGGAATTAAGAAAATGAATTTGTTTGTAAGTGAGTTTTTTTGTGTTATAAAATATATTTAGGTGGAGATGATTTTGCTATTTTATGATTCATTTATGTAATACAGTTAAATAAATTCAGAAAAAGTCAGTAACATAAAAAAGATAATAAAGTTGTATCACATGTAAGTATGTGTATTGGACAATAATAAATGTTTCTAAAATTCAAAGATTTACTTGGTCTTAAACATCTAGACAAAAAAGATTTGCAAACAATCTTAGACTCCGTTAAAATCTTTAAAGATCTTTTAAAAAAATGTGATAAATCTTTAATACTTTGTGGTAAAATGGTGGTAACACTTTTTTATGAACCTTCTACGCGTACAAGGACTTCGTTTGAAATTGCTGCTAGAAAACTTTCCGCTGATGTGATAAATATTGCTGTAAACAGTTCAAGTATTGTCAAAGGAGAAAGTCTTATAGATACTGGTAAAACTCTTAAAGCTATGGGTGCAGATTACATAATTATAAGACATGTGTTAGCAGGGGTACCTGATATACTTGCAAGAAATCTAGACATATCTATAATAAATGCTGGTGATGGTTTTCACGAACATCCTACCCAGGGACTTCTTGATCTATACACTATATATGAAAGGAAGAAAAGGATTGAAGGATTAAAAGTGTTGCTTGTTGGTGATATTTTACATTCAAGAGTTGCAAAATCAAATATATGGGCGTTAACTAAAATGGGTGCGGAGGTTTTGGTTTCGGGACCATCGACTTTAATTCCAGCAAGCATTGAAAATTTAGGCGTGAAGGTGTACTATAATTTAGATGAAGCTGTTAGAAAAGCCGATGTTTTGAATATTTTACGAATACAGTTTGAACGTCAACAGGAGAGCTTATTTCCGTCTCTTCGTGAGTATATTAGTCTTTATCAGTTAACGAAAGAGAGATTGGGTATGGCGAAATCTGATGTTTTAATTATGCATCCTGGACCAATGAATAGAGGTATTGAAATAACTTCTGAAGTTGCTGATGCTCCCAATGCTGCTATTAATGAGCAGATTGCCAATGGGATAGCGGTTAGGATGGCGGTTTTATGTCTTTTGGAGCAGTCTGTAAAGAGGAAAAATGCGCCTTCAAATTAAAAATATTAGAATAGTTGATCCTTCTTCGCAAAATAAAGATTTAATTGGTGACATTTTTATCGAGAACGGGAGAATTGTACCAAAATTTTCAAATAATGCCGATAGAGTTATTAGTGGGGAAGGGAAAATTGCTGTTCCTGGCCTTATTGATGTTCATGCTCATTTAAGAGAACCGGGACAGGAAATGAAAGAAACTATCTACACTGGGACACATTCAGCTGCAAAAGGCGGGATAACGACTGTTTTTTGTATGCCAAATACCGACCCTGTTATAGATAGTGCTTCAGTAGTTGAGTTTATATTTCATAAAGCGCGTAAAGAAGGGTTCGTAAATGTTTTCCCTGTAGGATGTGCAACTAAGGGATCGCAGGGTGTTGAGCTTTCTGAAATAGGACTTCTTAAAAAAGCGGGAATTATTGCAATAAGCGATGATGGTCTTCCTGTATCAAATTCGCGAATTATGCGGTGTATTTTAGAATATTCTAAAATGTTTGAGCTTCCGGTTATTTCTCATAGTGAAGATAAAGAGTTAAGTAAAAATGGTGTTATGAATGAAGGTGAAAATTCTTCGATTTTAGGCTTGAGAGGAATCCCGAAACAGGCTGAAGAAGTTATGATAAGTCGTGATATAATGCTTGCGGAGCTCACTGGTGCTTATCTGCATATTGCTCATGTTTCTACTGCAGGTTCAGTTGATTTGATAAGGCAAGCAAAGAAAAGAGATGTAAAAGTTACTGCTGAAACTTGCCCTCATTATTTTACTTTAACTGATGATGACGTAAAAGTTTATGATGCGAATACTAAAATAAATCCTCCATTAAGAGAAAAAGAAGATGTTGACGCAATAAAAAAAGGTCTCGCAGATGGTACAATAGATTGTATAGCGACAGATCATGCTCCGCATACTCAAGAAGAAAAAAATAAAGAATTTGACTTAGCTCCTTTTGGGATTATAGGTTTTGAGACATTATTGAGTCTTGTTTTAAATGAACTTGTTGATACCAGTGTTTTAAGTTTTTATGAAGCTATATCAAAAATGACCTCTAATCCCGCAAAGATTTTTAATCTTGAGAGTAGAGGTACTCTTAGAGAGGGGAGTATCGCTGACATTACGATAATTGACACAGAATATTCTTATGAGTTTGAAAAGAGTAGGATAGTTTCTAAAAGTAAAAATTCACCTTTTATAGGAAGGCAGTTTAAAGGTGGAGTGGTGATGACAATTGTAGGAGGAAATATAGTTTGGAGTTTATAAATATAACAAGTTTTGACAAAAAGTATAAATTAGATTGTTATATTGATTCCTATTGTGTATGTGTAAAAGATTTGATGAGAATTATGAAATAATTTACAACAAAAAAATTGGGTCTCACTATTTTGAATTAAAAGTTAAAATTGGGAATACTTATAAATATTGTTTGCCAGGGCAATTTTTTATGATTAGTATTCCAGGTGTCTTTTTGCGGCGTCCTTTTGGGATTTATGATGTTAATAATGAAGAAAAAAGTGTGAGTTTTTTGTATAAAGTTGTTGGTAAAGGCACAAGAATTTTGTCAAATATTAAATCTGGAATACTTCAACTTTTAGGTCCACTTGGTAAAGGTTATGATTTAGGATCGTTAGCTAGTCCTACCGTGGATAATAATAATACACATGGCGATTTTGGTAATAATATTATTGTAGCAGGGGGCACAGGTATTGCATCAGTTTATTCCCTTGCCTCAAGACTAAAAAAAAAAGGTACATTGTATTATGGAGCAAGATCAGAATCTGATTTATTGCATTTGGACAATTTTCGGAAGTTAGGATGGAAAACTGTTTTATCTACTGAAGACGGATCAAAAGGATATAAGGGTTATATTACGGATATATTGCCGGAACAATTAAAAACTAGCGATACCCTTTTTGCATGTGGGCCTATTCCAATGCTTAAAAAAGTTTTACAAATTGCCAAAGAAAGGGGGGTGTGTGGTTTCGTTTCTCTTGAAGAGAAAATGGCGTGTGGGTTAGGGAACTGCCAAGGCTGTGTCGTAAAAATAAATGGGCAAAATAAAATGAATTGTAAGGATGGCCCTGTTTTTAAAATTGAAGATGTCGAGCTCTAATGTGGCGATTAAAAATAAAAAGAGACAAATGATAGAGAAGATATTTGAGAAATATAAGAGAAGTAATAATTTTGTGTTTCATAATGATATAGTAAGATCTATTGTTAAAGAGTGTGATTCAAATAGAATTTTTGTGGAAGATAAAAATTGTAAACATAGTGAAAGTTTAAACAATGTGTTCGTAATTTAAAAATATAAAAAGTTATGAAATTATTGAAGGTTAAGTACCTTAAAAGTCAAGCTGTGGTTTTATGTTGGAATTCGCCAATAGGCAATAGATATGAGGAAAGAAACAAGACAAATAATAAATAGTGAGTTGTTTGTATGGTTTATATTTTAGTATTTATGATGCTGTAATTAGTGAAAAAATGTATATAAAAAACTTTTTATTCTTGCCAGATTACGCTAGGGTTATTTGAAGTGTTAATTAAAGACTTTAGCTGAGAAAAGTGATTTAGTGCAAGTATTGTTTGGATGATCTGCTTTTGTTTTTAGCTCATTTTCTTATATTTATATAAAAAATTAGGAAGAGATTCTGTGTTAAGTGAATTGTATAAGCCTTATTAGGATATGCTAATTGAGGGACTAAATAGTGATTGGATAATTAAAAGGAGTTACAAATTGAGATTTTGAAAAAGTAGCATACAACCTCCTAACTTGTTTTTCAGATTAAAGTAGAAAAGGTATATATAACAAGTACATGGTTTGATGTATTTATAGGATGAAACGAGTGAAATAGATGGAGACTAATCTAAATATAAATTTTGCTGGAATTGAACTGAAAAATCCTGTCCTTACAGCATCTGGAACTTTTGGTTACGGTTACGAACTTGCGGATTTAATTCCGTTGAGTGAGCTCGGTGGTATTGTTACAAAAACAATTACTTTGGAGCCACGTGGTGGTAATTCACAACCTAGAATTGCGGAAGTTGAGTCGGGGATATTGAATACAATAGGCTTACAAAATATTGGAGTCAAAGCTTTTATTGAAGAACCACTTGAAAGATTAAATAAGATTGGTGTGCCTATAATTGTAAGTATTGCTGGGGCTAAGACAAGTGAATATATTGAACTTGCAGAGATATTAAGCAGACAGGACGGCGTGTCGGCTATAGAGCTTAATTTATCTTGTCCCAATTTGAAAAAAAAGATAATTTGTCACGATTTGTGTTTGGTTAGTGAAATAGTGAGTGGAGTAAAAAATGTGTCAAAAGTGCCAGTTATTGCAAAGCTTTCTCCGCTAGTAACTGATATTGTTGAAATTGCATTGACGGCACAAAATTCGGGAGCCGATGGAGTGACGCTAGCAAATACTTATCCGGCGATGGCTATAGATGTTGAAATGTTTAAGCCAAAACTTTCAACGTTTAAAGGAGGTGTTTCGGGTTCTTGTATAAAGCCCATATCAGTGCGTTGCGTGTACGACGCTTATCAGAGTATAAGAGTGCCAATTATTGGGTGTGGCGGAATAGTAACAGGTGAAGATGCTGTTGAATTTATTCTAGCTGGAGCGACAGTTGTTAGTGTTGGAAGTTCAAGTTTAATCTCTCCTAAAAATTTGATGAAAATTGTTTATGGAATTAAGAATATATTGGAAAGAAAAAATATAAACTCACTAAAAGACATAATTGGTATTGTCAGTAAAAATTTATGATAAACTCTTTGAACATAAAACTTATTTTGTCATTTAACAAATAAATGTTAAAAAGGAAGAAATGAAAAAAATAATACTTGCTCTTGATGTTTATGATTTTAGTAGAGTTGAAGAACTTGTAAAAAAGACTGTTCCTTATATCGATATTTATAAAGTTGGTCCTATATTGTTTTTGCGATATGGCGAAAAAATAATGAGAATTATAAAAGATAACGGAAAAGAGATATTTTTAGACTTAAAGTTTCACGATATACCTACTACTGTTAAACTTTCAGTTGAATCTGCTAAAGAATTAGGAGTTTTTAGCTTAACTGTTCATTCAATTGGTGGGGAAGATATGCTTATGGCTGCTACGTCTATAAAAAGTAGACCAAAAATATGGGCAGTGACAGTTTTGACAAGTCAGGTAGCGACTAAAGAGGAAGTTATAAGAAGAGCAAAACTTGCAAAAGCTTGCGGAGTTGATGGCGTAATATCATCGCCTCTTGAAATAGCTATCATAAAAAAAGAGTGTGGTAAAGAGTTTGACGTTGTGACCCCTGGAATTAGGTTAGAAAGTATTTATGATGATCAAAAAAGAGTGGCAACTCCGGATGTTGCAATTAAGGAAGGTGCGGATTTTATAGTTGTTGGTAGACCTATATTGAATACTATCAATCCCATTGAGACTTTAAAAAATATTTATAATAAAATATAGGATAGTTAAGAAGATAATAATGGTAAAACAAAATGAATATTATGAAAAATAAGAATAACGTTTTTTTATTTGACGGATTAAAATTGGGACTTATGTTACAAGCTGGTGGCATTGGTCCTATTTACATGTTAGTTTTTACTTTGTCATTGTCTATACCGGTTACCGAAATGCTTATAGGTATTTTAGGATTATCAATTGTTGATTTAACATATGTTAGCTTAGCTGTTTTTTCAATATCTACTCTTGTGAAAAAGATACAACGTTATCAGAGGATTTTTGATATTGTTATTGGCATTGTCTTAATGGCGTTTGGAATATTTTTCATAACAACTGGAATATTATTTTTAAAAACGTTTTTAGCAACGGGACAAATAGGACACGATTTTATTAATCCTGATAGGATTAAAGGTAAAGCTTTATTTTTTGGTTTGATGGGATTGGATATGGCAAATCCTATTACTATTTTATTTATCATGGGAATATTTTCACTTGAAGTAAGTAAACGTGATATGAAATTTAAAGAAACAAGTGTTTTCGCAGCTGGTTTTATGTTAGCAACGCCTGTATTTATGTCTTTTGTAATTTTAATCGGCCATTTTATAGGTGTATTTTTACCAATTTGGGCTGTAAAGATGCTTAACATTATTGTAGGTCTTGTTTTAGGATATTGGGGAGTAAAGAATATATTTTTTAAGAGATCAAGTTCAGATGAGAAAAAAATAAAAGAGATAGAAGAAGAAGAGCTTATTGAACTTAAAGAATTGTTCAGAAGAAATAAAGCTCTTTTAAGTGGGCATTTTAAACTTTCAAGTGGATTACATTCAGATACATATTTTCAATCTGCCTTGATTTTACAAAATCATAGGGAGACTACAAGATTAGCAAAAGAGCTTGCCAATAGAATCAGAGAAAACAATATAAAAGTTGATGCTGTTATTTCGCCTGCTATTGGTGGTATTGTTATTGGGTATGAGGTTGGAAGAGCTTTAGGTGTTCGCTCAATGTTTACTGAAAGAGTTGATGGTAAAGTCTGTTTGAGAAGAGGTTTTTCAGTAGGCAAGGATGAGAAAGTTCTAGTAGTTGAGGATGTTATAACAACAGGATTATCCAGTACAGAAGTCATAGATTCTATTAAATCTAAGGGTGCTGTAGTAGTTGCTATTACTTCTCTTGTTGATAGGAGTGCTGGAAAAGTTGACTTTGGAGTTCCAAAAATTTCTATCTTAACTCTTGAAGTTAAAAACTATGAGAAAGATGACTGTCCTATGTGTAAATCAGGAAGTGTTGTCATAAAGCCTGGCAGCAGAGAATAATATGTATGTGTATGGGAAGTTTATTCATACTTATTGACTTGTAAAGTGTAAATTTTGAGTTAAAATTACAAAAGTTATTATGTTATTTATTACTTCAAAGTTTGCGTGTAATCTGCAGTTATAGATTTTTTTTGAGTTTCAAAAAAAGTTAGATTTAAATAAATAGTGATTACTACATTGTTGTTTTAGCTAAAGTACAAATTTTGTATATGATATTATGATAGGAGATGATTGATATGTCTATTATGTACAATGAGGCTGGTGTTAATATTGATGCAGGGAATGAACTTGTAAAACGACTTAAAAAGAAGCTTCCAAAAATTGGTGGTTTTGGAGGATTGTTTCCTATCTTAGGGACAAAATATAATCTTGTTAGTTCAACTGACGGTGTAGGTACAAAATTAAAACTTGCATTTACATTTAATAAACATGATACTGTTGGAATAGATTTGGTTGCAATGAATGTTAATGATATAGTATGTGTAGGAGCTAGACCTCTTTTCTTTTTAGATTACTTTGCCTGCGGAAAACTGGATGTAGAACAAGCAGAACGTGTCATTGAGGGTATAGCTAAAGGATGTGAATTGTCAGATTCACAACTTATTGGTGGGGAAACTGCTGAAATGCCAGGATTTTATAAGGATGGAGAGTACGATTTAGCTGGTTTTTCAGTAGGTATAGTTGAGAAGGGAAAAGAAATTAACGGAAGTAAAATAAAATCAGGAAATGTTGTAATAGGGCTACCATCAAGTGGTCCTCATTCAAATGGTTATTCTCTTATAAGAAAAATTTTCTCGGATGATGAGTTAAAAAAATATTCAAAACGGCTTCTTGCACCTACAAAAATTTATGTCAAGGAAATTCTTTCAGCTATTAAAAAATTCAATTCAAGTATACAAAATATAGTTGGTATAACTCATATTACCGGTGGTAGTTTTTACGATAAAATAAGTAGAATTTTACCTCAAAAGAAAGATATTAGGGTTGTTATTGAAAAAAAATCATGGAAAGTCCCTGAAATTTTTAAAATTATTCAAACTAAAGGTAATGTTCCAGAAACAGATATTTACAGAACTCTAAATATGGGAATAGGTATGATTTTGATAGTATGTTCTGAAGCTGCTTCGAAGATTGAAAAATTTTTTAAAGGTGCTAAAGTTATAGGTTATGTTAAAAAAGGCGAAAGAGGCGTTGAGCTTGTATGATAAAAAGTCTCGGAGTTTTGGTATCTGGTGATGGGTCAAATTTACAATCTATAATAGATTCTACTAGTGATGGAATTTTAAAGATGTTGGCAAAAGTCGTTTTAGTAATTTCAAATAATCCTGGTGCTTACGCACTTAAAAGAGCAAAAAAAGAGAATATAAAATCTGTTTGCTTAGAAAGAAAGAGTTTTAGAAGTGAAGAATCTTTTAATAGTGCTATATTTGCGGAACTTAAGAATATGAAAGTAGATATTGTCTGTCTTGCTGGTTATTTAAAAATTATAGGTCAAAAAATAATAGAAAATTATCGTAACAAGATTTTGAATATACATCCAGCTCTTTTACCTAAATTCGGAGGAAAGGGGATGTATGGTCATCATGTCCATGAAGCTATTATAGAATCAGGAGAGACAGTATCTGGTGCAACAGTACATCTTGTAGATGAAAATTATGATACAGGGAAGATAATAATACAGAAAAAAGTCAAGGTTCTTAATAGCGATACACCACAGGATATAGCAAGAAAAGTTTTAGCTGTAGAGCATAAAATATACCCTGAAGCTATAAAGATTTTGATAGATGATTTAAATAAAAGTCTTTAAATTTGTAGGTTGCTGTAATGGTTTTTGAATATAGTAATATGAAGAGAGTTTTAGAAATATTTGCTTGTATAGTAATTTTGTGAAGTGAGTTTTAGTATGCAAAGTCAACAATGTAACTGTAGATCGATAAAAATATTAATTCTTAATTAATATTTTTAGAGCTTTAGAAAATTTTTACTGAAGAAAAATGATAACGCAAATTATCTTAATACGTTAACAGAATGATTATGTTTTTTGAATAGTCTTAACCCTATACTGTGAAATTTAAAAGTTATTTTTATATAGTTACGATTTTAGAGTGTTATTTGGACCTATAAGACTATAAATTTTAGTATTGAATATAATAAAAACAGAAAATTTGAAGTTAGAATTGGAAAAGAGGTAAAAGATATGATACCGCGTTATAGTAAGCCTGAAATGATTGAAATTTGGTCAGATGAGAATAGATTCAAGAAAATGCTTGAAGTTGAAATTTTTGCTGTTGAAGCTATGTCAAAATTTTGCAAAGTTCCTCAAGAGGCTGTAGATACAATAAAACGAAAAGCTAAGATCAACATTAAGAGAATTAATGAAATTGAACTTACTGTCAAACACGATGTGATATCTTTTTTGACTGCTGTTTCTGAAACTATAGGCCCTGATAGTAGGTTTTTGCATCTTGGTATGACGTCTTCTGATGTTTTAGATACTGCTACTGGAGCGCAACTTAAACAAGCGACAAATTTACTTATTGATGAAACTAAAAAGTTAGCCGTTATAATACGTGAGTTGGCTAATAAATACAAAATGACTCCCGTAATGGGAAGAACACATGGTGTTCATGCAGAACCAATGACGTTTGGATTAAAGGTGGCTTCTTGGTATTGTGAAGTTTTGAGGTCTTTGGATAGACTTAATTTTGCTCTTGAAACCGTAAGTTATGGTAAAGTTTCTGGTGCCGTAGGTACTATGGCAAATTTAGATCCGAGAATTGAGGAATATGTATGTCAAAAAATGGACTTAAAAGCAGAATCCGTATCAACACAAATTATTCCGCGCGATAGATATTCAATTTATTTTTCTATGCTTGCTCATGTAGGTGCTGTTCTTGAGAGAATTGCAATGGAAATAAGACATTTGCAAAGGACTGAATTATCAGAAGTCGAAGAACCTTTTACAAAAGGACAAAAAGGTTCATCAGCAATGCCTCACAAAAGAAATCCAATAATCTCTGAAAATATATGTGGGTTGTCAAGAGTTCTTAGAGGATATACCCTGACCGCAATGGAAAATATTGCGCTATGGCATGAACGGGATATAAGTCATTCTTCTACGGAAAGGATTATGTTTCCAGACGCTTCTATAATTTTACATTATATGCTTGTTAGAATGCAGATTTTATTGTCAGGACTTAACGTTTATCCTGAAAATATGCAAATAAATTTAGATAAAACAAAAAATGTTATCTTTTCGGGTACATTGTTACTTTCTCTTGTAGATAAAGGGATTTCAAGAGAAAATGCTTATAATATAGTTCAGGCTGTGGCCTTTGATGCAAGAGATAATAAAATAACTATAGAGGAAGCGTGTCTAAGGAATCAAGATATGAAGAAAAATTTGACTGTAGAGGAAATAAAAAGAGATTGTGATATTAATTCGCAGTTTAAAAATGTTGATTATATTTTTAAGCGAGTTTTTAAATAAATGATTTAAAAATGAAATATATAGAATTTGTATGTATGGAAAAAATTTAAATATTATAATTAAGAAGGTTTTTTAAACTTTCTTTTTGTAGCTAAATAGCCAACCACTTTGCGATATTTTTTTGACATATTTTTAATTTGTTAATAGGATATAAGTAGGCAGTTAGCTCAGATGGAAGAGCATTTCTCTTACAAAGAAAAGGTCGCAGGTTCAAATCCTGCACTGCCTATTGTTGTAAAATATTGAAAATAATTTATAAATTCTAGTATGTGTAGTAATTAAAACTTTATATTATTAATTGTGCAATTTATTTTTGTTAACTCATGTAAGTGGATTTGAAAATAGTGATATATTTTTTAATATTATAAATAATCTGAGATATGAGTCTTGGAAAGTTAAATAGTAATTATAAAAAATTATAAGATGATGATTAATTTCTTTATCTTTAGTGTGTGTAATGTTTAGAATTTTTACATTTTAAGATATCTTATCTGATATTTGTTTTATGGCAATATTTGAAATAAAAAAATATGGCGATCCCATTTTAAGAGAAAAAGCAAAGGTCATTTTAAAAGTTGATGATGGTATAAAAAAACTTGCTTGCAATATGCTTGAAACGATGTATTCAGCTCATGGGGTTGGTTTGGCTGCTCCTCAGATAGGAGTGTCGTTAAGACTTTGCATTATTGATGTGGATTTAAATAAAAAATCGCCAAGTGTTATGATAAACCCTGTTATTGTTTCATGCGATGAAAACAAAATATCTGGAAGAGAAGGATGCCTCTCTTTCCCAGGTTTTTATGAAAATGTAAAGCGTCATGATGGGATTGTTGTTCAATATACGAATTTAAATGGTGAAGAATTAGAAATTGAAGTGCAGAGTTTGTTTTCGATTGCTATTCAACATGAAGTGGATCATCTAGATGCAAAACTCTTTATAGATTATCTTCCGGAATGGAAAAGAAGATTTATTGAAAAAAAAATAAAAAGAAATAGAAATGCAGGCAATTGGTGAAAATATTGTTTTTCGGCACATCTATTGTTTCAAGATACTATCTTGAGGCGTTGTATAAAAATAATCATGAAATTTTAGTTATTACAAAGCCTGATAAGCCTGCATTTAGAGGGCAAAAGTTTATTGCCCCTGCGGTTAAAGTTTGTGCTATAAAAAATAATGTTAATTTTATACAGGTTGAAGAATTTACTGATAATATTATTAAAGAAATAAAAAGTTTTGATGCGGATGTAGGTGTCGTTGTATCGTATGGCAAACTTATTTCAAGGAGTGTTTTCAATCTTCCTAAATACAAAACTTTTAATATACATTTTTCACTTCTTCCTAAGTTAAGAGGGGCATCTCCAGTTCAATACGCTTTGTGCAATGGAGAAACTGAGACAGGTGTATCTTCTTTCTGTATTGGAGATGGTCTTGATAATGGTGATATAATAATTCAAGAAAAGCTTGTTATAGATATAAACGATACTGCTGAAACTTTATTTAGTAAGCTTATTCCTTTAGGCATAGTTGTTATGAATAAAACTCTTGAGTTTCTTAAAAGCGGAAAATATAATGTGATACCTCAAATTGGAGTACCGAGTTTTGCTCCACCTTTAAAGAAGGAAAGTGGTTTAATTAACTGGAATAAAAGTGCTAGCGTTGTGTACAATAAATTTAGAGGTTTATATCTTTGGCCTGGAGTGTACTCGATGGTTTCTTTTGGTAAACTTACAGGTAAAAGAATTAAATTTGTTGAAATAGAAATATTTGACAAAGATTCTTTAAATGATGATTTTGGGGTTGTATGTTCTTTAGAGAAGAATAGGGGTTTTACGGTAGCATGTGTTGTTGGAAAGATTTTAGTTGTAAGAATAAAGCTTGAAAATAAATCTGTTATGTGTTCTTGGAGTTTTATTCAAGGTAGACAACTTTCGGTGGGTGATCGTTTCTGTTGATGACGTGTATTTAAAGTTTTATAGAACTTAACAGATGGGAGGAGATTTTATGACGACTGAAGTTGATAAAAATAATTTTTCACAAGAAGTTTTATCTGAAGTTTTAGAAGTTAATGAAGGTAATTTTTCACAAGAAGTTTTATCTGAAGTTTTACCGGTATTGGTTGATTTTTGGGCTCTATGGTGTGGTCCATGTAAAATGCTAAGTCCGGTTATTGAAGAACTTTCTTTAGAATATAAAGGTATAGTAAAAATAGCTAAGGTGAACACTGATGAAAATATGTCTTTATCAACGAGATTCCAAATTACATCCATCCCGTGTTTGATTTTGTTTAAAAATGGTTCTCCTTTGCAAAAGATAGTGGGATTTAAACCTAAAAATGAAATAAAGAAAATTATTGATATTGCCCTTCTTATAGATTAAGGATTTATTATGATTTATGATGTTATTGTTATTGGAGGAGGTCCTAGTGGGTTGTCAGCAACAATTTATGCTTTAAGGGCAAGATTGAAAATGTTGCTTGTAGAAAAAAATGCTTGTGGTGGTCAAATGTTAATGACTGATACGATTGAGAATTATCCGGGATTTGGCGAAGGGATTAGTGGTTTTGATCTTGCTGTAAGACTTGAGAAGCAGATAAAGGATTGTAACGTAGAATTAATCTATGATGAAGTTATTGCTATTGAATATAACTGTTTTTTAAAAAAAGTAATTACCAAAAACTTAACTTATGAAACTAAAACTATTATTATAGCTGCTGGAACGCTTATAAAGAAAATGAACGTGCCTGGGGAATCAAAATTTATTGGTAAAGGCGTATCTTTCTGCGCTGTGTGTGATGCTCCTTTTTATAGGAATAAAGATGTGTTAGTTATAGGAGGGGGGGACTCTGCAATTCAGGAAGCTGTTTATCTATCTAAATTTGCAAAAAAGGTAACTGTTATTCATAGGAGAAATGATTTAAGAGCGATGAAGATTCTTAAGGAAAGAGTGGCACTATGCAAAAATATTTCGGTGTTGTATAACAGTACAGTTAAGGAAGTCTTAGGAAAAGATTCTATTGAAAGAGTAGTAATAAACAATATAAAAACTCATGAAAATAAGTATTTAAATACAAATGGTATTTTTGTTTTTATAGGGTTAATTCCAAATACTTTATTTCTTCCAGATGTTATGGTTGATAAAGCGAAGTACATTGTTACAGATGAAGATATGAATACTTTTATCCCTGGTATTTTTGCATGTGGCGATATAAGGAAAAAACAATTAAGGCAAATTGTGACGGCTACATCTGACGGAGCCCAGGCTGCTATAAGTGCACAAAACTATATAGAAGCTCAGCTTATATAATAGATTAAGCTAATTATCTTTTTAATTATTGGATAGTCAGGAATAGAATTGCAGTTTTAAAATGTATGAAAAGATTTTTTGTTATAGATGGAAATGCTTACATTCACAGAGCTTATCATGCTTTACCGTCACTTTTTACTTCAAGTGGTCAACAAATAAATGCAGTTTATGGTTTTATGAGGCTACTGTTTAAGATTAAAAACAATTTTACGCCTGACTATATTGTAGTTTGTTTTGATTATCCATCAAAAAATTTTAGATATGAAATATTTGAAGATTATAAAGCCAATAGAAATTCACTTGATGAAGCTCTTATAAGTCAGATGCCTATTGCAAAAGAAGCTGTAGAAGCTTTGGCTATGGCAAAAATAGAGATAAAGGGTTATGAAGCGGATGATTTAATTGCAACGGTAGTTGAGAACAATAAAAAAATTAATATGCAGACTGTTATTGTAACTGCTGATAAAGATATTTCTCAATTGGCAGAAGAACAGAGTGTGTTAATTTGGAATGACTCTAAAAATATTATGTATGATGCAAAAAAAATTGAGGAAATGTATGGAGTTATGCCTAAACAGCTTGTAGATGTATTTGCTTTGATGGGAGATGTCGTTGATAATGTTCCCGGAATAAGGGGTATTGGAGAGAAAACCGCTGTTAAACTTGTTAAGAGATTTGGAACTCTTGAGAATATTTTGCAGAATTTAGATTTTATAGAGGGAAATGTAGGGAAATTAGTTAGATATGGTAAAGATAAGGCATTAATAAGCAAGAAGTTAGTGGATTTGAATAAACATGTTCCTTTGAGTTTTGAACTTGAAAATTTTAAAAGTAGAGATTTGGATGTAAACAAAGCTATTCCTTTTTTTGAAAAATACGAATTTAAAAGTTTTCTTAAAAAATATTCATATCAATATTTCAAAAATTTTGAATCTCATATTAAAAAGTTGAAAAAGAAAAATGATTGCAATAGTATTGCTTCGATTATTGAAGGTGCAAATGTTGAGAGACAAGAAATAGATTTTTTAAATTCTGAAGATAAAAAACTTTTACCTCTTAATTCAAAAATATTAAATACACCATTTGAATTTGATAATGAAGTTGTAAATACTAAGGAAAAAGCAATTAAAATTGCAAAGTTGATAGAATGTTCAGGTATTTTTGCAATGAAAACAATAAAATCTTTGTCTGACTCTTTAGAAACATATGTTGTTGGTATATCGTTATATACTGAAAGTAAAGCTTTTTATTTCCCCATTGGACATAGCGATTTAAATTCTCCTAAAATAGCTATTGACGAATTTAAAGATATCTTTACAGTATTATTTTCTTCAAATAGGATAAAAAAAATAGGATATAATTTAAAGCACGAGAGAAATATTTATAAAATTTTGAAGATTGAACTAAATGGTATATATTTTGATGTGATGCTTGCTTCATATTGCTTAAATCCTGCAAAACCTAACGATATAAATTATATTGCAACAAAGTATTTAAATTTTAAAGCAGGTGATGATAGTTATTTAAGAAGAGGGACGAAGAAATTTGCATTTGCAGATTCTTCAGTAGAAGACAACGCAAGGTATGCAAATTCAATTTCAGCGGCATCTTTTGCCGCGTATAAAATATTCAGTTTACTTATAAAAGAGAAAAAGCTTTCATCACTTTTCTTTGATGTAGAGATGCCTTTAATCGAAATTCTTTCAGAAATGGAGATTTCTGGCGTAAAAATAGATTCGTCTTTTTTGAGTAAATTTAATGAGAAAGTAATTTCTAAATTAGAGGAAATTGAAGATAATATTTATAAAACAGCGGATGTAGAATTCAATATTAATTCAACTAAACAACTTTCGCGTATAATGTTTGATAAACTCAATCTTCCAATAATCAAAAAGACTAAAACCGGTTATTCAACAAATGAAGAAGTATTAACTGAATTGTCGTCTTACGAATTTCCAGCTATGGTGTTAAAGTACAGAGAGCTCCAAAAGTTAAAAAGTACTTATATATCTCCTATAATGAGTTATTGCGCTTGTAGCGGGGATAGGATTCATACTGTTTTTAATCAAGCTGTAACTGTTACTGGGCGATTGTCGTCAACAGAGCCGAACTTACAAAATATCCCTATGAGATCTGTTTATGGAAGAGAGTTTAGGAAAGCGTTTATACCAGAGAATGATAAGATTTTTTTATCTGCTGATTATTCACAAATTGATTTGAGGGTATTAGCTCATATTTCACAAGATGAAAAACTTGTGGAAGCTTTTAGGAATAATGTAGATGTACACAGTGCGACAGCCAGAGAAGTTTTTAATATTCCTCAAAATGAATCTGTACCTGATAATTTGAGGAAAGCAGCGAAAGCAATAAATTTCGGTATAATTTATGGAATGTCTCCTTTTGGGCTTTCAAGACAATTAAGTATCCCGTTCTCAAAGGCAAGAAAATATATTGATGGATATTTTGAAAGATACAGTGGGGTAAAATTATGGATGGATCAAATTATAGAGCAAGCTTCAAGAGATGGATATGTTTGTACTATCAATGGGAGAGTAAGATTTGTACATGGACTGTATTCAAAGAATACCCAAGTTAGGAGTGCTGCTGAAAGAATAGTCCTAAATACTCCAATTCAAGGAAGTTCTGCAGATATAATAAAGATTGCTATGATAAATATATATAATGAAATTAAGTTTAGAGGTTATAAATCTATAATGCTTTTACAGATTCATGATGATCTTCTTTTCGAAGTTCCAATTGAAGAACTTAGAGATATAATTTCGATTATAAAAAATAAGATGGAAAATTCTGTGGCTTTAAGTGTTCCTTTAATTGTTGATGTTAAGGTTGGGAAAAATTTGGGAGAAATGAAAAAATATGATAATAGGATTAACAGGGGGAATTGCTACTGGGAAGAGTGAAGCCGCTAAATGTTTTGAGTCATTTGGGGTTTATAACATAGACGCTGATAAAATATCGCGTGAGGTTGTTGAAAATTGTGAACCGGTTTTAAGCAGACTTGTAAATGATCTCGGACAAAATATTTTATGTACAGATAGAACTTTGAATAGAGAAAAACTTGCCAACATGATTTTTTCTAATGAAAAAATCAAATTCAAAGTTGAGAAAATTCTTCACTCATATATAATTTCATGTATAAATAAAACAATATCTCAACATAAAATAAGCAATGATATGATATTGATTAATGCTCCGCTTCTTTTTGAAGTTGGGTTAGATAAAGTATGTGACAAGACTGTGGTTATTTGGACTCCTTATGACGTTCAAGCTAAACGTCTTACTACACGCAATAAACTAGACACATATCAAGTTAAAAGAAGAATTGATTCTCAAATGTTGATAAAAAAGAAAATTGAACTCGCTGATTTTGTAATAGATAATTCTGGATCTATGATAAATTTAAAAAGAAATGTAAAAAATCTGTATAGATTGTTGACGTCTAGTATAGGAATAAGATAAAGCAATATTTATTCCTATTCTTTCAAATCAAAAATATCTAAATTGAAGTAAATAAATCAAAATTAAATCAAGCAGACGTTTTTATTAAGTACAAAATTATATGGTAATTTAATTAAACGAAAGTGTGTTAGGACGGACTCTCTCTGGAGGAGTTAATGGAAAAGGATAGAACTAAAGATGTATCTATTTTGTCTAAGCGAACTATGGCAGAACTTATAGAGATTGCAAAAGGTCTTAAACTCGACTCTTTTGCAGGTTTGAGGAAGCAAGAACTTATAGCAAAAATTTTTGAAGCGAGAACAAAAGAAAACAAATTAGTTTATGATGAAGGTGTTTTAGAAATCTTACCTGATGGTTTTGGTTTTTTGCGTTCACCTGGTTATAATTATCTTCCTGGTCCAGATGACATATATATATCTCCTTCTCAGATAAAAAAATTTGCTTTGAGAAAGGGTGATACAGTGGCTGGGTATGTTAGACCTCCTCAAACACAACAAGAACGTTATTTTGCGCTTTTGCAAGTGAAGTCTGTTAATGGTCAGGAGAATCTTGAAAATATAAGAGATCGAATTCTTTTCGATAATCTAACACCATTATACCCTAACGAAAAAATAGTCTTTGAAACAAAAAAAGATAAACTATCAACGAGAATTGTAGACATGTTAGCTCCTATAGGTAAAGGGCAGAGAGTGTTGATTAATGCAGCTCCAAGAACAGGTAAAACTGTTCTTTTGCAAGAAATAGCTAATGCAATAACAGAAAATAGTCCTTATATAGTGCTTATAGTTCTATTAATAGATGAAAGACCTGAAGAAGTTACAGACATGCAACGTTCTGTTAAGGGGGAGGTTATCTCTTCGACTTTTGATGAACCTTCAGATAGACATATACAAGTTGCTGAAATGGTTATAGAGAAAGCTAAAAGAATGGTTGAAAATGGTAGACATGTTGTTGTTCTTTTAGATTCAATTACAAGACTCGCTAGAGCTTATAACACGGCAACACCGTCAAGTGGAAGAGTTTTATCAGGTGGTCTTGATTCAAATGCTTTACAGAGACCAAAAAGATTTTTCGGGGCAGCAAGAAATATTGAAGAAGGTGGAAGTCTTACTATTATAGGTACTGCTCTTGTTGAAACTGGAAGTAGAATGGATGATGTTATATTTGAAGAATTCAAGGGGACTGGGAATTGTGAAATTTATCTCGATAGAAAACTTGCTGACAGAAGAATATTTCCTGCAATAGATCTTTTGCGTTCGGGTACTAGAAAAGAAGAACTTCTTTTAAATGAAGATGAGAAAAACAAAATGTGGATATTGAGAAAATGGATGACTTCCATGAATTCTATAGAGATTATGGAAGAATTAAGCAAAAGACTTCTTAACTCGCATTCCAATAAGGATTTCTTAAAACAGATGGAACTTTCTAGTATGGGGAGACTATAAATATTGATATTAGTTAGATTGATGTACAGGAAAACATACATTTGTGTGGTTGTAAAATGTAGTTGTAAAAAATTGATAAAAAGTTAAAAATTTTGCATACTACGATTTATGCAAAAAAAACTATGAGAGAAAAATAAAGGAGAAGTTAAGAAATGAGAGAAGCAATACATCCAAAATATGGAGAAAGCACGGTTTTGTGTGCGTGTGGGTATACATTTAAAACTCGCTCAACGAAACCTTCAATAAAGCTAGAAATATGTTCAAATTGTCATCCATTTTTTACAGGAAAGCAAAAACTTATAGATACTGCAGGAAGAGTTGAAAAATTTCAAAAGCGTTTTGCTAAAACCGAGGGAAAGACTATATTGAGAAAAAAGATTAGTAAAGAAATCCAAGTACCTAGAAAAACTTTAAACAAGGTACTTACTAATTCACCTAAGAAGGCAAAATCTATTACAAAGGGAAACAAAGAATCTAAAAAAAAATAGTTTTATAAATGTTATGACAGAGCTTTGTATGTATATATGTTAAAGGTTCTGTCATATTTTTATTGTTGTTGTTTAGTAACAATATAAGTTTATAGTATTTTTTCATTGGTTATTAGTTATAATTTTTTATGTGGAATTAAATAATTATAAAATGGAAACTGTGTTATGTATTTAGAAAAGTTAAAATTGTTGAGTTCAAAGTTTCAAGAAGTTGAAATAAAGCTTAGTGATTCATCTGTTGTTTTAAGTCAAGAAGAGTATAAGAAATTTTCAAAACAGTATTCCTATCTTCGTCCGATTATTGAAAAATATACACAATATTTAAAGCTTTTAAACAGTATAAAAGATATTGAAGAGTTGAAAAGCTCGGAAGATTCTCAAATAAAAGAGTTGGCTTTTGGAGAGTATAATGACTTTATTGAAATGAAAAATAAAATTGAAACTGAAATAAAAATGTTGCTTATACCACCTGACCCGAATGACAATAAGAATATTATTGTAGAAGTTCGTGCAGGAACTGGCGGTGATGAAGCCGCCTTATTTGTAGGCGATTTATATAGAATGTACACACGTTTTGCTGAAAAAAATGGATGGAAATACGAAATTTTAGATTCGAGTCCTACAGGGCTTGGCGGTTATAAAGAAATTACTTTTGAAATAAACGGTAAAAAAGTATGGCACTATCTTAAATTTGAAAAAGGTACACACAGAGTTCAGAGAGTACCTGAGACAGAAATATCTGGAAGAGTTCATACCTCTGCAGTAACCGTTGCTATTTTCCCTGAAGCTGAAGAAGTTGATGTTGAAGTAAAAATGGAAGAGTTGAGAATTGATACTTATAGATCTTCTGGGGCAGGTGGACAACATGTTAATAAAACAGATTCAGCTATAAGAATTACGCATTTACCTACTGGGCTTGTAGTTGCATGTCAAGATGAAAGAAGTCAAATGAAAAACAGAGCTAAGGCGTTTAAAGTTTTGAGAGCGAAACTCTACGATAGGAAAATCTTGGAAAATGCAAAGCAGATTTCAAATGAAAGGAAATTACAAATTGGTTCTGGCGATAGATCAGAAAAAATAAGGACATATAATTACCCACAGAATAGGATTACAGATCACAGAATAGGATATAGTATTTATAATATTACTGAGTTTATGGATGGTGATTTATTAGGACTTATTAATAAGCTTATTGAAGCTGATATGGGGTTTAAACTTAAGGAAAATAATATTTAAATTAAATGTTTGAAAGTGAAAATATTTATACTATGTTGAAAACAGCCGAAATCTTCTTAGAGTCGAAAGGACTTTTTGATGCTAAACCTGATGCTGAAGTTCTCTTGAGTTCAGTTCTAAAGATTAAACGCTCAAAACTTCCTATTTTAAGAAGCAAAAAGCCCACTGATATACAAAGGTCTAGATATGAGCATTACATTTTGAGACGTTCTAAAAGAGAACCCATAGCGTATATAATTGGCTTCGCCAGCTTTATGTATTTTGAATTTAAAGTAAATAAAGACGTCTTTATACCAAGACCAGAAACTGAAATTTTGGTAGAAAGTGTATTAGAATTTTCAAAAGGGAAAAATAAATGTTCACTATTAGATTTATGTGCGGGTTCAGGTTGTATAGCTGTATGTTTAGAAAAGCTTGGCAGATTTAGAAATATTGTAGTTTCAGATATAAGTCCAAATGCTATTATAATTGCAAAGGAAAACGCACAAATTAATAGTGCTTTGAATATAGATTTTATTGAGAGCGATATTTTCAGCAATATAAGTGATAAAGTTTTTGATGTAATTGTGGCGAATCCACCTTATGTTTCATATGAGGAATATAAATTTTTAGAACCAGAACTTAAATATGAACCTCAAAATGCTTTAGTAGCAAGGGACAATGGTTTATTTTTTTATAAGAAAATAGTCGCTGGAGCTGACAAATATTTAAAAAAGGATGGGGTTGTTTTTGTTGAATTAAATGCAAATAAGGCTGAAAGCATAAAGCTAATATTTTTAAGTAACGGTTATAAAGATGTTGAAATAATAAAAGATTATGCGGGATTATCAAGAATATTGATAGCGAGAAAAAGACATTGAAATAGTTTTGCAATTTATGAGTTAATAAAATATATATTGATTGTAATTTAGAGATTTATATAAGAATATGTGTCTATTACATGAATAAGTTTGGCTCCATGAGATTTGTAGTTATTTATAAAAGATCTTTTAAGGTTTTAAGATATCAATTTTAATATGATAGATGTAAAGTTTAAAGGTTGTAAAATGGATAAAATAGTAATACACGGCGGTAATAAGTTGAGAGGCGAAGTAGTCATATCCGGCTCAAAAAATTCTGCTTTACCTATACTTTTTGCTACTTTGCTTACGGATGAGTCTATTACAATAAACAATGTCCCATCTCTTGACGATATAAATACGACGTTGTCGTTTTTAAATTTTATAGGAAAAAAAGCGGTCAAAAGAGGAAATACTGTAGAGATTTATTCTTCAGAAAATGGGATGTATAAATATATAGCACCGTATGATCTAGTGAGAAAAATGCGTGCAAGTATTTTGGTAATGGGACCCTTACTAGTGAGACTTAAAAAAGTTAATGTGTCACTACCTGGTGGATGTGCTATAGGCGCAAGGCCCATAGATATTCATTTAGAGGCATTTAAAAAGTTAGGTGCTGAAATTTTAGTTGAGGGTGGATATGTAAAAACTTTTGTTAAATATAGACTTAAGGGTACAACGATAAACCTTAGATTTCCAAGTGTAGGTGCAACTGAAAATGTATTGCTTACTGCAGTTTTAGTTAAGGGGAGGACTATAATTGTTAATGCCGCCTGTGAACCTGAAATAGAAGATTTAGCCATTGTTTTAAATAAAATGGGCGCGAAAGTAACTGGCGCAGGGACAAAGAATATTATAATAGAAGGAGTAGATAAACTTCATGGTTTTAGACATGAGGTAATTCCAGATAGAATAGAAGCAGCCACGTATATAATAGCTGCGGCGATTACGAAAGGTGAGATTGTTTTAAAAGAAGTTATTCCGCAGCATTTAAAATCAATAAATGATAAATTGAGAAAAAGTGGATTGTATATTAAAGAGTCGGGTAATAAAATTTATGTGAAATGGATAAAAAATCTAAAACCACAAAATATAAAAACAGGAGTATATCCTGGATTTCCTACAGATGTTCAAGCTCAATGGATGACTTTAATGTGTCTTATAAATGGCAAATCTAGCGTAAAAGAAAACGTTTTTGAAAATAGATTTCTGCATGTTGCCGAGTTGCGAAGGTTTGGTGCAAATATTTCAGTAGATGGTAGAATAGTGAATATTAAAGGTGTTGAAAAATTTTCAGGAGCACCAGTAATAGTTTCGGATTTAAGAGCTGGGGCGGCTCTTGTCTTAGCTGGACTTGCAGCTTGTGGTACAACTACTATTTCAAGGATTTATCATTTGGATAGAGGATACGAGGTGTTTGAAAAGAAGTTAAAAGAACTTGGAGCTAATATAAGGAGAATTTGTGATTGATTGCTTGTTATATTTAATTTTATGAAAATAGTAGCTATATAAATTATTAGATTTGATGTGACGATTGAAAAAATAAAGTTTTTTTAATAAAATAACCATGTGGTTGTATCCCAAGAAAGTTTTGTACTAGTTGTGTTTCAAATTTAACTTACCTTGATAAGAATAAATGTAAAAGATATTATGATGTCTGAATGTTAATGTGTTAAGTTTGATAAGATTAATATACTATTTTAAAGAATTACATAGTTTTTGTTTAAAAATCTTCTGTATTCTCCTTAAATTAAGTGTTCTCCATTAGTAATAACCTTAGTGAAATAGCTAAATTTTACTTGTTTTATAGTTTTGTTACATTGCATTGTTTGTTTTCATAATTAAGTAGAATCGTATAAATAAACACACAGTTGAATTTATTTGCCTGAGGTCCCTAAGTTTAGATTATATTATGTGATAGGGTTTTGGTGATTGAAGATTGTGGAAGCCGTGTAGGATAGAGTTGTAAACTCTCAAAAACGGAAAATGTGTTTTTAAGCACATTTAAAAAACCAAAAAATAAGGAGAAAAAAGTATGATGAATGTTACGATGAAGACTTTATTAGAAGCTGGTGTCCACTTTGGACATCAGACCAGAAGATGGAATCCTAAAATGTCAAAATTCATTTTTGGCAAGAGAAATAAAATCCATATCATTGACCTTCAAAAAACTCTTAAAGAATTAAAAAAAAATTATAAGCTTATCAGAGATTATATATCAGAAGGTAAGGAGATAATATTTGTTGGTACAAAAAAACAGGCACAAAATTCTGTAAAAGAAGAAGCATTGCGTTGTGGGGCGTGTTTTGTTTCCGAACGTTGGCTTGGTGGAACACTTACAAATTTTGAAACACTAAAGAAATCAATAATGAGATATAGTGAAATAGAGAATATGAAAAAAGATGGAGTCTTTAAACTTCTTTCAAAAAAAGAACAATCTCAGATTGAAAAAAAAAGAATAAGACTTGAAAAATCTTTGGAAGGTCTTAAGAAAATGTCTAATCTTCCAGATATTATGTTTGTTATAGATTCGCATGAAGAAGTAACGGCTGTTTCAGAGGCTAGAAAACTCAATATTCCAATTGTTGCGATTTGTGATACAAACTGTGATCCAGACTTGGTTGACTATCCTATCCCTGGAAATGATGATGCCATAAGAGCGGTCAAGCTTTTTTGCTCTATTGTTGCCGATGCAGTTTTAGAGGGTAAAAATCTTGCCAAGAAAAATGAAGATAGTAGTAATGAAAGTTTTGTAAGTGAAATAGAAGATAAAAATAAAATGGAATTGGAGAAAGATTTAAATATTCATGAAGGAGAAGCTAATAATGTCAACTGAGCTTATAACAAAGATAAGAGAAATGACAGGGGCAGGAATAATGGATTGTAAAAATGCGCTCAAAGAGACAAATAATGATATAGATAAAGCATGTCGTTGGCTTAGGGAAAAAGGCATAACGACAGCTGTTAAAAAAGCTGGGAGATGTGTTAGACAGGGACTTATTTACTCATATATACATGGTAATGGCACACTCGGGGTTTTAGTTGAAGTAAACTGCGAAACTGATTTTGTGGCAAAAACTGTGGATTTTCATAATTTAGTTAAAGAAATTGCGATGCAGATTGCTGCAACATCTCCTGCTTATGTATCTAGAGATCAAATTCCTAAAAGTGTAATCGAGTCTGAAAAGGAAATTTATAGAGTTCAGCTTAAGAAAGAAGGAAAACCTGAAAAAATTTTGGATAAGATTATTGAAGGTAAAGTTGAAAAATTTTATAGTCAAACATGTTTATATGATCAAGTTTATATTAGGGATATTAATGGAAAAGAGACAATAAAAGATCTAATAACAAATTCCATTGCGAAAGTTGGCGAGAATATAATAGTAAAGAGATTTTCAAGATTTAAACTTGGAGAAGAATAATAATGTCTACAAAGAGAGTGCTTTTAAAACTTTCAGGCGAATCTCTTTGTGACGACTCGTCTTCAATAAGTGAAGGCAGTCTTTTAAGAACTGTGAATGAGATTAAATCTGCTATTTCTTGTAGTAAAGTGCAACTTGCAATTGTGGTTGGAGGGGGAAATATTTGGAGAGGGGCAGGGAAATTTATAGAGAGAATTACTGCAGATAATATGGGAATGCTTGCGACAGTTGTAAACTCTCTTGCTTTAAGTGCTGCATTAACAAAAATAGGTATTAGATCAAATGTATTTTCTGCAGATGGCGTAAGTGGTTTTGTTGAGAATTTTGATAAGAAAAAGGTTATTAATTATATTGAGCGTGGATATGTAGTTATTTTTGCAGGAGGCACAGGCAAGCCTTCTTGTACTACTGATACTACTGCTGTATTGAGGGCTATGGAAATAGAAGCTAATATGTTGTTAAAAGCTACACAAGTTGACGGTGTTTATAATGTGGATCCCAAAAAGGATAAAAATGCTGTGAAGTATGATTCCTTAACTTTTAAAGAGGCTTTAGATAAGCATTTAGAAATTATGGATGCTGAAGTTTTTTCGTTGTGTATGTATACAAATATATCGATTACTGTATTTGACTTTTATAAAGATGGTAATTTAAGGAAAGTTTTAAATGGTGAAAAAATAGGAACAATAGTGGAGGCATAATAAAATGCGAACACAAAGTTTGTTTTTAACATCTGAAGATACTATGAAAAAAACTATAGATAGATTAAAATATGAATTATCTTCTATAAGGACTGGCAGAGCAAATAGAGCGATAGTAGAAAGCATAAAAGTTAAAAGTTATGCTTCTGTTGTTTCTATAAGTCAAATAGCAATTATAAATGTTCTAGATGCAAAGACAATAGAAATAAAACCTTGGGATAGTTCTCAGCTAGACGCTATAGAAAAAGCTATACTTAAAGCCGATATAGGAATAACTCCGGTAATTAATGGAGAATTTGTGCGTATTTCAATTCCTTCTCTTACTGAAGATAGAAGAAGAGAAGTAGCAAAAACTATAAATAAGATGGCTGAAGAGTTTAAGGTGGCTATAAGAAATGAAAGAAGAGTTTTAATTGAAAATATAAACAAACTTGAAAAAAGTAAAATTATAGGTGAAGATGACAAAAAAAAGTCTGAGATTAAAGCACAAAAAGTTACTGATGCTTATATAAACAAAGTAGATGAAATAATAGAAGTTAAAGAAAAAGAAATTATGCAGATGTAAATAAGATAATTTTAAATGAGAGTTATTTTAAGATTTGAAATGTTGTGTTACCTTACTTGAAAAACTTTTCGGGGATTCTTTATGTTATGATGAATAAAATACTGTCAATATGGGGAGAGAATTTATGATTTATAAGATTGATGTAGATATTTGTGTTGGGTGTGGGACATGTGCAACAAGTTGCCCTATTTCAGCTATTGAGCAAAAAGAAGATAAATATATAATTAATCCTAGTATGTGTAAAGGATGTGGGATATGTGAATCAACTTGTCCAGTAAATGCTATTGCTATTCCTGAAAATTAAGAGGGACTTTTTTTGATACCTGGGCACGTAGCTATTATAATGGATGGAAATGGTAGATGGGCAAAGAAAAAATCTTTACCTAGGATTTTTGGTCATAAACAAGGGGTTAAAACTATAAAAGAGATTGTTAAGGCTGCGAATGATATTGGAGTCAAGGTTTTGAGTCTGTATGCTTTTTCTACAGAAAATTGGAAGAGACCGCAGAGTGAAATAAAATCGTTGTTTTCTTTAATTAGGCAATTTATAAGAAAAGAATTAAGAGAATTAAACGATTTAGGTGTCAAACTTAGAATACTAGGCGACTTGTCAAAATTTCCTGAAAATGTAAAATTTGAGATTAAAGATGCTTGTATAATTACATCGCAGAATACGAAATTTGAGTTAAACATAGCTTTAAATTATGGTGCAAGACAAGAGATTATACGGGCTTTTGAAATAATGACAAAACAAGGTATAAAAAAGCTTACAGAAGAAGTTGTATCTTCTTTTTTATATACTTGTGGACAGCCTGATCCAGATTTGCTTATTCGTACCTCAGGAGAGCTGAGAGTATCAAATTTTCTTCTTTGGCAAATTGCATATTCTGAAATTTATGTAACAGATAAATTATGGCCAGATTTTACCAAAGATGATTTAAAAATTGCTATAGTAGCTTTTCAAAAAAGAAGAAGACGTTTTGGTGGGCTATAGTGGATGTTTAAAATTGGAAACTAATATCTATAGTGTTTTATTATTGTTATTTTTAGTTTTAATTATATATTTTATTAAAGTAAAAAGGTATTTGTTTGTGGATTAATTTGCTGTAGACAGATATTTAAAATTATAATTTAGAGAGTTTTATGTATGTTATTAACCAGAATATTAACGGCAGTTATTGGAATACCGTTTATTTTTGCTTGTATATATTGTGGTGGTATAGTGTTTTATGGGATGATGTTTCTTGTATCATTCTTATGTGTTTATGAGTACTTTGTCATATTGAAAAAATATAACCCTCACACTTTTATTTCACTTGTAATGTCTATTATGTTTTTTATATTTTTGTGCTTTTCTAAGAATTTTCCAGTGAATAAAATAATATTTTCTGTCATTGTGATGAGTATTATTCTTTTTGGTGTCGAAATTTTTAAAGGGCAGCCGAATTTGTGTATTGTTAGAATATCGTCATCTTTTTTTGGAACTTTTTTTATTCCACTTGCTTTAATGTATATGGTTTATATACGTAATTTAAAGGGTGGTATGGAGTTTGTGTTTTTTATTTTTATAGTTATTTGGACTTTAGATACGGCAGCCTATGCATTCGGGAAAATGTTTGGTAAGCATAAACTTGCGGAGAATATTAGTCCTAAAAAAACAATAGAAGGAGCGATAGCGGGAGTTGTTTTTGGCATTTTGGGGGCCGTTATATGTAGATTTGGATTTATGAGTAATATTTTAACTTTGCGGAATAGTATAATTTTAGGGTTTGTAATCGCCATAACAGGACAATTTTCGGATCTTTGTGAGTCTATTATTAAAAGAGATGGTGATAGTAAGGATTCTGGTAGAATAGTACCTGGACATGGTGGAGTTTTCGACAGATTTGA
The DNA here is from genome assembly GCA_031282525.1 of Candidatus Endomicrobiellum basalitermitum. GTDB lineage: Bacteria > Elusimicrobiota > Endomicrobiia > Endomicrobiales > Endomicrobiaceae > Endomicrobiellum > Endomicrobiellum basalitermitum. The sequence goes on along the minus strand of JAITDN010000003.1, from coordinate 245,065 downwards.
TTCTTATATATTTACAGCTCCAACTGTGTATTATATTTTAAAATTTTTAAGATGAAAAAAATAGTGATTTTAGGATCATCGGGATCAATAGGGACACAGACTCTGGATATAGTTTATAACATGAAAGATGATATTTGTATTAGAGGACTTGCTGTTGATTCTAATATAGAGATTTTAAAATTACAAATTAGAAAATTTAAACCTTCTGCAGTATCTGTGAATAATTTTGTTGAATCTCGTAATTTAAAAAAGTGGTGTATTTCCAATAATATAGAAGTTAGTATTTATAGTGGTCCTTCTGGACTTGAAAGACTTGTAGAAATGCCAGATGTTGATATGGTTCTTGTTGCTATTGTTGGGGCTATTAGTTTGAAATCTATAATTGCTGCAATAAAATCAAAAAAAGATATAGCTATTGCAAATAAAGAAACTCTTGTTGTGGCGGGGAGCTATATAATGAGACTTGCCGCTAAAAATGGAATATCTATGCTTCCTATTGATAGTGAACATTCGGCTATATTTCAATGTTGTATGGGTGAGAAGAAATCTCAAATAAAAAAAATAGTGCTTACAGCTTCTGGAGGACCGTTTTATAAATACGATAAAAAATTTTCTCAAATAACCGTTAGAGAGGCTTTAAATCATCCTACGTGGAAAATGGGCAAGAAGATAACGATTGATAGTGCTACTCTTATGAATAAGGGACTTGAGGCTATTGAAGCGTCTGTTCTATTTGGGGTGCCTATAGAGAAAATTGAAATTATAATGCATCCTCAGTCTATTTTACACTCAATGGTAGAGTATGTTGATGGTTCAGTTATAGCTCAACTTTCAAATCCAGATATGAGATTGCCGATTCAGTATGCTTTAACCTATCCGGAGAGACTAACATCAAATGTAAAACCATTGAATCTTAATGAAGTTGGTAGGTTAGAATTTTTCAAACCAGATTTTAATAAGTTCCCATGTTTAAAACTTTCGTATTACGCTGCAAAAAAAGGATTTACTATGCCTTCAGCAATGAATGCTGCTAATGAAGTGGCGGTTGAAGCGTTTTTAAATGAAGAGATAAAATTTACAGATATTGCAGAAATTGTTGAAAAAACTATGTATGCTCATACAATATCAAAAAGTTTGTCATTGAATAGTTTTATTGAAGCCGACTTTTGGGCAAGATACTATGCAAGAAAATTGATTAATTGAGAAGGAATGTAAATGGCTATAATTTTTCAGATATTTACTGTTATTGTGGGATTTGGATTCTTGATTTTCATACATGAATTGGGACATTTTCTTGCTGCAAAAATGTGTAAAATAAGGATAATGGTCTTTGCTTTTGGTTTTGGTCCCAATTTAATTAAATATACATTTAAAGGTACAAAATATTGTATAAAAGCCATTCCTTTTGGTGGATTTGTTAAGATGATGGGTGAAACTCCTGATGAGCTTACGGGCAGTGAAGGAGATTATTTAGCTCTTGCGTGGTATAAAAAAGTTTGGATATCATTTGCTGGACCATTTTCAAATTACATTTTTGCAATTTTCCTTTTTTCTTTTATTTTTAACATATATGGGGTGATGACTCCTACAACTAGTTGTTCTATAGGATCTGTAATTGAAAATTATCCTGCTGCAGTTGCAGGGTTAATTACAGGAGATAAAATAAAATCAGTAGATGCAACTGAAGTAAATACTTGGAATGATTTAAATATCGAATTAAAAGACAAAGTAGGTAAGTATGTTTCTTTTGTCATAGAGCGAAAAGGTAAATTTTTCGGATTGAATATGCGTGTTGTAAAAAAACCTATAACAGGATTAGCTACAATAGGTATACATCCTATGAGAACAAAAATAGGTCTTATAAAATCTTTGTATTTTGGAATTAAAGCTTCAATACTGCAAACAGTTTTACCTACTACTTACCTCATAAATAAAGCTGTATTGTTGGAAAAGCCTGATATCTCTGGACCTATTGGAATTATTCAACTTATGACGAATGCTATGAGAGAGGGTATGCAAGATTATTTGATGTTAATTGCAACTTTATCGGTTGCTTTGGGGTTGTTTAATTTTTTTCCTATACCTATGGTTGATGGTGGTATGATATTATTATTTTTTATAGAAGGGATAATTAGGAAACAAATAAATGTAAGAATTGTTCAGATTTATAATATTATGGGATTGATTTTTATAACTACTATTTTCATTTTTGCAACATATAGTGATCTTTTGCGATTAAATGTAATAAAATTATTTGGTAAATAAGTTTTTTATAATATGTAAAACATTACGAACGTAATATTTAATTTATAGATAATTAATTTACATAAGTTAAAATAGAGGTGGAAAATATTTTTCTTATTATAAGTTGAGTTATTGATTTAAGATGAAATTTTATAGAAGGTTTCAGACAAAAAAAATTAATATTGGTGATATTACGATTGGTGGTGGTTCTTTAATTGCAGTTCAGTCTATGACAAATACGGATTCAAGAGATTGGAAAGCTACTGTAAAGCAAATAAAACAACTTGAAGAAGTTGGCTGTGAGGTTGTTCGTGTTTCTTTCCCTGATTTAGAATCTGCTTACAATGTAAATAGGATAAAGAAAAATATTAAGATTCCATTAGTAGCAGATATTCATTTTGATTATAGAATAGCACTTGAAGTGATAAAACATGGTATTGATAAAATAAGAATTAATCCAGGGAATATAGGTTCAAATGATAAACTTGAAATTTTAGTAAAAGAAGCTAAAAAAGCACATATTCCTATAAGAATAGGAGTAAATGCAGGATCATTAAAAGGAGTTTATAATTTTGATGACAGTTTGTTGCGTGCAAAGGCTCTTGCAAGTGCAGCTATGGAACATGTGAGAATTTTAGAAAAATATAATTTTGATGATATAGTTGTTTCTTTAAAAGCTTCAAATATTAATACGACAGTACAATCTTATAGGATTTTTGCTTCTAAAAGAAATTATCCTTTACATTTGGGAATAACAGAAGCAGGTTCACTTAGAGATGGTTCTATAAAGTCTGCCGCAGGATTGGGGATAATGCTGTGTGATGGTATAGGTGATACTATCAGAGTTTCTCTTACAGCAAATCCTGTAGAAGAAATTAGGGTTGCTTATTCTCTTTTGAAGTATATGGAACTTCGCGATTTTGGAATAGAGATTATTTCCTGCCCTACATGTGCTAGATGTAAAGTTGATTTAATAAAAATAGTTTCGGAAATTGAAAAAAAAATTTCTACAATTAAGAATTTAAATAAATTTTCAAAACCTTTGAAAATAGCTTTAATGGGTTGTGTTGTAAATGGTCCGGGTGAATCGAAAGATGCAGATTTTGGTATAGCGGGTGGGAAAGAGAAAGGTATATTATTTAAAAACGGTAAAGTTTTAGGAGAAGTTAGTCAAGATGAATGGATTGATAAGCTTATTTATATGATAAGAGATTATCAGAGGTAGAAAAGTTACAAGGAAGGTGAGAGAATGGGAGAGATTTATTTAACTAGAATAGGTAGGAAGAGACTTGTTGATGAATTAAAAGAACTTCAAAAGAAAAAATCTGTTGTTCAAGATGAGATTGCGCGGGCAAAAGAGCTTGGCGATTTAAGAGAGAATGCAGAATATCATGCTGCTAAAGAGACTCTTGTTAATCTTATGCGTAGAATTGTGGAAGTTGACTCCAAGATAACTTGTTCAAAAATTATTGAAGAACAAAATATTGATCCAGATAAAATATTTATTGGTGTTACAGTAAAAATACAAGATGAAAATGGTAAAGATTATAAATATACTATTGTAGATTCAGAAGAAGCGGATCCTAATGAAAACAGGATATCTATACAATCGCCTCTTGCTCAAGGATTATTAGGGCATGAGAGTGGTGAAATAGTTACAGTTGAGTTACCAGTAGGTAAAACTAAATTCAAAATATTGGAAATTTTTAGATAAATATTTTTAACAATGCAAAATTGGATATTAAGGAATAAGTGTTAGAAAGTGAAAAAATAACATATGCGTAATAGTTTTGTACTTGATACAAATCTTATTTTGATTAAAAGGGAATTTTTGTGTTTTTTTCTAAGCTATTAATTCCAACTTTAAGAGAGTCTCCAACAGATACTGATATAATCTCTGCAAAGTTAATGATAAAATCTGGGATGATACGCAAACTTGCTTCAGGATTTTATGAGTTTTTGCCTTTGGGGCTTAAAGTTTTAAGAAAAATTGAGAATATAATAAGGCATGAGATGAATATTATTGGTGGTCAAGAGATAATTCTTCCTTTGATTTCTCCTAAAAATTTATGGATTGAAACAGGGAGATGGAATATTTATGGTAAAGAACTTTTTAGATTAAAAGATAGAAAAAATGCTGAATTTTGTCTTGCTCCTACAGCAGAAGAAGTAATAGTAGATTTAGTAAGGAAAGACGTAAGGTCATATAAACAACTTCCTATTATGTTGTATCAATTTGGTCCAAAATTTAGAGATGAAATACGACCGCGTTTTGGTGTTATGCGTTCAAGAGAATTTTTAATGAAAGATGCTTATTCATTTCATACTGATGAATTAGATTTAGAAAAATATTATCGAATTATGCTTGATGCTTATAAAAACATATGTGTGAAATGCGGGTTTAAATTTTGTGTTGTTGAGTCAACCTCAGGCCCGATAGGTGGGTCATTATCTCACGAGTTTATGATTTTGGCAGAAAATGGAGAAACAGAAGTAGCATTGTGTAAATGTGGATATAGTGCAACTAGTGAAAAAACTGAGTGTTTAAAAGTTGAGGGTTCTATGGAAGAATTACATGCTATGGATGAAATATTCACTCCCAATGCTAGTACTATTGAGAATGTTGTGAAATTTTTGGAGTTATCTACTAAAAATTTTTTAAAAACAATAATTTATATCGCTGATGGAGATCCTGTTGTTGTTTTATTAAGAGAAGATCATGAAATAAATGAAACAAAGTTGCAGACTTTACTTGAGGCAAGCGAAATAATGATTGCTGATGAGCAGACAGTTTCTACTATAACAAATGCATCAATAGACTTTGGAGATTCTGTAGGGTTTAAGAATATAAATGTTATTGCTGATTTATCTGTTATTGAAATTTTGAATGCAGTTTCTGAGGCAAATAAAAAAGATTATCATGTAAAAAATATAAATTATACAAGTGATTATGGTATCAATATAATTGCTGATGTAAGAAAAGTTGTACCTGGCGATATTTGTCCCAGATGTAAAGAAAAGGAATTGAAATTTTTGAGAGGTATTGAGGTTGGACATATTTTTAAGTTAACTACTAAATATTCAAAGTCGATGAATGCGACATATCTTGACTCGAATGGGAAAGAAAATCTTATTTTTATGGGTTGTTATGGTTTAGGAGTTACGAGAATAGTCGCTGCAACGGTAGAACAATCTCATGATGATAGTGGTATAATATGGCCTGACAATATTACCCCATTTGAGGTTTTAATTGTTCCTTTGGATTATTATGATGATAGGAGTAGAGAGGTAACAGAGAAAATATATAAAGAACTATCTTCAAAAGGATTAGATGTCTTAGTAGATGATAGAAATGAAAGACCGGGTGTTAAATTTAAAGATGCTGATTTAATAGGTATTCCTTATAGAATAACAATTGGTAAGAAAGACCTTGCGAATGGCAATGTAGAATTTAAAGTAAGAAAGGATCCTAAAGGTAGTGTTAAGTTTTTAAAACCTGAAGAAGTTGTGTCTAAAGTGTTAGAAATATTTAAAAAATAGTTATAGTAAAATGAGAGATTTTTCTAAACCCAAAGAAAATAATACAAATATTTGTACTGAGACTATTGCTGGACTAACTGCATTTTTTTACGATGGCATGTGTTATTTTTGTAAACTCTTATATTCTTTCTTCGCATCCCCTGGGATGTCATGGTATGGGGTTTCCGTGACATGAAGCGTTTGTAATAGTGTTGTTATATAGGTTTATTTATTGTTCTTGTAATTGTTGCGAAATTCAGAAAGATCTTTGTTCAAGAGTGATACCTGATTTTCTTAAAGATTCAATTACTAATGGAATTGGAATATCTATAGCGTATATAAAATATAGAAGATGTTGTGTTAGTAATATTTAGTAGTTCTAGTACTTACTTGCTGTTTTCAGATTTTAATAAAAAATTTTTACTTTAATTGTCGTATTTTCATTATTCCTTTCAGAAACTTTTGGTGCAATTGGAACATTTATAGATGCATGGAAAATAAGTAATATTTTTGATGTTTACGCTGAGAAGAACAATAAAAAATCTAGTAAAAGACTGAATCTTAAATCTGAAAAAGCTTTGTTTTCAGGTGGTACTATTATATTATATTGCATCAGTAGAAAGTGGATTGTTTGGAACAAGTAGCGTAACTACTTATGTTGAGTACATCTGGTATATCAGTAGGCAAAAGGACAGGATTAAATAGGACTTATTGTTGCAATAATATTTTTATTGTGTCTTCCACTTGCAAATTTTTAGTACAATTTCACCAGAAGCACAGTACCTGCATTAATTGTTGTTGGTGTAACTTTTTAAAGTTACACCAACTTGTATGTCATCAATAATGAAAATAAATTGAGCGATTATGAGCAAACTTTTCCTGCAATATAAATTATAGTATAGTTGCAGGATTTATGTTTTGTTGTATCATGAAATTTGTACGTGACAAAATAAAAGAAGTGCGTCATATTTTGTTAGTGGTTTCTATGTTGTTTTTGTTTAATTTTATAATTACTGTTTTTAGAGGGATAAATGGATTTGGATAAATATGATATTGTTGTAATAGGTTCTGGACCAGCCGGATTCGCAACAGCTGTAAGAGCAGTGCAACTTGGAGCAAAAGTGGCAATAATAGAAAAATCTTTTATCGGTGGGACTTGTTTGAACTGTGGATGTCTTCCAACAAAATTTTTATGGCAGGCACTAAAATTGAAGCAGAGAATTCAAAAATCTTATGAATATGGTTTTAAAGTAAATTCGGAACCTATTATTTTCTCAGATATACTTGCAAAAAAAGATAGAAATATCGCTAATCTTAGAAAAGGTATGAGGACGATATTATCTTCATATAATGTTGATATTATAGAGGGCGTAGCTTCATTTAGAGATAAAAACAATCTTATAGTTTCAAATAATGAAGGAAATAATATTTTAGAAATTTTTGCTAACAAAATTGTTATTGCTTCGGGTACAAGTCCTTCGGTAATGAAAGGGTTTGCGTTTGAGGGTAATAAAATAATAAATTCAACGGATGCTTTGAATCTTAAAGAAATTCCGAAGAATATGCTTGTAGTTGGTGGAGGTGCAATAGGAATTGAAATGGCGACAATATTTTCCGGATTTGGCTGTTATGTAACCTTAGCTGAAAATGAGAATTGTTTACTTCCAAATGAAGATAGAGAAGTTTCAGAAGAAGTAAAGAGAAATTTGATAAAGCAAGGTGTCGACGTATTAGTTTCATGTTTTGATGCGCTTAACAATATAGATAAGTATGAAAAAGTATTAATTGTCATTGGGAGAATGCCAAATAATGATCTAAAGTTGGAGAGGGCGGGCATTAAAACAATTGGAAAAGGGTTTTTAGAAACAAACGAATTTTGTCAGACAAATGTAAGTAATATTTATGCCGTTGGGGACATTGCGGGAAAGAGTTTATTAGCTTATACAGCACAGAACGAGGGTGCAATAGCTGCAGAAAATGCAGTTAAAATGAACTCTATTTCAATTGATAATTCTGTTATTCCTCAAGTCGTTTTTTCAATGCCTCAAAGTTCTTCTGTAAAAGTATCGAATTTTTTAAAGTGTAGGGATGTAATTTATGGAAAGTTTCCATTTACTGCAAACAGCAGAGCGTTTATTGAGAAAGAACGTAGTGGTTTTGTAAAGTGTGCTGTTGATAAAGCAAATAAAAAACCTTTGGCTTTTTGGATTGTTGGGGCGCATTCAGACGAACTTATAAATTTTGCCTCACAAATTATTAAAAGCGATATTAATAAAATATCGAGAGAATCTGTTTTTCACCCATCGTTTAGTGAAAGTTTGTTTAATGCCTATGAGGATGCTTTTGATAAATGTGTAGATTTGGCGAAAAAAATATAGATTTGGAGGTGATAAGGTTGTAAGCAGTTAAGTGTATTTAAATATAAAATTTTTATTTTGAGAGAATTTTGAAAATGAAGAGAACACATTTATATTATGAACATAAAAAACTTGATGCAAAATTTACGGAATTTTGTGGTTGGGAAATGCCTGTACAATATACATCTATTGTTGATGAGCATAATGAAGTAAGAACAAACGTAGGGGTATTTGATACATCTCATATGGGGACTTTTATAATCACCGGAGAAAATTCCGAGAGTTTCTTGAATTATGTTACGCTTGGAAACATTTCTGAACTTCCTAATAAAAAAGCAAGATATTCTATGATTTTAAATGAAAATGGTGGTATAAAAGATGATATTATAGTTTATAGATTTGACTGTGAGTACATGATTGTTGTAAATGCTGGGAATTTAGAAAAGGATTTTGATTGGTTAAATAAGCACAAGGAAGTTGGAAGAACTGAAATAAAAAATATAAGCACTGATATTTGTCTTGTTTCTGTACAAGGTCCTAAATCTGCTGAAATATTACAAAGTATTTGTGAAACTTATATTAAGGATATGAAATATTTTACTATATCAGAATTGAAGTTAAAGAATATAGATGCAAATTTTTGCAGAATTGCAAGAACAGGCTATACTGGTGAGGATGGGTTTGAGATTTTTATTTCTAAAGAACAAATAGTTGTTTTTTGGGAAAAACTTATGAATCTTTCAATCAAACCTTGTGGTCTTGGATGCCGTGATACATTGAGACTTGAAGCATGTATGCCTTTGCACGGGCATGAAATTGATGAAAATATTAACCCGATTGATGCTGGATTTCAAAAGACGATAAATTGGGATAATGATTTTATAGGTAAATCCAAGCTTTTATCTTTAAAAGACAGGCCTTTGAGAATACCAATAGCTTTTGAGTGTTTATCCGGCATTGCAAGAAATGCGAATAAAGTTTTTTTTGGCAATAAAGAGATTGGATATGTAACAAGTGGTTCTTTTTCTCCTACATTGAAAAAAGCAATAGGTATGGCATTGATTGATGCTGACACAGATGTTAAATCTGGTAAATTGGAGGTTGAAATCCATAATAATAGAAGGGAAATAAAAGCTTTTACTAAACCTTTATACAAAAAATGAAGAAACAACTAGTTATACTAAAATGAATGAGACTAAGCTAAAGAACTGGAACTGTGAATACCCTGATACAGTTTCAGTGTGAGTGAGTCTGGATTTTTTCTCTCCTAAATTTTAGTTCTTTCGGTGACTCTCAAGGCTTTAGAAATAAAGAAGTAGAAAAGTTTTTTAGTATTATTTGTTTCACACATTTTTATAAACGTGAGAAAGTATCTCAAAAAGATCAGTCTTTACTTGTGAATTCTTGTTCTTGATTATATTTGTGTAAGTAAGTATTATATATATAAGCTTGTGATGGTTTGTATTCGTAAATGAGATTGCGTTTGGTGCTATATAATCTATGCTGTAGTCGCTAAAAGTAGATTACATTCTATGGTAGTGATGCAATGTGTAATGTTTTCAAAGCAAGAAAATAAGTTTAAGAGATTTCTTTCAATTAATATTAATAAATGACTGCTATAATTGTGCAAACATCTAAAATAGTAGCGAATTTGCTAAAGTAAGTAAAAAATATTACTCTATGTTACAATTGTTGGAGGTCATTTGAAAACATCTTTTGTATGTAGCTTCTATCAAAGGAAAACAGATTAGACTGATTCTCATGTAAAAGTTATCGGAGTTCAAAAAAGGTGGTTTGGTGGGTGTAGTATATTTGATTTCATATTATGCTGATAAAAAATTAGTAGGTTTATAATTTGTTTGACAAAAAAAGATACTTATCTCACATTTGAAGTGTCTGTTAAGATATATGTATATATATAATATGTAATGCAAATTACATATATTAAATAAGTAGCCGTTCTAGCTCACCTTAACCTAAGTTTAAGGGAAAAGGTTCCATGTAAAAAAGTTTTAGTTATTATATTGGAATATATTTTACGGGGCGGAATAATCAAATCTGCCTCGATTTTTTATTAAAAAATTGACGGAATAGAAATATTTAATGTCAAGAGGAGGAGTTGTCGAAAACAAGAGATTTCGTATAAACCAGTTTATTAGAGTGCCGGAAGTAAGACTTATTGATTCTGATGGAGTAATGGTAGGCATATTTAAGACGACTGATGCTTTAGTAAAAGCACAAACGAAAGATTTAGATTTAGTAGAAGTTTCTCCGGGGGCAAGTCCACCTGTATGTAAAATAGTTAACTTTTCTAAATTTAAATATGAGATTGAAAGGAAGGAGAGAGAAGTTAGAAAGAAACAAAAGATCTCTCATATTAAAGAGATAAGAATAAGACCTCGTATTAGTGAACATGATTTAGAAGTTAAAGTTAAGCGTGCTAGAGAGTTTATTAATAGTGGAGATAAAGTGCAGCTTACTGCCATGTTTTCTGGAAGAGAGATAAAACATAAGGATTTAGGCATTAAAATTATGAATAGGATAAAGGAATCTTTGGCTGACATTGCAGTACCCGAAGCTAATATTTCTTCACTTGGTACAAGGATATTTTTAATTTTTGTACCTGATAAAAATAAACTAAAAAAGATTTGAGTTATGATATATTAGATATATTATGTTAGATAAATTATTATATATATCGATGGGGGTAGTATGCGTAAAATGAAGACACATAGTGGTGCAAAAAAACGCTTTAATGTTACAGGAAAAGGAAAAGTTAAGTATAAAAAGCCGGGACAAAGACATCTTTTAACTGGTGATTCTGGTAATCAAAATAGAATGGCTAGAAAACCTATTATAGTTGCTAAAACAGATATGAAGACAATGAGGAAGGTTATGCCATATAGCTTTTAAAAATATTTGTTATAAAGGAGATTTATAATATGCGTGTAAAGAGTGTTGTATATACAAGACAAAAGAAGAAAAAAATATTTAGATTTGCAAAAGGATCTTATGCAGCAAAGAAAAATCGTTGGAGAATGGTGATTCAGCAAGTAGAAAAATCTCTTAGTTATGCTTATACAGGAAGAAAAGATAATAAGGCAAATTTTAGAACTCTCTGGATAGTTCGTCTTAATGCTGCAGTGAGAGAAGAAGGGATTTCATACAATAGATTTATTGCAGGGCTTAGAAAAGCTAATATATTAATAGATAGAAAGATGCTTGCAGAAATGGCTGTGAATGATAATCCTGCGTTTAAACAATTAATTGAAATTGTAAAGGCTGTATAAATATTTTTAAATGAATTTATTTATTTCTCAAAAAAAATAGTATCATTTTTCCTTTGACCTATGACTTCATATTATGATAGTTGTGATAATACTTTTAGGTGACGTGACTTTAAAAGGTAGATGTATAGTGCAAGAGTTGACATACCATCTTTCTGTAGTCTAAAAAACTTATTTCAGAGACTGTTTTTTATTTTAAGTGTATAGAATTTGTAAGAGTGTTTTTGTTAACTTTAGTTTCTTAAATGATAGTTTAATTAAGTTTGCAAATAATTCTGCTTTACTTTATATAATTTTATTTTTGATAGACTTAGTTTTTTTGTGATTGTTAATATTTATAATACTGATGTATAAAAAATTATTCTTTCCACATCAGTGATTATTACATTTTTTGTTTTTATTTTCAGATTTAGGTTGTTAGTCTGATAGTTGCAGATTTTTATTCTATAAATCTGTAAATTTGTTAATGAAGTTTACACATATAGTTTTATTGTTTTTGACGTCAATAGATTTTTTTTCACGAAAGTATTTACTGCATTTGTAATAAAAATCACTATACTTGTGTTAACTTTTGTATTTATAAAAAACATACTTAAGAAGATGATAAATTTATTTAAAAGATGCATCTCTGCCGAGTTAGTAAAGAGAATATTTGAAACTTTTATTATATTTTTTTGCTTCAATTGTAGGTCGGATATTTATTATATATCGCGATGATGTTAGAAAGAATACAGATTCTGAGATGATGATATTTATGATTAACCCAGTCACTGAAAAAAGAAGAATATAAAATATCTTAAAAGTAAATTAAGATTTTTGTTTGGTATGATCTAATATTGAGTATCTGATATCTAAATATTGTCTTTTTAGATATTGATAAAAAATAAAGGCACAAAAAGTACTGCTTTAATTAAATTAAATCATTCGGAGTTAGGGAAATTTTATTTTCTAAATAATAAATAGGATGAGGCTGTAAATCTGTAAGTTTTAAAGAGTTTTGGAAATAAATACAGAAAATGTGAAAGTTTACTATAACACAGGTTTTACATAGGGTTTTATAAAGGAGAACTCAAATTTTACAGATGGAGCAAAAGAAGTGTACGCTAGAGCATTTAGCTGTTAAGCCTAATTATAAAATAGTAATAAATGAAAACTTAATAAGCTCATAAGCATTGAAAGCTAAATTATATATAAACGGGGAGGGGATTCTTTTTAAATGAGTAACATAGAGCGGATTATTTATGAAGCAATGGAGAAGATAAAAAATTCTGATGATGAGATGCTTGAAAATATAAGGTCGGAGTATTTTGGTAAAAATGGAATTTTGACAAAAATTTTAAAATCCTTATCGCATTATTCCATTGAAGATAGAAAAAGAATAGGTTTTGAAACGAACAAGGCTAAAACTAATCTTGAAAGTGAGATTGAAAAGAGGAGAAAAGGTCTAAAAAAAACTTTAATTGTCCAAAAAATGCAGAGAGAAAAATTAGACTGCTCGTCAATTTTTTATTTTCCATTTCCAAAAGGAAGTTTTCATCCTATTGTACAGACTATACAAGATATGATCTTAACTTTTAAATCACTTGGTTTTTTAGTTGCGGAAGGACCTGAAATAGAAACTGACTGGTATAATTTTGAAGCATTAAATATACCTAAAAATCATCCTGCGAAAGATATACAGGATACTTTTTATCTTGATAGTATGAAGAATTTATTATTGAGAACCCATACTTCTCCTGGACAAATTCGCGTTATGGAAAAACAAAAACCGCCGATAAAGGTTGTTGTTCCTGGGAGAGTTTATAGAAATGAGTCTTCAGATGCTTCACATTCTTCAACCTTTCATCAAATTGAGGGACTTAGGGTAGATAAAAATGTAACGTTTTTAGATTTGAAAATAATCTTGACAAAATTTATACATAGTTTTTTTTGTTATGAGTTAAATGTACGTTTTAGACCATCTTATTTTCAGTTTACAGAACCATCTGCTGAAGTTGATGTCCAGTGCCTTTTTTGTATGGGTAGGGGTTGTAAAGTATGTAAAAATTCAGGGTGGATTGAGATGTTAGGTTGTGGCATGCTACATCCAAATGTTTTAGGATCTGTAAACTATGATTCTGAACTATATACTGGTTATGCTTTTGGTATGGGAGTTGAGAGAATTACAATGTTGAAATATAAGATAGATGATATACGATTATTTTATGAAAATGATTTAAGATTTTTAAAGCAATTTTAGGTTATAAGCTAGTAAGTAATATTATCTGATTATGGTACGTTTAATTACTTTACAAAGGATCAACAAAAGTGAAAGTGTCATATAATTGGCTTAAAGAGTTTATATGTTTTGATTTTGACCCGAAAGAGCTTGCATCAGTTCTTACTTCTATGGGGATAGAAACTTCTGTTGTTTCAAGAGAATGTTGTTGGAGGAATGTTGTTACAGTAAAAGTTCTAGATATACAAAAACATCCCTTTGCCAGTAAACTTTCTCTATGCAAAGTAAGTGATGGACTAGATAGTTATTCAGTAGTATGCGGAGCAGAAAACATTTCTCTAGGACAGATTGTTCCTCTTGCGAAAATTGGAGCTATATTGCCAGGGAATGTTAAAATAAAAAAAGCTAAAATAAGAGGTGAGGATTCTGAAGGTATGATATGTTCTGAATCCGAGCTTGGACTCAAAAAAAAATCTAATGGGATTTTTGTTCTTGATAAAAATACAAAAGTAGGTGTTGCCCTTGAAGATATTTTAAGAAGTGATTCGATACTTGAAGTGGAGGTGACGATTAATAGAGGTGATTGTTTAAGTCACTTAGGAATCGCTCGGGAAATAGGTGCTAAGATACGTAAAATCCCATCTATTCCAGTAATAAAGGCTTTGAATGTTCCAAACTTAAATTGTGTTGAGGCAGCATCTGATTTATGTCCACGTTATATCGGTGTATTTATATCTGGTGTTAAGATAGGTCCTTCACCTATATGGATTGCAAATGCTTTAGAAAAAAATGGTATAAGACCTATTAATAATGTAGTTGATATAACTAACTATGTTATGATTGAGCTTGGGCAACCACTTCATGTCTTTGATTTAAAAAAGCTTAGCTCTGAAATGATTTTTGTTAGAAGAGCTCATAATGATGAGGCTATAGTTGCCTTGAATGGAAAAGAATATAGACTTGATTCTGAAACGATTGTAATAGCTGACTATGAAAAACCTATTGCGATTGCGGGAATAGTTGGTGGGAAATATTCTGGTATTTGTGAAGAAACTGAGGATATATTTTTAGAAAGTGCGATTTTTAACTCAAATTTAATAAGAAAGGTTTCAAGAAAATTAAATCTTTCGAGTGATTCTTCATACAGATTTGAGAGAGGTTTGGGTTGGGATATTGCTGAACTTGCATCTTGGAGAGCTACAAATTTAATAGTTGAAGTTGCTGGTGGTATAGTAAAAGCTAGACAGGATCTACAAACTATTAAATATAAAAGTACGAACATAAGTTTGAGATTTGAAAGAGTATCAAAGATTTTAGGTTATGATGTTAAGAAAGATGAAGTAGTAGAAATTTTAAGATTTTTAGGTATAAATGTACAATTAAAAGATAAAATGGTTTTGTGTGCTATCCCGTCATGGAGAAATGATATAAAGATAGAAGTAGATTTAATTGAAGAAATTGCAAGAATTAAGGGTTATGACGATATTCCCCAGACTCTTTTGGATCATAAAGAGAGTGATACTGTTATATATTCGTCTAACAATTTATTTCTTCCTGCTATTGTTGAGGATTTTAGGACTAAATTAAATGGACTTGGTTTTAACGAAGTCTTAAATTATAGTTTTTTGGAGATAGATGAATTAGAAAAATTTGACTTGGAGTGCTTTTATAAAATAGTGAATCCTATATCAAAAGAAAATGAAGTTTTGAGACCATCTTTGTTGCCTGCGCTGTATAAAAATCTATTGCTTAATATTAGTTATGGTTGTGAAAGAGTAGCCTTTTTTGAATATGGGAAAATTTTTGCTAAATATGGAGAAAAAAAGACTTTTGCAATCATAATGTGGGGTAAAATTTGGGAAGAGTGGTGGAAGTGGCTAGAGCAAAAAATTATTCCAAAGTATGATTTTTATTTTGGTGCTGGGGTAGTAAAAAATATTTTACCGTCTAACGAATTTAAAATTACGGAAAACTTAGATCCTAAGAATTATTATCACTCTGGAAAAACTGCAAATGTTGTCTTTAGAGAAAAATCTATAGGACAACTTGGTATTTTAAATCCTATAATAACTGGCGATATTAAGGAAGATGTATTTTATTTTGAGATTGATTTAGATTTATTTGATAGTATTTGTTTCAAAAAAAAATCTTTTTATAAAACTTATTCTAAACTTCCTATGGTAAAAAGAGATATTTCAGTTATTGCTGATAAAAATTTACAATTTTCAGAAATAGAAAAAGTTATTACAATTTTCATGAAATCTAATAACATTTTAAGGAAATACACGTTGTTTTCAGTATATTCTGATGAATCTAAATTTGAGAATAATAAGATTAGTTATTCGTTTAGATTGTCTTATAAGAATGATGAAAAGACGCTAACTGATAAAGAAGTTAATGAAAGTATGAGGATGTTATTAGATAAACTTTATACTGAATTAGGTATTGAACTAAGACAATAATATATAAATAATGAAACGAATAGATGCTAAAAAGGTTTGTTTTAAATTTATGATTTATTGTATGTATGAGTATGGAAATGAGTAAATATTATGTAAAAACTTCTTTTCCCATGAAGATAAGAGAGAGTTGAATCTTGGTTTTATATTTTTAAATGTGTAAGTAAATGTAAATGATAGGTATTATGTTTTGGTAAGTATTTTAGGATGATAAAATAATATGATAATAAAAAGAAATAAAAATGCAATTAAAAATTATTTTGAAGATAGTTCAGGAGTTTTAGGTTCTAGTGCTGATCTTGTTGCAATAGTTGAGAATGAATGTGATACTTATAAGTTTATCGTTGAGATGTTTGAATCAAAAACACCTGTGATATTGTAGGAGCGCTTACCGGGAATACTGCTTCGGGTCTTGCTTTTGGCGGAAATGTGCTATCTTTGGAAAACCTAAATAAAATCTGCGAAATAAAAAAGATAAATAATAATAATGCTTCGATTGTTGTTCAAGCAGGAGCAAAAATACGTGATATAAAATTGAAGACTTTTGAAGAGGGATGGATGTATCCATCAGATCCTACAGAACAAAGTGCGTCTATAGGAGGTAATATTTCCACTAATGCCTCTCTGGGGAGGTAGGGGTTTTAAATTTGGTGTCACAAGAGATTATGTTATGGCTTTAAAAGTTATTTTTTCAGATAGTTCTCAAGGTTATTTTGAAAGAGGTAAATATTTTGCAAATAAAAATGGTGAAATAGTTTTTGATACAAGTGAAGGTAAAAAGCGTGTAACACTTCCTAAATACTGTTTGCCTGTTGTAAAGAATGCTGCAGGATATTACAATCGCCTAGGAACTGATTTAATAGATGTTTTAATTGGATCAGAGGGCACCCTTTGTGTTATTGTTGAGGCTGTTCTCAAACTTAATTTTAAGGAAGTTTTTGGTGGCATTATATTTTTTGATAACTTTAATAGGTTATATGAATTTGTATGCAAAATAAAAAGCATTTCTAAAATGGCAAAATGTGGAAATATAAAAAATATGATTAACGCTATGTCTTTAGAATATTTTGATAAGAATGCATTGTCTATTATCAAAAGTGATTATCCTATTATACCTGAAAATACAGTGGGTGGTATTATGTTTGAGCGGGATATCTATGAAAGTAATCCTGATATTTTGATGGAAAAATGGATTGAAGTAATAAATGATAGTGATGTTGATTTAGAAAAGGTTTGGTTTGCTTCAGATCTAATTCAGCAGGAAAAACTTAGAATTTTTAGACGTAGAATTCCAGAGCGTATAAATGAGATAGTTAGAAAGAATAATGTCCCAAAGGTTGCTACAGATTTTGCAGTTCCTGAGAATGAATTGCTTACAATTATTGATTTTTGCAATAAAAAATTTGAAAGAATTGGTATTTTTAATTTAACTTTTGGACATATAGGCGAAAATCACTTGCATACAAATATCTTAGCTTCAAATGAAAAAGAATATGAGCAATGTATGCATATTTGTTCTGATGTTGCTCAAAAAATTGTTGACATTGGTGGAACATGGAATAGGAAAACTTAAACATCTTTTCTTGAAAAAAATGCTTGGCAAAGAAGGTTTTAAAGAAATGTCAAGATTGAAAAAGAGTTTTGATAAGTCAGGAATTTTAGGACAAGGGAACATATTTCCTAAAAGTTATCTCATGTTGTAAAAATACATTGACAAATTCCAGATCAAATTATAAAATAATGTTGTGGAAAATGTTGAAGTTTTGGCTATGAAGATTAAAAAAGTAGTGGAAAAATTGAAAAGACTTAATGATGAAAATTGTAGACTAAAATTGGAAGTTGAGTATTTAAAAAAAGAAAATGAACGTAGTAAAAAGCAAATGAGTGAGTATATATTATTAAAGAAAAATACGGAACTTGCTGTTTGTAGAATTGAGAGGATTATAAAAAAAATTGATACTGTAAAGGTTTAGTGATTATGTCGACAGTTCGTGAAAGGATTATGGGAAGAGAGATAGATTTAAAGATAGATAGTATAGATGAGTTGAGTTTTAACAGAATTGTGAACTTTGTAAATGATCGATGGATGGAAGTAAAAAAAGAAAATATTAGTGTTCCTGATACTCAAAAAATAGGTGCTTTGACGGCTATAAAAATTGCTACAGAGTTGCTTAAATTGAGGGATTTGCAGAGAAATATTTCAAATAATTACGAAGAGAAAATGAAAGAGTTTATTAAAAAATTAAATGAAACTGATTATATAGGTTGAAATATTTTTTAAGTTTGTGTCCCATGTTATGGACATTTTTACGTATTTATGTAAAATGAATGTTTTCTTAGAAATTAGTAAATTAGCATGAGATTATTGTAACTAATTAGTAGTATCAGAAGGTAGTAATGCTGTGTCTTTGTATTTAATTCACATCTCTATATGTTTCTCAAACGTTTTAACTCTTCTATTCCTGGAAATTGAAATCTATCTTTAAAAGCTAATCACTAGAAAAAAAATAAGCATATTCTTTGGGAAAAATTTTCTCAAGGTGAAGAAAATTATTTATGAGTGTATTTCATACTATGGAGCAGAAAGATTTGTTTATGGATAATATTAATAAACAAAGTAAACCTTTAGCTATAAGAATGTCACCACGAAGTTTCGAAGAATTTGTAGGACAGGACAATATAGTAGGTAGTGGTAAACTTTTACGTCGGTTAATAGAAAATGATAATTTATGTTCTACAATTTTTTTTGGTCCACCTGGAACAGGTAAAAGTGCATTAGCTAGAATTGTTGCTTCAAAGACAAAATTTTATTTCAAACAAGCAAATGCAGTGACGATTGGCGTAATAGATATAAGGAGAATAATGGAAGGTGCAAAGTCTAAAATCGAGATGCATGCTAAAAAGACTATTCTTATACTTGATGAAATTCATCACTTTAATCGCTCACAACAAGATGTATTACTTCCATATATTGAGGAGGGTATAATAACATTAGTTGGTATAACAACTGAAAATCCACTTTTTTGCATCAACGCAACAATTATTTCAAGAAGTATAGTTTTTGAGTTTAAATCTTTGCCAAAAAAAGCTCTTTTGTGTATCCTAGACTCGGCTTTAAAAGATAAAGAAGATGGGTTTGGGGATTCTAAGATTAAAATTTCAGAAGAGGCAAAAGAATATTTAGTATTGAATGCTTGTGGTGACGCTAGAAAGCTTCTAAATGCTCTTGAAGTTGGTGTACTTTCAGTGATTAATAATGCGGAAGATTTAAGAATCTTTGATTTAAATGTAGCTCAAGAATCAGTGCAGAAAAGAACAATTTTATATAGTCGTTCAGGAGATGCCCATTATGATTATATTTCTGCATTTATTAAGTCGATGCGTGGAACTGATCCTGATGCGACAGTTTATTGGATGGCAAAGATGTTTGAAGCTGGAGAGGATCCTCATTTTATCGCAAGAAGGATAATAATCTGTGCTTCTGAGGATGTAGGTATTGCAGACCCCAGAGCCTTGATAATTGCTGTTTCTGCTTTAAATGCTATTAAATTTGTTGGTATGCCTGAAGCAAGGATAGTTTTGGCTGAAGCTGCAATATATGTAGCTTCAGCTCCTAAATCCAATGCCTCCTACATGGCTGTTGAACGTGCTTTATCTGAAGTCAAAAGTGGGAAAATTAGAAATGTCCCAAGTTATTTAAAAAATCTAAATTTTGATGAAAAAGAATGTGAGTATAGGTATCCTCATGATTATGATGGACATTACGTACAACAAGATTATTGGTCGGATCCCGTTGAACTTTATACACCGACAGAAGAAGGATATGAGGGAAAAGTTCGTGAACGATTATTTAAAATCAGAAAAAACAAAAATAAGGCGTGAATTTTTAAAGTTGAGAAGTAGAATAAATCCTGTTTTAACAACGTCTTATAGCATTAATATTTTTACGAAAATTAGAGAACTTTCTGTGTATAAAAGGGCGAGAATTATAATGTTTTATTTGTCTTGTGGTTCAGAAGTTTTTACTGATTTTATGATAAATTTAGCATTTAATGAAAGAAAAACAGTTGTTGTTCCTGCGATAAAAGCTCCTAAAGATATAAAGATGTGCGCTGTAAAAATTTCTAGACTTGAAGATGCTTACCAGTCAGTCTATGGTATAAGACAGCCTAAAATAAATTCTAAAAATGTTGTTGAGAAAAATGATGTAGACCTATTCTTTGTTCCTGCTATTGCCTTTAACACAGATGGATATAGAATAGGCTATGGTAAAGGTTATTACGATAGATGGCTTAAAAATGTATCGTTTAAGAAAACTGTAGGACTTGCTTATGACTTTCAAGTTACGGATAAAATTCCGATAGGAAAACATGATATTCCGGTGGGTATTATTGTTACAGAGAGAAGACTCATTCAAATAAAAAAAATAAGGAGCGGAAGATGGGAAATGTAGTGATGATTATTATAACCGCTTTTGTAGCTTTGGTTATTGGGTATATTTTGCGATTTGCTTATGCAAGATTAAATGCCAAATCAATAGAACAGATTTCAGAGAGAATTATAAAAGAAGCTAAGCTAATAGCGGAGACGAAGTCAAAAGAAGCTCTTTTGGAGGCAAAGTTAATAGTTGATAAGGAGAGAAAAGACTTTGAGCAGGAAATAAAGGAGAAAAGGCAGTCTATTCAAAGTACAGAAAATCGATTAGATCAGCGTGAAGAGAATTTAGATCGCAAGATCGACGCAGTTGATAAGAAAGAGAAGGATTTAACAATAAAAGAAAAAAATCTTTCTTCAAAAGAGCAATCGCTTTCTATAAAATTTTTGGAAATTGATAAGATAAAAGAGGAACAAAAAAAAGTTCTTGAAAAAGTTTCAGTAATGACAAGAGAAGAAGCAAAGAAAACTCTTATAAATGAAATGGAAGATGATGCAAAACAAGATGCGGTTATACTATTACAAAAACTTGAACAAGAAACACGTGAGAATGCTGATAAAAAATCCAAAGAAATTCTTTCTGTTGCAATACAACGAGTTGCTGCAGATCATACGGCGGATATTACTACATCGACTATTCAAATTCCGAACGATGAAGTAAAGGGAAGAATTATAGGAAGGGAAGGTAGAAATATAAGAGCTTTTGAGTATGCGACGGGTGTTGATTTGATAGTTGACGATACTCCAGAAGCAATAACCATTTCATCGTTTGATGGTGTAAGAAGACAAATAGCAAAAGTTGCTTTAGAAAGACTAATTGTCGATGGTAGAATTCACCCTGCAAGGATTGAGGAAGTTGTTGAAAAAGTAAAAAAAGAAATAAATCAACACATTAAAGATGTTGGAGAGCAAGCTGCGATAGATGCTGGAATTCCTGGACTCAATTCTGAGGTTATTAAACTACTTGGGAAATTGAAATATAGAACTTCATACGGACAAAATCAACTGCAACACACATTAGAAGTTGTATGGCTTGCAGGATCTATAGCTGGTGAGTTGGGTCTTGATATAATGTTTTGTAAAAAGGCGGCATTACTGCATGATATAGGTAAAGCTGTTGATCATGAAGTTGAGGGTACTCATCATCAAATTTCAGCTGATATAGCTAAGAAATGTGGTGAATCTGTAAAAATGGTGAATGCGATTTTGTCGCATCATGAAGGCTTTGAAACTCCAGAGAGTCCTGAGGCTTTTATTATAGCTGCTGCAGATATAATTTCAGCATCAAGGCCAGGTGCGAGAAGAGAATCGGTAGAACACTATCTCAAACGTCTAGAAAAGCTTGAAAAAATCGCGAAAAATTTTAGGGGTGTTTCAATGGCTTATGCAATACAAGCTGGGAGAGAGGTAAGGATACTTGTAGAATCTGAATATGTTGATGATAAACAGGCCCAACTTTTAGCTTATGATATAGCTAAAAAAGTAGAACAGGAATTGGAATATCCAGGACAAATTAAAATTACTGTAATTCGTGAGACTAGAACGCAAGTTTTAGCGAAGTGAACTTAAATTGCAAACTGATGTAAGAAGCTGATTGTAAAATATATTTATATATTTTGTGTTTGTCTCCTCCGTAAATTTTATCTTATTTAACTGAAAATAAGGGATATATAAATATCAGGATATGTAAAGTATAGTTTTATATACACTGCTATACAGGTAACTAATGAGATAAAAGAAGAAGGGATAAAAGTTAGCTTTATTTGCGAAAGAAAGTGGATTTGTGAAATTATATTCTGAAAATTAAATGAGTCAAAGAAAAAAAATGAAATTATAACTTCCTCTGGGGAAATAGGATCTTTTTAAGGAACAAGATTTTGAAGAAAAATATTAAATTTGAAGAATATTTATCTAGAAGAATTGAGTATGTGAATTTGGTGTTAGAAAGAGTCTTACCTAAGGATAATTCCACTGTTTCAAAAGGTATGCGTTATAGTGTTTTAGCTGGTGGAAAAAGATTGCGTCCTGTGCTTGTTATTTTAGCAGCTGAATTTTTTGGGGCGAAGGCAAGAGATGTGATTCATGCAGCTTGTGCTATTGAGTATGTACATACTTATTCTTTAGTTCATGATGACTTGCCTGCCATGGATAATGATGACTTGCGTAGGGGAGTCCCTACAAATCATAAGAAATTTGGTGAAGCTTCTGCTATTTTGTGTGGTGATGCACTGCTTACGGAATCTTTTAATCTCATAACAAAATCCAAGAGTAGTGAAAAAAATATAAATGAAGCCATAAGGATTCTTGCAGGTTATGGTGGCTATAAAGGTATGATTGCAGGACAAGCAGAAGATACTACTCAAACTGGAATATGGAATATGGAAGATAAGGCTCTATTGAAAGAAAAATTAAAGTTTATTCATATTCAAAAAACAGCAGCATTAATAATTGCAAGTTTAAAAATAGGTGCGATTTTAATAGATGCAGATAAAGAAAGTTTAAAGATATTTGAGAATTATGGCAAGAATATAGGTATAGCTTTTCAGATGACTGATGATATTTTAGATGTGTATGCCGATAAAGACTTATTAGGTAAAAAAGGTAGTGATATAAGGAATAATAAACTTACAACTCTTTCTCTATATACTAAACAGGAAGCTGAAAAGAAAGTGAAAGAATATGTGAAGAAATCTAAAAGAGCGATAGCGGTATTTGGAAACAAGTCTAAAATATTTATTAACTTAGCAGATTATATTATAAGTAGAACATATTAGTTATTGGTAGTAATATTATTGATTAGGGAGTTGAAAGTTATAATTTGAATGTAATGTAAGGTAATGTTTGTTCTGGAGAATAAAGTTAAAAATTTTATTGGATTATTGTTAGTAAAGGTATTAATCGGTGAAAATATTAGACAGTGTAGATAATCCTCAAGATTTGAAGAAATTAAATAAAGGAGTTTTGACTGATCTCGCAAGAGAGATAAGAGAGGAAATAATAAATACCATCTCAAAAAATGGGGGGCATTTGGCCCCCAGCTTAGGTGTTGTTGATTTAACTATTTCAATTCACTATGTATTTAATTCTCCTCATGACAAAATAATATGGGATGTGGGACATCAATCTTATGCACATAAGATTATCACAGAAAGAAAAAGTAAGTTTGCTACCATAAGAATACATGGTGGATTGAGTGGATTCCCTAAGATATCGGAGTCGGAATACGACGCTTTTGGTGTAGGACATTCATCAACTTCAATTTCTGCTGCGTTAGGATTTGCTGTCGCAAGAGATTTAAAAAATGAAAATTACAAAATAGTGACTATTATTGGCGATGGTTCTATGACTGCTGGACTTGCCTTTGAGGGTTTACAAAATGCTGGGCATTTAAAAAAAGATATACTTGTAATATTAAATGACAATGAAATGTTTATTTCTCAAAAAGTTGGTGCTGTTGCTGGATATTTTGCAAAACTTTTAACTGTTGGAATGGCGAGAAAATTTGAAAAGAAAGTCATGGAAACCGTGAGCAGATTTCATAGTTTAGGTTCGTCATTTGGTAAATTTATAAAGAGAGTAAAAGTTATGCTTTTTCCTGGCATGCTTTTTGAAGAAATGGGATTTACATACATAGGTCCTGTTCAAGGTCATGATATAAATAACCTTATTACTATTCTTGAAAATCTTAAAGATATGAGTGGTCCAGTACTATTGCATGTAATTACAAAGAAAGGTAAAGGCTATCCTCCTGCAGAAGAAAACCCTGTGAAGTTCCACGGTATTGGGAAATTTAGTATTAAAACTGGTAAGATAGTAGAGAATAAAACTGTTACTTATACAAAAGTTTTTTCTGATACTCTTATAAATCTAGCTCAATCTAACGACAAGATAGTTGCAATAACGGCAGCTATGCCCGAAGGAACAGGTCTTGATAAGTTTGCAAAAAAGTATCCTAATAGATATTTTGATGTAGGTATCGCTGAGGGACATGCTGTTACATTTGCAGCGGCAATGGCGGTAGCCGGTATGCATCCAGTATGTGCGATATATTCCACTTTTATGCAGAGAGCAATTGATAATATTATACATGATGTTGCTTTACAAAATCTTCCAGTTATTTTTGCTTTAGATAGGGCGGGACTTGTTGGAGAGGATGGTGGCACACATCACGGGTCATTTGATTTATCCTATTTAAATTATATTCCAAATATCGTTATTATGGCTCCATCTGATGAAAATGAGTTACAAAGTATGCTTAAAACGGCACTAGACTCAAATAGTCCATGTGTAATAAGATATCCGAAAGGTTATTGCACTGGTATTATGTTAAATAAAATACCTACTGCATTACAAATAGGAAAAGCTAGAGTTTTAAGATATGGATCCGATATTTGTTTCCTTGCAATTGGTAACCATGTTGAAACATGTTTAAAAGCTGCAGATTTACTTATGAAAATTGATATAAATGTTTCTGTTGTTGATATGAGATTTTTAAAGCCTCTTGATATTAATACTGTAAGAGAAGAAATTCTTATTAGAACAAAAAAATTTATCACTATTGAAGAAAATACTTTGATAGGGGGGTTTGGCGAAAGCATAAAAGCTTTTCTGTGTAATGAAGGAGCTACTGTTAAGTGTATAGGTCTTCCGGATGAATTTATAGAACATGGAGATTTGGGGATTTTAAGGGGAAAATATGGTCTTACTCCAGAAAATTTGATAAAAGAAACACTAAAAATGCTTTGATTGTAATTTTCTAATTCTATGCTGTTATGGATATAATTGATTTTGTTCATTATTGAGTAAATATTTTTTTTGGAAATGAAGTATATACAAAGGTATTAAAATTTGAAATTATATTTTTAGTTGAGGTAATAAATGGTGAGTTATAATCATGCTGAAATAGAAAGGAAATGGCAGAAAAGGTGGGAATTAGATAGAATTT
This sequence comes from Candidatus Endomicrobiellum basalitermitum, assembly GCA_031282525.1. Taxonomy (GTDB): domain Bacteria; phylum Elusimicrobiota; class Endomicrobiia; order Endomicrobiales; family Endomicrobiaceae; genus Endomicrobiellum; species Endomicrobiellum basalitermitum. Next base: position 219,602 of record JAITDN010000003.1, on the reverse strand, counting down.
TTTCAAGTGATATGCAAATTGATAAAGAGAAATACTACTGTTTAGTTATGCTTCCTTATCCATCAGGCAGTTTGCATATGGGACATGTTAGAAATTACGTTATAGGAGATGTTTTTGCACGTTTTAATAGAATGAATGGAAAGAATGTTTTACATACAATTGGTTGGGATGCTTTTGGACTTCCCGCTGAAAATGCAGCTATAAAAAGCGGAATTCATCCTGTGGAATGGATAAAACAAAATATCTTGCGCATGAAAGGGCAACTTAAACCTCTCGGTATTTCTTACGATTGGGATAGAGAAATTGCTACATGTGACCCAGAGTATTATAAATGGAATCAATGGTTTTTCATCAAAATGTGGAAAAAAGGTTTAGTTTTTAGAAAAAATGCTAATGTTAATTGGTGTTCATCATGCAATACAGTTCTTGCGAATGAGCAAGTTTTAAATGGATTGTGTTGGAGATGTAATGGCTATACAGAACATAAGAATTTAGAACAGTGGTTTATAAAAATTACAGATTATGGTGATGAACTTTTAGAGGGACATAAACAGCTTCTTGGATGGTCCGAGCAGGTTGTATCAATGCAGAAAAATTGGATAGGTAAATCTTTTGGATTGGAGATTTATTTTAAATTAAAAGGAATTAATAAAAGATTAAAGATATTTACGACGAGGCCAGATACACTTTTTGGTGTAACTTTTATAGTTGTGGCGCCAGAGCATATAATTATTAATGAATTGAGATCTAAAATTATAAATTATAGTGAAGTTTTGAAGTATATGGTTGCGAGTCAAAAAAAATCTAATATTGAGAGATCTTCAGATAAAGGAAAGACTGGTCTTAAACTTGAGGGAGTCAATGCGATAAATCCTGCGACTAAAAAAGAAATTCCGATTTTTGTTGCAGATTATGTTTTAACGGATTATGGTACTGGCGCGATTATGGCAGTACCAGCTCATGATCAGAGAGATTGGGAATTTGCGAGGAAGTATAATATATCTATAGTTGAAGTAATAAAAGGCAACGATTGTTCTGGATTTGAGATTAAATCATCTATATATGAACGTGCCTATGAGGGTGATGGGGTACTTATAAATTCAGGACAATTTAATGGATTAAAATCTGTTGAAGCATTTAACTTGATTTCTGAATGGATTGAAAGACAAGATTGTGGTAAAAAGGTAGTAAATTTCAAACTTAAAGATTGGCTTATATCAAGACAGAGATATTGGGGAACTCCTATACCTATGATTTATTGTAAAGTTTGTGGTGTTATTCCTATCCCTGAAAAAGATTTACCAGTACTTCTTCCTGAAGACATTGAATTTACGGGAACGACGAAAGAATCTCCATTAAAGTTAGATGAAGATTTTATTAATGTAAAGTGTCATAAGTGTGGTATGGATGCTAAAAGAGAAACTGACACTATGGATACTTTTGTGGACTCTTCGTGGTATTATGCTAGATATTGTGATGCTCACAATAATAATATGGCTTTTGACAGTGTAAAGGTGAATTATTGGATGCCTGTAGATCAATATATTGGTGGCATAGAGCATGCTTGTATGCACTTAATTTATTCAAGATTCTGGTATAAATTTATGAGAGATTTAGGTATTGTGAAGTATGATGAACCGTTTAAGAATCTCTTGACTCAGGGTATGGTTACTCTGAGTGGTAGCACTATGTCCAAGTCGAAGGGTAATATTGTTAGCCCTGATGAGATGATTGAAAAATACGGGGTAGATATAGTGAGACTTTTTATTCTTTTTGTTGCTCCGCCGCAAAAACAGCTCGATTGGTCCGTAGAAGGTCTTGAAGGATGTCGGAGGTTCATAAATAGGATATGGCGTCTTTATGACATAATTCATACAAAATCTGAAACCCCTGCACCCGAAAAGGACAAAGTAAATATTCTAAGAATAATGCACAAGACAATTAAAAAAGTTACTAATGACATTGAAAAAGAATTTCAATTTAATACTGCCATTTCTTCTGTTATGGAGCTTGTAAATGCCTTATATGTATATAAGTATCATTTGAATGATGATGGGGTATCTCTTAAAGTGTATAAAAACGTTGTACTTATGATGACGCCATTTATACCTCATCTTTGTGAAGAGATATGGGAAATGTTAGGATATAAAAAATATATATCTGAGTATTCTTGGCCTGCTTTTAAAGAAAACTTTATGAAGCAGTCTCATATTGAACTCCCTGTGCAAATAAATGGAAGATTAAGAGGAAAGATAGTTACTTATGTAGAAGCTAATGAAGATGAGATTAGGAAGATTGTGGAAAGAGATAAAAAAATTATGCCGTATTTGGAAAATAAAAGAGTATTGAAGTTTATTTATGTTAAAAATAAGATAATTACTATAGTTGTCGAATAATGTTTTTAAAAAAAAATGAGGATTTATGCAAAAAGTTGTAGTAATTTTTTTAATTCTTTTAACTTTTTTTTTATCTTGTAGCCCAGTCATAAGAGTTTCGCCAGAACATATTAAGAAAATATATGTCAAACCTTTCTATAACTCTACAAGCGAGGCTGGTCTTGAAGTGGAGTTTACAAATGCTGTCATAGAGGAAATATTGAGAGATGGACGCATTTGTCCTGTGAATACTAATGAAGAATCAGATGGGATTTTAACTGCTGTAATTAAACAATATATTACGCATCAACTGTTCACTTTTGGTAATAATAATTCTTCTGGTCCATATGAAATCATAATTGTAGTGAATGTTTCGCTTTTTGATAGAAATAAAAATATAGTTTTATGGACTGAATCAAATATGAAGGGAATACAAATGGATTACACAAAAGATTTAAAGAGTGTTAGAGATAATATTTGGGAGAGATTTTCAAGAGATATTGTAAGACGAATAGTTAGAAATCTTTAACTGCTGATATATCGTAGAAATAGTTATGAGAAAAAAAAGAATCTTTGATGTTATTCTAAGTTCCATAGTTTTTTTTAATTATGTCTTTGTTAAAAATTCAAAACTTTAATAAATTAATATCTGATAGAAAATTGTCACCTATTTACCTGTTTGTAGGTGAAGAGTCTTATCTTATAGATTTATGTCTTAGAAAAATAGAAAAATTGCTTGCCGTAGGTGATTTAAATAGAGAAGTTTTTTATGCTTCAGAAACATGTGTAGAAAATATTTTAAGTTCTCTTAAAACGCTTCCTTTTTTAAATAATAAGAGGGTGGTTATTGTTAAAGCTTTTAATAAGATTAAAGCTATTGATGCTGAAAAGCTTACTAATTATCTATCAAATATTGTAGAGACATCATGTCTTATACTTTTATATTCAGATAATTTTAAAAAAGAAACTGTTACAAAAAGAAGAGAGTTTGTAGATAAATGCATTAATTCAAAAAATTGTATTTCAATAGATTGTAGGAAACGATATAAAAATGAAATAAAAGAGTTTGTGAGAAATGAGTTTACTTTAAGAGGAAAAATTGTTCTAGATGACGTAATCTCAATGATTATTGATGAAAATGATAGTAATAATTTATTAAATATTTCAAATGAGATAGAAAAATTATCGTTGTTTGTAGGTAAAAATAGAAAAAATGTTACGCAAGACGATTTTGAAAAAATTAGTGGATATACTATAGAAGAGAATATGTATACTTTGTCTTCGAGTCTTGAATCGAAGAATTTAGAAAATTCTATATTTATTTTTGAGAAACTTGTAAGTGTTGGAGAAGAACCTTTAGTACTTCTTTCTGTGATTTCTTCATCTATCAGAAGAATGCTTAATGCTAAAAGTGTGCTTGAGGAACAGTGTATATCTTCTACTAAAATTGCTCTTAGACTCGGTGTAAATAAATTTCATGTAGAAGTTTTCCTTTCAAATTTAAAAAAACACGATATAAAGTCATTAAAAGAAAGTTTGAAAATGATTTTGGAGGCTGATACTATAATAAAAACTAAGAATGGTGATACAATATCGACTTTAGAGAAAGTTATATTGTTTATTTGTAGATGAAACATATACAAAAAACACTGTTTATTATAGTTTATAGTAAACAGTGTTTTTTGTATTTAAAATTTCTAGTCTTTGTTTCTATTTTTTTTTGCTATAAGTTTTGATAGTCTTGCTTTTTGATTTGAAGCAGTTTTAGGATGTACTACATTTCTTTTTGCCGCTTTATCCCATTCTGAAAAAGCTCGTCTTAATTGTTCTTCTGACATTTTTATATTGTTATTGCTTACTGCTGTTTCAACCCTTTTTATCGAAGTTTTTATTTTACTTCTTATTGCCATATTTCTTTTATTTCTTTTTTCTGCTTTTCTTGCCTCTTTAAGAGAGGAAGTATGTCTACCTGTTTTAAGCTTTGTCATTAATGTATTCCTCCAAAATTTCGTTGTACCTTTAATTTATATTTAGTCTGGCAAAAAATATACTTAATAAGTCAAGTTTTTGCAATATATAGTATGTTGCATCTATCTACAAATAGGGCAATTTTTTCTTTTTGAAATAGTTCTAATCCTGTATATATTTTCTATGCCATTAAAGATTAGAACTTTATTTTTAAGACAATGTAATCCCAAAATAAATTTTATTGCCTCTAAAGCTTGCATAGAACCTATTACTCCTGCTATTGCTCCAAGAATACCAAATGTTTTTGACGTTAATTCTGCTGAAGGTTTTATAGGATATATACATTGAAAACAACTTGTATTTTCTTTTGGGACTATTACAGTTAAAATCCCTTCAAATTCGCATACAGCTCCACATACTAATGGCACGGAACTTTTATAAGCTGCTGCATTTATTAAATATCTGCTTTGAAAATTGTCGACTGCGTCTATTACAACATCATAATTTTTAAAAATATCACTTGTGTTCTCTTCTGTAAGTTTTTCTGGATATACTTTAAATTTAACATCAGGATTGAATTTCTCAAGTCTTTCTTTGGCAATATTTGTTTTTTGCTTCTTTATGTCTGCATAATTATAAAGAATTTGCCTATTTAAATTGCTTGGTTCTACAATGTCAAAGTCACATAAGCCTATATTGCCTACCCCTGCTGCTGTAAGATAAGTAAGTGCTGGACCACCTAACCCTCCTGTTCCGCATACAAGTACTTTTGCATCGAAAAGTTTTTGCTGGCCGTGTTTTCCTATAGCTTCAATTGATAGTTGTCTTTTGTATCTTTCGAGATCTATTTGCATTTTACCCACCCCCTACAAATCTTAATATTTCTAATGTATCCCCTTCTTGCAATATAATTTTTGCAATATTTTCTTGATTGACAATTTCTAAATTATGCTCGACTGTTACTCCTACAGGATCAATATTATTTTTTTTAAAAAAGTCAGCTATATTTGTTTTGTCTTCCAATTTTTTGTTTTGTCCATTAATTTTGACGTTAATCATTTTCTATTACCTCCTGTGCCTTTTTTATTATGAGTTTTATGTCTTGTGCTGATGTTATTTCTGTTACCATACATATATTTTCTGGTTTATGTCTACAGACTTCTGATAAATTTGAGAGTTTAATACCTCCTATTGCCACTTTTGGCACTACAATATTTTTTATACAAAAACTTAAATATTCGAGTCCCACAGGATCTACAATATTCTCCTTTGTAAAAGTTTTATATATTGGCCCAACTCCTATATAATCTGCCCCATATTCTACGGCGGACCTTGCTTGTTTAGGTGAATGAGTAGACACTCCTACTATTATATTATGTCTTACAATTTCTCTAACCTTTGAAATAGGTAAATCCTCTTGTCCTAGGTGTATACCATCACTTTGTATGGCTAAGGCTATATCTATATCGTCATTTATTATAAAAAGACATTCGTAATTTAATGTCAATTTCCTTATAGTTTCGCATTGTTTCAATTTTTCAAGTTTTGATTTATGTTTATCGCGGTATTGTAGAATTTTTATTCCTGCATCAAGTATTTCTTTTACTATAGTAATATTGTCTTTACCATTTGAAAAGTTTTCTGCAGTTATTGCATATAAACCTTTAGGTAATTGTTTTTTCATAATGCAATCCAATCCTTCATTATGGGCTGATAACCTTTTTCATATATCATTTCTTTTACTTTATTAACTGTATTTGTGTCATTTACTTCAAATTGTCCTTCAGATGATTGTCCTCTTTTGGTGTAACCACCTACTTCAGTGCTTGATGCTGCTGACATTCTTGTAATACCTAAGGGTATTACATTATTCCTTAGTTCTCTACTTTCTCTAGTAGACATAGTTATATTTATACGATTTATAAAAAGTCTTATTGCACAAATCGCTTGGATAAGATTTTTGTCAGATATTAGTGTTTTAGGTTGATATGCTCCTGTAGCAGGCCTGAGTCTTGGAAATGATATACCAATTTCTGCTGATTGGAATTTTGTCTGGAGATATTTTGCATGAATGCCAGTAAGAAAAAGATCACTTATAAAATCATTTAATCCAAGTAGTACACCCACATTTAAATTTCTGTAATCTGCTCTTCCCGCTCTTTCACATGTTTCTAGGCGGTATCTATAATTTGACTTTTCTCCTTTGGTATGAAGAAGTTTATATAGATCTTCATTATAAGTTTCCTGGTAAATTGTAAGTCCATCAACCCCTGAGGCTGTTAGTGATCTATACCCAGATTCATCTAATGGATATATTTCTATGTCTATTCCCTCAAAATAATTCTTTAATATTTCAACACATTTTTTTAGATAACTTATCGGAGTTTTTATGTTACTTTCTCCTGTAACAAGGAGAATATGACGAAGGCCATAGCTTGAAATTATTTTACAATTTTCTTCAATCTCATTGAAAGAAAGAACTTCTCGTTTAATTTTATTTTTTGTTGAAAAACCGCAATAAACACAATTATTTATACAAAAATTTGAAACATACAAAGGCGCGTACAAAAGTATGCATTTACCGAAATGTTTTACTGATATCTCATGTGCTTTTTGTGCCATTTCTTCAATATGGTTTGAAGCTTTGGGTGATAAAAGATTTAAAAAATCCATATCATCTAAAATTTCTTTTTGTATGGAATTTTTTATCATTTTATCAGAAATATTTTCTGTATATTTTTCAAAATTAAATTTGTCATATTTTTGTTTTACATCATAAAAAGTCATATAATACACCTTCAATTTTTGATATTTGATTTCTTAGATTAAATTTTTATAAAAAATCTAATATTATTTATCATATAGAAATCCTGTTAATGGAGATGATGCTCTTGCTCTGTCTGATGCTGCACCAAGTTTTGCAAGAAATGCTTTTCTTCCAGCATTTACAGCATCTTTAAATGCTTCAGCTATTAAAACTGGGTCTGGACTTGAGGAGATTGAGGTGTTTATCATAATTGCGCTGCATCCTATTTCCATACATTTGCAAGCATCTGATGGCTTACCTAATCCTGCATCAATTATTACTGGGGTGTCAATTTCATCAATTAATATTCTCACCATTTCTTTTGTTTTTAATCCTTTATTTGTACCAATAGGTGCCCCTAATGGCATAATTGCTACTGCTCCAGCATTTTGCATGTCTCTTGCAGCGTATAAGTCAGCGTTCATATAGGTAAATACCTTAAAGTTTTCTTTTGAAAGAACTTCGCATGCTCGTGCAGTTTGATAGTTATCAGGCAAAAGATATTTATTGTCATTAATTATTTCTATTTTAATTAAATTAGTTTTAGTAGCAGCTTTTGCAATCCGTGCTATACGTATTGCTTCAGTAGCATTTCTTGCGCCCGATGTATTTGGCATTATATGAACATTTTTTGGTATATAATTTAAAATATTTTCTTTGGGGTTTGTAAAGTCAAATCTCCTTACAGCTACAGTCATAACTTGTGTTTGCGAAGACTCAATTATTTTAGGTATAAGTGCATTATTTGGGAATTTTCCACTACCTATAAAAATTCTACTCTCAAGTTTCATGCCTGCGATGTTTAAGATATCTTTGTTCATACTCTCCTGGCCTCCCAATCAATTTGCTAACAAAAATCCCTTTAGGGAGATTACCTAAAGGGATTATAAAAAGAAATTTTTTATATTCCCTGACGGTATTATCCATGTCAGGTTCAAATGGTTAAAGGATTTAGTCCTTCTCTCAGCTTTATAGGGATCAAAAGATCCTCTTAGCACCCACAAATTTAGTAAAGACACTTTACAAATTTTATTCATAATATCATAAAAATTATATGTATGCAAATACAGCTATTCTTTATTATTTGTGTAATTTTGCTTATAATAGTAAATAGAGTGGGGGGTGAAAAATCAATATTGGAAAGTTAAGAATAATCTGTTGCATTATAAATTACTATGGAAATTATAAATGAGTAAAATAGCAATTTTTGGGGGATCATTTGATCCAGTTCATAAATCGCATGTTCAGATTGCAGATCTTGCGCTCAAGTGTTTTGATTTAGAAGAATTGATTTTTGTTGTTGCCTATGCGCCACCTCATAAAAAAAAACAATATGCAGATATTAAAGATAGAATTTCAATGCTGAGGCTTGTTACTTGCAATGTAAGTAAGAGTAGAATTAGTTGTTGTGAAGTTCAGAATCGAGGAATGGTATATTCATATCAAACTTTAGATTATTTTCAGAATTTATACTCTTCGGATGAAATATATATGGTTATAGGTTCCGACTCTCTCTTAGACTTGTCTACTTGGAAAAATATAGATTACATTGTAACTCGCTATAAATTTATAATTGCTAGAAGACCTAATATCAAAATAGGTAGTGACACTAAATATCTCGATAGATGTGTTTTTATAGATAAGGAAATTGAGAATATTTCTTCTACTAGAATTAGAGAACTTATTAAATTAAATCACATAGAAGCATCTACCTTGCTTAATAGGAAAGTTTATGATTATATAATTCAGAAGCAATTATATTATAGATAGATTTTTCATTTATATAATAGAAATTAATGAGGTGCTGTGTATAAAAATATTGAGAAGAAGATATTCGACTATTTATCCAAACATTTAAGTTATGAAAGATGCGAGCATTCTTATAATGTAGCTATGCTTGCAGTAAAACTTGCGTCTGTGTACAATGAAAAAAATATACTAAAGGCTCAAATTGCAGGACTTTTACATGATTGTGCGAAATATATGACAAATGAAAGACTTGTTAATTTTTTTAAGAAAAACAACAAAAATCTTGAATATTTTTATGAGATAATTAGATTTTCGCCTTATCTTTTACATTCCTTTGCTGGTGAAATTATTGCGAGAGAAAATTTTAAAATAAAAGACAAAGATATTTTAAATTCTATAAGAAATCATACACTTGGAAGAGAAAATATGAGTATTCTTGAAAAAATAATTTTTGTTGCAGATTCTGCTTCATATGATAGAAAATGGGAAAATGCCGAAGAAATGCGAAATTTAGCAAAAAAAGATTTAGATGAAGCTTTTTTTAAGATACTTAAAAGAAAAATAGGGCACGCTATTAGTAATAGCGTATTTTTGTGTAGTCAGGCTGTAAGTACGTGGAATTGGTACGTTTCAAACAATAAAAAAAACACTTAAAATACCGCAGTATACTTGATATATCTTGTTGAAGATTTTGTCTATAAATTCTGATGTTATTATTTTTATTGATTTTTTGTATTAAATGTTTGATTTGGCATTATAACATATAGAGATTAAGAATTTAGATTTATCCTTTAAAAAAATAGTTTTGAAAATACTAAAAGTCTTCAAGCGTTTTAAAAATCAAAAGTATAAAAATTTGTTTTTTACTTATTAAGGTTTAGCGTTACTATTATTTTCTTCAGCCCACGGTCTACGTATATAAAGTGGATTTACTTTTGAATAATTTTTGCTTTTCACAGATTGATAAGCTATTGTTGCTAACACATGTGCTTGTGGCATATGCATAGTGTAAGGTAAAGAGATACTATATGTGCCAAATTCTTTTATAAGTTCTTTTTTGTAAGATATTGTAGCATTTCCTATAAGTAGTAAATTATTTTTATATTTTTTTAAACTCTTGATAAATAAGTCTATGTTTTTTATAACAATTTTTTTTCCCTCTTTAACATAAACTTCATTTCTTAAAGCGTCTATTACTGGGATTATTTTTATTCCTTTAATTTTGCTAGAAGATTTTTCTAAGATTGACAAAGCATCAACGGCGACAATAGGTTTGTTTAAAACTTGAGCAAACATCTTTACAGCCGTCATACCGACTCTTATTCCAGTGAAACTTCCAGGTCCTATAGATACTGCAAATTTGTCTATGTCTCGAAAAGTATTTTTAGTATCATTAAGTAATCTTTCTATTGCTGTGATAATCATTCCAGAGTGTATATTTACACAATCGTAATAAAATGAAGCAGTATTTCTTCCATATTCGTTTATAGCTAAACTAAACGTTTTTCCAGAGGTTTCTATAGCTAAGATTTTCATCTTTTACTTTCTATTTTTATTTTTCTCATTGAATTCATATTCTCAATCTCAATGTCCCAGTGATTATCGTTTTCTGCTCCTAGAAGTCTATCTGCCCATTCAATAATTGAAATATTTTTGCCGTAAATATATTCTTCTATTCCAATATCCCAAACAATCAAAGGGTTAAGTCTATATAAATCTATATGGAAAAGTCTTAAGTTGGCTATATCGTATTCATTTATAAGTGTGAAACTTGAACTTCTCGCAAAATCTTTGTTACAAAATGCCTTTATAATTCCTTGTGTAAAAGTTGTTTTTCCACTTCCCAAATCACCTTTTAAAAAAACAATATCTCCACCTTTTAATATAGAGGCAAATTTTTTTCCTAAATTCCTAGTTTCTTGAGATGTTTTTGTAACAAAAATATTTTTTTTACAAATGCTTGTAGCCGAAATATTTAATTTTTTGTTCTTTGCCATTATAAAAATATCTTACTTCATTTGAAGAATTGATAGTACCTATATATGAAATTTCAGGAATTAATTTTTTTAAAAGCTTTGCTTTTAAATTGGGGACCGTAAAGACAAGCTCATAGTCCTCTGCTCCAAATAATGCAAAATTTAATTGTTTTTTATCTTCCTCGAAAACTTTTTTTAAGTTCGATGAAATTGGAATCTTGTTCATATTAATTTCTGCTCCTTTTTTGGAATCTTTTGCAAGTATATTAACAGAAACATATAATCCATCTGAGGCATCCGTTAAAGAAGTTAAATATTTCGATATTTTCCATGCTTCTTTAAGCCTTGCTTTAGGATTGTTTTGTTTTGAAATTAAATAACGTTCAGCTTTATTATATTTATATTTTATTCCGTGTTTATATAGAAGAGTGATCCCTGCTCCGGCATCTCCAAAAGTATTTGTTACGCCAATCAAATCTCCTTCATTGGCCCCATTCCTTTTAATTATTTCTTGTTTTCCTATACCAATAAGTGTAACGGAAATTATAATTTTCTCAGATTTTACGATATCGCCGCCTGCTATTGTTATTTTATATTTATCGCATGTTTTTCTGAACCCTTTATATAAATTGTTGACAAATATTTCTGATGTCTTTGGCGGAAAACCCAGTCCTATGAATATGTATTTTGGGACTATATTTCCCATTGCAGCTATATCACATACATTTACTTCAATTGATTTTTTACCGAGTTGTTGAGGATTTATCCATTCTTTTTTAAAATGAACTTTTTCAACCAGCATATCTTTTGTTATACAAATATTATTTTTACCAGATTTGAAGCAAAAACTATCATCGCCTATATTTGCAGTGATATTTTTGTCATCACGTACGTTTATAAATTTGTTTTTTATGATATCTATTAGTCCAAATTCGCCAATTTTTGAGATATTTTTGTTTTTCATTATTATGTGATTATATCAATTTTGATATAATAAAAATCAATTATAAGTTTTTTTATGATTAAGATGTTGTATAAAAAAGTCTGTTATACCAATTTTTAATTATTTACGTTTTTACATGAATTTTATTAGATATTTTTTTGTTATTTTTCTTTTTCTAAAGTACTGTTTTAATATAATTATGATTGAGAAAAATTATGAATATGAAATACAGCGCTGGTGTTATTTATAATAAATCAAAGGTGAATGCAAAGAAACTTGCACTTGAAATTGCATTTTGGCTTAAACAGAATAAATGTAGAGCATTTGTCGTTGACTCTTTATCGGTTAGAGCTAGGAAGGTTGATTTTGTTTTATCAATAGGTGGTGACGGTACAATGCTTAAAGTCATAAGAACGTTTTCACCGTTATCGGTTCCTATAAAAGGGATAAACCTTGGCTCTCTTGGATTTTTAGCAGATACAGACACAAGTGAAGTATTTGTAATCTTAAAAAATATTTTTTCTTCAGGTTTTGTAATTGAAAAAAGAATTTTACTTTCTACGGAATTTGAATATAGAAACAGAAAGATGAAAATGATAGCTGCTAATGACTGCGTGTTACGCTCTTTGTCAGGTGGAAAACTTATTACAGTAAATGTTAATATAGATGAAAATTTTACAACTGAATATAAATGTGATGGAATGATTCTTGCAACACCCACAGGATCAACAGCATATTCTCTTGCTGCATCGGGGCCTATAGTTTACCCCAACCTTTCAGTGTTGATTCTTACTCCTATTTCTCCGCACACATTAACGCAAAGACCAATGATATTGTCTAATAAATGTGATGTTTCATTTATTACAAAAAATAAAGATAGTAAAGGTAAAATTATTATATCGATAGATGGACAAGACAACTATACTCTTCCAAACGGAACAAAGGTAAAATTTTCTTTATATAAAAAACGACTTAAGCTTATAAAAAATTGTAGTAAATCTTACTTTGAAACTTTAAAAACAAAACTACATTGGAGTATTTAATTTTTACATTCTATAATTGAATTGCTACTATTACAGTATTATTGTTTATTATAAGACACTCCGGGACTAGGATTCGAACCTAGACAAAGGGATCCAAATTCCCTTGTGCTACCATTACACAATCCCGGAATCTCACAATGCGTTATAGATGTAAAATCAAAACATTGTGCAAAAAGCTATTAACTTAATTGTATTGACAAACCAAGTTTTCCATTTATATTTATTAAGTTTTGACTTAAGTTTTTCAGTTCCAGCTTTGTTGTCATAAATTCCAAAAACTGTCGTGCCAGAGCCTGACATAAGACTTACACAACCTAATTCATTTAGAATTTTTCTAATTTTTGCTATTTCAGGATATATAGGAAAAACAAACTCTTCAAATCTATTAAAACAATAATTAAAAACCTCTTTTTTATTAAAACAACCGTTAATAATAGAAGAAATTATCCTATTAATTTTAACTTGATTTGTCAACGGGAATTTTATTTTTTTATATACATCCTTACTACTGAGTCCGAAATCTGGATTTACAAGAACCATGTTTAATTTTTCAATATTTTTTAATGGGGTAATAATTTCTCCTATTCCCTCGCATAAAGCTGTCCCAGATGTGAGAAAAAATGGAACATCAGCACCAAGTTTTACAGCAATTTTCTTTAGTTTATCTTTCGATGTTTCTATATTCCATAATTTGACTAGGGCTTTAAGTGTTGAGGCAGCGTCAGAAGATCCGCCACCCAAGCCAGCTTTAATAGGAATTTCTTTTTTCAAGTGTATCTTTACCCCTTTATTTACGTTATAATGCTCTTTAATCATATGTGCCGCTTTATAAACAATATTTTCTTTATTGATAGGTAAATGTTTGTTTTCGCATTCAAATAAAATTTTACTGTCTGTAAGTTCAAAAAAAAGTTCATCATATAAACTAACAGTTTGCATAACGCTTTTTAAGTTGTGATATCCGTCAGATCTTTTGTTTTTGATTTCTAAAAAAAAGTTGATTTTCGCTGGTGCTTTCAGATGTAATTTCATTCTTAAATGAGAGTTATGGAAATTTTTGTTACTTTTAGTTTTACTTTGATTTTGATGAAAGTTCTAATATTGTTGTTTCAGAATAAATAATGAATATTAACTGATTATATACTATTTTATACCTATACTCTCCATTTATAACTTTAAAAAGAATTATAAATTTACTATCTTTGCTTATTAAATGGAATTATAATTGTTAATTGTCATAATTATTTAGCATTACGTGCAGCATATAATATTCCTCTTTCATTGCACTTTCATTTGCCTTATTCTTACCTACGATATCACAAACGCTGTTCCATGTTCGGGAGATGTTCTTATAAAAGGAAGACCAATTGTGACATTTACTATTTTTGTATCGTCAATACATTTCAAGGGTATCATCACTTGATCGTGATACATTGAACATATCAAATCATACTGTCCATTTTTAGTTTTTAACCAAGCCGAATCTGCAGGTAATGGTTTTGTTATATTAATACCTGCCTTTTTTAATATTTTGTATGCTGGTAATATGATTTTTTTTTCCTCAAGGCCTAAAATTGAATTATCACCAGCATGTGGGTTTAAACCACATAAAGCGACTTTTATATTTTTTCAACAGGGATATGTCTTGTAACCATAACACCGTGTATATTTTTACAAGCCATCATCATTGCAACCTTCCTACTTTTTGTGAGAGAAGCAAGTAATTCTCTGTATGCCCTTGGTATTTTACTCCTGCCATTTTCGGTGATTCTTTTGAAACTGGGGCTGTGTTGTAACAAGATCTGAAACCCTATATATATACCATTCATGCAATACTTTACGGCTTCATATATCGCAGATATTGCAATTACTCCAGCTTTTGTTGATGGATATCCTGTTTTAAGTAAGCTTCCAGCGTTAGAAGATGGAATAAATTCAGTATTTTTAAAATTGCTAGAAAAAAATATGTCACCAAACACAACAGGACTGCAAACTCTTTTTATAGTTGTAGAATTTACAGTCCTTTCAACTATTTCGCAACCTATACCTGCAGGATCGCCCAATCTAATCGTTAGATGAGGTTTTATCATTTATATACTACTTATTTCAAATAGATTTTTATCCCATACATCTACCAGGTCTTACTCATTTTAATACTTGCTTTTAGTTTTAAATTATTAACATATGTCTCAACAGCTTTTGCAAGGTTGTAGTGTTGCAAAATTTGAGATATATTATTTTTAACGTCATCAAAAGTTATACTCTTACTTGCGTGTTTTTCTTCAACTTTTATAAAATGATATCCAGTATCTGTTTTTATAGGATCTTTGGTGTAATCCCCGACTTTTATGCCAAAAGCAGTTTTACTTATATCCGGATGATAATTTTCATCATTTTTTACAATTAATCCTAAGTCACCATTTCTTGTTTTAGAAACGGGGTCTTCAGAATATTGTTTTACAACATCTACGAAAGTTTGTTTTTGAAGTTCTCTTTTAACAATTGCAATTTTTTCTTGTGCCATTTTTATTTTAGAACTAGTTACATTTTTGGGGCAGCTGATAAAAATGTGTTTTATTCTTACACATTCGCTAGAATTTATTTTAATGTCGTTAGCAATGGCTGCAATTAAACTATCTTCAAGTGAAAGATTTGAAGTATTTAAATTTGTGTTTTTATTTTTCATTTTTACAATAGCTTTATCATAAAAAGCTTTTAATTCCGTCTCAGTTGGCATTTTTAGATTAGGTGTTACTTCTCTTTCTAAGAGCTTTACGAGTATAAGTTTATTTTCAAAATCTGCAGTTGTCATATTCATTTCTCTAAGCCATGAATTAAATTCGACTTCATTTTTGAATAGTTTTTTAAAACTATTAATACTATTATTAATTTCCATTTTTGAAACTTTAATTTTCTGCTTCTTTGCTTCTTGTAGCAAGAGAGTTTCATTAATTTTTTCATCTAAGATAATGTCCTTAAGTTCTTTGATTTTCTGGTCTGTTTGTTCTTTAGCTGGTATAGTTTGCTTGTACACTTTAATTAAAGGTGTAAACGATTTATTGAATTCCGATGCGAAAATAGGTTCACCGTTTACTATAGCTAAAGTCTGATCTATAACTTTTGGTGTCGCAAAGATGTTTAATGTCATAAAAATTGTCATCAGTACTACTACAAAAAATCTTTTCATCTTTTTTTACTCCCCTTTAAAGGCATATGAGATTTCATTTGAATTGTTAACTTGAATACGTAGACATAATACATGCGTACATATGCTTTATTACGAAACTTAAATTATTATATTTGTAAACTAAAAAATACTTTGATTCTAATAAGGAATTCTACAAATTTATGTTTTATTAATCAAATTAACTTTAAAATATTTGTTTTACATTTAATTTCAGAAATGATTGTAGATTGTAAAAGTTAATTGTATTGTATAGTCAAAATCAAAGAATATATTTTTATAATTTTTATACATTAAAGCGAAATTCTATTATATCGCCATCTTTGACTAAGTATTCTTTTCCTTTGCTTTTTAGTAATCCAGCATCTTTAACGGCTTTTTCGCTACCAAGTCTAGTTAAATCGTCAAAATTCATGACTTCAGCTCTTATAAATCCTCTTTCGAAATCTGAATGTATTTTACCAGCTGCTTGTGGAGCCAATGCTCCACTTTTTATAGTCCACGCTTTTACTTCATCTTTTCCTACTGTAAAAAATGTCGCAAGTCTGAGCAGTTCATATCCTGATTTTATTAAGCGATTGAGAGCGGATTCTTTTAATCCTAAATCTTTTAAAAAGGTTTTTTGATCATCTTCAGGGAGTTCATAGAGTTCTGCTTCAATTTTTGCACATATAGTTATTACTTGTATATGATTCTTTTTGAAATTTTTATTTACGATTTTTGTATATTTGTTTTCCATTAAGGGTAAGTCATCTTCTGAAACATTACAAACATATAAAATGGGTTTTGAGGTTATTAAAAAAAAATCCTTTAATATTGTTTTTTCATTAGTATCAAGTTCGAGAGTCCTAACTGGATTTCCTTTATCAAGATAAGTTTTTAACTTTATTGCAAGATGTTTTTCTGCAGATGTTTTTTTATCATTGAGTCTAGCACTTTTTTCAAATCTTTCAAGTCTTTTTGATATAGATTCTAAATCGGCTAATATAAGCTCGGTTTCTATGATTTCTATATCTCTTAATGGATCAACATCATTTCCCATGACATGGGAAATATTTTTATCTTCAAAACATCTTATCACATGAACTATTGCAGTGGTTTTTCTTATGTGTTCTAGAAATTGATTGCCCAATCCTTCTCCGTTTGACGCTCCTTTTACAAGTCCTGCAATATCTACAAATTCTACTACTGATTGAATTTTTTTCTTAGGTTTGTAAAGTTTTTCAAGAAAATTTAAACGTTCATCAGGAACCAAGACTGTGCCTATATTTGGATTAATAGTGCAAAAAGGATAATTTGCTACTTGTGCATTAGCTTTTGTTATAGAGTTAAATAATGTTGATTTTCCCACATTAGGGAGACCGACAATTCCTAGTTTCATATTATTTGATTATGATAAATTCAGTTAAATATACAATTGATACATATATTCGCTACCGTGCCCCAGTCTTCCTCAGTTATAGGTTTAATCGGGTTATTTTTTTTGAGTACTTGTTTCTTTCTATATAGGATCGTTCAAACAAATGATATCTTTTAATATTTATATACCCCCCCCTCATTATATTTATTATATCTATAAATTGGAGCTGAAGTTATCTTTGTGCTTCCTTTGTTTTGGTCATCATAGTTTTTAACAAAGTTATTTGTTTTGTTCTTGTCTTGCTTCCCATATTTAATTCTTTTATTATTTATGAATGAATTAAATTACATTCATACTTTGTTGATATAGTTTTTTTACAACAATATGTATTTAGTTAGTTGTTTTTTTTATCCAATTTCAAGAATTCTAGCACCACTTTCAATGATATTAAATAATGCATCTGAATGTGAAAGCATTGCAAGGACTTGCCTTGAACCTGGCGAAATAAAGATTTCTTACCTTTTAAAACTTCTGCTGTTAAAAGCATATCTGCAAGCGATGAATTTGTACACGAACCTATGCCTACCTGATCTACTTTTATTCCTTCCAAATCTTTTACTTTTTTTATATTGTCTGGCATATGTGGTGCAGCAATTAGTGACTCTAATATATTTAGGTCTATTTCAATTTCTTCATCGTAAGTTGCGTTTTCTCCTGCTTCAATTCTTATCCAACTTGTTTTTCTAAAAAATCTTTTGTTACGTTATCAGATGGAAATATACTTGTAGTTTCTCCAAGCTCAGTTCCCATGTTTGTAATTGTTGCTCTTTCAGGTACAGACAAAGTCTTGACTCCTTCACCTGAAAATTCATATATTTTCCCTCTGCCTCCTTTAACACTTTGAAGTCTTAAGAGTTCAAGGATTATGTCTTTTGCACTTACCCACTCTCTTAATCTACCTTTGAGATTCACTTTTACAATTTTAGGCATGGTTATATGAAAAGGTTGTCCTGCTATGATGGCACAGAACATCAAGGCCTCCAGTTCCAAAAGCAAGCATACCAATTCCTCCGCAAGTTGGGGAGTGAGAATCTGATCCTATAAGAGTCATTTTGGGGATACCGAATCTTTCCAAATGTATTTGATGGCATATACCATTTCCTGCAGGTGAAAAAATTATTCCATACTTTGCCGCTATAGTTTGTAAAAATTTATGATCATCAGCGTTTTCAAAACCTGACTGCAAAGTATTGTGATCTACATAGCTTACAGATAATTTTGTTTTTATTTTTGGAATACCCATAGCCTCAAATTGTAGGTATGTCATTGTGCCTGTGGCGTCTTGGGTAAGAGTCTGATCTATTTTAAGTCCAATTTCATGTCCTACTTCCATCTTTCCACTTAACAAATGTTGAGAAATAATTTTCTTTGCGACACTCACTTTCTATACCCCTTGTATATTCTTTAAATATTTTCATGAAATAAACAATAGAAAACTTTTTGTATAATACTAAATTATTCTCCTCTATTCTACTAT
The DNA here is from genome assembly GCA_031282525.1 of Candidatus Endomicrobiellum basalitermitum. Lineage (GTDB taxonomy): Bacteria > Elusimicrobiota > Endomicrobiia > Endomicrobiales > Endomicrobiaceae > Endomicrobiellum > Endomicrobiellum basalitermitum. The sequence goes on along the minus strand of JAITDN010000003.1, from coordinate 200,661 downwards.
ATCAAAAAAATATGTTAATTTGCTGTGTTTTAAAAGTAATTTTTGTTATTTTTATGAATTGTATCATTATTGTTTGGATTTGAATACTGAGATGTAAGTTGTGATAAGTGCCGTGGAATTTATAATCTATACAAAATATCTAAAATTTAAATATGGTAATGGATATATTCTATAATTGTTTTGTTTTTAACAATTTAATTTGATAAAATAAAAAAAATAACTAGCAATTTTATAGTACATTAATCTAAAATAGGTTCACAAAATTGAAATTAAAGTTTTGTGGTTTAGCTAAAATTAAGTCCATAATTATAAATAAGAAAATATAAATACAAAGTTTACTCTGGAGGAAACAGGTTATGGCAGTTAAAGTTAGTATCAATGGTTTTGGACGTATAGGACGTTTAGTATTTCGTGCTGCACAAAAAAGAGATGATATTAAAATAGTTGCTATTAACGATTTGATCAATGTTTACTATATGGCTTATATGTTGAAGTATGATTCAGTTCATGGACTTTTTAATGGGACTATTGAGGTTAAAAACGACAACTTAGTTGTTAATGGGAATACTATTCGTGTGACCGCAGAGAAAAATCCCATAGATTTGAAGTGGGATGATGTAGATGCTGAATATGTTGTGGAGTCAACTGGATTGTTTCTTTCTAAAGAGCAATCTCAGGCACATATTGATGCAGGTGCTAAATATGTTGTTATGTCTGCTCCTTCTAAAGATGATACTCCAATGTTTGTCTGCGGTGTAAATCTAGATTCATATAAAAAAGGCACACAGTTTGTTTCTAACGCTTCTTGCACAACAAATTGTTTGGCTCCTGTTGCTAAAGTATTAAACGATAATTTTTGTATTCTTGATGGCTTAATGACTACAGTTCACGCTACTACGGCTACACAAAAAACAGTTGATGGTCCATCAGCTAAAGATTGGAGAGGTGGAAGGGCAGCTTCTGGAAATATTATTCCTTCTTCTACTGGTGCAGCCAAAGCTGTAGGTAAGGTAATTCCACAATTAAACGGGAAGTTGACAGGTATGTCATTTCGTGTTCCTACGCTTGATGTTTCAGTCGTTGATTTGACAGTTAATTTGGCAAAATCTGCTTCTTATGATGAGATTAAAACTGTTATGAAATCAGCTTCTGAAAATGAGCTTAAAGGAATTTTGGGTTATACTGAAGATGAAGTTGTATCTTCAGATTTTCTAGGTGATGCCCGTACTTCAATATTTGATGCAAAAGCCGGAATAGCTCTAACAGAAAAGTTTGTTAAAGTTGTTTCGTGGTATGACAATGAATGGGGTTATTCAAATAAAGTTTTAGACTTAATTGCTTATATGAAAAAAATAAATGGTTAAAATTTGGAAGTTAGAAGAAACAAAAAGCACTTAAATTTAAAATTTCATAATTGTGATGAGTTGTTTTTTTTATTATATGTTAAAGGATTATCTGAAAGCCGTGCATACATGTAACTTTGTGTGGTGCGGTTTTTTCGGTTTTAGTGAGGAGAAAAATGAAAAAGACGCTTAAAGATATTGATGTAAAAGGAAAAAAAGTTTTAATTCGTTTTGATTATAATGTTCCTCTCGATGGAAATCTTGAGATAACAGACGATAAAAGAATAGTATCAACTTTACCTACATTAAAATATCTTTTGAACGAGAATGTCGCAGTGATTATTATAGCTCATTTGGGACGGCCTAAAGGTAAAATTGTTCCAGAAATGAGTTTGATGCCAGTTTCAATTCGTTTAAGCGAGTTGTTGGGAAAACCAGTTAAATTTTTTGGAGGCGATTGTATAAGTGTACAATCTAAAAAAGCTGCAAGTGATCTAAAACCTGGTGAAGTACTTTTACTTGAGAACCTTAGATTTCATTATGAAGAAGAAGGCAAATCTAAGTCAGGTGAGAGAGATAAGGCAGCAATGGAGGCGTTTGCGAAAGAACTTGCTTCAATGGCTGAAATTTTTATTCAAGATGCTTTTGGGACAGTACATAGGTCTCATGCTTCAACTGTAGGCATTGTAAAATATATTGAGAATGCAGCAGTAGGGTTTCTTGTTGAAAAAGAATTGAAATTTTTAGGTGAAGTGCTTGAAAATCCACTGAGGCCTTTCTTGGCAATTCTTGGTGGGGCAAAAGTCTCCGATAAAATAAATGTTATAGGAAGTTTTTTAAATAGAGTTGATGCGATTATAATCGGCGGAGCGATGGCTTATACTTTCTTGAAGTCTCGCGGAATTAATATAGGGACTTCGTTGGTTGAAAATGATAAACTTGATTTGTGTGTTGAACTTTTTAAAAAAGCTGAAGATAGAAGAGTTGATTTTTTGTTACCAATTGATCATATAATTACAAATAAGGTTAATTTTTTAAATAAAGATATTCCAAATGATGCCACTGTGAAGACCACTTTAGATGAAGTTATTCCCAGTGGATTTATTGGAGTTGATATAGGATTTAAGTCAATAGATAAATTCTCTAGAATGATTAAGTCAGCAAAAACCATAGTTTGGAATGGGCCACTTGGGATTTTTGAAATAGGCGAATTTTCCAAAGGAACGATTGAAATTGCAAAACTTGTGGCCGAAGGAACTGATAAAGGAGTAATATCTGTTATTGGTGGAGGAGATTCGGTTGCTGCGGTTAAAAAAGCTGGAGTAGACAAAAGAATAAGCCATATTTCTACGGGTGGAGGAGCTTCTTTAGAATTTCTTGAGGGTAAAGAACTTCCAGGTATTGTTAGTATACCTGATAAATAAGTAATTTTTTAATAATGTCTAATTTTGTTATTTTATTGTTTTTAAGGAGATCTCTAGGTCTTAAAATATTTTGAATTTAAATTATAAATATTATAAAAAGAGTTAATAAGTTTGTTGTTTTATGTGATTTTGTAGTATAATCAAGTTAATATGAATATTTTACTTTTTGCTTTAAAGTTTTCTCATTATGTAACGTGTATAGGATTGATTGTTATAATTGTTCTTCAAGCGGGAAAGAGTGGTATTGTTGGTGGTCATGGTGTTTTTGGAGGAGGGGGAAGTGATCAGATTTTTAATGCTCCCTCGGGAATAGCTTTTATAAATAAACTAACTGTTTTTATGGCGTGTATATTCTTGATTATTTCTTTGCTACTTGCGAAGTTTTATGTGAACATAAATATAATATCTGTAGTTCAGTAGTGCTTAATATTTCTGTGAATACTTTAACTGAAATTTGTGAGCAAATAATAAGATAAAGTATGTTGTTGTTGCTGGGGTGGCGGAATTGGCATACGCGCACGTTTGAGGGGCGTGTCCTTAATCGGATGCGGGTTCAAGTCCCGCCCTCAGCATTAGCGATCAAATGTATTTTGTGTAATCAAACCTTTTGCGGGTGTAGTTCAGTGGTAGAACGTCTCGTTGCCAACGAGAAGATCGTGGGTTCAAGTCCCATCACCCGCTTTTTGACATGTTTTTGAATTTTAGAGACTATAATGGTTTCTAACATGTCATCTACGAGAAATGATAAAAGTTTAAAGTTATCAAATCTTGTCAGGTTTATTCGTTAGTTTTGATGTAGTCAATCATATTAAAATGTTTATGTGGTTTGAAATCTGTGTACACTTCTTCTGTTATTCTGCTCTTGATGTGTTAAGACTTTTGCTTGTTACCACATTAATGCTTCTATTGCCGTTTTTTATCCTTATTGCATACTTGATAATATTGTCGTCACCTTCTTATGTCGCTATAAAAAAACTCTTTTGTAGTAAATTGAGTTTTTTGAACAACTTGCGAGTATGTGACGTGAGCTTAATTCATTTGGTCTTATCAATTTTTTAATTAATTAACAAAGTAGATCATTGTATTTTATAAAGAAGAACATAAAACATATTTAACGTTTTCTCTAAAAATATCTGTTAAGTCGTCTATCTTATTAGTTGCTACTGTTGTATAGTTTTCACATAACTAGTCTTGTCATAACTTTAAATGCCAGAATCAGGAAATACCGTATCAATTCATCCTCTACATCATACATATAACAACTCTTGCAGGTGAAAGTTTGCAGATTTGTACAAGAGTATAAAAAAATTTTTGTGGAATAATAAGAGTGTCTCAAAGGAGATTGGATGCGTTTATTTAGATTCTTTATTTACTTGCAAAACAACGAATAAAAAGCGTTTTGCGTCCGTAAAATTTTGCATTGAGAGTTAATTCTGAAAATTATTTATATTTTTAACCCACTTCTCAAAGATAGACAACTCTTTAATTGTCTATCTTAATAATCTTTGCATATACATTTATCAAACAGGTTCGTATATATAAATTAAAATCCAAAAAGCATTTGAAAATTTAAATATCCATATCTATTTTTTATTTAAGTATAACAAGAAATAATTGAATATCATTAGTTGTATAATTTGGATATATCAATTTTTATATTGTCTGATAGATTATATAGAAGACTTTTAATTATGTTTTGAATCTGAGTATCTTTGAGAGTTTTATAAATTTTCTTGGTGATCTATTTAAGAATGACATATTTATAATTAGTTATGTAGTTATTTGTTTTGTAAATATATAATATAATAGCTGATTGCTATGTGTTCGCATATATTTTTTGAAATTTTAATATGATAGAAATTATGGAAGGGATTTTTAATGTTAGCAAGAGTCGTCATAGTTGGTAGACCTAATGTTGGTAAGTCTACTCTTTTCAACAGGCTTATAGGTAAAAAGAAAAGTATTGTTCACGAAATTTCTGGTACGACAAGAGACAGAAATGATTATGAGGTTCTTTGGAAGGATAAAAAATTTATTATTACTGACACTGCAGGTTGGAGTATAGATTCTTCGTTATTTTCAGAAAATGTATTCAGACAGCTGGATAATGCTATCGCAATATCAGACGTAGTACTGTTTGTTGTAGATAGTAAAGAGGGGATTCATTCGTTAGATTTTCAGATTGCTCATAAAATTAGACTTAATAAAAAGAAAATAATTCTTGTTGTAAATAAAATAGATATACAAAAAGAAGAGATTAATGGATACGAGTTTTATGAACTTGGATTTGATGATATTATTTTTGTATCTGCAAATCACGGCAGATGTATACATGACTTGATGGATAAAATCTTGGTAAACATAAAATATGATAGGAAAGAAGAAAAGGCTAGCGAGATATTAAAAATTATCATTGTTGGGAAACCAAATGTAGGAAAATCTTCTTTTGTTAATGCCGTCGCTAATGAAGAAAGAAGTATTGTTCACGATGCTCCTGGTACAACAAGAGACTCTCTTACAGTGCACGTTCAAGTTGAAAATAAAGAGTATATTTTAGTAGATACTGCTGGACTCCATAGAGGTAGTAAAGTTAAGGATGATATGGAATATTTGTCTTCTTTAAGCACAAATTATGCTGTTGATGATGCAGACGTTGCTGTTTTAGTTGCAGATGCTTCACAAGGAGTAGGGGATACTGAAGTCAAAATTGCAAGACTTTTAATTGAAAAAAGGAAACCGGTCATTATATCTATTAATAAGTGGGATTTAATAGAAAAAAAAGAGGAAGTTGCGAAGTGTTTTATTGAATGGTTGAGACAAAAGATGAAATTTATGTGTTGGGCTGATATTGTTTTTATATCCGCAAAAACAAAACAAAGGATAAATAAGATATTTCAAGAAGCTGATATTGTTTTTGAACAGTTCTCAAAGAGGGTGGCAGAGAATGAGCTTGATGAGGTAATAAGAGATGTTGTAATGAGAAAGCCTTATGTAAGTAAAGGTAAAACTTTGAAATTTAAAGAATATCTACAAGTAGCTTCAAAACCGCCTACTTTTGTTTTTTCAGTTAATGATATAACGCTTGTGCATTTTTCTTATAAAAGGTTTATTGAGAATTGTTTGAGAGATAGATTTAAATTTCACGGGAGTCCAATAATTTTAAAATTCAGAAAGTATTATAGGAAAAAGTTATGACAGTGCTAGCAAAAATTTTATACGTTGTTTTCACTTATTTATGTGGTTCAGTACCTTTTGCATATATTATTGCAAAAAGGTTTGGGAAAGTTGATATATGTAATGTAGGTTCAGGTAATCCTGGAGCTACAAATGTTTTTAGGATGATAGGAAAAGGTTTAGGGATCTTGACTTTTATAACTGACGCTTTGAAAGGGTTTATTGTTGTATATTTTGCGACATTTATAGATAATTCTTTTTTTTATTCTTTGGTTGTTGCCGCTAGCGTAATGATAGGGCACATATTTACGATATTTTTAAAATTTAAAGGTGGGAAAGGTGTTGCTACTGGGTTGGGGATATTTTTAGCTCTCATGCCTATTCCATCACTGATATCGTTTCTTGTTTTTAATTTAGTTTTTCTATTTTCAGGTTATGTTTCTTTGAGTTCAATATGTGCGGCTCTAAGTCTTCCTATAGCGTCTTATTTTTCAGGATATACCACTGTGAAGTCTATGATGTTTACTTTGATAATGGTTTTTTTTGTTATTTATAGACATAGAGCAAATATTAAAAGATTGATAAAAGGCTCTGAGAATAGATTTAAATAATTAAAAGAAAATAGAATTAAAATTTGTGTTTTAATATAAATTAAATTGTGGTGGTTTGATGACAAAAAATGATGTGGCGGTAGCATTATCAAAAATTTTGAGTTCTAAAAAAGAAGCTTGCGAAGCTGTAAATAAAGTTTTTGAAGAGATTTCAAATTCTTTGAAGAATGGTGATAAGGTTGTTATAACTGGTTTTGGGAGTTTTTATATGTTTGAAACGAAGATAAAAAAAGGAAGAAATCCCAAAACTGGCGAAAAACTCCTTATAGCTCCTATGAAAAAAATAAGATTTAAGCAGTCTAAGGATTTTTTTTAATTGATTTAAGAGGTATAAAATGCTTAAAATCCCACCAATAACTGATAAAGAATACTTTACTATAGGCGAGGTCTCACAAATAACGCTTGTTTCAAAACATACTTTAAGATATTGGGAAAGGGAATTTAGTCTCTTGCGTCCTGTTAGGAAAAGTTCTGGCCAAAGGAGGTACCGTGCAAAAGAAGTAGAGTTAATTTTTAGAATTAAGGACTTGTTATATAATAAAAAATATACAATTAGTGGTGTAAAGAAGTATTTAATGGGCGACAAGCGTAAAAAGCTTACAGATTTGCAAACAGATTTAAATTTAGATTTAGAGCATATGCCAGATTCTAGGTTTTTAAGAGATTTAAAATATGAACTTAAACATGTTTTAAAACTTTTTAAAGTATAAATAAAATAACGATACTAGAAGTATTTGTTTATATGTTACAAATGAATAAATACAAAGGATACAAATATATTAGTTTGATTTTAGTGTAGTTGATTCGGGGCGTGGCGCAGATGGCTAGCGCACTCCCTTGGGGTGGGAGAGATCGCTGGTTCAAGTCCAGCCGCCCCGATTTCACAAATACTTGTGGGGTGAGAGTCCTTTATATTGTGTATAATCTTCTGTTTATGCTGGAAGGGTTTAAGGCATTTTAGAACGCACTATCAAATCTTCTAAATGTTTAGAATTAATATCTTTAAGTCTGATTATCACAATATGCAAACATCCTTTTTATAGTATGGTTGTTGTCTAATTGAAGTGTTGCGTTTTCTGTTGTTAGCTTTGCATAATTGAGATTGATATGTTTGTTGCAAATTTATTTATGTCTTCTTTAAAAATAAAGAAATAACACAGTTTTCACTACTTTCTACATATGTTTTTTGTCACTTCTTTCCAATAATTGCCATATACAAGTATAATATACCCCTTTCGTTACCGTAAAATCTACTTAATCTTTTTATCATTTTTAAGTACGCCTTCTCTAATGTTGGTGGGGGGGGGGTACTTGATAATTATAGATACCTTATATTTATTATTTGCATCTCCTTTACACTTTTCTGTTTTAACATACTTGAGAAAGTAAAGTGTGATTGTTAATAATATAATAGATTTTATGAAATCGAGGAGGATTGTTTTAAAATGAGGTTTATTGAAAAATTTATAAGATTTTCCTAAGGGATTGAAAAATTATTACAAAGTTAGTATAACAATAGGTGTGAAAATGTATTGGATTTTGGAGATGCAAGACTAAAATAAGGCTATTTTAGAAAATAAAAATAGGATTATAATATAAAAGGAATTACCAATAGGTATATTTCTTAATGTGTAAACTTAGTTAGAATTTGTCATTAATGGAAAAAGAATGATATGAAAGAGCAAAAATCGTTGGATATTTTAAGACACTCTGCAGCTCATATAATGGCTGCTGCTGTTAAAGAACTTTTTCCTTTGACAAAGATTGCAATAGGTCCGTTTGTAGAAAATGGATTTTATTATGATTTTGATAAAACTGAACCTTTTACTATGGATGATTTAATAAAAATTGAAGAAAAGATGAATGAAATAATAAGAGAGAATGACGCCTTTATATGTTTATCTATGTCTAAAGAAGAAGTTATTAAAAGATTTCAAGAGGGAGGTGAGAAATATAAAGTTGAGATAGCATCTCAAATAAATGAAGATAGGTTGAGCATATATAAAACTGGTAATTTTACCGATTTATGTAGAGGTCCTCATATAGTTTCAACGGGGCAGCTTAAATATTTTAAACTTCTTTCAGTTGCAGGCGCTTATTGGAAAGGTGACTCTTCGAGAGAGCAGCTTCAAAGAATTTATGGAGTGGCGTTCTTTACAAGAAAAGATCTTGACGATTATTTAAATAAAGTTGAAGAAGCTCAGAAAAGAGACCATAGAAAACTAGGGAAAGATCTAGATTTATTTAGTATTAGCGATATCGTTGGTGGCGGTTTAGTTTTATGGCATCCTAAAGGTGTTGTTTTGAGGGATATTATTGAGAACTATTTTAAAAAATTTCATCTTGAAAATGGATATGAACTTTTATTTACGCCGCATATTGCTAGCGAAGAGCTTTTTAAAGTAAGCGGACATTTGCAGACTTATTCTGAAAATATGTATGCTTCTATGGAAATAGAAAAGAAGCCATATCGGATAAAACCTATGAATTGTCCCATGCATTTGATGATATATAAAACTAAACTACACTCTTACAAAGAACTTCCGATAAGATATGCAGAATTAGGCACAGTTTATAGGTTTGAAAAATCTGGAGTCTTACACGGGCTTTTAAGAGTTAGGGGGTTTACGCAAGATGATGGTCATGTAATTGTAGCTCCAGAACAGCTTGAAAAAGAAATACTAGAAGTTTTTAATATGGCAATAAAGTGCCTTAAGACATTTGGATTTAACGAATATAAGATTTATATTGCCACAAAGCCTAAAAGTAAGTACGTAGGTAAAGTAGAGGATTGGGAAAAGGCGCAAAATTCTATTGAAAATGCTCTAAAGAAAACTGGTTATGATTATGAAGTTGACGAAGGTGGAGGGGCTTTCTATGGCCCAAAGATTGATATAAAAATAAGAGATGCCATAGGTAGATTTTGGCAATGTTCAACTATACAGTTTGACTTTAATCTTCCTGAAAGATTTGATATTTATTATATTGATTCATTTGGGAAAAAAGTGAGACCCTATATGATTCATAGGGCGTTAATGGGATCTTTAGAGAGATTTATAGGTATCCTTTTAGAGCACTATACTGGTTCACTCCCTTTTTGGCTTTCTCCAATTCAAGTTGTAATAGTCAATATTAATGAAGAGCAGTATGAATACTGTTCTTATTTATTGAAGGAATTTAAACACAAGGATATAAGAACTGTTTTTGATAGTAGAAATGAAAAAATTGGATATAAAATAAGAGAAAATGCAATGCAAAAAATCCCCTATATGGTAGTTGTTGGAAACAAAGAAATGGATGCGGATAAGATTTCCGTTAGAGCAAGAGGTAATAAAGATTTGGGTATTATGAGGATTGATGATTTTTTTTCGCTTATAAAAAATTCTTTTTGAAATTATTAACTCATTAATTTTTGTCATAGTATGTAAATAATATATGTAAGAAAAATGAGTTAAAATATGTAAATGTAGAGTGAAGTAAAAATAAATTCTTTGCTTGAGATTAACTGTAACTGAGTAAAGAGTTGTCAAAATTTTAGAGAAATTAACTCAACTAAAAAGACTCAATCTAGAAGAATCTACAAACCTTTTAGGAGAAATAATAGAGCAGATGGGAATACTTGATTAAGCTAGCATCAAGATTTTCAGAAAAATTTTTTTATTAAACATAAATAATGGTATACATGTTTTTTTAAAGTTTTATATTTATTTTAACGTGATTTGAGAAGAGAGTTTACATTTTTAAACTATTGACATGAGTTGTTTTGATTTTATATAATGAGCAATCGCATTATGACAGTGCTAAAGTAGAAAACTGATAATTATGTTTGTATTAATTGGAATAATAGTGAAAGTATTGCGAGTAAGTGCAAGGGATTTGTATAGTTAGTTGACATAAATTGTTTTGATTTTATACAATAAGCAATCGCGTTATGACAGTGCTAAAAATGAAGAAGATAGAAAGAATAATAAAATGTAAGGGAGGAAGTAAAAATGGTAAAAATGATTAGGCCATTAGGTGAGAAAGTTTTGGTTAAGCCTACAGAAGCTAAGGAAGTGAAGAAGGGTGGTATTATTATTCCTGATACCGCAAAAGAAAAACCTCAAGAGGGTGAGGTTATGGCAGTAGGAACGGGTAGGATAACAGATGATGGTAAGGTGATAGCTTTAAACGTAAAAGTGGGTAATAAGGTGCTTTTTGGAAAGTATTCTGGAACTGAAGTTAAAATTGATAATGTGGAGTATCTTATAATGTCCCAAGATGATATTTTAGGGATAATTGAATAAATTAATCAAGAGGAGATAATAAAATGGCAAAGCAATTGATTTATAATGATGAAGCTCGCAAAGCTATGAAAAACGGAGTTGATAAACTTGTTAACGCAGTAAAAGTTACATTAGGTCCAAAGGGTAGATATGTGGTTTTGGATAAAAAGTTTGGCTCACCTACTGTCACAAACGATGGTGTTACGATTGCAAAAGAAATTGATATTGAAGATCCTTTTGAGAATATGGGTGCTCAGCTTGTTAAGGAAGTTGCTTCAAAGACTAATGATATAGCAGGAGATGGAACGACAACTGCTGCAGTTTTAGCACAGTCTTTAATAAATGAAGGGCTTAAAAATATTACTGCAGGTGCAAATGCAAATCATATAAAGAAAGGGATTGAAAAGGCTGTTCATACAGTTATTGATGAGGTTAAGAAAATTGCGAAACAAGTAAAAAACAAAGAAGAAATAGCTCAAATTGCATCAATTTCAGCAAGCGATAAAGAAATAGGAAACTTAATTGCCGATGCAATGGAGAAAGTAGGGAAAGATGGTGTTATAACTGTTGAGGAAGGAAAATCTTCAGAGACTACTCTTGATGTTGTGGAAGGGATGCAATTTGATAGGGGTTATAGTTCACCTTACTTTGTGACTGATACTGAAAGAATGCAAGGTGTTTTAGAGGATCCTTATATAATAATCACAGATAAGAAGATAAGTTCAATGCAAGAAGTGCTTCCTCTGCTTGAAAAAATTGTTCAAACTGGTAAGCCTTTTATAATTATAGCAGAAGATATAGAGGGTGAGGCCCTTGCAACTTTAGTTCTTAATAAAATTAGAGGTACTCTTAAAGTTGTAGCTGTAAAAGCTCCTGGATTTGGTGATAGAAGAAAAGAAATGCTTCAAGATATAGCGACTCTTACAGGAGGGACAGTTATTACTGAAGAAACTGGTTTGAAGTTTGACAAGGCCACAATAGATCTTCTTGGGCAAGCAAAGAGAGTTGTTGTTGATAAGGAAAATACAACTATAGTTTCTGGACTTGGTGATAAGAAAGAAATTGAGGCGAGGATAGCGCAAATCCGTAAACAGATTGAAGATACAAAGTCAGAATATGACAAAGAGAAACTTCAGGAAAGGCTTGCAAAATTAGTTGGTGGTGTTGCAGTTATTAATGTAGGTGCAGCAACGGAAGCGGAGATGAAAACAAAAAAATTTAAGGTTGAAGATGCTTTGAATGCGACAAGAGCAGGCGTTGAAGAAGGTATAGTTGCTGGAGGAGGAGTAGCTCTTCTCAAAGCACAAGCTATTTTGGAAAAGATTAAAGCTACAGACTCTGATGAAAAGACAGGTATTGAAATTGTTTTCAAAGCGTTAGAGAGCCCTATTAGAATGATAATTGAAAATGCTGGTCTTGAAGCATCTGTTATAGTTGATAAGATTAAAAATTCAGGAGATGCTACTTTTGGCTATAATGCAGACATTAATGAATATGTTGATATGATAAAAGCTGGTATTGTTGATCCTGCAAAAGTGACAAGGACGGCTTTAGAGAATGCTGCTTCAATAGCTGGACTTATTCTTACGACTGAAACTTTGGTGACGGATATTCCAGATAAATCTCCAAAGTTGCCTATGGGTGGTGGAATGCCTCCGATGCCTGAATATTAGTTTGATATGTAGTAATCCCCCACAAAAAGATGCCAAAGTGAAACAAGCAGAAAGGCAATTCTCAGTATTTACTCTGGGAGTTGCCTTTTTTTTATTTTATTGATATACATATTTTATATTTTTAAGTTATTTCGCTCTTGGATGTGTTTTATTGTAAACTTTTTTTAGACTTTCTATTGTAACATGTGTATAAATTTGGGTTGTAGAAAGATTTTTGTGTCCTAACATCTCTTGAACGCTTCTTATATCACAACCATTATCAAGAATATGTGTTGCAAATGTATGTCTTAAAGTGTGAGGACTAACTTTTTTTTTGATGTCAGCTTTAATGGATAATTTATGCAAAACTCTTCTTGCGGTTCTCTGGTTAAGTCTTTTTGCATTATTGTTTAAAAATACGGGAGATTCTATATTATAAGATAATCCGAGCTTATAGCGTTCGTTTATATAATTTCTAATTGCACCAAGGCAAGTGTCTCCTACTGGAATAATTCTTTCTTTTTTCCCTTTACCTATTACGGTTACAGTATTTGATATAAAATCTATATTTTTTATGTTTAGACTTGTCAATTCCCCAACTCTTAAACCGCAGGAATAAAGAAGTTCAATTATTGCTCTATCCCGTAGTTTTATATTTGGTAAGCTTAAGAGATCCTGTATTTCATTTTCGGTTAAAAATAATGGTATTTTCTTATCTTTTTTAGGACCTTTCATTACTTCTAAAGGATTTTCTTTAATAATATTGTTAATTATTAAAAATTTATAAAAGGAACGAAGCACAGTAAATTTTCTTGCAACAGTCGCTTTACTTAGTTTTTTTTTGTTTAATTCTTCTAAAAATTCTCTTATGTCATGTTTATCAGTATTCAAAAAAGTTTGCTGTTTTTTTTGTAAAAAAAGCTCAAAGTCAAGAATGTCTTTTAGATAAGCTCTTAAAGTATGTGAAGAAAAGTTTCGTTCAGCAATAAGATATTTTTCGAAAAAATATCTTATGTTTTCTAGCTCTTTGATTTTTTTGTGTTTAATTTTGGAATTTTTGTTATTTTGATCCATTTTAAATTCCTACATTTAGGGAATGATGAACATGTTAGGAATGATCTTTTTTTTCCTATTCTTTTGATCATTTTCGAACCACATTTTTCGCATTTTATATCCGTATATTCCGGTGTGGGTTTAGGTACTTTATTACCATATTTATCAATACTATACGTAGTTTTACAGTTTAGGTAATTTTTGCATGAAAGATACTGTTTGCCTTGAAATCCAGTTTTTTTTATTAATGGACTTCCACATTTTTCGCATTTCATATCTGTTTCCTGGTAGTTCTGGATAACTTTTCCGCTATTATCTAGCGAGAGTGTTGTTTTACATTCAGGGTATCCAGAACATCCTAGAAATTGTCCTCTTTTAAAATCTTTTATAACCATATAACTTCCACATTTAGGACATTTCTTTGAAGTATGTTTTTGTTGAATTTTTTGTTTTTGTAAGTTTTTTTCTGCTTTACTTAAATTTTTGTCAAATGGTTCATAAAAGTCTTTTAGTACGCTTTGCCATACAACTTTATCTTCTGCAATCCTATCCAGTTTTTTTTCCACATCTGCGGTAAATTTAATATTTATTATATCTCTAAAATGAAGTTTTAAAATGTTATTTACAACAATACCGATATTTGTTGGGATAAATTTTTTGCCATCGATTCGCACATATAATCTATCAGAAATAGTTTTAATTATTGGAGCGTAAGTTGATGGCCTTCCTATACCGTGTTCCTCGAGTGATTTAATTAGACTTGCTTCGTTGTAATGTGGTGGAGGTTCTGTAAAATGTTGTTGAGAAGTCAAATGCAAAAAATCTAAATCCTCATCACTTTTTAAATGTGGGATTTTTATTTCATTTTCGTGTTCTTCTGTTATATCGTTAACCTTTAGAAATCCATCAAAAAACAATGTATTCCCGGATGCTTTGAATAAATAGTCTTTTGCTAAGATTTCCGCAGTTGTTGTATTGTAAATTGCATCTGCCATCTGGCTTGCGATAAATCTTTTCCATATTAATTCATAAAGCTTAAATTCGTCAGCTGATAAATATTTTTTTATTTCTAATGGTGTTTTATTCGGCAAAGTTGGTCTTATTGCCTCGTGAGCTTCTTGTGCTCCTTTAATTTTTGTTTTATAGATTCTTGGAGTTTTTGGTAGAAAATGATTTCCATATGTAGTCTCTATAAATTTTAGTGTTTCATTCTGGATATTTTTTGCAATATTTAGGGAATCTGTTCTCATATAAGTTATAAGACCAGTTTCTGCATTTTTGCCAATATTGATACCTTCATATAACTTTTGTGCTATGGACATTGTCTTTACAGCTGAGAATCCAAGTTTTCTATGGGCGTCTTGTTGCATTGTTGAGGTTGTATAAGGTGCATAAGGAGAACGTTTCCTTTGATTTGTATTAATTGACTTTACAGTATACTTTGCACTTTCAAGTCCTTTTAATATTTCCTTTGATTCTTCTTTATTTTTTATTGAAAGTTTGTCATACTTAATACCATTTTTTGAGAAGAGTTTGGCTTTAAAAGTTACAGCATTTTTTTCATGCTTTGATAATTCTACTTCGATATTCCAGTATTCTACTGGGAGAAAATTTTCAATTTCTTTTTCTCTATTACAAATAAGCATTACAGCTACGGATTGTACTCTACCTGCAGAAAGTCCTAACTTTACTTTTTTCCATAAAAGAGGTGAAAGTTTATAACCTAAAAGTCTATCTAAAATTCTTCGTGCTTGTTGACTATTTATAAGTTTCATATCCAATTTTCTTGGCTTTTTCACTGCATTGAGAATTGATTTAGTTGTTATCTCATTAAATGTTATTCTTAAAATTTTATCTTCAGGAAGTTTCAATGCCTCTTTTAAGTGCCAAGCAATTGCTTCTCCCTCGCGATCAAAATCGGTGGCAAGATAAATTTTATCTGATTTTTCAGCTTGTTTTTTTAAATTCGCTATGAGCTTCTTAGCTTTTGATATGTTTGTATAGGTCGGCTTGAAATTATTTTCAATATCAATGCCTAATTTGTTTTTTGGTAAATCTCTTATATGCCCGTAAGAGCTTTTTACAATAAAATCTTTACCTAAAATTTTTGATATTGTTTTTTCTTTTGAAGGTGATTCTACTATGACTAAGTATTTTGACATTACATTATTCCCTTGACTTTCAATATATTCTAAATTTATATTTCTATTGGAATCATTTTAATAAGTTTACTTATTTTAAGTTTTAAGAGAGTTGATGCTATCTCTAAAATATTTGCATTTAATTTTTTGAAATGCTATATCTTTAAATCTAAAAAATGGGCGATTTATCAATTAAATTTCTTAAAGACTCTGTATTGTTGTAAAGAAATATTTTTATGTTGTTTTTTTAAGCAATTTTAAATTCTTGTTCAGATTTAATAGATTTTAAAGAAAAATCTTTTTATTCATTAGAGATTATTGTAAATAATTTATTAAAAATTTGTCAAAATTTACTACGAGAGTAAGAGATATATGATGCTTAGATTGATTCTTCAAGCTTAAAAATTATATAACAAAGTGTTACATTTATAAAATAATTATAATGTTTATATTATGATTGTTTATTGTTTGGAGTTACGTAAATTTAGATCTTTATTTTTATAATTTAGTTTTTATGTAAATTAATAAAGAAATAGGATTTAGTTTTCTTTACTAATAAAATTTACTAATTATATTTAATTTTCCAGAAAAATACTCTATTCTTACGAGACTACTATTCTATTATCAATATAAAATTGAAGTATTACTAACTAATATGAAGGCTTTTTATCTTTATAATTTTAAGTTAAGATATTAGTAGGTATTAAGTGTGTGTGTATTTTTAAAATTTTTTAGAGATGGACATAATTTTGTATTACTGTAAGGATGCTATAGAAATAAAAAATATGACTTGGATTATATTTTATAAATATGTATAACAATAACAAGGGGTATGGGTTATTGTTTTTCATGTTTCTAGTATTTCTCCGTTGTTACAACTTTGTATATGTTAAAAGAATCTGAAGAAAAGGGTGTTTTGTATATTGTCCCAACTCCAATAGGAAATCTTGAAGATATAACTTTGAGAGCTTTGCGGGTTCTGAAGGAATGCGATGTGATTGCTTGTGAGGACACAAGGAAAAGTTTAAAACTTTTATCTCATTTTGGGATTTCAAAGTCTTTGATTAGTTTTCATTCTTACAATGAGCGTCATAAGGTTGAATATATAATCAATAAGTTGTTGAACGGAAATAATATCGCTCTTGTTTCTGATGCTGGAATGCCTTGTATTTCAGATCCGGGATATGTTTTAGTTAAGTTAGCAATAGAAAAGTATGTAAGGGTTAAGGTTTTGCCAGGAGCGAGCGCAGTAACGACTGCTCTTATAGGGTCAGGTCTTCCTGTTGATGGTTTTATATTTTGTGGGTTTTTGAAGAGAAAACCTGCTAAGATTAGAAAAGAACTTTCTAATCTTTTAAATTTAAAGAAAACTATTATTTTTTACGAATCCCCACACAGAATAATTAAGACTGTAGGTATATGTAAGGATGTGTTTGGCAGAAATGCCGAAATTTGTCTTGCGAGAGAGATAACAAAGAAATTTGAAGAGTTCATAAGAGGATCGATTGAAGGAATTTTGGAAAAGATTAAAAACAAGCGTGATTTACTTGGTGAATTTGTGGTTTTAATATATCCAGAAATAAAGTATGAAGTGAAATGAAATTTTCATTTGTTTTTTTGATGTGATTTTTATGATTGGTGATAGTTAGTTTTAGTTGTGTTTTTGTAAGAGATTAGAGGAAAAAAATGATAAGAGTAGGGATTGTAGGTATAACAGGATATACTGGAGAAGAACTTTTAAAAATTCTTTCAAAACATCCAAATGTTAAAATAGCCGGTCTTTATGGTAGAAATTATTCAAAAGAGAGACATCTTAGAGATATTTATTCGCATTTTAGTCATTTGGATTTTAATGTAAAAGCTTTGAGCATAGAGCAAATTAGAAATGAATGTGATGTAGTATTTCTGGCTTTGCCGCATGCTGTCGCTTTTGAAATTATTCCTCATTTATTCGAAACTGGGGTTAGGATTATAGATTTATCTGCTGATTTTAGGTTGAAAAGTTCAGAGATTTACGAGAGATGGTATAATGTAAAACATACTGCAAAAGAATACATTAATATGGCTGTTTATGGATTAGCTGAGCTAAATACAGATGAGATAAAGCGAGCTTCTCTTATCGCAAATCCTGGTTGTTATCCTACAACAGTTATCTTAGGATGTGCACCTGCTGTAAAGAATTATTTTGTGGACTTAAAACATATAGTTATAGATTCAAAAAGTGGTGTTTCTGGATCTGGGAGAAAAGATACACAAGAATATTTTAAAAATGAACATCCAAATTTCAAAGCATATAAAATCGCAGGTACACATAGGCATATACCTGAAATAGAGCAAGAATTGTCAAGTTTATCTGGAGAAAATATAACAGTAAGTTTTACTCCTCATATTATTCCAATGGAGAGGGGAATGCTTTCGACTATTTATTTAGATATGAAAAAGCAAATTCCTTTATCTTTGATACTTGATAAATATAGAGAGTTTTACAAGGGGAGAAAATTTGTAAAGATTCTTGATGAAAATGTAGTGCCGACAATAAAAGATGTTTTGAATACTAATTATTGTGAGATAAGTATGAAAATTGATAAGAGGACAAACAAGCTTATTATAATTTCAGTCATAGATAATTTATTAAAAGGTGCATCTGGACAAGCAGTACAGAATATGAATCTTATGTTTGATTTACCTGAAACTATTGGTTTTGATGTTAAGAGGAGAGATTAATAATGCTTCCCAAGGGTTTTAGAGTTGGTGGAATATGTAGTGGAATAGCTAAGAAGAATGAAAAGAAAGACTTGGCTCTTTTTATTTCAGAGTCACCTGCAAGTGCTGCAGGTGTGTTCACAAAAAATGTTGTGAAAGCTGCTCCTGTTTTAGTTGATATTGAAAGATTAAGAAAAGAAGATAAGTTTTTTGGGATTATAGCAAACTCAGGATGTGCAAATGCATGTACTGGTATTGATGGTGAAGAAGATGCAAAGAATATGTGTTTAGCGATTGAAAAATCTTTCAGTTTAAATGTAGGATCTATTTTGTGTGCTTCTACTGGAATTATAGGACAAAGTTTAAATATTTCTAAAGAGAGGTTCGAAAGAAGTGTTGATTTACTAAAGAATAATATAGGCGTATCTATAGAAAATGAAAATGATGCTGTTCTTGCAATAATGACTACAGATACTTTTGTGAAAAAGGTAGATAGAAAAATTGAAGTTGAGAATGGCGAGATTAAAATTTGGGGTTGTGTAAAAGGTGCTGGTATGATTCATCCGAATATGTGTGGACTGCATGCTACGATGCTCTCATTTATTCTAACCGATGTTGAAATTGAAAGTGAAATTCTTCAGAGAATATTGGAAAATTCTTCAGAAAAATCGTTTAACTGTGTTTCTGTTGATGGGGATACCTCGACGAATGATACGGTAATAGTTTTAGCTAATGGTCAAAGTGGTACTGGGAAATTGTCAAAATCAAATTTAGAAAAATTTGAAAAGGTTTTTGACGAACTTACTTTAGAACTCGCACAATCTGTTGCAAAAGATGGAGAAGGAGCTACAAAGTTTATTGAGATTGAGGTTAGAAATACTAAAACTAAAATGTATGCGAGGCTTGTAGCCTCAACAATAGCTACCTCTCCACTTTTTAAAACAGCAATGTTTGGTGCTGATGCGAACTGGGGAAGGATTCTAGCAGCTGCAGGTAGATCAGGGGTTATATTCGATTTAAGTAAAGTTGATATATATATAGGGGGTGTTCAAACTTTTAAAAATGGCAGAATACTAAATTTTTCTGAAGAAGCAGTTAAAAAATCATTATTAAAGAAAGAAGTTAAGGTTGTTGTAGACTTTAAGGCGGGCAAAGAAAATGGTAAGTATTATACTTGTGACTTTTCGTTTGATTATGTTAAAATAAACAGTAGTTATAGAGGTTGAAGTAAAGTAAAATGAAAAATATAGTTAATTTATAGAGGTGTCGTCTTTTTATTTTGTTATTGTTTAGAGTAAAAGAAGAATACATGAGTTTGAAGGTTTCGTCAGTAGATAAAAATGTATATAAAGAAGTAAGTGAAGTAATAAAAAGTGGTGGTGTAGCTATTGTTCCTACTGAGACAGTCTACAGCTTTGTCGTTGACGCTTTTAATTTTGAGGCACAGAAAGCGTTATATAAAATCAAGAATAGAGATATTAAAAAACCGCTTATTATGATGACATATGATATTAATAGTGTGAGAGTTTTTGTTGATATTTCTAAAAAGGCTTTACAGATTGCTCAAAAATTTTGGCCGGGGCAACTCACGTTAATATTTCCTACAAGAGAAGTTGGGCAAATTTTGTCAGGTGGTAGGAAGGATTTAGGAGTGAGAATTCCAAATAATAGATTTATGTTAAAACTATTGAAAGAGATAAATACTCCTGTCTTTACAACTTCTGTAAATGTTTCGAATGAAAAGAGTGCCAAAAATGTAGATGAGGCTTTGAAGTTTGATGATGTGGCTGATATTATCGTTGATGGGGGACAATGTAAGTTTTCTTTTGAATCTACAGTTATAGATATGATAAGGTTCCCATATATTATTGTTCGTAAGGGTTGTTTAAATACCCACAAGATATTGAAATACTTATAGGTATAAGAGGTATAGAGAGAAAAAAAATGAAAAACTTAAAAAGGAACGATAGTGAAATTTATAGTATGTTTGTAAAAGAGCTTAAAAGGCAAAGAGAAACTATAGAGCTTATTGCCTCTGAGAATATAGCTTCACAAGCAATTATGGAAGCACAAGGTTCATGTCTAACAAATAAATACGCTGAAGGATACCCTGGTAAAAGATATTACGGTGGATGTGAAGTTGTTGATATAGCAGAAGCTGTTGCGGTAGAAAGGGCAAAAAAACTTTTTAATTCAAGATTTGCAAATGTGCAACCACATTCTGGTGCACAAGCAAATTTTGCTGTACAACTTGCTCTTTTGGATCCAGGTGATACTATTATGGGGCTTAGTTTATCTCATGGTGGACATCTAACACACGGAAGTCCTTATAATGTTTCTGGTAAATGGTTCAAAATTATCTCTTATACCGTAGAAGAGAAAACGTGTTATATAAATTATGAAAAAATGGAAGAACTAGCTTTAAAGCACAAACCAAAACTTATAATTAGTGGTGGTAGTGCGTATTCAAGAATTTGGGATTGGGAAAGAATAAGTAAGATTGCAAAAAAAATTAATGCTTATCACATGGCAGATATAGCTCATTATGCGGGTCTAGTAGCAGCAGGGGTTTACCCGTCATCCGTAGATTATGCTGATATTACTACAACTACGACTCATAAGACCCTTCGTGGACCTAGAGGCGGTTTAATTCTCACTAATAATGAAGAATTTGCAAAAAAGATTAATTCTGCTGTTTTCCCCGGTGGACAGGGGGGGCCATTAATGCATGTTATAGCAGCAAAAGCCGTAGCTTTTGGCGAGGCACTTAAACCTGAGTTTAGAGAATATCAAAAACAGGTTTTGATTAATGCTAAGAAACTTGCTGAAACTTTGGAAAAGGGTAATTTAAAGATTGTTTCTGGTGGTACAGATTCTCACGTATTTTTAGTTGACTTAAGACCTTTGGGTGTTAAGGGTAAAGATGCTCAAGAGGCTTTGGAGAAGGCGGGTATAACTTTAAATAAAAATGAAATTCCTTATGATATAGAGAAACCAACAATCACATCTGGAATAAGAATTGGTTCTCCGGCTGTTACTACAAGAAAAATGAAAGAAACTGAAATGGTAAAAATAGCAGAGGCAATAGTTAAGGTTCTTAAAAATATAGATAATAAAAATGTAATTTCTGATATTAGATTGGATATGTTAAAATTGTGCAATGAATTTCCTATATATAAAGATCTAAAATATTGAAAATATAAAGATGAATGCATAAAATTGTAATAGTTGTGTGCAATTTGTAGTTAGTGGTAGATTTAAAATTATGTATATTGGTGAAGTAGTGAATATTTTTTAATAATTTAATAATAAAATCTCATCGGTAGATTTTGGGGATGTGGTGTAGCCTGGTTTAACACATTGCCCTGTCAAGGCAAAGATCGCGGGTTCAAATCCCGTCGTCCCCGTTCGTTACGTAATTTTTTTTGATTTATGGATATTTTTTAGGTTGAAAGGGGATCATAGTAAAAGGAAAATTATGAATTCGTAATTTTTAGTAGTGTAAATTTGGATAGTTCTATTTCCAACAATCAAAGATATAAAGGAAATATATAAATATATGAAGTTTTCGTCTTACACAAGTACAGCTTTGCTTGCTGCAAAAAAGGGGGTTTCAGTTCTTCTTAAGTATTATAATAGCGATATTCTTAATATTGAGTATAAGGGAGAAATTGATCCGGTTACTCAAGCTGATATAAATTCACAGAAAGAAATAATAAAGGTAATAAAAAATATTTTTCCGCAAGATGGTATTTTTACAGAAGAAGATGAAATAAATGAGATAGAAAAGGAATATTGTTGGATCATAGGCCCCCTCTCTGACGGTACAGTAAATTTTGTGCATAGTTTACCGATGTTTTGCGTTTCTATAGGATTGAAATTTAAAAATGAGATTATCTCTAGCATAATTTATTCTCCTATTACAAAAGAAATTTTTATTGCTGAGAAAAATAAGGGTGCATGGCTTAATGGTAAAAAGATTAGAGTGTCAAAAACAGAAGATTTGATTCGGGCTTTAGCTGTTACGGGATTTCCTTATTATATTAAAAAAATACTGTGAGAGTAACGAGAAATTTTACACAAATATAATGCTTAAAACGCAGGGTGTAAGGAGATTAGGATCTGCCGCTTTAGATATGGCTTATGTGGCATGTGGACGTTTTGACTTTTTTTGGGATGAAGGTCTAAAACCGTGGGATATTGCTGCTGGAGTTTTGATAGTAAAGGAAGCAGGTGGAGAAATATCAGATTATTTTGGTTTAGATGATTCCATAGTGTTTAAAGATACAATGCTTGTATCAAATGGTTCTGCTTTACATAAAAAAATATTGCAAAATCATTAATGAAAAAAAATTATAAAAAGTATGTATTTAAAATAATAGAAATTTTAGAGAAAGATTATAAAGGTATAAAATGTGCTCTTGATTTTTCTAATCCTTTTGAACTTCTAATTGCGACGATTCTGTCGGCTCAGTGTACAGAAAAAAGGGTTAATAATGTTACGGGTAGGCTTTTCGAAAAATATAGGAACATAAAAGACTATGCAAATGCTAACATTTTAGAACTTGAAAATTATATTAAATCTGTGGGATTTTATAGGAATAAAGCAAAGAATATTATTAAATCTGCGCAGTTAGTGATGAATAAATACAATGGTATTATTCCACAGACTATGGAAGAGTTGCTTGAGTTTCCTGGTGTTGCTAGAAAAACTGCAAATGTTGTTCTAAGTATTGCTTTTGGAAAAAGTGAAGGAATTGTTGTTGATACACATGTCATAAGGATTTCAAATTTATTAAAACTTACAGAATACAATGATCCTGTAAGAATTGAAAAAGATTTAATTAGAGTTGTCCCTAAAGGATACTGGATAAGTTTTTCATTTTTAATACAAACTCTAGGAAGAAGCATTTGCAAGGCCAGAAATCCAAATCATTCAATTTGTCCATTAAATAAACTTTGCCCATCTTTTTATAAAATAATATAGTTAAACAGATTAGATGATAATTTAAAATATTGATGTTGTTGTATAAAGATTATATTTATTGAGTTTTTTCTATATAATATTTATACTGTTATTTACTTATGATTATAGATAATCTTATCAATCTCGCATTAGAAGAAGATAGTGTTTTTAATGACATTACTAGCAAAGAATTTATACATAAAGATAAACAAGCTGAAGCAGTATTAATAGCGAATAAACCTGGAATTCTTTGTGGTGTTGATGTTTTTACAAAGGTGTTTAAGACTATAGATAAAGGATGTAGTATATCGTTAAGAAAATGGGATTGTTCACAGGTAAAGCAAGGTGATGAAATCTTAGTAATTGCTGGTTCTGCGTATACAATTTTGTCAGGTGAAAGGACAGCTCTTAATTTTTTACAATATATGTCTGGAATTGCGACTTTGACAAATAAATTTGTAGGGTGTATAAACAACGGTAAAACAAAAATATACGATACGAGAAAAACTATACCTGGATATAGGGAACTTGCGAAGTATGCGGTAAAATGTGGTGGAGGGGTTAATCATAGGAAGGGTCTTGCCGACATGGTTCTTATAAAGGATAATCACTTAAAATTTATTAATGACTTAAGAGCTAAAATTGATGAATTCAGAGAGAGATTTAAAAATATACCTGTTGAGATTGAGTGTGAAAATATGGAACAAATTAAACAAGCTTTAGATGCAAAAGCTGATGTTATAATGCTTGACAACACAAATTTTGAAGATACAAAAGAAATGGTTGCTCTTATAAGAAAATTTTCTACAGAAAAGTATAAGCCTGAAATAGAGATTTCTGGAAGTGTAAATATTGAAACTTTAAAGGAGTTTGCCAAACTTGGTGTAGAGAGAATATCTATAGGAATGATTACGCATTCTTCTAAAATTTTAGATTTAACTCTTGAAATAACAATAAGATGAGTGTTTAAGTGTTTATTTATGATTATGTTTTGAGTTGTTCTATTAGATGAGAGTAAATTTTAGATTAAGTTAAATAGGAATTATTAAATAATGAAGTTTTCTTCTATAGGTTATGTTTTTATAAGAAGTAATAAGTTTTATAGTGAATATGAAATAAAAACGAATTCTAAAAGACAGTTTAACTTATGTAAAATTATAAGGTATTACAAAGAAGTGGACTCAACACAAATTGTTACTAAGGAACTTGCAGAGAAGGGTTCTGATGAAGGAGTTATTGTTATTGCAGAAAAGCAGACTGGGGGTTATGGGCGCGATAAAAAAAAATGGGTTTCAAACATAGGTGGTTTATGGTTTTCTATGCTTTTAAAGCCTATAATACATCCCAATGAAATTTCAAAATTGACGCTATTATTGGGCATTGTAGTGAGAAGAGTTTTTGAAAAAAAATATAGGATTAATTCTGAGATAAAATGGCCTAATGACGTTCTTGTATTTGGGAAGAAGATTGCAGGGATAATAACAGAAATGTCTGTTAAAGAAAATAGTATAAACTGGGTTGTTGTGGGAATAGGTGTGAATATTAATAATAGTTTGCCAAAATATTTAGAGAATATCTCGATTTCTTTAAGAGATATATTGAAAAAAGAAATAGATATTTTGGAGTTTATTTCCACATTTTTTAATGAATTTGAGTATTTATATTTTAATTTTAAGAAGAATGGATTTGAGAATTTTTTAAAAGAATACAATAATAAAATTGCGTATAAAAATAGAGATATAATTGTTGATAGTGGATGTTATATTGTGACCGGTAAGAATCTTGGTATTGATGAAAGTGGAAGGCTTATTGTAAAAACCGAAAGCGAGCTTAAAAAAATAGTATCTGGAAGTGTAAGATTAGCGGAAAATAAGATTAGAACGATATAACTCTTTAGCACTTACTTCAATTTAATATTATAATTGTACTATTAGGGATTTATTAGAAAATATGGAAAAAAATAATAAGAAGGATGGATTGAGAATGGAATTGTTTAAGATGGCGAAAGAAACAATGGCTATGAGAAATAAAATGAATGAAATGGACAAAAAATTAAAATCTCAGATTATAGATGTGGAGTATAAGGGCATAAAAGTACAAGTAAATGCTAAAAATGAATTTCTAAATTTAAATATTCCAGATTATATACTTAAAGAAAATAAAGATAAAGTGGAGAAACTTATATTGGCGGCCTTTGTAGAAGCAAATAAAAAGGCACAAAATATCATGACTGAAGAGTTTAAGAAATTTAGTGGTGGGATGAAGATTCCAGGATTATAAAAATTTAATAGTTTATTATTTTCATAGAGTATTTTATTTGAATATTCCTCCTGTGTTCTTACACCAAAACAACATATCTAAATGAGACATGGGGATTCCTGTGTTTTTTGAAAAGCGTTGCATCTGCCTTTCTGTTTCCAAGTATGTGTTTTTTTTGAGTATTAATGGTATTTCTTTTATTACGCCGTAAATTTTGAGATTCTTTAGTATATGTCTGTCTAATATGGCTAAATCTTTCCCGATACCGATATTCCTTAAAAAATGTCCTGCCTCTTTGTATCCCATTCCTTTAATATTTTCTACAAACCATTTTCTTAATTTGTATATATCTTTGAAGGATTTAAGTTTTTCTTTTAGATTTATTTTACCATTAACAGTGAACATCTTTCTTGCTTCAATTAAATATTTTGCCTTATTATTCCTAAATCTAACTTTTTTTATTACTTTGGCTATACTCCCTTTTTCTGAATTAAATATCATATTTTTTTTAGCAAGCTCATTTACTGCGTTCCAACACCAAACAGCCTTACTTTGTGGAGTAAAAAGACAAAATATGAGTTCAGCAAATATTTCTTCATCAGTTCCACTCTCCCATACTTTATCAAAGTGTTTTTCTCTGCTTAAAATAATGGGGAAAACTTTTTCCCAAAATTTTTTTAATCCTGTGATTGTACTGGAATTGTCAAGTGGAGTTTTTAAGAAATTAATTTGTATCAAACTGTTTTCCATAAACTTTGTTATCATAAATATAACAAATAGTTAAAATTATTTTATTTTTCTCAATTTCTGATATTAAGTATACCATAATAAATTGTTATAAAATTATAGTAGGGTATTTTTTGAAAGTAGAAAAAAATATATTAATACAAGTATAAATTTGATACAATAATCTTGATTATGGATAGAATATTGACTTATAGAGAGATAAGAAATAATGTGGAAGTACAAATGTATTTTAAATATATGGAGGAGTATTTTGAAAATACGAATGAAACTTTTAATCTTATAAAACGTAAAAGTTATGATAGAAATCATGCTATACGTGCTGCAAAAATTGCAGAACGAGTCTTAAAATATTTAGGTTATAAAAAAAGAGAACATGAACTTGCTAAGATTGCAGCTTATTTACACGATATTGGTAACATAATTTCAAAACGTGGACACAATCAAAGCAGTGCAATAATGTTTTTAAATATTATTGGAGATGATAGATATGATGAGGATGTTTTTACTATAGTAAGTGCTATAGGTTGTCATGAAGATAAGACTATAGAGCCAGTGTCTCCTGTTGCGGCTGCTCTTATGATTGGAGATAAGACAGATGTGAGTCATGAGAGAATAGGAGCAGAAGATTTATATGATTTTGATAAACATTCTTTGGTTGTTTCTGCTTGTAAGAAAGTTAATGTTGTTGTGAATAAAGAAAAAATGAGCATTGAACTGAAAATAAAGATTGATAGCACTATATGCTCAGTTATGAACTATTTTGAGATATTTATGTCAAGGATAGATTATTGTAGAAGAGCAAGTAGTGTTTTAAAATGTAATTTTGAGTTATACATCAATGACGATAAATTTTTGTAAATATGTATATTAGGGTACAACTTATTTGTTGGTATATTAAAGTTAAATTATAATGGTTATAGATAAATAGTTCAATATGTTAGAAGAAATTTTATCAACTTATGAAAAAAAAATCATCTAAGAGAGATAACTTAAAAAAACATTGCCAAGAGTTTTTGTGTACAAAAATTGTATTGATTAATTCGTATCATTTATAATTTTCGCTATCTTGTATTGAAATGATGAAAGAAATAGGTAGAAGACATAGATTTAGTTTAAGTGATAGTGATATTGAAGATTAGTGAAAATGAAGTTGAGTTTAAGTCTTGAGTAGCTGATTCTAAAATTTTTTATTACTAGAGAGATATATGTAGATTCAAAAAGATATAGATGTAGACATTAAAGTTAGATATTTTGTAGGCGTTTTTGGATGCCTGAGTGATGATTTATGGAAGTTCGGTGAGCGTGATATGTTTGACTACGTTGTTCCCTTTCGTAATGGATACAATGATGAGTTTTTACAAGTTTTGAAAAAATTAATATAAAAATTTAGAATTCAAAAAAGACTTTAGTCTTTTAGATAGTGATTGTTGTTATGTTTCCCATATGCAAGGATATTCAAAAGCATATTTAAGTCATTTAGTTAGATCTAATAGAGTTTGTAATTTGAGTATTTTATCTTTACATAATATCTATGTTTATGATAAAATTGACAAAAAAGGTAATAAAGTCATTGAAAGAGAATTATTTTATATTCAAGAAATTAAATGTTGAGGTTAAAATGAAAAAGCTCGTTAGTTTATTTATGGTTTTGATTATGGTTTTTATGATGCCTTCTTTGGCGTTTGCACAATTGCCTTCTGGAGGATTGTCTTCGCTTGGGGGATTACTGCCTCTTATTTTTATATTTGTTTTTTTCTATCTGTTTTTAATGAGGCCACAACAAAAAAAAGCGAAGGAACATCGTAATTTACTAAATTCGTTGAAAAAAGATGATAGAGTTATTACTGCAGGAGGGGTGTATGCTACTGTAAGTAATGTAAAAGGAAACATTGTTGAGATAAAAGTTTCAGATGACGTTTGCGTTCAAATAGCAAAACAATCGATATCTGCTGTTATAACAAAAAAAGACGAAGAGACACTAGAAATGCCAGAAGTAGTCAAGAAATAAGTAATAATTAAGCAGTTAAGAAAATTTAGATTGGATTTGAATTAAATGTAAAAGTTGTGTTGTTTTATTGTGTGGTCAAAATAATGTATACAGATACAAAAGAAAAATCGTCAGATATAAAAATAAAGCTTAAAGATATAGAAAAGAATTCTATAATTGCTACATTTATAAGATGTGCTAATGAATATTTAGGAACGATTGGTTATACTGAACATGGCTTTAGACATGTGAACTTAGTTGCTTCTAGAGCAAAAAATGTTTTGGTATATCTTGGTTATTCGGAGAGGTTTCAGAATCTTGTTGAGATTGCAGGTTATATGCACGATATAGGAAATATTGTAAATAGACAGGGGCATGGACAATCATCGGCTCTCATATCAATGAGATTATTAAAAGATATGGGTATGGAATATGAAGATATAGCGTCTATAATTTCAGCTATAGGAAACCACGATGAAGAAGATTGGGACTTTGGAAATCCTGTAGCAGCTGCTTTAGTTCTGGCTGATAAATCTGATGTGCATAAAACTAGAGTGAGAAATTTAGATAGTTTAAAATGTGATAATATTCATGATAGAGTAAACTCTGCAGCAGAAAAGTCATCTTTAAGGGTTAGTAAAGATAAAAAAATTATATCCCTACGAATTAATATTAATACGCATATATCAAATGTTGCAGAATATTTTGAAATTTTCATGTCAAGAATGCTTATGTGTAAAAGAGCTGCGAGCATTTTAAGTTGTAAATTTGAATTGTTAATAAATAATAAAAAGTTAGTATAGATGATCGAAAAAATTAATTGGAAATTATTTATCACTTCTATATTATTAGCTTTTTCTATTTATGCACTGTGGCCGTCGTGCAAATGGATAATGATGTGTGATGAGAAAAAGGAGCAAGCAGAAAAAGATAGAGGTTCGATTTTGAATAAAATCTTA
Organism: Candidatus Endomicrobiellum basalitermitum; assembly: GCA_031282525.1. Taxonomy (GTDB): domain Bacteria; phylum Elusimicrobiota; class Endomicrobiia; order Endomicrobiales; family Endomicrobiaceae; genus Endomicrobiellum; species Endomicrobiellum basalitermitum. Next base: position 171,377 of record JAITDN010000003.1, on the reverse strand, counting down.
AAATTGGGCTTAGATTTAAAAGGTGGAACGCATCTTCTTTTAGAAGTGGATTTATCTAAATTGAGTGTGAGTGAAAGTATAAAGGTTAAAGATGCTGTTGATAAAGCGGTTGAAATTATTAGAGATAGGATTGATCACTTTGGTGTAGCAGAGCCTATGGTCGCGAAACATGGAGATAAATGGATAGTGGTACAGCTTCCTGGGATTAAGAATCATAAAATTGCAAAAGAGTTAATAGGCAAAACTGCATTACTTGAGTTCAGAATGGTGAACACAAGTAAAGATGCAGCTCGCGTTCTTGAGCTTATTTCCGCAAAGAGAATTATGCCTGAAGAGTATAGGGAGAATTTAACGATGTATCCTGAAATTGAGGCTATTATGCCAAAGGATGCATCAGTTTTTAAAAATAGAGAAGGTGCATACTACGTTTTAGATGAGGCTCTATTAACAGGGATCTTTCTGAAAAATACAAAAGTTGAATTTGATGAGTTTGGGCATTTAAGAGTTTCTATAGAATTTACCAGAGAAGGTGGTAAAGTATTTGAAAGAATAACTGCAAGAAATAAAGACAGAAATCTAGCTATAGTTTTTGATGGTTGTGTACAATCTACACCTCTAATTTGTTCAACAATAAATGATGGAAGGGCGGTTATTGAAGGTGATTTTAATTCTGAAGATGCACGGCTTCTTGCGACAGCCTTAAGAGCAGGGGCTTTGCCAGCTCCTGTTAAAGTAATAGAAGAGAGAACGATAGGACCATCATTAGGTGATGATTCTATAAGGAAAGTTATTATATCATCTATTGTTGGTATTTTAGCGGTTTTCCTTTTTATGATTATATATTATCGTTTTTTAGGGCTTATTGCTAATATAGCGCTTACTTTGAACCTAATAATGCTTATGGCTGCAGTGGCTTATTTTCAATTTACTCTTACACTTCCAGGAGTAGCTGGTATAGCTCTTACGCTCGCTATGGCTGTTGATGCGAATGTACTCATATTGGAAAGAGTAAGAGAAGAGTTTCTCATTGGAAAGACAGCGAGGATCGCAGTAGATACCGGTTATAAGAAAGTTTTTTGGACTATTTTTGATGCTAATTTTACAACTCTTATAGCTGCGTTTTTTTTATTTCAGTTTGGGACAGGTCCTATAAAGGGTTTTGCCGTTACTCTTTCAATTGGGCTTATAATAAGTATGTTTACTTCTATTACGGTAACTAAACTTATTTATGAGTTTTTATTTAGGGGGAATTTTTTATTGAAAATAAAAATATGAAATTGGAGAGTAAATGCAATTTTTTAGGCGTATAAATATAGATTTTATTAAAAATCGCTACAAATTTTTTGGAATCTCTGGATTTTTGTTGTTAATGACTATGTTTATTTTAGTTCATAGAGGTGGACCAAATTATGGGATTGATTTTACGGGTGGTATTTTTATGCAGATTTCTTTTCAAGATAAAATTGAATTGCAAGATTTTCGTGAAGTTATAAAAGAAAGCAATATAAGTTCTTTTGAACTCCAAAGTTCTGGCAATATTATTATATTGAGGGCAAAAAAAAATCTCGTATCTCTAGAAGAGTTTGAGAAATTAGTTAAAAATTCAATAGAACTAAGGTTTCCAGATAATGTAGCAAAAATTGAAAAAATAGAGTATGTAGGATCTACTGTTGGCAAGTATTTTTCAAAACAAGCTATTTATGCATTCTCATTTGCATTTTTAGGTATGATTGTATATGTTGCTTTTAGATTTAAATCTAGTTTGTGGGGTATTGCTTCTGTTATAGGTATTTTACATGATGTTATTATATGTTTTGGTTTTTTAGTTCTAGCGGACAAAGAAATTAATATAACAGTTATTGCTGCTCTTCTTACAGTCGCCGGTTATTCAATCAACGATACTATAGTTTTATTTGACAGGATAAAGGAAAATTTAAAACTTGTTGTAGTTAAGGAAAATTTTTCAACTGTAATTAACAGAAGTATAAATGAAGTTCTTGTAAGGACAGTTGTTACTTCTTTTACAGTTTTTGTTATTGCTTGTTCACTATTTTTTTTTGGTGGTGAGGTTATACATACTTTCGCTTATATAATGGTTATTGGAACTGTGGTTGGAGTGTTTTCTTCAATATTTGTTTGCGCTCCGCTCGTTTATGAATGGGAGGCAAGAAAAAGTAAACGTTTAAAAAAAGTATATTAAAACAAAACAGTTAGAGAAGTTTTTCTCTAACTTATAAAATATAATGCGAAAAACTAAGAATTTTAGAGTTAATTTGCATGTTAGAGAGGTTTTGTATTTAATAAAAAAACTGGTAAATACCCCTTGGACTGTCTTGGAATATTGAAAAATCAGTTCAACGGTGTTGTTGTTTTTATTATAAATCTATGACTCTCTCTCTAATTTATGGGACTTTTTCAAGAGAATTTCTTTTCATTTACTTATAAAGAAAATACCTCGTCAAAATGAATTACTGGGGGGGGTATTTTTTATAATTTTAGGAAGTGTTCTATATGAAGAATATGAGAAGAATGAAGAAACTCTTGCTGAATATACTGGAAAAATGATTATTTCTGCTTTAGCTATTAATGCTTTAAAACAATCAAAAAGTTTTACACAAAAGCTTGTTTTAGTCGAAGCACAAAAAGAAAACTGCGAACTTTAGGACAGCATTTACATTTCTAAAGATTTGTACAAAGTAACCACGGAGAACATTTCTATTAAAAAAATAGGTGTGAGTATAAGAATATGTATATTATATAATGTGACTTAGTCCTAAATATTCGTCATGTGAATTGTTTTGTTGGGTACCTCAAAGAAAAGATAGAAAATAAATAATAAAGATTTAGCAGATACAAATTCTTTTTTGTAGTATTGAATAACTAAGTAAGAATGTAATGATTGCTTGTTAGATTAATTGAGAGGATGTTGTATACTATAAAAATGATAAGATTTTTTATCGTATTCTACAATATTCTATATGTTTTGTCTTTGCCGTTTATTTTGATTGTCTTCATTTTTAATAATAAATATAACAAAGAAATTTTTTATAAACTTTCCGAACGTTTTTCGTTTTGTAAACTGTTAAATAAAAACTTAAAAACAACTCTTTGGATACACTGTGCTTCTCTTGGTGAAGTTCGTGCTGTAGAACCTGTTTTGGAAAATCTTAAGGATAAATATTACATTGTTTTAACATCTCTTACTAGAAGTGGAAGAGATTATGCACAGAATTTGCAAAAAGCAGATTTTGTAACTTTGCTTCCATTGGATATATACCCCATCATGTGTAAATTTTTCAATATTGTTAAGCCGAATATGCTTATACTTCTTGAGACGGAAATTTGGGTGACCATGCTCTATATTGCGTCATGTAAAAATATAAAAATTATTACGATTAATGGCAGAATGTCATCTAAATCGTTTAAAATTTATAAGAAATTCAAATTTTTTTGGAATAAATTTATTATGCTAATTGATACTATTATTACTGTGAGTAAAGATGATGCTGATAGGTTTTCATTTTTGACCAACGGTAAGTGTAAAGTTATTGTTTCAGGAAATATAAAATATGATAGAAATTTTACATTAGATTCAAAAAGAGAAGATTTCCTTTTAAGCGAAGATGATTTTGTGTTTTCTGCAGGCAGTACAAGAGAAGGGGAAGAAGAGATTATCGCAGATGTGTTCAATAGGATAAGTTTAAATTTCAATGGAATCAAGTTCTTTGTCGCGCCTAGACATCTTTCAAGAATTAAAACTATAGTAAAAATCCTTGAAAATAGGTGTATTGAATACTCATTATTTTCCAGTGGAAATTTAAAAAGTAGATTTATTTTGGTTGATGTTTTTGGAAAATTACATGACATATATTCTATCTCAGATATATGTTACGTGGGAGGAGCAATTGTAAATAAAGGTGGTCAAAATCCTATAGAACCAGCAGGATACGGTAGACCAGTTTTGTTCGGTAAAAATATGGATAATTTTAAAGTAGAGTCAGAAATTCTTTTAAAGTATAATGGTGCTTTAATCGTTAATAATGGTGATGATTTGTATAATAATATAAAGAAATTTATATGTGATAGAAGGTTTCTTGAAGATATTGGCAAAAATGCTTTAAAAGCTGTTGAGTCTCAAAAAAATGTCGTGTCTTTTGTAATAGAAAAATTGAAAGAGAATTTGAGTGTATGATAAAAATATTGTTGTAAAGATTATTGTTTTTGTATGTCGTGTTCTATATAAAACCTTGAGAAAGACATTTATAAATGATACTTTCATCTACCCTAAGCCTTCAATTTATTCTTTTTGGCATGGGAATGAGTTACCGATAGTATTAGCTAATCTAACTAATCATCAGATAAGTAATGTAGTCATTATGGTGAGTCTTTCAAAGGACGGGGAGATTTTATCTCGAGTTTTGCATAAATTTGGTTATTTGACTATTAGAGGTTCTTCGAGTAGAGGAGGGAAAAGGGCATTAATAAAAATGATAAGATGTGCGCGTGATGGATATAGTCTTGCTTTCGCAGCAGATGGTCCTAGGGGTCCGTACCATAAACTAAAACTTGGAGTTGTATACGTAGCCCAAAAGACCGGTATACCGGTAATTCCGATAAGTTGTTCATCAAAAAATAAGTTTGTGCTTTCTAGATCTTGGGATAAATTTATAATCCCAATACCTTTTTCAAAAATGGTACAAGCTTATGGAAAACCAATTTATATTGACAAAGAAGATGATATTGATGAAAAAACTATAATTATAGAAGAGAAAGTGAACGAATTATTTGAATTTACTAATAAATATTACTGGACAAAAGATATATTAAAGTACTTAGAGTATCATCCAGAGCCTAAAATTTTAATTATACAACCTAGTAGAATAGGTGATATTATATTTTCTTTGCCAGTTCTTTCAGCAATAAAAAGAAGATATCCTAATGCAAGATTAAGTTGGATTGTTGATGAAAGATGTGCCGAAATTTTAGATAATAATCCTTTGTTAGAAAATGTTTTTGTCTGGAATAGAAGACGGGTTTCTTTTAATTACTATAGAAATTTAAGACGACAATTAAGGAGTCAAAAGTTTGATTTAAGTATAGATTTACATGGACTTGCTAAATCTGCATTGCTTGTTGTATTTGCTAATGCGAAATTTAAAATAGCTTCTTCGTCTACAAACAATATGAGGGAGTTTTCATGGCTGTTTTCAAGGGAAATAAAATCTTCTAAAAATTGTCATTGCGTTGAACGTCACCTTAAGGTCGCGAAATATTTGGGTTGTTGTGATGAAATAAGCTACCCTATTTCAATTCGTGAAGAAAATTTTAAAAGTATTACAGATAAATTATTAAGAGAAAATATAGATTTTGAGAAAATAATAGGTATTCATCCCGGTGCTGGTTGGACTTCAAGAAGATGGAAAAGTTATAAATTTGCTGCTCTTGCTAAAAAATTGAAATTAGAGTTGAATGCTGATATTGTTCTTGTTGGGGGTAAAGAGGGTGGGACAAGTGAAAAAGGTTTAAACGAAAAAATAATTGCGACTTCTTCTGTTAAAATAATTGATATGACTGGAAAATTTACTTTGAAAGAATTATGTGCTTTCTTAAGGATATGTAGGGTTTTTGTGGGAAATGAGGCGGGGCCTATGCATATCGCAACAGCCTTAAATACTCAGGCTGTTGCGATTTTGGGACCTACGAATGTAAGACGTACTGGTCCGTACAAAGGGAATACGGAAATCATACAGCACACTGTGGATTGTCAACCTTGTAGGAATAGAAATTGTAAAGATGTTATATGTATGCACGATATATCTGTTGAGGAAGTTTTTAATGCGGTAAAGAAAAAATATGAAAGTTTTAATAATTAAACCAAGTTCTTTTGGTGACATCATTCATGCTTTACCTTGCGCAGAGGCTTTTAAAAAAATATATTGTAATTGTGAAATAAGTTGGGTTGTTTTTAGCATGTGGACTTCTGTTTTAAGGATTTGTCCTGATGTTGATAAAGTTATATCTTGGAGCAGAAGAAAAGGATTAATAGGTTTCTTTGAAGTGTTGAAAAAAATTAATGAAAAGGAATATGATTTAATTATAGATTTACAGGGACTTTTAAGAAGTGCATTACTTGCAAAATTTGCAAAAGCAAAAGTGAAGATTGGAGCACCTGGAATGAAAGAGTTCAGTAATCTTTTAATAAAGGAAGTGTATCCTCAAAGTGCTAATTTAAATGCCATGCTTCGTAATCTTGAACCTATTCGTTTTTTGACTGGTAAGAACTATCATCCTGAAATTAATATAAAAGTGAATTCATGTATGGATAAAATTTTGCAAGATAATAAAATTTTTGGAGAATTTATTTCTTTTATACCTTTTGCAAGAGGGAAAGGAAAAGATTGGAGTGTATACAATTATCATAAACTTATCAATTTAATAAAAAATGAATATTTTGATATGCAGATTATAGTTTTAGGTTCAATTAAAGATTTTGGTAAAATAAATTCTAATAAGGTCGTGGATTTATGTGGTAAAACTAGCATAGAAGAACTCGCAGCTGTTTTATTAAAAAGTAAGGTCAATATTGGCGCGGATACTGGTCCTATGCATTTATCAGCGGTTTTGCAAGTCCCTTCTATTTTTATATTTGGGGCTTCAGATATTAATAAAACGTATCCTTATATAGGTAAGTCTTCTCTGCTTTGGAATAAGAGTAGTCCTAAAAATATTGACTGTATTGAACCAAATGATGTTTTTATAGAGATAAAAAAATGGATAAAATAATCTTCTTCAACATAAATCAACTTGTTAGCTTATTTTGCAAAAGTAGAAGTAAGAGTAGCTTTTGAAAAGTGTTATCTTTGGTTTCATCTCTGTTTAACAATAGGTAGCTAGGGTTTAGTGTTAGTTCTAAAAATTATTAAAAGAGATTATATTGGCATATTAAATATTTTCAGAAAGTAATTTAAATAATGTAAAAAATGGTTTAGAGAAAACAATTTTAGAATATTTGTTGCAGAAAAAGGAATTTTAAATAACGTGGTGGCTTTTTTAAATGTGTAGTTTGTTTGTAGGTATAGATTCTGGGATAATGCATTTAGTTGTTGTCGTTGGATGAAGTATGTATGTGTGTTTAGTTACACATATTCACTTTAATTTGATTTTGTCCTTATAGAAAAGCATATAGTGATAAAGAGGGATAATATTTCTCAGATTACATCGAAAGATATTACATAAAAAGTTAGAAACTGTAGGTTAGAGTAAAAATAGAGGGGAAAATTTAAAATGGCTAAAGAATCAACATGTGTTTCAAAACTTCAGATTGAAAGGGGGAAATTTAAGCCTGTTCTTCCAGATATATTGAAGAAAGATGCTTCTTTTATAAAGCCCGTTAAAAGGAAAGTCACAAATTATACTGTGGGTCAAGATAATTTGAGAGAAATTTTTAAAAATACATATGGTTTACCTGAAATTACATTTAAAAAAGGTGTAAATAAAAATATTGCGAAAAAATCTATAAAAGTTGCTGTGGTTCTTTCTGGTGGGCAAGCTCCTGGTGGACACAATGTTATAGCTGGACTTTTTGATGGGTTGAAAAAAACAAATGAAAAAAATATTTTGCTAGGATATTTAGGTGGTCCTTCTGGAATTTTGGAGAATAGATATAAATTGATTTCTGAAAAAATGTTGTGTAATTATAGAAATACCGGAGGTTTTGATTTTATACAATCGGGCAGAACAAAAATTGAAACACCTGAACAACTTTGCTTGATAAGAGATAATCTTACAGCTTCTAAAGTTGATGCGTTAGTAATTGTCGGAGGGGATGATTCAAATACAAATGCTGCTATGATAGCTGAGTATATGAAAAAAGAAAATTTAAATAAATGTATTGTGGGAGTTCCCAAAACTATTGATGGGGATTTAAAAAATAAGTATATTGAGACTTCATTTGGCTTTGATACAGCCACAAAGATTTATTCAGAACTTGTTGGGAATATTTGCAGAGATGTAAATTCATCACAAAAATACTGGCATTTTGTGCGTCTTATGGGCAGAAGTGCTTCTCATATTACATTGGAAGTTGGGTTTAAAACTCAACCTAATGTCGTTTTAATTGGTGAGGAAATTTTAGCGAATAAAATGACGCTTGCCGAAGTAGTTGAAAATATTGTTAGTGTTATAGTTAAACGTGCGCAGAGTGGTAAAAATTTCGGAGTTATTTTGGTACCTGAAGGACTTATAGAGTTTATATATGAGATGAAAAAGTTGATATCTAATCTTAACGATGTTTTAGTTGAAAATAGTGAGATTGTTGCAAAGTTTCATTCAGTTGAAGAAAAAAAGGAGTTTATTTATACTAAGCTTTCGAAGGAAGATTCCGATTTGATGAAATCTCTTCCTGTAGGAATTGCTTCACAATTTATGTTGGATAGGGATCCTCATGGCAATGTTAGATTATCATTGATTGAAACGGAAAAGCTTTTAGTTGAGATGATACAAAAAAGACTTTTAGAACTTAAGAGAGTAAATAAATATAAAGGTAAATTCTTGGCAATTACGCATTTTTTCGGGTATGAGGGGCGTTGTGGAATACCATCAAATTTTGATGCTAATTACACTTATGCTTTAGGATATAATGCGGCTATGCTTGTACTTAATGGATTTACAGGTTATTTATCTTCAGTAAGGAATCTTGTAAAACCTCCTAAGTATTGGGAATGTGGTGGAATTCCTCTTACGATGATGATGAATATTGAAAAAAGACATGGTAAAGATAAGCCTGTTATACGGAAAGCTTTAGTTGATTTAAATGGGAAACCATTCAAAAAATTTGTGAAAAATAGAAATAAATGGGCTATTAGTGAAAATTATGTCTTTCCAGGACCTCTGCAGTACTTTGGTCCTCCGGAATTAACAGATATGATAACTAAAACTCTTCAATTTGAGCACTCTAAATAAAATAGTGGTGTGTTGTGTTGCCTTCTGAAATAAGATTTATTTCGTAAGATGCTGATTTATCGATTTTAGGAATATTTTTTTATATAGTTTCCAATTAAATTGCTTCTTTCTTTAAAAAAAATTGAGGAAAGTGATTTGTCCGCGCTCTTTGGATATATAAATATATAAACTAATTCAGTTCCTATAGCTATGGAAGATTTAAAAATTCTACTCGTATAAAATGACATCTTGAGGCATATAAATAGAACTATCATTATATTTATTCAATGACAACACTGTTGCATCCCCCTATTGAACAAACGTTTAAACTTTGCTCAATACCTTCTATCTTTGAGTTTTCATTTTATCCTTTTGTAGTAATTTACTTGAATTTTATTCATGTGATATCTTTTCTACCAGTGCTTTGTTTTTTTTGCAAGATACTCTTATTTTTACGATAAATGATTTTGATAACATGTTCAATTAGATTCTATGCCATGATGTGTTAGTTTGAGGAATAGTAAATATCTGTAGTATATTGGGACAAATTTAATTTTGGAATTGATAATTAGTTGAAAACTTTAAATCTTACGTATATGTAAAAATAAAAAAATATATACAATAGTTAATAGCATATGATAGTGGTACAATTTTTTGGAACTTAAAAATTGACAATAAGTATGCTTTTCATTATAATTGTGCCCTGATGAGGATATAATATTCGAGACTAGTTTAAGAGATGAGTTTTTTAGTTAGTAATATTGTTTAAAATCATATATTTGCAAATAGTAAATTAAAATATATCGCATTGAGAAATTTTTGAATGTAGTGGAAATTGGGAAGAGGGGCTATAGCTCAGCTGGGAGAGCGCTTGCATGGCATGCAAGAGGTCAGGGGTTCAATCCCCCTTAGCTCCAACATTGATATTGATAAAGATTTTGGTTATACATCTTTATGAATTGAAATTGAACTGTTTTAAGTCATAAAATTGAATCAATTTAGTTTTTTATGCTGATTGTTAGAGATATTTATAGAAGTTGTGTTTTTAAATTTTTGAAGGATAATTAAGTGGCTTTGAAGGTTATTTCTGGTATAGCATGTGGGAGAGTATTAAAAACTTTACCTATTAATGATTTATCTATACGTCCTATGCTTGGGAGAATAAAAAAGTCTGTTTTTGACATAATAAGATCTAAAATTCCTTGTTCTGTTTTTATTGATTTGTTTGCAGGTGTAGGTTCAATTGGAATTGAAGCTCTTTCGAGAGGTGCAGAAAAAGTCATATTTGTAGAATTTAGCAATACTTCTCTGTCACTTATTAAGCATAATGTAAGTATGTTGGGTTTTGATGATAGAGCAAGAATAATTAAATGTGATATAACAAGAAGTTTTGCCATTTTGCAAGGTAAATATGATATAATTTTCGTCGGTCCTCCTTACAGAGATAAAGATAAGAATATGCTTGCTTTTACGTATAGTGTATTAAGAAATTCGGTAAAGTATGGTATTCTAAAGGATGATTCCATACTTATTACGCAAAGACATATAAAAGAGTATGTGGGAGATGTCACTGGACTTGAATGTTTTAGGTCGGAGAAGTATGGGGACACTCTTATTTCTTTTTATAAGCGTGTAGTATAAAAATGAGACAGGACTTTAAAATAAGTTATTCAAGAATTAACTTATATTTGTTTTGTCACTATAAATATAAGCTTGTATATTTGGATAATATTTACGTTCCCATCAGTGTAGATATTACTTTCGGACGTATAATTCATAAAACTCTTGAACAGTTTCACAGGTTTGAAAAGTCAAACCGTGATTTGTTGTTTGAATGTTATAATAATTCATGGAGAAATGATGGATTTGTAAATCCTCAGCAAATTTTCGAATATTATCAACGAGGCAAGCAAATGCTGGAGAATTATTATAGGTCTTTCAAAGAATCAGATACCGAAGTTTTGTATGTTGAAAAAGCGTTTGACACTAATATAGGGAAATACAAGTTTATAGGTATTATTGACAGAGTTGATAGATATCCAGACGGTACGTATGAAATTATAGATTATAAAACTCATATAAAGGCATGGGAACCTGAAAGAGTAAATGAAGATTTACAGTTAAGTTTTTACGCTTATGCTTGTAGGAGTGTTTTTGGTTTTAATCCAGATAAAATGTCAGTTTATTTTTTGTCAGAAAATAAAAAAGTTTATACAATAAAATCTCAAATTGAAATATCTGATGTAATAAATGTTGCGATAAATACTGCAGAAAATATAATGGCGGAAAATTTTGATCCTGATGTTTCAAAGTGTCAGATATGTGATTTAAAATTTAAATGCAAATTTTTCAGCTTTTAGAGTTAAAAATTGATACAGGAGAAATAGATGAAACATTTGACAGTGGTGAAGTTTGGTGGAAGTTTAACTGCTAATATACAAGCACAAGATAAATTTCTTAAGGAAACTGCTAAAATTTCACGAACACAAAATATTATTTTAGTTCATGGTGGAGGTCCTGAGATAAATGCTTTGCTTGAAAAATTTTCTATAAAAAGCGGATTTGTGGATGGTTTGAGATTTACTGATGCTGCAACCCTTGATGTTGTTGAAATGGCATTAAGTGGTAAAGTAAATAGAATTTTAACGACGAGTCTTATAAAGAATGGTGCGAATGCTGTTGGTATATCAGGTAAAGATGGAAGAAGTGTGATATGTAAACAGATAAAAAAATTTGGTTTTGTTGGTGAGCCAACTAGAATAGATAAAAAGCTTATAGATATTTTAATGAGAAATGGATTCTTACCTGTTATAGCTTCAATCGCTGCTGATGTTAAGGGTAATGTTATGAATGTTAATGCTGATACTTTAGCTGCTTCAATAGCTATAACCTTTAAAGCCAGAAGACTTATATTTTTGACAGATGTTGCTGGAGTGCTTGATAAAAATAAAAATACTATTAAAGAAATCAGAGTGAAAGAGATAAAGACTCTTATAAAAGATCAAACCATAATCGGGGGGATGATACCGAAAATTAAGGGTTGTGTCAATTCTATTAAAAAGGGTGTAAAGGAAGTTTGGATAGCAGATGGAATGAGTGGGATACAAGATATAAAGGGAACAGTGATAAAAGTATGAATATAAAACAAATTGAAGAAAAATATTTTATGCGTACATATAAACGTGCTAACTTAGTAGTAAAAAAGGCCAAAGGCCAGTTTTTATGGGATGAAAGTGGTAAAAAGTATCTTGATTTTTTTGCTGGTATAAGTGTATGCAATGTGGGTCATTGCAATGATTCTGTTTTGAAAGTCACGAAAGAGCAACTAGATAGTTTTGTGCATACTTCAAATTTATATTATGCACCCTCACAAATTAAGCTAGGTGAAGAACTTACAAAAAGAATATTTCCAAACGGTAGAGTTTTTCTTTCAAATTCTGGAGCTGAGGCAAATGAGTGCGCTATAAAGCTTGCAAGGAAATGGGGTTTTTTAAATTCTTCTATAGATAATAGGAATAGATATGAGATGATATGTTTTAAAAATTCGTTTCATGGTAGAACTTTAGCAACGCTTTCTGCTACAGGTCAAGAGAAATTTCATAAATTTTTTAGACCGTTGCAGGAAAAGTTTGTTTTTGCAGAGATTAATAACATAGGATCGGTAAAAAAACTTATAAATGAAAGAACCGTTGCTGTAATGATAGAACCCATACAGGGAGAAGGTGGTTTGATTCTGTCTGAAAAAACGTTTTTAAAAGAATTGAGAGTGCTTTGTGATAAAAATAATCTTCTTTTGATTTTTGATGAAATACAATGTGGCGTGGGTCGTACTGGAAAATTCTGTGCTTTTGAAAATTATGATGTTAAACCTGACATTGTTACTCTGGCAAAATCTTTGGCTAATGGATTACCTTTGGGAGCTGTTGTGGCTGCAGAAAAATGCGCTGAAGCTTTTGTTTACGGTGATCATGGGTCTACATTTGGTGGAAACCCTGTTTCATGTGCGGCTGCTCTTGAAGTGTTGAATATTCTTAATTCAAAGTTTTTAAATGATTCCTTAGAAGTTGCAAAATATCTCTCTTCGAAACTTGAAGATTTAAAAAAGAAATATTCAATTATAAAAGATGTAAGAGGACTTGGTTTAATGTTAGGTATTGATCTTACAATAAATGGTTCGAGTATAGTAAATTATTGTTTGGATAATGGATTAATTATAAACTGTATACATGATACAGTGATAAGATTATTACCTCCACTTATAATTACAAAAAATGATGTGGATTTTGCTACAAAGATTTTAGACGAAGCCTTAAATTATACTTTAGTTACAAAATAAGTATAAAAGGTATTAGAATATGAAAAAAAGGTGTGTTGAAATGACGATTGATAATGAAAAAAACAATGTTGGAAAAGTAGTTGTCGCTTATTCTGGTGGTCTTGATACATCTGTTATTTTGTCTTGGATAAAGGAAAACTATAATTGTGAAGTTATTGCTTGTTGTGTGGATGTGGGGCAGGGATCAGAATTGGAAGGATTAAATGAAAAAGCAAAGAGAACTGGTGCCTCAAGATCTTATATTATTGATGCTAAAAAAGAGTTTGTTGTTGATTATATTCATCCAGCTATAAAGGCAAACGCTTTATATGAGGATAAATATTATTTAGGTACTTCGCTCGCTAGACCAGTGATTGCTAAAAAAATTGCTGATATTGTAAAAAAGGAAAAAGCTGATGCTGTTTGTCATGGTGCAACTGGGAAAGGAAACGATCAAGTGCGTTTTGAACTTGCCTTTAAAGCTTTAATACCAGATGTAAAAATTATTGCTCCATGGAGAGAATGGGATATAAAATCAAGAGAAGATGCAATTGATTATGCTAAGCAAAGAGAGATCCCAGTTCCAGTAACAAAAGCGAAACCTTATTCTTTAGATGCGAATCTATGGCATATTTCTTATGAGGGTGGAGTTTTGGAAGATATTGACAAAGAATACGATGAGTCAATGTTTAAAATGACTGTTTCACCTGAAAAAGCTCCAGATAAACCGACGTATATTGTTATAGGATTTGAAAGTGGTATACCGGTTTCTATAGATGGCAAAGAATTATCACCTGTTGAACTTATTATAAAGTTAAATGAGATTGTTGGTTCAAATGGTATAGGAAGAACAGATATAGTGGAAAATAGACTTGTGGGAATGAAATCAAGGGGTGTTTACGAGGCTCCTGCAGCTACTGTTTTATATGCAGCTCACGAAGAGTTAGAGTCTATTTCCATGGATCGCGATACACTACATTTTAAGCAACTCTTTGCTTCTAAATATGCGGAGATTGCATATTATGGATTGTGGTTCTCTCCACTTAGAGAAGCTCTTGACGCTTTTATTAATGAAACTCAAAAATATGTTACCGGTAGTGTTAAGTTGAAACTTTATAAAGGGAATATTGTACCTGTTGCGAGAACTGCGAAATACTCTCTATATTCAGAGAAACTTGCAACTTTTGAAAAGGATGAAATTTATAATCATAAAGATGCTGAGGGTTTCATTAACTTATGGGGTTTACCAACGAAAGTATATGCTATGTTGAGAAAGAATAAATAAACTTTAATGTTGTTGTGATTAAACGTTGCGTGAATAAAATAGTTTATGTTTAGATCTTTGATGAAACAAAAATGGTCATAGATTTCCGGGCAATGATTATTTTGCATACTGGGTAAAGTTTATCAAGATAATATATTTTCTGTGAAGAGAGTTACATAAATAGCGCTAGTGATTTTAGTTTATTTTAAAGAAAGTATGTATTTTTAAAAGGTTTTTTTTATGAATAATGAAAAATATATGAAAATTGCAATAAAGCTTGCTAGTAAAGGGAAAGGTGAAGTTTATACTAATCCTTTGGTAGGTTGTGTAATTGTAAAAGATAATAAAATTGTTGGAAAGGGTTGGCATCAGTATTTTGGGGGCAATCATGCAGAGATAAATGCGCTTATAGATGCAGGGGAAAATGCCAAAGGAGCAGATCTATATGTTACTCTTGAACCTTGTAATAGTTATGGTAAAAAATCTCCTTGTACTCTTGCAATTATAAAAGCTGGTATAAAAAATGTTTATTACGCGATGTCTGATAGTAATGTGTCGTGCGGTAAAGAAGTTTTGAAAAAAAATGGCGTTAGAGTTTTTGGAGGTTTGTTAAAAAAGCAAGCTAGGATTTTAGTTAAAGACTATTTGAAGTATTTAAAGAATAAGCCAAAAGTTTCAATCAAGGTTGGTATGACATTAGATGGCAAAATTGCGACTTGTAAATATGATTCAAAGTGGATAACGTCTGAAAAATCAAGAGCTTTTGTGCATAAAATGAGATCTCAGTATGACGCAGTTCTTGTCGGTACAAATACAGCTCTTAAAGATAATCCTTTTCTTAAAACACATTCTAAAACCTTAAGAAATCCAATAAGGGTTGTTATAGATGCAAAGTTAGAGCTTCCTAATTCATCTCATTTATTTGACACGACTGTTCCAACAATTATTATTTATAATTCGAATGTTGCTAATATACCGAGTTATTTGAATAAAAAAGGGATAATTCTTATTCCCGTTGATATTAATATGGCAAAAAAAGATTTTGGTATAATAATAAAAAAATTGAACTCTCTTTCAATAAAAAGGATTTTAATTGAAGGTGGAAGCGAAGTAATAGCATCAGCTTTGTTTTCAAATGTGATAGATGATGTATATTTTTTTATAGCTCCCAAAATAATAGGTGGTAAATTTGCAGTTCCAAGTGTTGGCGGACAAGGAGTAGAAAAAATATGCGAATCACTGTTAGTGAAAAATATGAAAACGAGAAAAATAGATTCTGATCTGCTTATAACTGGAAGTATTGTGAATAAATAAAATTCTTTTTTAAAAGTAAGAAAGGATTATGTAATGTTTACGGGATTAATTGAAGATGTTGGTATAATTAAAAATATTTCAAATTCTAAGATTGAAATTGAGGCAAAACTTGATAACATTGTAAAAGGCGAAAGTGTTGCAGTAAATGGGGTCTGTTTGACTGTGGTTTTGGTATGTGAATATGGTTTTGTTGCCGATTATAGTCCAAATACGGATAAGATTACAACTCTTTCAAAATTGAAAAAAAATTCTAGAGTTAACTTAGAACGAGCACTGAGACTTTCTTCTCGTCTTGGCGGACATATAGTGAGTGGACATGTTGATGGAATAGCTAAGGTGAAAGAGATAGAAAAATTAAAGCAGTTCTATAGAATTATATTTTCTTGTAATGAAAATATAACCAAATATTGTGTTGATAAAGGTTCTGTTACAATTGATGGCATAAGTCTAACTCTTTCATCAGTATCAACTTTGGAGTTTGAAGTTTTTATTATACCTGAAACTTTTAATAATACGATTATGCAGTTAAAGAGGATAGGTGATGAAGTAAATATTGAAACAGACATTTTTGCTAGGTATATAGAGAAATTTACAAATAAAAAAACAAATGGTATTACATTTGAAATGTTGGAAAGAAACGGTTTTGTTGTAGGTTAATATAGTGGCTTTTTTAGAAAAATGATAGGTTGGTTTGATATTATGTAAGTAAATAAATGAGTTGTAGTTTATTTGTGTTTCGTAGTAAATGTTTCTGTGTCTTTATTTTGTAATTAAAATTATTTTTAATTTTATATGTGATTATTGAAAGGGGCTTACAGTGGATAGTATGTATAACGAGATTTTTTCGTCAGTGGAAAGTGTCATTGAAGATATTAAATCTGGGAAAATGGGTATAGTTGTTGATGACCTAAATAGGGAAAATGAAGGAGATTTAGTTTGTGCTGCTGAGAAAATTTCTCCTGAGATCATAAATTTTATGGCAAAACATGGAAGGGGTCTCATATGTGTTCCGATGAAACATGAGCGACTTGAGGAGCTTAAAATAAAAAATATGATTGAGAATCCAACGGAAAAAAAGGGTTGTTCTTTTACAGTTTCAGTTGATTATAAGATAGGGACTACGACGGGGATATCGGCTTATGACAGATGTATTACTGTCAAAAAACTTATTGACAAGAGTGCGAGACCCGAGGATTTTGCAAGACCTGGACATATATTCCCTTTGAGATCTAAAGATGGTGGTGTTTTAATTAGAACCGGACATACAGAAGCAGCTGTTGATTTGGCTGAATTAGCTGGACTTTATCCTGCTGGAGTTATATGTGAGATAATGAATGACGATGGAACAATGGCGAGAATTTTTAATTTAGTAGAGTTTGCTAAGAAGCATAAATTAAGAATTGTTACGATAGAAGAGCTTGTAAATTACAAACGTTTGCTAGAAAAAAAGCTGGTCAGCAAAACTGTAAGTGTTAATTTGCCTACAAAATATGGAGATTTTAAACTTATTTTGTTTGAATGTAAATTAAATAAAGATTGTAATCTTGCAATTGTGAAGGGGAATGTTGAAGGTAAAGATGATGTTTTAGTAAGAGTTCATTCTTCTTGTGAAACAGGAGATATATTTCATTCTTTGAGGTGTGATTGTGGAGATCAGCTTGAAAAAGCTTTAAAGTTAATTGAGAAAGCTGGGGAAGGTGTGCTTTTATATATGCATCAAGAGGGGAGAGGTATTGGGCTTGCGAATAAACTCAAGGCTTATCACTTACAAGAAAAAGGGATGGATACTGTGGAAGCCAATGTTGCATTGGGGTTTGCTCCAGATTTAAGGGATTATAAGGTAAGTGCACAAATACTATCTGAACTTGGTATCAATAGCGTTAATCTCATGACTAATAATCCTCAAAAAGTAATAAGCCTTGAAGAGTTTGGAGTGAAGGTTTCAAAAAGAATTTCGTTGGAGATTAGTCCTACGGAATCTAATAAGAAATATTTAAAAACTAAAAAAGAGAAAATGGGACATATATTAGAAACGGTATAAGTATAGAAAAATAATGTAAGTGCTTTATATGTGTTTTTAATTTTAAACTGAAATTGGTTTTGGAGGTTATATAAATTTAAATTATACTTAGAAGATTTGTATAAAAATAGAGAGAAAAATGAATATTATTAATGGGCAATTTAATGGAAAGGGTAAGAAGTTTGCGATAGTAGCATCGAGATTTAATGAATTTATAACAAGTAGACTAATAAGTGGTGCAGAGGATATTCTCAAGAGACATTCAGTTGATGATGGAAATATCTTCATTTATTGGGTCCCGGGAGCTTTTGAGATCCCTGTAATAGCGAAAAAAATTGCAAAAAGTGGAAAAGTTGATGGAATAATTTGTTTAGGATGTGTTATTAGAGGAGCTACACCACATTTTGATTATGTTTCTTCTGAAGTTTCAAAAGGTGTTGCCTTGGTTGGACTTGAAAGTAATGTGCCAATAATTTTTGGTGTGTTGACGACAGATTCTATAGAGCAAGCTATTGAAAGAGCTGGTACTAAAGTTGGTAATAAAGGAGCTGATTCGGCTATGAGTGCTATAGAAATGGTAAATTTGTATTCTTTAATTTGACAAAAAAAGTGTTTTTGTGTATACTTCAAAAGTCGTTTCTAAACTCAAGAAACTCTTAATTAATAAAAGTTTGTAATATAAAAAAGGGGCCCGTAGCTCAGTCGGTAGAGCACCTCACTTTTAATGAGGTTGTCGTGCGTTCGAGCCGCACCGGGCTCATTTGCTCCCATCGTCTAGGGGTTTAGGACACAGGATTTTCAATCCTGCGACACGAGTTCAAATCTCGTTGGGAGCGTTTATTGAATCTATACTAAATCTAACTTAATTAAATTAAATGTAAAAAATAATAGTTATTATAAATCCATCATAAGTAAAACTAAACACTAAAATTGTTAAGGTTTTTTTGATTTTAGGAAGGTGATGATTAATTATGTCAACATTAATTGTTTTAGGAATGCAGTGGGGAGATGAAGGGAAGGGGAAAGTTGTACATTATCTCTCAAAGCAAGCAGATTATATTGTTAGATACCAAGGTGGTAATAATGCGGGGCATACCTTAATTTTTGAAGACAAACCTTTTGTGCTTCATTTAATACCTTCAGGAATACTTTTTCCTGAAAAGTATTGTTTGATTGCGAATGGAGTTGTAGTTGACTTAGAATCTTTGAAAGAAGAGGTTAATGTATTGGCAAAGAAAAAAATTGTTGTCAAAGATAGATTTTTTATAAGCGAGCAAGCTCATATTATATTGCCTTACCATAAAATTATCGATGGGATTTTAGAAGATAGGAGTGTTAAGATAGGTACTACAAAAAAAGGAATAGGTCCTGCCTATACTGATAAAGTAAAAAGGGTAGGAATAAGATCTATTGATTATTTAGAAAGGGATGTTTTTGAAGATTTGCTTGAAGAAAATCTTATTGAAAAAGCAGCTATACTAGAAGGTAAAATAGATATTTCAAATTTAAAGAAAAAAATGCTTGAAGATTATAATGAGTTTTCAGAATTTCTTAGACCTTTTGTTGCTAATACAAGTCTTATGATTGAAGAGGCAATAAATGGAAATAAGAAGATACTTTTTGAAAGTGCTCAAGGTACCTTACTTGATTTAGATTTTGGAACTTACCCTTTTGTTACATCATCTAATCCTATAGCTGGTGGAGTATGTTCGGGTGCCGGAGTTGGACCTACAAAAATAAATAGTGTTTTAGGTGTTGTAAAAGCATATACTACAAGAGTGGGCGAAGGTCCTTTTGCAGTTGAACTTTTTGATGAGGTAGGAGATTATTTGAGAGAAAAAGGTGGAGAATATGGAGCGACAACTGGAAGACCTCGTCGTTGTGGGTGGTTTGATTCTGTAGGAGTTCGTCACAGTGTAAGGGTAAATGATATAAAACATTTAATTCTTACGAAGCTTGATTGTATGGAAGATTTGGATAAAATTAAGATATGTGTTGCATATAAATATAAAAATAAAATATATAAAGAATTTCCTGCTTCAAGGACAATTCAAAAGTATGCTGAACCAGTTTATGAGGAGATGCCAGGATTTAATGGTAGAGTTAAAGATGTTATGAACTTTGAAAGTTTACCTATTAATGCGCAGAAATACATTAAGCATTTGGAAGAACTTGTAGGTGCTTCAATAGATTTAGTTTCAATTGGAAGAAAGAGGGAAGAAATTATAGAAATCAATAAGGATATAAGTTGGTTTTAGAGTCAAAGATAAGAATAGAATTTTAATGAAGATAAAGCTTTTAAATTTTACATATGAGGCAGAGAAGATATGCGCAATGGCAGCAAATTTGTGCTACAGTTCTGTAGATATCGATAAAATTTCTGAAAGATTTGTAGAAAGCAGTGAACTAAAGAATATTCTCAAAAAAATTATTTTAGCGGGTCATTATTCTGTTTTAGAACATGCTTCTTTTACATTTGGTATCGATGACGTATCGCGTAGTTTGCTTGCTCAACTTACAAGGCACAGATTAGCTTCTTTTTCTGTACAAAGCCAGAGGTATGTAAAATTTTCTGGGGATATCGAATTTATAATTCCTGATACAATAAAGGAAAATGAATCGCTTTTAAAGAAATATAATAATGTATTAAAGAGTATTGAGTTGTTATATAGAGAATTTTTGGATGCGGGTATTCCTGCCGAAGATGCGAGATATATTTTACCATTAGCTTCTCCTACAAAATTGATAATTACTATGAATGCTAGAGAATTGAGACATTTTTTTTCATTGAGATGTTGTAACAAGTCGCAGAGAGAAATAAGAAATATGGCATGTTGTATGTTAGATATTGTTAGAGAAAAAGCATCTGAATTATTTTGTAATGCGGGACCTAAATGCGTAAGGGGAAACTGCAAAGAAATCTTTCCGTGTCATAATCCTTGGAAAAAGATTATGATATAAAATATATAAAATGAATGAAATGTTTGCTTTTTTGTTAGTTTTGGCTGGTATTCTTTTTTTTGCAAAAATTTTTGGAGAAATTGCTTTAAAATTAGGTCAGAGCACAATAATTGGAGAGCTTGTAGCAGGTATTATTATGGGACCTGCTGTTTTTGGAATTATTCACGAAACTCCAGTTTTATCATGTATGTCTGAGCTAGGTGCAGTAATCCTTCTTTTTGAGGTTGGACTTTCAACAAATATAAAAGAATTTTTTAAAGTAGGTGGGTGGGCTATAATTGTAGCTTCTGTAGGAATTATAATTCCTTACTTATTAGGATATTTTGTATTTTTGTACTTTGGACTCACAAATACGCAAGCAGTTTTTGCTGCTGCTGTTCTTACAGCGACTTCAATAGGTATTACAGCAAGAGTGTTTTTAGATTTAAGATATTTGGAAACTCAGGAAGCAAAGATAGTACTTGGTGCTGCGGTTATCGATGATATTATAGTACTTGGTATACTTGCAGTTGTTTTAGAGTTTATTACAGATAAAGCAGTTACTTTTAAAACTTTTTTACATATAAGTAAAGATGCATTATTATTTTTGGTTGCGTCTATTATTATAGGTATTCCTGTCGTATCTGTAATTTTTAAATTTGTTTCAAAAATAAAACAATCCAATGTAGTATTTATTATGGGTTTTGCTTTATGTTTTACTTTAGCAGCATTCTCACTTAAAGTTAAGCTTGCCTCTATAATGGGAGCATTTATTGCAGGACTTGTCCTCTCAACAATAAGAGAACAACAAATTGAAGAAATGAAAAGAGATATAAAACCTATTTATGCTTTTTTTGTTCCTATATTTTTTGTTTTAATGGGAACTAATGTTGATATAAATACGTTTAACCCTTTTGTTGCTACAAATACAGAAATTTTAATTTTGACTGGAATTCTTTTTATTGTTGCTTTTATAGGTAAAGTTTTGGCTGGTTTTGCTGTATTGAAAAAGGGTGTTAATAAATTTTTGATAGGTATTTCAATGGTTCCTCGTGGTGAAGTTGGATTGATATTCGCAGGATTAGGTTTAAAGAAAAATATTTTTGAGATACGAGATTATAGTTCTTTAGTCGCGGTCATAATGCTCACAACTTTTATTACCCCCATAGTGTTAAAATATATTATATCCAAGCAAAAAAAGATATCTGTCGTCTAATTTATAATTTAAATATCTTAAATAATAATAAGGTTATTTTAGTTAATATATAAAATATGATTTTCTTTCTTAATACAAATACAACACGACATATGTAAATTATGAATTAAAAGTAGTTTTGTTTATAAATTACTTATTTGGATTTGTTAAAGAATAGTTTTGATAAATTAAAATTAATTCCTATTCTCCGGATTCTCCAAGATGTGCAAGAATAATAGTTGTAGTTTCAATAATGTTCTGTGTACAGCAAAAAAGTTCGAATCTAGAAGATCCGAACTTGCGAGAATGATTGAGAAAATAGGAATGCTCTTCAATGAAATTGATCCTTCAGCATTTTATATGTCCTTTTGGATTTAAAACTTGGTAAAGGAAAATAATATTTGGCAATTCCAGTAGTTAGTTATATTAAAATGTTGTATGTTATTACTTATTGGAAAATAGAGTGTTATCTAGATTAATGGGAATTGATTATGGTTTTAAAAATATAGGTATTGCTATGAGTGATGTAACTCATACTGTGGCAAGTCCTTTTAGTATTATTGAAAATTTGTCTTTTAAAAAAAATGCATTGAGGATTTTAAAGATTGCAGAGGAAAATGATGTTTCTTTAATTGTTTTAGGATTACCAGTAAATATGAATGGAAGCTTTGGAGAAATGACTAAAATTGTTTATAAATTCATTAAGGTGATTAATTCTTCTTCGTATATTAGAGTAGAAACAATTGATGAAAGGCTTACTACGATGCAAGCTGAAAAAATGCTTATTAATGAGGCTAATATCTCTAGAAGGAAGCGAAAATATGTTAAGGATAAAATCGCTGCTGCACTGATTTTACAGACATATCTAGATATACATGTAACTGTTTAAAAATTGATAATAAGTGAAAATGAGTTTCAATTTTATTAAATCTCATAAAAATGGAAGTTTTAAAAATTCTATAATTATTGTTTTGATTCTAAATTAAAAAGTTTATGTGAATTAAGTAGATATATTATGTCATAAGAGTGAAACATGGAAGTGTAGGAATATTTTTTTGTCAAAATGAATTTGTATTTTTCTAAAGAAAAAAAATATTGACTAACTTTTATCTTATAATTTTTTAATGTTTGTCAAAGTTTGGTTATTTAAACTCTAATTAAGATATTGGTTGTCATTTATTTGTAAATAATTTTTAATCGTTATAATAAAGGTAATAGCAATGAAACAAAGAAGAGTTTATCTGGATAATAGTGCTACAACAGTCGTTGATCCTGAAGTTGTAATGGAAATGCAATCATATTTTTTTGACGTTTATGGGAATGCCTCTAGTTTTCACTATTTCGGAAGGCAAGCAAAGATGGCACTTAATGATGCAAGAAGGAAAATAGCTGATATGTTAAATGCGGAATCTGAAGAAATATTTTTTAATGGTTGTGGTACTGAAAGTGATAATATCGCAATATTTGGAATACTTAATGCTTACGATAAAAAGGGGCACATAATAACAACTAAAATAGAGCATCCTGCTGTTTTATACACATGTAAATATCTTGAGAAAAATGGATATGAAGTAACTTATCTAGGTGTTAATAAAGATGGCGTTGTTTTGGTTGAAGATTTTAAAAAAGCTGTAAAAGACAATACTTTGCTTGTAACAATAATGCATGCAAATAATGAAGTAGGTTCAATTCAACCAATAGAAAATATAGCGTTGGAGTTGAAGAGAATTAATGAAGAGAGGAAAGACAAAATTTACTTTCATACAGACGCTGTACAGACTGCGGGTAAAATTAGATTAAATGTTAAAAAGCTTGGAATTGATTTACTTTCTATGTCGGCTCATAAATTTAATGGACCTAAGGGTGTTGGTGCTCTGTATGTTAAAAAAGGAGTAAATATATCTCCTATAACTTTTGGTGGTCATCATGAAAATGGACTTCGACCTGGAACTGAAAATATTCCATATATTGTAGGATTTGCAAAGGCTCTTGAGATTTCACACAATAGGATTGAAGAATATGATAAAAGAATTTTTTCTCTAAGGGAAAAGCTTAAAAAATGTATCTTGGATATAATCCCTGAGGTGGTTATAAATGGAAGTGGCAATAAAGCTGTTTCTAATATTTTGAATGTAAGTTTTAATTATATAGAAGGAGAATCTTTACTTCTTATGCTTGATATGAAAGGAATAGCTGTTTCTACAGGTTCTGCATGCGCTTCTGGGTCTGCAGAGCCTTCACATGTTCTATCTGCTATGTCTGTTGATCCTATTTCAGCTCAAGGAGCGATACGTTTTTCTTTTGATTGCCATAATACGGAAGAAGATGTTGATTATGTACTTGAAGTTTTACCAGAAATTGTGAGTAGTCTGCGTTCAATGTCTCCTGTTTGGAGTCAGAAAACCTTTGAGAGTAAAAATAAGAATTAAAATATTGTATTTTTATTATAGGTTGGCTTGAAAAACAAAAATTGCATAATGTAGACTCTTGTCACGATTTATATGAGGAGGAAAATTGTATGGCCAATAAATTTTCTTTTGATATTGTATCAGAAGTAAATATGATGGAAGTATATAATGCTGTAGATCAGGCACAAAAAGAGCTTGCAAACAGATTTGATTTTAAAGGTACTAAGTCTTGTATAGAGTTGAGTAGGAGTGATAAGAAGATAATTTTGATTGCAGATGATGAATATAAGTTAAAAGCTTTGAAAGATATTTTGGAAGGACGTTTTGCAAAAAGAGGAGTTTCAATAAAGTCTTTAGATTATAAAAAACAGGAAAAAGCTTTTGAAGGATGTGTAAAACAGATAGTTGAAATTATTTCTGGACTTACAACAGAGAAAGCAAAAGAGCTTTTAAAGACTATTAGAGATTCAAAAATAAAGGTTCAAGTTCAGATAGACGGTTCAAAAGTGAGAGTTATTTCTTCAAAAAAAGACGATTTGCAACAGGTAATAGATTATTTAAAAAAAATATTTTTCTCTTTACCTTTACAATTTGTTAATTATAGATGAGATGACTTTAGGTTTCCTATTCTAACTTTATTAGTAGATTTTAATCTTTTGTTTATAAATTGTGGGTGTCATTTTTATGCCTAATAATAATATTTTTAAAAACAAAATCATTGATGTAGTGGCTGAAAAGATTGTTTTTCCAGGACGTTCTCTTTGTAGATGTATGGATGGAGTTGCTTTGTTTACTGAAGGATTACTTCCAAATGAAACTGCAGATGTGTTTGTAACAAAGGATAAGAAAACATTTAGAGAAGGATTGGTAAAAACTATTACTTCAGTATCTGATGAAAGAATAAATTCTTGCTGTTCGTCTTTCGGTTTATGCGGAGGTTGTTCTTTTCAAAATGTTTCTTATGAAAACCAAATTAAATATAAGTATGAGTATACGTCTGAGCTTTTGAGTTTTACCAAAGTAGAAGTTCCTAATATATTAATTAATATGCAAATTTGGCATTACAGAAATAAAATGGAATTTAGTTTTTTTAATGCGACTAGTTTAAAATGTCAAAATCGGTATGATTTTCAAATGTCATTACCTAATATTTATATTCATGGTGAACCTTATTGTGTAGAAAATATCAGTAATGATATTAGTAAAAAAAATGTTGTTGATATAGGACTTCATTGTAAAGGAAGTTTTAATAAGTATATTTCGGTACCACCTTGTTTGATATCGTATAAAGGCTTTTCTTTTATTGTGGAATTAGTAAAAAATTTTGTGAATAAAAATAATCTTACAGTTTATAGTAATACGACACATAGAGGATTTTTTAGACATTTAGTTTTACGTAAAGCTGAAAACGATAATCAGCTTCTTGTGAACATAGTAACAAATAGCGTTGATTATATCCCAGGATTTTTGAAACAACTTATAAGTGAATTAAGTGAGTTTTCGAATAGTGTCTATTGGACAATTAATGGAGCGAAATCTGATGCGGTTTTATTTGATAAGCTAACTCTTATGCATGGGGAAGCGTTTATTACTGAAAAACTTGTCGTAAATGATAAAGAATATTTTTTTAATATTTCACCATTTTCATTTTTCCAAACGAGCTCGAAAGGTGCTGAAATTTTATATAACGAAGTTCTAAGTGTTCTAGATCCGTTGAAAACTGATACTCTGCTTGATTTATATTGTGGCATAGGAGTAATTGGCATTTTGATGGCTGAGAATTTTAAAAGAGTTGTTGGAATAGAACAGTCGAACCAGTCAATTAAAAATGCGCAAAAAAATGCGTTGATTAACAATATTTACAATATAGAATTCCAAGCTTTAACTGTAGAAAACTGGATTAGAGAAAATGAGTCCACTTTTAATGCTATAGTTGTTGATCCTCCACGCAGTGGTATAACAAAAAATGTTGTTAATTTTTTGATTAAATCAAAAGCAAAGAGAATAGTTTATGTTTCCTGTAATCCATCAACGCTAGCTAGAGATCTGAGGTTGATTATCGAAAACAGTAAATATACAGTGAAAAAAATTAGACTTATTGATATGTTTCCACAGACATATCATATTGAAGTTATAATATTATTAGAGTTATAAATGATTGGAGATATTATGAAAATATTAAAATTATCATTAGTAATTATGTTTATTTTTGTGGCATTTTCTGCCTTCTGTGAAGTATTAAGTGTAAAAGATTATATTGATATAGTTGTCAAAAATAACAAAGAATTTAGATCTGTAAACTTAAAAATTGATTCTACAAAAGAAAAGCTTCTTCAAACTGAGAGAAAGTACTCTTATCTTTTTAAGGCATGTACTAATTATATTGATGGTAAAAATAGAGCTGAATGTAAATTTAATGAAATGGAAACCTATAGTGCAAATATAAGTAAATTTCTTAAAATGGGTATGGACGTTTCTTTTGGTTTAAAATGCGATAAAAGTTACTGGAAAAGCTTGGATATGAATAATAGTTCTGTTGGAACTGATTTGCCGAAGCCAAAATCAATTTTTCTAACCCCTTCTTTAAGTTTACAACAGTCACTATGGAAAGATGTAAATGGCGTATTTACAAAGGCTGTTATATCTAAGGAACAAGCAGTTATAAGGTCAGGGTTGTATTTACTAGAATATGAAATAGAAAATATTTTACTTAGAGCTAAATTTGCGTATTGGGATTTAGCTTATTCAAAAACAGTTATAGATTTTAAAAAGTTATCATTAGAAAGGGCAAGAAAAATTTTAAATTGGACTCAAAAAAAATATGATATGGATTTATCTGAAAAGTCAAATTTACTTCAAGCGCAAGCTGCAGTGAAATCTAAAGAATTGGATTTAAATCGTGCTTATGAAACTGAAAAAAGAGCTATAAAGGAGTTTAATCAGTTTTTAAATATTGAAGACGGAAGTGTTATTAAATATGAACTAGAGAAATTTGAAAAAAAAAGTGTTAGTTTTAAAGATAAAACAATTCCTGAAAAAAAAAGAGTAAGAGCAGATGTACTTTCAGCTCTTGAAAATGTTCACATTGCTTTGTGTGACCAAATAATTTTCCAAAAGAGTTTAGGTGCGGAGTTAGCTTTAAAAGGAAGTTTTGATTGTAATGTTACTAATGGTGGTATATATGAGAAAAAGCAAATTGGTAGATTGAATTATTCAATAGGTTTGGAATATACGTTGCCACTTGATTTCAGACTTAGAAGAAGCATAAATAAGAGTTATAAGTTGGCAAAACTTTCAACTCAAGAATCTGCTGAATATGCTGTAATTAAAGAAAGCAATGAATGGCTTCAAATTTTAGACGATTGGAATAGTGCTAAGAATAGACTTAAACTTGCTGGCGAAATTGAAAGAATACAGATACAAAGGCATAAAGAAGATGAAAATCTTCTAAGAAAAGGGAGAAGTACTACATATTTTGTTTTAAAAAGTGAACAAGAATTAGATGATGCTGCATTAAATGTTTTACAAAGTATTTTAGATCTTATTAAGATATATGAGAAAGCGAAAATATTGTATAGCGGTAATTATAAATATGAATTTTAAAGTGTATTTGGATTAACTTATAAGTAACATTGTTTTAAAGAAAACAAAGTGAAAATAATTGTTATTATTATAAATTTATGTATTCAATGAAAATTTAGATTTTAAAAGAATTTGTGTAACAATAAATCATGTTATAATTCATGAGTTAAAATTAAAAATAACTAAATAAATAAGGAATAAAAAATATGAATTTAGCAAAATTAGCGATAAAGCGTCCTACTTTCGTTACGGCATTACTTGTGTCTATACTTATTCTAGGGCTTGTATGTCTAAATAAGTTAGATGTAAGAATGTTTCCGGATGTTGAGTATCCGTATGTACTTGTTATGATTAGTTATCCCGGTGCAGGTGTTGCGGATATTGAGAAGCTTGTTACGAAACCTATAGAAGATACTTTAAGTGGTGTTTCAGGACTTAAGCATTCCGGTTCTATAAGCCAGGATAATATATCTATAGTCTATTGTGAATTTGAACTCTCAAAAAATCCTGATATTGCAACTCAAGAGATAAGAGATAAAGTAGAACAAATAAGATCTACTTTACCTGATGATATAAAAGAACCTATCATAATGAAAGCCGATATAAATAGCTTGCCTCTTATTACACTGAGTTTGAAATCTAAAAGTATGAGTTCTGAGGAGTTATTTGACTTTGCAGATGATGTGGTTTCTAAGGATTTAGCTCAAGTTTCAGGGGTTTCACGAGTTCAGATTATGGGAGGTGTAAAAAAAGAATTACACGTTAATGCAGATAAAAGAAAACTTAAAGAGTATGAACTCACCCTTAGTATACTTGCTACAAAAATTTTATCTAATGGTTTAAATATACCAGCTGGAAGAATTAGTAAGGGAGCTGAAGAAATAACATTTAGAACTATAGGTGAATTCAAATCAATAGGGCAAATAAATGATATTGTTGTAAATTTTGCTGGAAATGATAGGGCAGTCACCGTAAAAGATGTTGCAAAAGTTGAGTATAGTATGGGAGAAGAAGTTTCAAGATCGAGACTTGACATAAAAGAAAATGGGAGGATTACGTATGAACCTTCTCTTTTATTAAGTATTTATAAACAAGCTAAAGGAAATGATGTTACGGTATCAGATAGAGTAAGGGAAAAAATATCAAAACTAAATGAAAAATACAGGATGTGTAAAGGTGAACCAAAACTTACAGTGATATCGGATTTTGCGGTTGGTGTAAGAAAGAATCTTGATGATGTAAAATCTACTATACTTGAAGGTATTTTTCTTGCTGTGATAGTGGTGTATTTATTTTTAGGGAGTTGGCGTTCAACTCTTATTACAGCTTTGGCGATTCCGAACAGCTTAATAGGTGCCTTCGTTTTTATGCATATCTTTGGCTTTAGTTTAAATGTTATTTCACTGATGTCATTATCTCTTACGGTAGGACTTTTAATAGATGATGCCATTGTTGTGCGTGAGAATATTTTTAGACATTATGAACAGGGAGCGAATCCTATAAAAGCAGCAATCGAAGGTACAAAAGAAGTTACTCTTGCTGTTATTGCTACTACAAGTACCGTTATAGCTGTTTTTTTACCGGTTGCTTTTATGAGTGGAATCATGGGACAATTTTTCAAGGAATTTGGTTTAACGGTGGTTTTTGCAATGATTATATCTATTTTAGATGCTTTGACAATAGCTCCTATGCTTTCTGCTTATATAATTCCTGATCATGGTGATGATAAAATTTTTGTGGGATGTGAAGTGCAAAGGATTTTTAAAAGAGTTATTAAAATTTTTAGAATGTTTACCGTTGATTGGTTTAATAAAATTTTCAGTCTTATTGAAAGATCATATAGAAAACTAATTTCTTTTATAGTCAAGGGGAAATTTATAAATATTTCAATTAAATTTTTGAAAAAAGATAAAAAATATTTTACTGTAAGTTGGAAATTTATCACACTACTTATTTTTGTATTTGTATTTTTAGGAATGACTATTGTAGCAAAAAGGTATCTCAAGACTACATTTATGCCTAATTCTGAGTGGGGTGAATTTAATGTTACTGTTACAGGAAGGCCGGGAACTTCTTTAGATACTATGGATAAATATTCAAAGCAAATTGAGGAAATAATTATGAATGATTCTAACATTGAGTTTATTTCTTCTACTGTTGGTTCTGGTGATATGTTTACAAATATTTCTAACCAAACAGATATATATGTTAGGATGGTATCAGGAAGGTCTCAAGGTGGATTTATAGAAAAAGTTAAAGGGTTGTTAAATAAGAAGAAAAATATATCAATCTCTAAAAATAAAATACTGACGACTTCGGAAATGAAGGATTATTTAAGGAAAGTTTTAAATGAGAAATTTGGCGATGAACTTGAGTTTTCTGTTGTTAGACTATCTGCAGGTGGTAGAAAAAGTGAATTTATTATGGAACTTACGGGTGGGGATACTAATGTTTTATATGATGTGGCAAATACTCTTATCAAAAGATATAAAAAAATACCTTATTTTGTTGACGTACATTCAAATTGTAAGCTTGGAAAACCTGAAATTCAGATAAAAATGGATCATCAAAAAATGAGAGATTTAGGTGTGAGTTCTAGTGCTGTAGGTAGAGAAATAGGAGCTATGATTAATGGTGTTTTGGCTGGGAAATATAAAGATAATGGTATTGAATACGATATTAAAGTTAAATTTAAAGATGATCAAAAAGATGTATTTAGAAATTTTGATGATACATATGTGAGCAATATTAATAATAAACTTATAAGGCTCAAAAACATTGCACTTGCTGAAAAAACTTCTAGTTCTACAAAGGTATATAGAAAAGACAAATCTCGTTGTGTTACAGTTGAAGGGAACATTGCTGTTAACGGTACTGTAGGTGAAATTCAGAAAGAAGTGTTACGTATTTTTAATGAGGAGAAATCTAGTACAAAAAATTTTGAAAAATGGAAAAATATTGATTATAACCTCTCTGGAAATGCTGAAGATATGAGCGATATGTTTAAAAGTATTTTTATAGCCAGTGCCGCTTCGATAGTATTTATATTTATAGTTCTTGCTAGCCTCTATGAATCTGTTGTAACGCCTTTTACAATTATGACAGCACTTCCGCTTGCAGTTATTGGTGGAATAATTGCATTGTTACTTTTTAAGCAACCTATTGATGTGTTTACAATGATAGGTATGGTAATGCTGCTTGGAATTGTTGCTAAAAACTCAATACTTTTAGTTGATTGTATACAGCAACAGATTCGTAGTGGATTAAGCATAGATGAATCTATAATAAAAGCAGGATCTATGCGATTACGTCCCATACTTATGACGTCATTTGCTATTGTTGCTGGTATGCTCCCCACAGCCTTAGGATTTAGTGAGATAGGCAAATTTAGGAGAGGTATGGGGATTGTTATAATAGGTGGTATAATAAGTTCTACAATTCTAACCTTAATTGTTGTTCCAGCAATATTTGAATACATGGATAAATTTAGGTATTTCTTTCGTAAGTTAATAGGTAGATCTGATAAGAGAATGGTTGATTATTTAGATGAAGAGTTAAAGGGGAGGGGTTTGCAATAGAATTTTTTTATGTTTTCTTTGAAAGTGACTTTATTTTATTGTTTTGTTTGTAAGTTAAAATAAAATTTAAGATAAGCATTGAGTTTGATAATGAAAAATATAAGGAATTGGGCGTTGGACAGGAAATAAAATATTTTGTAAAATTTTTGGGTCGCTAAAGTGCAAAAAATTAATGAGGAAAGGGTAGGTAAAAAATAATATGATGTTTACTAAAAAAGCGGTGATTGAAGAGTTTAGAACACATTTAACTGATACTGGTTCTATCGAAGTTCAGATTGCTATTCTTACAACAAAGATTAAATATCTTTCAACTCATTTTCAAAAGTTTCCACGAGATTTTGCATCCAAAATGGGGTTTCTTAAAATGATAGGTCGTAGAAAAGTATTGTTGAATTATATTAGAAAGCATAATAAAGATAATTATTCTTCATTGATTAAGAAATTAGATATCAGAAGGTAAAAAATACACTTAAATATAATCTAAAATAGTTATAAAACTAAGAAGTTATTTCAGTTTTAATGTAGTAGTTTTTATTTTTGACGGATTGAGAAATGGAGTTAAAAGTGGAATATTTTAATAGAGAATTGGAAGTTGCTGGAGAAAAATTTACTATTGAATCTGGCAAATTTGCAAGACATGCAAATGGTTCTTGCACTGTAAAAATTGGTGAGACAATTGTTTTAGCCACAGTAGTTGCTTCAAAAGAACCTAATCCCAATGCAGATTTTATGCCTTTAACAGTAGACTATAGAGAAAGAAATTACGCTGCCGGAAAAATCCCTGGTGGTTTTTTTAAGAGAGAGGCTAGACCTAGAGATTGGGAAATATTAACAAGTAGACTTATAGATAGGAGTATTAGACCTCTTTTTCCAAAATATTGGAGAAATAACACACAAATTTCTGTAATAGTTCTTTCACATGATGGTAAAAATGATTCTGATATAGCAGCTATTTTGGGGACTTCAATTGCTTTGTATATATCAGATTTGCCTTTCAAAATACCTGTAGCATCTGTAAGAATAGGTAAAGTGAATGGACGACTCATTATAAATCCGTTAATTACAGATCAGAGATCTAGTGAGTTGGATTTAGTTGTTAGTGGAACGGAAGAAGCTTTAACGATGGTTGAGGCGGCTGCAAATGAACTTTCAGAGATGGAAATAGTTGAGGCTTTAAGTCTTGCAAAAGATACAATAAAAGAAATGTGTTTGTTTCAGAAAGCGTTCTCTACAAAAACAAAAATTGAGGTTTTATATCCCAATTATAATTTATTGTTAAAAACAGATATTGAATCTGAAGCTATTTTAAAAGCTGAATTAAGTGTTGCAATTAAAGAAAAATTTGAGAGAGAACTTTTTTGGAGTTCATTTAAAAAAGATTTGTCAGTGAGGTTGATAAAAAAATATCCTAACGAGTCAATGTCAACTATAAATGAAATATTAGAGGATATTTTCTATAAAAAAGCTAGAGAACTTATCTTAAATAAAAGGGTTCGTTCAGATGGGCGCGATTTTGAAGAAATAAGACCTATAATTTGTGAAACAGATATACTTCCTAGAGTTCATGGTTCAAGTTTATTTACAAGAGGGCAAACTCAAGCTTTAGTAACAGTAACACTTGGGACTCCAACTGATATGCAAGTTGTTGATGAACTTACAGGTGAGCATAAAGAACGTTTCATGTTTCATTATAATTTCCCTGGTTTTGCAACTGGTGAACCTAAAGGAGAGAGATCTACTAGCAGGAGAGAGATTGGACATGGAAATTTAGCTAAAAGAGCTTTGAAATATATTTTGCCAAATGAGAATGATTTTGGATATACTATAAGAATAGTGTCGGATATATTGGAGTCAAATGGTTCATCGTCAATGGCTTCTGTTTGTGGTGGTTCACTGGCTCTGTTTAATGCTGGGGTGCCTGTAAAGTCAAGTTGTGCTGGTGTTGCTATGGGACTCATTAAAGATGGTGAAAATTATATTGTTTTAACAGATATTATGGGGATGGAAGATCATCTTGGAGATATGGATTTTAAAGTTGCAGGTACAAAAAAAGGTGTTACTGCATTACAAATGGATATAAAAATTTTGGGGATTACTATTGAAATTATAGCTCAGGCCCTTGAACAGGCAAAGCGTGGCAGATTATTTATATTAGATAAAATGGATACTGCAATTTCAGTTCCTAGAAATAATATTTCAAATTATGCTCTGCGGATGGTAACTTTGTTTATACCTCAAGATAAAATTGGCGAGCTTATAGGTCCAGGCGGGAAAAATATAAGGAAAATTCAAGAAGATAATAATGTTAAGATAAATATTGAAGAGACTGGAAAAGTGTTTATTACTGGATTGGAATCTGTTGGAGTTGATTCTGCAAAGGAATATGTTGAGTCGTTGACTGTCGAAGCTGAAGTTGGGAAAATTTATAAAGGTAGGATTGTTAAAGTTATGACATTTGGTGCTTTTGTTGAAATTTTACCTGGAAAAGAAGGATTAATACATATTTCTCAGTTATCAGATCATCGCATAAAAAAGGTTGAAGATGTTGTAAAAGAAGGAGATGAAGTTAGAGTTAAGGTAATTGAAATTGATAGTCAAGGAAGAATAAATTTAAGCCTAAAAGTAGTAAATAAAATCTTGTAAATAAAATAATAAAAAAAGGTTTTATTGTTTTTTTGTGGAAAGTCAGCAATAATATTCAATAAGTAGTTTATTATTTAGACATTGTGTAATTGATTGTTATTTATTAAGGGTTAATAATTGGATTATTGATTTGATTTCTAGTATTTTTTTATTTTAGTTTCACACTCTTGCAGAAGGGATTATTATGAGTGGTAATATTATAGACAAAGTGAAGTTTCTTTACGAAATAATGAAAGATGAGAGGATTCAAGAACTTGAGATAAATTCAAAAGAGCATAAAATTTACATAAAACGTAAAGATTATGATGATAGACATAATAGCAGTGATGATTATACAGTAATTCAAAAAAATATAAAAGAACAAAAATCTTTGGATTCTAATAAAGAAAAAAAAGAATCTATAGTAGTTTCTTCAATAATCTTAAATGAAACAATAAAATCACCGATAATGGGTGTGTTTTATAGGTCACCATCTCCATCATCTGCAGTGTTTGTTAATGAGGGGGATATTGTTGAAATTGGAAGAACTATATGTATAGTTGAAGCAATGAAGGTTATGAATGAAATAAAAAGCACTTTTAAAACAAAGATATTAAAAATATTGGTAGAAAATGGGAAATCAGTAAATTTAAACCAAGACTTATTTGAGGTAGAAAAAGTTTAAGGATACACCTAAACTTTTTGTTTGAAAACAAATCTATATAGATCTATAAAATATTTTATCTTAAAAGTTGTGATTTTTAAGATTAGGATAAAGTAATTATCAGTTGGTTGTTTAGTTATTAAATCCCTTTAAAATAAGCTTTTCAAAAGTAGGATTATTTTTGTGTTGGAAAATAAAAAATTTAAGAGTAAAAAACAAAGTGTTTCAGAAAAAAGTAGGGAAATAATAGTTTTGTTTTTTGCGTTGGCATTTTTTTTTAGTACTTATGTTTTTGTTTTACCGACTAAATCAGGTATATTTGGACGAGCTTTTTCTAGTGTAATATTAAGTATGTTTGGGACAGCATCGTATTTTATATCTTTATTATTTTTGCGATATTTTATAATGCAAATAAAGCAATCTGTTAACTATGGAAAAAAGCTTTGTTTTATATGGTCTGTTGTTTTTATTGTTTCTACTGCTGTGCTGTTTGAAGCGATACATTTTATGTTTATGCCGAAAGTTTCCGGTGGTTGGATTGGAGGTAGGTTATATGTGTTTCTTAAGGAACTTTTTGGCACATGGCTTTGTTTTGGCATAGTTACACTTATATTTTTTTTCTCTATTGTAAGAATTTTAGAATGCTCGTCAATTTCTTATATATATGATTTTCTGAGAAAATTAAGAAAAGATAAGGTTCAAAATACAAGACAAAGAAATGAAACAAAACTTATATTAAAACAAGAGTTTTCCTCTAAAATTTCTAAATATGGATTTTTAAGACCGAACATTATAAGTGGTCATGAGAAAGAAGAATGTAAAAAATCAAATAATTTTGTGCAAATGATTCCTGATCATGAAAAAGTTAATATTAGAATCTTTAATTATAGACTTCCTCCTATTGATTTGCTTAGCATTGACTCTACTACAAATTTTGATGTGAATAAAAATGACTTTTTTGAAAGAGCGGGACTTTTAAGAAAAACTCTTGCAGATTTTGGTATTAATGCTGAAGTTAAAGATATTATTCCAGGTCCT
The DNA here is from genome assembly GCA_031282525.1 of Candidatus Endomicrobiellum basalitermitum. Lineage (GTDB taxonomy): Bacteria > Elusimicrobiota > Endomicrobiia > Endomicrobiales > Endomicrobiaceae > Endomicrobiellum > Endomicrobiellum basalitermitum. The sequence goes on along the minus strand of JAITDN010000003.1, from coordinate 135,497 downwards.
GTTGTTACGCGCTATGACTTGATTTTGGCCCCTGGAATAAGAATACAAGCTTTATCTAATATTATTGATAATATTTCTCTTGTTATGCGCACTGCATCAATAAGAGTTGTCCCTGTTCCTGAAAAAGCTGCTGTAGGAATAGAAGTGCCTAATCCTTCAAGCGTAAACGTTGGTTTAAGGGGAATTTTAGGAAATAGTGCTTTTAAAAATTCAAAATCCTTGGTTACTTTGGCTTTGGGCAAAACAACTGATGGTTTGGGTTACGTGGCCAATTTGGCTTCAATGCCACATCTTTTGATTGCAGGTGTTACGGGCTCGGGTAAAAGTATTGGTATTCATTCTATAATACTTTCTATTTTGTATAAAGCACGTCCTGATGAAGTAAAATTTATGTTAATTGATCCTAAGCGAGTTGAATTATCTATTTATAAAAATATTCCTCATATATTTAATCCATGTACTTATGCGATTAATGCAGATGTTATAACGAATCCTAAAGAGGCCGCAAAAGCTTTAAAAAAACTTGTTGTGATTATGGAGGAGAGGTATACAAAGTTTGCAAAACAAATGGTGAGAAATATTGAAGAGTATAACAATAAAATAGCTAATATTGGTGGTGAGAAAGAATTTTATATAATTGTTATAGTAGATGAGTTTGCAGATTTGATACTTATGGCACAAAAAGAAATAGAGGATTCTATACAGCGTTTATCTCAAATGGCGAGAGCTGTGGGTATACATCTAGTTCTTGCGACTCAAAGACCGTCAGTTAATGTTATAACGGGTATTATTAAGGCCAATTTCCCTGCAAGATTATCATTTCAGACGACATCAAAAATAGATTCAAGAGTTATTTTGGATATGCTTGGGGCTGAATGTTTGATTGGTAGAGGTGATATGTTGTTTTTACCGCCTGGAGAAGCAAAACCTATTCGTCTACAAGGGGCTTACGTCTCGTTGAAAGAAGTCGAAAGAATTATCTCTTTTATAAATGATCAAAAATTTCCGAGAATTTACGAGCCTATAATTACTGAAGTCGAAGAAAAGGATAGTTTCTGTAAGAATGAGGAAGATAAAGGAGAGAAAGATTTAATTCTAGCGCTTAAACTTATAAGTGAGCGTAGGCGTGTATCTCAGGATTTACTTAAAGCGAATTTTGGAGGATCTGCAAAGGCTACTAATATATTGAGTATACTTGAAATAAAAGGTTTTATAACAAAGCCAGAGGGTACCAATAAATGGCAAATAGATTATTATAAAATAGAGAACTATTTAAAAGATAAAATGGGAAATAATTAAAAATGGATTATAAACATAGAAATTTGTTGTTGAAGAATTATATATTTATTGTAAGAGTAACTATTATTACTTTACTGGTTATTGTATTTGCTTTTTTTAAAACTGCTTATGCTAGAGTATGTGATGATAGAATTAATATATTCCTTGAGAAAATAGAAGCGAATAATAAAAAAATAAATACTATTAGCGCAGATTATATTCAAAGTATTTTTTTTGAATCTACAAGAGAGGAGAAAAAAAACTATGGGAAATTATTTTTTAAAAAAAACTGTGGAGTTTATATAAATCAAAAAACTCCACAGGAACAGCAAATATATTTTAATGGTAAGAATATAACTATTTATATTCCAGAAAATAGGCAAGTTATAATTGATAACTGGAATGGTCCAATTAGTGAGAATCCTACTTCCACGACTCTTTTAAGTTTTATAGGTGTTTGTGGAGATTTAAAAAGAATAAAAAAAACGAATATGATAGATTTTGTTAGTGAAGATGAGAAATATGTTTTAGTTAAAATTAACTCTTTATCAAAGACGAACTGTGATATGAAGATTTATATCTCAAAATTAAATATGTGCCCTGAAAAAGTTATTGTAGAATTTGACGGAGTTATTATGAAGACTGTATTTAAGCACTATGTTATTAACTCTAGTCTAGATAAAAATATGTTTAAATTCAATATAAACAATGATATTGAATTTATAAAACTTAATTAGAATCTATAGAAATTTATTTTACAATACAATGTTAAAATTTGTGATAGATGGAGAAAGTAAATGAATTTAGCGAATAAGCTTACCATAACAAGAATATGTATGATTCCGTTTTTTATTCTATTTATGGAATTAGGTGGGATTTATAACAGTATTTTAGCGTTGGTTGTTTTCTGTACTGCATCAATTACAGATTTACTTGATGGGCGAATAGCAAGGAAAAATAAAACAGTGACACCCTTAGGAATATTTTTGGATCCTCTTGCCGATAAACTATTAATATCAGCTGCTTTTATATATTTTATTAAGATTCCAATACTTGGGGTTGCAACATGGATGGTTATAATAATAGTTGCAAGGGAGTTCTTGATGACAGGTTTACGTTCTATTGCTGCCACTAAAAGAATAATGATACATGCAGATAAAACTGGAAAATTTAAAACTACAGCGCAAATGGTAGCTATTATAATTATAATGGTAATAATAATTTTTTTAGTTAATAAGGCATTTTTTAAGTTTTTTGGGATAACACAAAGTACTATGAAAAACTCTTATTCTATGATTCTTATTGTAATGAAAAAAACACCATTTTGGATGACTTTTATTGTTGTTGTGCTTACAGTTTATTCAGGATTAAAATATGTGTGGAAGTATAGGAAATTATTAATTGAAAACTAAGAATAAGAAAGTGAATAAAATAATAATATTTTTTTCTTCTTTTTTTGGTGTAGGCTATTTGAAGTATGTTCCAGGAACATTTGGCAGTTTAATTGCTTTTTTGCTTTGGATGTTATTTGTCCCGAATAGATATATATTTCAAGTTTTTCTGCTTGTTGTAGTATTTGTCATTTCAGTTTTGTTTTCTTCTATTGCCGAAGCTATTTATAATAAAAAGGATGATCAGAGAATAGTTATAGATGAAGTTGCTGGATCATGGTTTTCAATTGCATTCCTACCAAAAACTTTTATAATTTTATTTTTTGGTTTTTTATTATTTAGAATATTTGATATAAGAAAGCCTCTGTTTATAAAAAAATTGCAAAAATTAAAAGGTGGATTTGGAGTTACTTTAGATGATATTACAGCGGGGATATTTGTGAACATTATATTGCAAGTTATTATGGTGATAAAATGATAAAAATAAAAAAGATTGTATCTGGTGTTTTAGCTGAAAACTGCTATGTGGTTTACAATTCTGAAAATTTACAGGCAGTAGTCATAGACCCAGGAGAAGACGGGGAAAAAGTTATTTTTGAGTTAGTAAAATATAAATTGAAACCTGAAATGATCATAAATACGCATGGTCATTATGATCATGTATTATCTGATGATCAAATACGTTTAAAATTTAAGATTCCTTTAGCTATACATAGATATGAATTAGAAACAGTTGTCAATACTTCTAATTTATTAAATTTTTCATGTTCTGTTAAAATGCCTGAAATAATTCTTGAGGATGGTCAAGAAGTGAAGTTAACTTTTACAACTTTTAAAGTTATACATACACCTGGTCATACAAAAGGTAGTATCTGCTTGTTATTTAGGGATTTTTTAATTACTGGAGATACTCTTTTTGCAGGTACAATAGGCAGAACAGATTTGATTGGTGGAAGTTACGGAGAAATTTTAGGTTCTCTTTCTAAAATAAAAAGATTGAATCCATCTCTTGTTATCTATCCTGGACATGGAAGTAAAACTACATTAGCGAATGAATTAAGACATAATCCATATTTAAAATAAGAGTTGGAAGTTTGAAAAAATGTTAGATTATAAAAAAGCACTTAATAATTTTATTTCTTATATAATCGTTGAAAAAGGACTATCAAAAAATACAGTTTTGGCTTATAAGACTGACGTTTTAAAACTTATTAAGTTTGCTAGAAAAGAGCAAATGTTTCTTGAGGATTTTGAACATCACGATATAACTGATTTTTTATGGAAGTTGAAAATTAAAGGTTTAAATCCAAGATCAATTTGCAGACTTGTTGAGTCGTTGAAGCAATTTTATAGATTTTTAAACTTAGAAAATTTAGTAAAAAGTGATCCTACATTATATTTGAGATCTCCAAAAGTATCTGAGAATTTACCATGTATACTTACTTTTGATGAAGTTACTTTTCTCTTAAATTCTGTAAATGTTAATGGTGAAATACATATAAGAAATAGGGCAATGCTTGAACTTATGTATGCTACTGGATTGAGGGTTTCAGAACTTATAAATCTGAAATTTTCTGATGTGGATCTAGAAAATTGTTTTTTAAGAGTTTTAGGTAAAGGTTCTAAGGAAAGGCTTATTCCTTTTGGACAAAAAGCTAAAGAGTTTATTGATACTTATTTAATGAAACGAAAGCCTGTTTTAACTATAGAAGACAATATATTTATTTCTAGATTAGGTAAAAAACTTTCAAGAGTAGAATTTTGGAGACAGCTTAAAAATATTGTTAAAAATATAGGAATTACTAAAAATATTACACCGCATACTTTAAGACACTCATTTGCGAGTCACTTGCTTGCTGGGGGGGCAGAGATTCGTTTTGTTCAAGAAATGTTAGGGCATGTTTCAATTATGACAACACAAATCTATACACATCTTGAAAGAAGGAAAATAGTGGAACAATACAAAAAATTCCATCCGAGATGGTGATAATAAATTAAGATTTTTATAGCCAAACCATATATAAATTATTTTATTTGTTCTATAACTTAGAATAAGGATTTTAATGGTTTTTGTTATTAGTAGGTTTTGTTAATATTTCGTTCATGCTTCCAGTACGATATCCTAAGATGTCTATTGCAGTATAAATGAATCCTATTTTTTTAAATTGTTTATATACTTTTTCGCGTTGGTTGCGTTTCATGATAATATTAAATCCGTATTCATCAGTTTCAATTCGTGCAAGATTTCCGTGGTAACGTACTCTGACTTGTCTAAGGCCTATGTCTAAAAGTAATTGTTCTGCATGTTCTATCATCGATAGACGTTCTAAAGTAATATGTTCACCATAAGGGAAACGTGAAGACAGGCAAGCAAAAGATTGTTTGTTCCATGTTAAGAGTTCGAGCTTTTTTGAAAGTATACGAATTTCGTTTTTTGTAAGTCTTGCGTAACACAACGGACTTTTCACACTATATTCATGGACTGCTTTCAAACCAGGACGATAATCATTATTATCGTCTATATTTGAGGCCTCAACCACATATTTTATATTTTTTTCTTTAGCTATATTCCAAATTTTTGAAAATAACTCTTTTTTGCAGAGATAACAACGATTAGTAGTATTATCAGAAAATCCTTTGATATTCAGTTCTTCTGAATCGCAGATGATATGTTGAATACCTTGTTTTTTACAAAATGTTATTGCTTCATTTAGTTCTCGTTTTGGAAAAGAATATGATCTTGCCGTTATAGCAATAACTTTATCACCTAAAACATCTTTAATCGTTTTTAATAAAAAAGTTGAGTCTACACCCCCTGAAAATGCAACAATTACATTACCCAATTCATATATATATTGTTTAAGTATTTCATATTTTTGTTTTATTTTGTTCATATTTTTTCTTTGTCAGGTCTACAGTAGCATTGTTGACATCATTAAAAGATACATTATTTAAGCGTGCAACTTTTACGATGTCCTCATACTCAGGCTTAACTTTTTTTACACTATACCCTTCTCCTGTTTTTACTCTTATATTACCATATGGTGTTTTTTGTATTGAGGTTTTGCGTTTTAACACATATCTATCGCAAATATTTTTTCGTACACCAAAAGTAGTTGTATGACGTAACATTAATTTTATAAAAAAATTGGATTTGTATTCATTACATATACAAGTTAATAAAACTGCAGGACGGCTTTTTTTTGCTTGAATAGGCGTGATAAAAACGTCAAGTGCACCTTTTTCAAATAGTAAATCTACAGTAAAACCTATAGCTTCCCCTGTCATATCGTCTAGGTTGCATTCTAATTTAACTATAATATCATTTGTTTCTTTAGTTTTAGTTTCAATTTCTCCCAAAAATGCTCGCACACAATTTGCTTGTTCAAAATCTTTTGCTCCCATTCCATAACCTATTTTTTTTACACGCATTTTTGGCATTTGTTTAAAATTTGTTGCGAAATACTTAATAATGGCAGCTCCGGTAGGTGTACATAGTTCATCACGCACATTATTATCATTATAAATTGGAATATCTTGTAAAATATAAGCCGTAGCAGGAGCCGGTACTGGCAATATACCATGTTGACAATTTATAAATCCACTACCAACATTAATTGGGGATACTGTTATTTCTTCAGGTCCAAGGTATTCTATTAGTATGCATACACCTATGATGTCTATTAAAGCGTCAATGTTGCCTATTTCATGGAAATGTATGTACTTAACTGGACATTTATGCACTCTAGCTTCAGCTTCAGCAATCAACTGATATATAGCAAGGGAATTACTTTTAACTTTCTGACTAATTTTCAATTGTCTTATCACATTTTCAATTTTTTTAATATTTATGTGATCATTTTTATTTTGATTGTGGCAGTTCTCTTTGTGTTGTTGTGTGTTAATGTGAGTATTTTGTGAAATAATGTCTGGTTGTTTGTCATTAATACTTATCAGTATGCGTGTACCTACGATACCGCATTTTTTAACACATTTTATATTTACTCTAAAGTTAGAAAATCCAAGTGAGTTTATTTGCTTTAAGAAATCTGTTTTATTTTCAATCAATTCTAGTAAAGCTCCCATTAGCATATCTCCAGCCGCACCCATAGAACATTCTAAATAGAGTGTTTTCATTAAATACTCTCCATCATATTGATACGGTTTGCAATATAACCTGCACCAAAACCGTTATCAATGTTAACAACTGAAACACCATTTGCACACGAATTAAGCATAGCAAGTAATGCACAAAGACCATTAAAATTAGCTCCGTATCCCACACTTGTTGGTACTGCAATAACGGGGCAACTTATAAGTCCACCAATCACACTAGGAAGAGTCCCTTCCATGCCTGCAACTGCTATAACGACACGAGCTTTTAGAAAAATGTTATATTGTGACAAAAGGCGATGTAACCCTGCGACACCAACATCATATATGCGAGTAACGTAGCTTCCCAAAACTTCGCTTGTAATAGCTGCTTCCTCACATACAGGTATATCACTTGTACCTCCTGATGCGATTACAACTGAGCCTTTTAAATTCATTGCATTATTACGTTTTACAATAGCAAGTTTAGCAATAGAATAATATTCTAAATCTATTTTTTGTTTAATTAAAAAATCAACTGTTGATTGAAGAATACGCGTAATTATAATATTATTTAAACCTTTATCTAACATGTTTAAAATAATATCTTTAATTTGTTCGGATGTTTTATTTTGTCCATAAATTACTTCTCCATAACCTTGACGTAATCCTCTATGATAATCAATATTAGTATGTCCTAAGTTTTTAAATGGCATAGTCTGCAAATTCAGTAAAGCTTCATCTGGCGATATTGATCCGTCCTTCACTTGTTTTAATAACTTTAATATCTGTTCTTTTTCATTTATTTTATTTATACTGTTCATTTATTTTTCAAAAAATTTAATTGTTTTATATAAGATATACAGCAAAACTAACCCAATTATACCAGCACAAAATGAAGATAGAAATTGATTATTGATAAAAGGTAAGTTATAGTCATTAAATATCAAAACTATTTCTTTAGCTTGTTTTTCAAAACCTTGATTTACTGCAAATGTTTCTAGAGTGTCAGGATGTTTTGAAGAAAATAAGCTTGCAAAAAATACAATAAATATAGGGAATAATACAACAATAGCTTTCTTATTCATTTCCATTCCATTTTTGCTGATAAATTTATTCATAAGAAAATTTTAATAACCACAACAATGTTAGGGTGATAATAGTTTCTAATAATGCAACAAGTAGATGTAAATACATCATATTTTTAAATGATATTGAAAAATACACGACTCCAGAAATACTAAGTTCAAGTAAACAAAAAAAAGCAGCACTTAAGACTGAGAATAAAGAAGCTACAAATATGGCAAGATAGTAATTTTTATTTACTATTGCTTTGTAAATATAATATGAAATGAAAGAACCAATAAAAGCCATATTAAAAATATTTGCACCTAGCGCTAATACTCCACCATCTGAAAAAAATATAGATTGAATAATAAGAACTGAAGATATTACTAAAAATCCTGCAAACGGTCCTACGATAACTGCTGTAAACACTCCGCCTATTAAATGTGCTGAAATTTTTGATTGTACAGGAATGTTAAACATTTGAGAAGAAAATACCCACATTGCAATAATTGTTAATTTTTGGATATATTCATTTGTGGTATTAAAAAATCCAAATGTGCAGACTCCTATATTTTTATTGTTTTCTGAAATTGTAAGTGGGATTGTAGTTGTAATTTTGTAAACCCTCCTTAAACAATAACTAAAAATAATTGATATTCCAGCAAGTAATCCTGCTGCTAGGTTGTTATTTAAGAGTCCGTCAGGAATATGCATACTTGTCTCCAGATATATAAAATATCATTTCATATTAATAGGTCAGCTAATTCTATCAAAAAATTATTTAAAGGTTTAAAATAATGTAAATTTTATTATGAAAGTCTTTATTATTTTCTTGTTTTGATAAGAATATAGACACCTATTATAGTGAATATAAAGATTGGTAACCAAGCAACTGTGAATGGTTGTAATATAAAATTCTCACCAAGTGATACTACTGTTGCTTGTGTGCCCCAGTAAATAAATATAGCGATTAGAGCAAGTGTAAAACTTAATACTTTATTTAATCTTCTTCCTGGACCTATTGCAAAAGGAATGCCAATCATCATAACTACAATGTGAGAAAAAGCATCCGCATATCTCATATTTAAAGCTATCTTTTCTTTAACTGTTGCCTTCCCAGAAACTCTAAGATGGTTTATATATTTTTTGAATGCAAAAGTGTTCATAGAATTATTGGAAATTGTTTGTATTACCATATCTGTTGGTTTTATATTTATGTCTAATTTATGATTTTTAAAATAAATTTCATGCCAAGTATCACTATTTAATTTTCTTATAACACCATTTTTCAATAACCATACGTTATTTTCCCATGTAGCCTCTTTTGATAAAATGAGATATTCTATACCAGACTCATTGTTATATTTTTCTATCACGATATCTCTAATTATTTTCTCATCAGTATTTAGATATTCAACTGTAAGTCTTGTATTATTAGGCATAAAAAGTATTAAATTAGAAAATTCGATTTCTTTTTGTATTTTCTCTTTTTGTATTTTCTTATAATATTTATGTGTTTTAGGAATTATAAATTCTCTTACACTAAGTTCTATAGCTCCTATGATTAAACCTGTTACGATGAATAATGATATAATTCTCCAAATATTTATTCCTGCAGCCTTTATTGCTGTTATCTCATTTTTTTTTGATAAATCCCCTAAAGAAAATAATAAAGCTATGAGGGTAATTATAGGAAGAGCTTGCATGAACCAGCGTGGGACATTTAAAATCAAATGCAGTAATATCAAATAAAAAGGAGTTTTATATTCCATATAAAATTCCTTTTGTCTAAGTAGTTCAGATGTTATCCCTATTAGTATAAACACTAGTGATATAAATATAAAAATTTTTGCAAAGTTCTTGACAATATATCTATAAAAAATTTTCATTATTATCTTTTTCTCATTTTTATAAGCAGATAAATTCCAAGTATTGTAATAATAATATTTGGAAACCACATTACTAGACTTGTTGGCATATATTTTTCTTCACTTAAGTCTATTGCAAGTATAGTTAACAGATAGTAAATCAGGATGATACCTAAACTAATTCCGAAACCTATACCTTTCCCGCCCTTTCCCGCCATTATTCCTATGGGTAATGCGACAAAACTAAATGCAATTGAGGCAAATGCGAAAACCCATCTTATCCATAATTCAATTTCATACTTTTTATATGGGATACATGATTCTTTACAGATTTTTATGGTTTTAATGATTTTTGGAGAAGACATGCCAAGTATAAGCAAATTATCGTCTTTAATTTCATTGTTTAATTTTATAAAAAAACAGTAGGACTTAAAAGTAATGTGCATCATATTGTTCATATCTGAAGGGTGTGCATGTAGTAAGTATCCATTGTAGAGAGTGATTTTAATGGCGTTTGGATAAGGTTTGATTATGGCTGATGACGCGTATATGCGATAAGTTTTTGTTGAAGCATATTCGTTTCCAAATTTATATATGCTAATTCCTGAAAGAGTATTATCTTTATGATTTACTTTATTTGCATATAAACTGTACTCTCCTATTTCGTTTATTGTTTTTTCTGTCAGTCTTGAAAGAGGTCTCTTTATAATAATTTCTTTATAAAGATTTCTAAAGTTTGAAGTTGCTGATGGTGTTATAAAATGATTACAGAGTAAAAGAAAAATAAATATTGTACAAACTAAGACTATTATTGGTATTGTCAATGTTTTATAGTTTATTCCAGAAGATTTCATCGCTGTTACTTCATTATCTTCCGCTAATCTTCCATAAGATGTTAGTATACCTAGAAGTACAGCCATTGGTATTGTTGACATTAAAATCTTTGGAACAGTAAGGATAAATAATTTAAGAATTAAAAAAGGAGGAACTCCTCTTGAAAAAAAAAGATTTATAAAATCAAACAAATTGTTTAAAAGAAAAAAAATGGAGAAAACAGCGAGGCCAAAAAAGAAATAGCCTAAAAATTCTTTAATAATATATAAATGTAGTTTTTTTAGCATGTTATTAAATAGCAACTATAGCAAAAATTTATTTATTTCATAGATTATAGTAAATTTGTGGTATTGCAAATGTCAAAATAAAAACGTTTCTTAGCAAGTGTGATGCATTTATTAAGTATATTATCTTAAAAATATGATAGTAAATAAATTGATATTACTTCGCTAAAAAATGATGGTTATGACAATGATAGATTTGAAAGAATAAAGCACTAAAATAAAGCGGTTAGCTTAAGTATTTTTGTTAGATTTTTTAATATTTTCCTTTTTCTATATGTTGTTGATTACACTGTGAGTTACTTTTAACTCCTATACTCTTTTACCTTTTTTTGTTACAATATAAAAAAGAGAAATTTAAAAAACAGATATAAACTAGATTGTAGCGAAGATATAATAATTAAAAGATTTTTTAAATTTATAAATTATTTTAATATTTTAAAGAAAATGATCTGGGAATCTTTTTGGATAAGTGTCTATATATATAGTGGAGGAAAAAGAAAATGAACATGGAATTTATTGGACTGAGTGCAGGGATTTTAAAGACGGTATCTTTTGCCCCACAATTAGCAAAAACGTTGGTAACGAAGAAAGCGCAAGATGTCTCAATGTTTACATTTGTCCTGTGTACAGCGTCGGCAACGCTCTGGATTTGGTATGCACTAGTAACTGGCAGGTGGTCAATACTGCTTGCGAACTCGGGAGTTTTATTAATATGCAGTTTGCAGATTATTTTTAAATCGATTTATGATAGACAGGCACAAAAATAGGATAAAACTATGACAAAAAAACTTGTGCGTTTTAATATGGGATTACGACGAGATAGAAAATAGAGTGACAAAGTACAGAAAAAAGATAATACTGATTGGACTCTGTTTGCCCAGCAGCTAGTAGCAAGATTAAGTCTGTAGATTTTTTGTTTATAAAGAAGGCGATGCATCTGTGTTACTAGGAGTTGTTTAACTTCTTATCAGCAGATGAAGAGTTTAACAGAAAAGTGTTGACTGTGCAACTTAAATAAAGGGAACAGTATAATTTACTCGTTATAATGATGGTTCAGATTCAAGAAAGGAAATATCATCAATTTCAGCAATAAATAAAACAAATGGTGATAAATATACGGAATCAAAAGTACTTTTAGATTTGATTTAAAAAGTTTTGAAAATGCTATCTATATTCAGGGAAGTAATTTTATTTTTTTTTCAGGATATGTCCCAGAATTTATGATCCCGACTCTGCGTAGGGAAATAGTTGTGAAAATGACAAGAATATTGCTTTTAATTTCTTGTGGTACGTTCTTGTTTTTTTGCATATTTCATTATAAATAAACAAGACAGATGTAAAAAAAAGAGTAAAAAAGAAAATCTTTTAAGTTTTATAAAATTAAGTATTGGTAAAAAAAGAACTTCTTATCGACTCTTTTTATTTATATCTGTTATTTTTTTTAAAGAAATATTGTTTTCGCATTAGTTTCTATGTATTTTGTGTATTTATTTTAATTGATATGTAAAAGACAAGAACAAGCGTAAAAAAAATATTAACCTAAATGGACAAACAAGTTATTGAAGCCTTGAATATCATAAAAAGTGCGGTACAAGAAGTTACAAGAATAAGAATGACAATTTCTTCAAAATGCAATTAATTAATACAGCAATAAGTAAGGGACAAGGGTAATAGTAATAAATGATAAAAAAAGAACAAAAGTATCAGTCGACTCCCATAGAATATATAATCCAACTTAGAAAACAAAAAGCAGAAGATTTCGTAAATTCTGGTATAAATCCTTATCCTGCAAAGTATGCCTTAAATAAAAATAATTCTGATATACAGAAAGATTTTGTTTTTCTTGAAAGAGGACAGATGTTGGATGTGAAGGTTAATGCTGCAGGTAGAGTTATGACATATAGGAATATGGGTAAAGTAGCTTTTTTAGATATAAAAGATGGGTATGCTAAAATTCAGATATATGTTCGTGAAGATAAAATAGGAGTAGATCAGTATAAACTTTTCAAAAATATGGTTGATATGTCTGATATTATAGCAGTGGAAGGAGTACCCTTTAAAACTAAGACAAACGAGTTAAGTATAATGGCTGAAAAATGGACTATGCTCACAAAAGCATTTAGGCCGTTACCTGAGAAGTGGCATGGACTTAAAGATGTTGAAACAAGATATAGGCAGAGATATTTAGATTTGATTATGAACAGTGAAGTAAAGGATATTTTTGTGAAAAAGAGTTTGATTATTTCTTCTATAAGGCATAAACTTGAAGAACTTGGCTTTGTAGAAGTAGAAACTCCTATTTTACAGTCTCTTGCTGGTGGTGCAAATGCAAAACCATTTATAACACATCACAATACTTTGAATACGGATTTATTTTTAAGGATTGCTCCAGAACTTTTTTTAAAACGTCTTATAGTTGGAGGCATGGACAAAGTTTTTGAAATAGGTAAAAGCTTTAGAAATGAAGGTATAGATAAAAATCATAATCCTGAATTTACTATGATTGAACTTTACAAAGCATATGCTGATTATAATGATATGATGGATATTGCTGAGACTTTAATTAAAACAGCTGCTAAGAAGATAGGCTCAAATGTTAATTTAGAATTTAGAAGAGTAAAAATGTTTGATCTGGTAAAAGAATACACAGGACTTGATTTATTACCATATATTGAAGATAAAAAAATGTTTGAACTAGTAAAACATTTAAATCTCAATTTACCTGAAGATGCAAGTAATAAGAAAATTTTGGATCAGGTTTTTGAAGAAAAAATTATTCCAAATTTGAAAAATCCTACTTTTGTCATAGATTATCCAGCTATTTATTCACCTCTTTCAAAAGTTAAATTTAATCAACCTGAAATAGCTGAAAGATTTGAGCTCTATATAAGTGGGATGGAAATTGGGAATGCTTATTCAGAACTTAATGACCCTGAGCTACAAAAAAAAAGATTTATTCAACAAATGGAAATAAAGAGAAAAGAGTGTGACGAAGAAATTATGCCTTATGATGAAGATTTTATTTTTGCGCTTGAACAAGGTCTTCCTCCAACTGCTGGTTTGGGTATAGGTATAGATAGGCTTGTCATGATTTTGACAAGGGTTGAATCAATTAGAGAGGTAATAATGTTTCCTACAATGAGATGAATAGATATTTAATTTATGAGTATATTATCTGTGGAATTTTTTGTTGCAGTTAGATATTTAAAAGCACGCAGAAAAAATTTTTTTTCTGTACTTACAACTTTTATTGCATTAGGAGGTACTGCTTTAGGGGTAGCGGTGCTTATTGTAACATTAGCAGTTATGAGTGGTTTTCAAAATGATATAAGAAAAAAGATTTTAGGTATACAATCACACATAATGGTTACAAGGATTGATGGTAAGTCATTTAAAGATTACATTAAAGTAAAACATAAAATAAATACTAATAAGAATATTTTAAGCGTATCTCCGTTTATATTTAGGCAAGGAGTTATCAAGAGTTTAAATTCTAAGTCTGTAACTGGCATATTAATTAAAGCTATAAATTATGAAAACGAAAATAAAATGTTGAATCTTTCAAATCAGATAATTCTTTCAAATATGAATTTTGACTGTAAAAAAGTAGGTGAAAAATCAATAATTCTTGGGAGTGAGCTTGCTAAAAATATTTCTGTAAATGCAGGTGATAGAGTTATTTTAATGTTTCCAGATAATTTTTTCAATGTTCCTAAAATGTATGAGTTTTTAGTTTCAGCTATTATACAATCTGGAATGTATGATTTAGACTCTTCTATAGGTTTTATTGATTTAGAGGAAGGACAGAAGGTTTTTTTGATGCAGAATGAAATAACAGGTTTAGATATTTATATAAGTGATTTTTATGATGCTTTAAAAGTTTCTCTACAATTACAAAAAGACCTGTCTTACTCGTACGTGACAAAAACATGGATTGAAATGAATAAAAATCTTTTTTCAGCACTAAAGCTTGAAAAAATAATGATGTTTTTAATTTTACTACTTATAATACTTGTTGCTGCGTTTAATATAATTTCGAATCTTTTACTCTTAAGTTTTCAAAAATCAAAAGATATAGGGATAATGTCTGCGATAGGTTTTTCGAGAGTTTCAATTTCAAAAATCTTTTTTTACGAAGGAATTATTGTTGGCTTTGTTGGAATTTTTTTGGGCGTTATATCAGGTCTTGTAATAAGTTTTATACTGAAATGGTCTAATATATTTAAATTGCCGAAAGGTGTTTATTATATTGATAAATTACCTGTTACTATATTACCAATTGATATAATTATGGTAGCAACTGTGGCATTTATTATTACAGTAACAGCGGGAATTTATCCAGCTTATCAAGTCTCAAAGTTAGATCCGCTTGAAGTGATAAGATATGGATGATAGATGATATTAAAATTTTGCTTATAAATGAACATAAAATCAGAAAAACTAAACAAAACTTATGTGAAGAATGGGTTATTATTTAATACTGAAGTATTAAATAATATTAATATTGAAATAATTTCAGGACAGAAGATAGCTTTAACAGGACCGTCTGGTGCTGGTAAAAGTACTTTGATTCATATTTTAGGACTTATGGACAGACCTACATCTGGGAAAGTTTATATAGATGGAGTTGATTGCTTCAAAAATGATGATAAATATTTATGTGTTATGAGGAAAAACAGTATAGGTTTTATTTTTCAATTTCATTATCTCATGTTAGATTTTAATGTTTTAGAAAATGTTTTACTTCCAGTGTGGAATGAAAGACAAATAAAACTTAAATATGCTAGAAATATTTTAGAGAGGCTTGGGATTTTGGACAAGCAAGATCATTTTCCTAGCGAACTGTCGGGTGGCGAACAACAGAGAGTAGCTTTGGCAAGAGCTTTAATAAATAATCCACGTATAATTTTTGCTGATGAACCTACTGGGAATTTAGATAGAGTAACAGGGTTTGAAATTGAGAAATTACTGTTTGAAATTTCTTTAGAATTAGGTTCAACACTTATCCTTGTTACACATAATGAGGAACTTGCTTCCAGAGCTGATAGGATAGTAAAAATGATAAATGGTAAAATAAATACTTTAATATAAAATAATTGATACTTGTAAGGAAAAATGAGATGAAAATTTATCTTGATGGAAAACTTGTTGAAAGAGAAGACGCAAGAATTTCTGTTTTTGATCATGGTTTACTTTATGGAGATGGTGTTTTTGAAGGAATAAGAGCTTATAATGGTAGAGTTTTCAGATTAAAGGAACATTTAGATAGACTTTGGGCTTCTGCAAAAACTATTAATCTAAAAATTCCTATTCAGCAAAAAGATATAGAGAAAGCAGTAATTAAAACTCTTTTAGCAAATGAGCTTTTTGATGCCTATATAAGACTTGTGGTTACGAGAGGTTGCGGGGATTTGGGAATTAACCCTACAAAGACTATGTCGCCGTCACTGATAATTATTACTGATACTATTTCTCTTTATCCAGAAGAGTTTTATGAAAAAGGAATGGAAGTAATAACAGTTTCTACAAGAAGAATAACACAGGATTCTTTAAGTCCAAATATTAAATCACTTAATTATCTAAATAATATACTTGCAAAAATGGAAGCAGTAAGAGGCGGTGCAATAGAAGCTATAATGTTGAACTCTGAAGGGTATGTGGCTGAGTGCTCTTGTGACAATATTTTCATAGTTAAAAATGGAGTTCTTTATACACCTTCAGGATCAGAAGGAGCTTTGCTAGGAATAACAAGAGAAACAGTTATGGAATTGGCAAAAAATAAGTTGAAAATTCCAGTTAGAGAAGAACGTATAAGTGTATATAACGTTTATACTGCTGACGAATGTTTTTTAACTGGAACTGCGGCTGAAATAGTGCCTGTAGTATCTGTAGACTCAAGAGAAATTTTTAATGGCGAACCTGGTAAAGTGACGATAAGTCTCATAAAGGAATTTAAAAATCTTACAAGATCAACTGGAATACCAATTAAATAGTTAGTTTTTTAGCCATTTTTTATATCAATTAATAATATTTTCTCAATAATTTATTTGTTTTATTTAGTTACCACGTAATATGTTATACAATATCCTTAAGTAGGTTAACTCTTTTCAATAATAAATTCCTTTCGATAATAGTAAACATTGTAAATTCCAAATTAATTATATAAAGAGAGAGATAGGGATATAATAGATATGCGAAAATATCTGAAACACACGATATACATATTTATCGCTTTAGTTGGATTACTTTTCTTATGTTTTATAAAAACATTTATATTTTCGCCTTTTTTACAAAGATATATTTATGCTCAGACAGGACGTAATTATACTTTTGATAATTTTTATATTTTACCCTTTAGTTTAACACTTGAAAATGTGAAATTAGATGATTTGGTCACGATGCAAAGTGTAAGATTTAAATTGAATCCTGTAAAGTTTTTAGCTCATATTATTTGTCCAGTAGTTTTCATAAACCATATAGACATATCAAAATTGAAAGTTTCTCTAAGTAAAAATTTTTTCCATTGTTTTAAAGACAATATCATTAGACTTCCGAAATCTGAAGTTTCAGTATTTATAGATGAAATCATAACAAAAAATAATATTGATTTTTTTAAAATTTCGAATGCGAATATAATAGTTAAACCAAATTGTATTAGTGTTGATTTCATTGTATATGTTTTGGGTACTCCTATTAAATTTAAATTGTATGGTAAACGAATTGTAGGAGGTGTTTTGGATACCTCCTCAATTTTTACTCTGAAAAACAAAATAAATATAATTGTAAGTTTAAATGGAAAGATTAATTTATCATCTTTAAATGTAAATCAAAATATTGTGATTGAAAAATTTGAGCTTGGCTCTATATCGAAAGATAAAACCAAAGTTATCTCTGAAATTGATGTTCCAAAGGTTAATAAAGATATACATAGAAATAACTTAAGCTTTAAATATTTAAATGTTAAAAAAAAAATTAATTTTAATTTACTTAGTTCTTTAAACTTTATTTTAGATAATTTTAGTCTGTTAGAGAAAAAAAATAATGATAAGGTTTACAATGTAAAATATACATATGCCTCTGAAAAAGAAATAAAAGTCACTTATTGTAAAAATGGTAATTACAAGTTGAGACTTATAGTTAAAAATAAAGTTGCAGGAATGATTAGAGGTAATATAAAAACAGGTGAACTTGTAGTTGATGTAAGAAATATTAATGTTGAGGATGTCCCTATAATCCCTTTTGTGATTAAAGACATAAAAGGGATTATTAATATTTTAGGATCAATAAATAGAACTTCTGGACGCATTAATTTAAAATTTGAAAAATTTAGTTTATTGAATTTAAATATAGGGAATATAGAAGGGAGCATAACTCGAAATAATAATCTTTATTTATTTAATTTTTTAAAAAGTAATGGTTCTGTTGTCTTGAAAACTGTTATTGAGGGCAATAAAGTTGTATCGACAAATTTTAATTTCAATGATATTAACATCTCAGAAATATTTCATATTTATAAATGTCCAGTCAATAAAATTGCTGGCAAGATAAGTGGATATATTAATTATAAAAAAAATGCCCTTACTAAATTTGATATCAAAGCTTTTGAGGTAACGTTGTATGATAATAGGTTTAAAAAAATTGAAGTTAATGGTGATATGAATTTTAGTAGGATAAATATAAAGAACTTTGTATTAAAAGATAATTCTGGTAAATTATCAATGGATGTTGCTGGAATGATTTTACTTAAAAAGGAACTAAATATTTCATCTATTTATGTCAATATGAAAAATGTTTACATATGTGGACTGAAAACAACTGGATGTTTGAAGTTTCAAAATAACTCAAGTAACGATGATAAAATTAAGGGTGTTATTAGAGGTAATGATGTAAAAATATCTGGAGTGTCATTTGAAAATATTGTAGCAAATGCAGCAATTTCATCTTATAAGCTTGAAATTGCTGATTTAAGATCTGATAATGGTGTAAAAGGTGCTTTTTTTTGGGATTTTAAAGAAAATAAGTTTTTGGGAAATCTTTACTTTAAAGATACAAATATTGAAGGTGTTTACCCAGGTGTGTATGGGTTATTGAATTCTATTGTAAAATTTTCCGGTAAATTAAATAATCCAGATATTAATACTATAACTTTTTTAACAAAAGGCAAATATTTATCTAATTTTTTTTCTTTATCATCAGAATCGACGTATAAAAACGGTGTCGTCACATTTGATGCTATACTATCTGCTGATAAAACGAAAATTACAATAAAGAAAGATTGCCTGAAAAATGATACTTTTTCATTAACTGTTGATAATTTAACTGGAAAAATAATAAGTATGTTTTCAAATTTTAAAATTCCACTAAATGGACTTTTTTCAGGGAACGGCATTTTTACAATAATAGATGGAAGGCATCAACTTAAAATGTTTTTAAAAGCTAAAAATGCTTATATTGAAGCTTTTAGATTTAATGATGTTAGATTTGATATCGAAGTGACTCGTAGTAATGTAAGAGTAAACAATGCTTTTGCTAGAGTTTTAGATAGTGAGATAAAAATCGATAAAGGGTTTTTTGATACTGAGAACGGGAGATACGGATTTAATTTGTCTTTGCTCAATATGCATATAGGTCCTATTGATTTATTCGGAAATTTGAAGTTATTTGGCAAAATAATAAAGAGAGAGAAAGGTTCTATATATTATAATGGTACTGTTGATTTTAATGATTTATGGATAAACAACTACCACTTACATTGCTTTCATTTTAACTATACTGCTAAAGACAAAATTTTAGAATTCTTTAATAAGGTAGATAGTTTTAATCCATATGAGTGTTCAGGTCTTATTATTTTAGATGGGGTTGTGCCTATTAGAAAATTTAATATTTTAAAAGATAAGACTTCTTTTAATCTAGATGTAGATAGTTTAGGAGATTATATTAATCTAAAAGCAAAAGGTGCGAATATAGATTGGAGTTTTATAACTAATATTTTGAATTTGCCAATCTTTATAGAAGGAGATGCGGATATAAATATAAGTTTATTAGGTAATATTAACAATCCTAAAGGTGATATGACAATAGCATCAGCTAATGGTTCTATAATGGAAATTCCGTATGATAATTTTGATGTTGAAATAAATTTTTGGGATAATATTGTTACTTTAAAAAAAGTTGCTATAGTTAAGCTAAAAGAAATAAGTGTATATATTAGAGGTAGTTTACCATTTTGGTTTAATAAGACATTATTCAATAAAACTAAAAAGAAATATATAGATGTTTTTTATGATATAGAAGATAATAAGTTAGGTATTTTAAAATATTTATCTAAAGGATTTATTAAGCATAATTCTGGAAAAATGTTTTTGAAGGGTTCTGTTACTGGAACTTGTGAAAAAGTAAATAATAATGCTAACCTTTTAATAATAGGAGGATCTTTTGAATTAAAAGACTATATTGATAAGATAAAAAATATTTCCGTTGAAATGTCAATTAATGAAAATTTGGTTAGGATTAATAAATTTAATTTTAAGTCTGGACATGGTAAATTAAATATTTATGGGCAAATTGGAATTAGTAATTTTAGTGTCAAGGATTTTGATATAAGATTTATTACTAACAATAAAGGGATCCCTCTACATATTCCGCAGTTACCAATACCTAGTAGTACAATAAATTCTAAATATTTATTAAAAGACTATTCTTTTGGGGAACCGTGTTTTGATATTAAAATACAAGGTACAGCTGAAAAAGCTAAAATTTTCGGGTTTATTTTGCTTAAAAATACACGCTTTACATTTCCTGGAAATATCAATTGTGAGAATAAAATCCCTATTTTCTCAAAAGATACAGAATTTGACCTAGAATTAAAGACTTCTGAGAATACAAAATTTGAAAATTCTTTTGTTTCTGCGTTGATAAGAGGATCTTTATTTATCAAGGGTTTTTACAATGATATAAAGGTGAAAGGTACAGTTGAAAGTTCAAATGGTATAGTTGATTATTTAGGTTATGGATTTGATATATTGAATGCTAAAATAGAAATAATTGACGATGATCAGATTTATGTTACTGCTGAGTGTAAAACAACTAGGTATTCAGGAATTGGTAATGAATCAGAAAATATAAAACTGGTTGTTCCAAGATGTAACATATCAAATTTGAGATTTTATTTGAATTATGATAATCAGAAAAAAATCCTTGGAAGGATTATAGAAACTGAACAAGACACAAAATTAAATTTGCTTAAATTTGAACCATCCTTAGATTTTGAAATTAGGCGACAAGTTTTGCATTTAATTGATCAAAATATTACAACACCTTTTGCAAGAGCTTTTTTACGTAAAATAAGACTTGTTGATGATTTTAAAGTTTCTTATGCTCAAACTGACAATTCTATTTCAGTTATGGATAATATTACTTTTACAAAATTACTTTGTGGTACAAGATATTCAATTGAAAAAAATCTTACAGACAAATTTCTTATTGGATATTCAGTTACTTTTGATAAATTTAACAAGAGACTTGATTTGTATCATAGTATAGAGATAAGATATAGAATTGCTAATAGTTTGTTCTTAAATGCTAGTTATGGATCTGACGTAAATGTACAATCTCATTATCAACGACATGATGAGAAATTAATGCTTCAATATCAAGTACGTTTTTAGTCAGTATAGAAATTCAAGTTAGGCAAATTTTTAAGGCCTTATTACTAAACTGTTGATCTGAGTCGTTAATTTTAATTGCTTTGTAGTTTTTTTATATCTATGATATATGGATACATAAATAAATTTGTCTAATTTGTGATTTTTATACTATAATCACATCTGTGATTATGAGTTATGGGTGGGTTATAGATATAGTAAGTTGTTGGAAAAATATTTAATAATGCTGATCAAGAGAATTTATTATGAAGTACTAAAAAGTTATGAAAAGATTTAGTAATGCAAAATTTTAAACAGTTTATAGGGTCTTTTTCTTTTGATGGTAGACTTGCAGAAGTTGATATCAATAGTTCAGTAGCTCATACAAAAATGCTTGTAAAAGCTAAAATTGTAAATACTTCAGACGGTGAAAAAATTATTTCTGGATTAACAAGTATTTTAAGAGATATTGAAGGAGGTTGGAAGCTCCCAGAAGAGGAAGATATACATTATGCTATTGAAAAAGAACTTATAAAAAGAGTTGGTCCCATTGGTGGTAAGATGCACACTGCCAGGAGCAGAAATGATCAGATAGCTACGGATTTAAGAGTTTATTTAAAACAAGAAATTAAAATTATTGTAAATCTTATAAATGATTTTCAGGAAGTGCTTGTTACAAAAGCTGAAGAGAATATTGATGTCATAATGCCTGGGTTTACTCATTTGCAACCTGCTCAACCAGTTTTAGCAGCCCACCATCTTCTTGCTTATGTATGGATGATGCAACGAGATAAAGAACGACTTAATGATTGTTATAGGAGAACTGATGTTTTACCTTTAGGAAGTGCTGCTTTGGCTGGTACATCTTTCAATATTGATAGGCAATATACAGCACAACTTCTTAACTTTAAAGATGTAAGTGAGAATTCCCTAGATGCTGTGAGCGATAGGGATTTTGCTATGGAGTTTGTTTTCTGTATGTCTTTGACAGTTTTACATTTAACGAGATTTTGCGAGGAAATAATTTTGTGGATGAATCCAGAATTTGATTATATAAAAATAGATGACAAATTTACATCAGGTTCATCTATAATGCCACAAAAAAGAAATCCTGATTCTGCTGAAGTTATAAGAGGAAAATCTGGAAGAATTATTGGTGATTTAGTTGCACTTTTTACAATAATGAAATCTTTGCCACTTACTTATAACAGGGATTTACAAGAAGATAAACAACCGGTTTTTGATTCTTTGGATAACTTGAAACTATGTCTTGAAGTTATAAAAGAAATGGTGGATAGTTTGGAGTTTATTGAAGAAAGGGCCCTGAAAAGTACTGAAAAAGGTTTTATTGCAGCTACTGAAATAGCAGATTATCTAGCGAGAAAAAATGTGCCTTTTAGATTAGCTCATGGTATAGTTAAAAATATTGTTTTGTATTGTAAAAAAAATTCAAAGACTTTAAATGAACTTTCTCTTGAGGAGTATAGTAAGTTTTCAAGACTATTTAAGAAAGATGTATTCAAATATTTAAATACTAAGAGTATTGCAAATATGAAAACTTCTTATGGTGGAACTTCAAAAAAGTCTGTTTTACATCAAATAGAAAATATTAAAAACAAGTTGAAGTTAGAAGTATTGGAAGTAAAAGTAAAATAGATATAAGTAATTTTCAAAAATTTATTAATTTCGGCTTTACTTTTTTATGGAGATCCTAGTCTACTGGTAAAGGTAGGATTTTGAATTGAAGCATAATGTGTTCACGTAATGTTGTTAATGTTAATAAAATTTAAAACGTTTACGCGTTTTTATATTGCGAGATATTGTGGGACATAAAGTGTATATTTATAATAAACTTAGTGTTTATACTTCTATACTTAGCTCTTCTTGTGTTTTTTGATAATTAATAGTTTGTAATTTAAGTTTTTAATTTGTGGGTATGTTATTTTGTTGAAGTATTAATATTGATGATTATTAAAAATATGTGAATTTTAAAAATTATGATGAAGGAATAATTATATAAAATAGAGGGGAAAATGCTTAATTTTAAAAAGAAAGATTTGTGTATAGAGCAAGTTAAACTGTCTGATATTGCAAAGGAATATGGTACTAGTACATATGTTTATTCAAAAAATCAGTTTATAAATAATTTTGAAAGTTATAAAAAAGCGCTAGGTGTTAGGGGTATTATATGTTTTGCATGCAAAGCTAATTCAAACAGAACAATTTTAAAACTTCTTGCTGATATTGGAGCTGGAGCGGATACCACTTCTGGAGGAGAAATATATAGATGTTTAAATGCAAATTTTAATCCTTCAAAAATAGTCTATGCTGGTGTTGGTAAAACTTTTGAAGAAATAGAATATGCTTTAAAGAATAAAATTTTTATGTTTAATGTCGAATCTCTTGAAGAACTTGATGCAATAAATAAGATAGCTGGTAGAGTTAAAACTAAAGCAAAAATCGCATTTAGAATAAATCCGTATGTTGATCCAGATACACATTCCTATATAGCCACCGGAAAGAAAGGGACGAAGTTTGGTATACCTTATGAAGATGCTGTGAAGGCGTATTTGATTGCTAAAAAAAAGAAAAATGTTATAGTTTTAGGTATACATTCTCACATTGGCTCTCAGATTTTGGATATTAAACCATTCAAGGTTGCAGCTCAAAAAATAAAAAAAATTATTGATGATTTAGAAAAAAATGGCATAGGTCTTGAGTATATAAATTGTGGTGGTGGATTGGGTATTAAATATAGTAAAGATCAAAAAGCACCGTCTCCTGATCAACTGATGTCAGAATTATTTTCAGTATTTGATAAAGATAAAAAATTTATCTTTGAGCCAGGTCGTTCTATAATTGCTAATGCGGGGTATCTTCTTGTAAAGGTTATATATAGAAAATTTTCGGGTGGAAAAAATTTTCTCATTACTGATGCTGGAATGAATGATTTAATGAGACCTACTTTGTATGAAGCTTATCATGAAGTTATGCCTATAAAGAAAATAAATACTAAAAAAGTTAAAACTGATGTTGTAGGACCTATATGTGAGAGCGGTGATTTTATAGGTAAAGATAGAATGCTTCCAGTTTTGGCACAAGGTGAGTATGTTCTTGTAACCTGTGTTGGAGCTTATGGTGCAGCAATGTCTTCAGAATATAATTCAAGACCTTTACTCGCTGAAGTATTGGTTGATGGCAATAAAACTACTTTAATAAGAAAAAGAGCAAAATGGGAGGATTTATTGTCAAATGAGGAACAAAAATGAACATTAATTTTTCGAAACTTACTGCTGCTGGGAATGATTTTGTTTTGATAGATAATAGGGAAAGTATAATTAGAAACGAAGATTATCAAACGCTTGCTAAAAAACTCTGTGATAGGAGGTATTCAATAGGTGGTGATGGGTTAATTTTACTTGAGAAAAGCACGTTTAAAGATTTTAAAATGAAGTATTTTAACTCTGATGGTTCCTATGCTTCTATGTGTGGGAATGGGGGAAGATCTATCGCGAGATTTGCATATGATTTAGGTATAGTAAATTTAAAAATGGTTTTTGAAACTGATGCTGGAGTTATAAATGCTGAAATTTTGATGAAAGATAAAAATAGAGTCAAGCTTGATTTATATGATCCCAAAGATTTGGTTAAAGATATAAAGATTATAATTGATGAGAGAGAATTCAATATTGATTTTATAAATACTGGCGTTCCACATGCAGTCATATTTATTGATGACGATATCGGGAATGTTGATGTTGTTAAATTTGGTCGAATCGTAAGATATCATAAAACATTTGCTCCTGATGGAACAAATGTTAACTTTGTTAAAATTTTGGGCGATAATACTATTATTGTGCGTACTTATGAAAGAGGTATTGAAGATGAAACTTTGGCTTGTGGTACAGGAATAACTGCTTCCGGAATTGTTTCTGTCCTTAGAAGTTTTGTTAAACCTCCTGTTAATATAATTGCAAAAGGAGGAGATAGATTATCAGTTTCTTTAAGAAATTTTAATGATAAAATTGATAATGTTGTACTTGAGGGTCCTGCTTATATATCTTTTAAAGGTACAGTTGAAATATAGATTGAAATAAAAATTATAGATGGGGAGAGTTTATGTTCGCTGGGGTTTATACAGCGTTAATTACGCCGTTTAAAAACAACAATAAAATTGATTTTAATGCGTTAGAAAAGTTAATTAAAAATCAGTGTATAAGTGGAGTAGATGGTATAGTTCCTTGTGGTACTACAGGTGAATCGTCTACCTTAACCTGTGAAGAACGTGAGGAAGTTATAGAATTTTGTGTTAAAAATGTGAATGGTAGAGTTAAAGTTCTTGCTGGAACTGGGTCTAATTCTACAGATGAAGTAATACATTCTACACAATTTGCAAAAAAAGTGGGTTGTGATGGAGCCTTGATAGTTTCTCCTTATTATAATAAACCAACACAGAAAGGATTGTATATTCATTTTAAGAGTATAGCTGATGCAGTAGACATTCCAATTGTTCTTTATAATATTGCTGGGAGAACCTCTGTAAATATTGAACCTGTAACAATTGCAAAACTTTTTAAAGACTGTAAAAATATTGTTGGGGTAAAAGAAGCTTCAGGATCTTTAGAGCAAATGAGCACTATAAAATATTTGGTGCCAGATATAGATCTTATTTCGGGAGATGATGCGCTTACCCTTCCTCTGTTGTCGATAGGTGGGGTTGGAGTTATTTCAATTCTATCTAATATTATTCCTGCTGATATGGTATCGTTTATTAAGGAATTTAAAGATGGTAGTATAAAAAAAGCTATAGATATTCACTATAAACTCCTACCCTTGATAAAGTCAATGTTTGTGGAAACGAATCCTATACCGATAAAAACTGCTGCTTTTTTATTAGGAATATGTGGATCATCTCTTAGACTTCCAATGTGTAATATAGAAGAAAATAATAAATTGAAGCTTGAGAAAGCGTTAAAAGATTATGGAGTTTTAAGATGAAAATAGTGATTTGTGGAGCTGCTGGAAGAATGGGTCAAACAATAATTAAATTGGCAAAATTAGATAGAGAAATTCAAATTTTAGGTGTTTTTGAATCTAATGGGAGTAGCGCGATTGGTAATGGTGATCCAGCCATACGTTCTGTAAAAGATTTAAAAAATTTTTTATCAGAAGCAGATTCTTTTATAGATTTTACAAACCCTAGTAGTACTCTGAGAAATTTAGAGCTTGTAAAGGAATTTAAAGTGTCTTTGGTAATTGGAACAACAGGTTTCAATGAAGAACAAAAGAACAAAATAGTTGAGATATCAAAAAATGTTCCTATTGTTTTTTCGCCTAATATGTCTGCTGGTGTAAATATTTTGTTCAAGCTCGTTGAAACTGTTGTTAAAAGAATTCCAGATTATGATGTGGAGATAGTTGAATTACATCATAATAAAAAAAAGGATTCTCCATCTGGAACAGCTGCAAAACTTGCAGAAATTGCGGCGACTTCACTAGGACGAAACATGAATGATATAGGTGTTTACGGTAGGCATTCTACGAATACTTTGAGGAAGAAAGATGAAATAGGATTGTTTTCTATAAGAGGTGGAGATATTGTTGGAGACCATACAGTGTATTTTGCTGGTCCTGGGGAGAGAATTGAATTAACTCATAGAGCGCATTCTAGAAATACTTTTGCATCAGGAGCTTTGAGAGCTGCGAAATGGGTAGTTAATCAGAAACCTGGATTATACGATATGATTGATGTGTTAAATATAAAGAATATTTAATATTGGAGAAAATTAATGGAAATAAATTATAACGAAAAACTGAAAAGGTTACCACCTTATCTTTTTATTGAAATAGATAGAAAGAAAAAAGAAGCAATTGAAAAAGGTAAAGATATAATATCTTTAGGTGTTGGCGATCCAGATTTACCTACGCCAAACCATATAATAAAGTCTATTCAAGAAGCAGTGATAAAACCTGTAAATCACCAGTATCCGTTTGGAGTGGGTTTACTTTCTTATAGAGAAGCTATTGTAGAATGGTATAAAAAAAGATTTAACGTTAGCTTAAATACTGATGAAATCTGTGCTTTAATAGGTTCGAAAGAAGGTATAGGCCATATTCATTTGGGATTTGTAAATCCTGGTGACGTAGTTCTAGTTCCTGAGCCGGGTTATCCTGTTTATAATACAGGTACAATTTTTAGTGATGGTATTCCATATTTTATGCCTTTGCTTGAAAAAAATAATTTTTTACCTGATTTAGATATAATTCCTAAAGATATTCTTAAGAAAGCGAAATTGATTTTTGTGAATTATCCTAATAATCCTACTGCTACTATAGCGCCAAAAGAATTTTATCTGAAACTTATTGAGTTTGCAAAAAGAAATAATATAATTGTTGCTTCTGATGCCGCATATTCGGAAATATATTATGATGAAAATGAAAAGCCGTGTAGTTTTCTTGAATTCCCTGGTGCAAAAGAAGTTGGAGTGGAGTTTCATTCACTTTCGAAAACTTATAATATGACTGGTTGGAGAATAGGTTGGATTTGTGGCAATAAAGATATAGTTGCAGGTGTTGCAAAAGTAAAGGACAATTATGATTCTGGTGTTTTTCAAGCCATACAAGAAGCAGCGGTAACAGCTCTTACTTCATCGCAGGAGTATGTTGGAAATTTTAGAAAAATATATAGAGAGCGTAGAGATACTTTAATTGAAGGTTTGAGAAAATTAGGTTGGCAAGCTAGTTTACCAAAAGCTTCGTTTTATGTTTGGGCAAAAATTCCAAAAGGCTATACTTCATCACAAGTTGTTTCTAAGCTTCTTGACTTAGCTGCAATAATTTGCACTCCTGGAAATGGTATGGGTAAGAGCGGTGAAGGCTATGTTAGATTTGCCCTTACTGTTAGTGTTCCGAGAATCAAAGAGGCTATAGAGCGTATGAGCTTAATTAAATGGTAATTTAGTTTGTGGTTAGTTATGCCTCTTTACCCCTTATAATCTTTTTTATTCTTTAATTTAAGTAGTAATTTACTATATGACTGTGGCATTATGAGTTTTAAAAAGGAGTATTATTAAGTGTTGTTGAATGATCGTAATTTTGAAACTATAATTTCTGAAAGTTGTATTTTAAAATTGAATATTTAGACATTTAAACAGATTAATAAAGAAAAATGATGTTTCAAAAAAGTCAGAATATACATTTTGTGGGTGTTGGTGGGGCAGGCATGTCGGGTATAGCGGAAGTTTTAATAAATTTAGGACATAATATTTCCGGCTCTGACCTAAAAGAGTCCGATGTTACAGATTATCTTAAGACGATAGGTGCAAAGATTTATATTGGCCACAATGAAAAAAATATAGGAGCTGCTGAGATTGTTGTAATATCTGGCTCTATAAGCAAGAATAATCCTGAAGTTATTATGGCTCTGAAAAGGAAAATTCCAGTAGTTTCGCGTGTAGAAATGCTAGTCGAGCTTGCAAGATTTAAGTATGCTATAACAATAGCTGGAACTCATGGTAAAACCACGACTACATCTCTAACTTCTCTTATTCTTGATGAAGGAGGACTTGATCCGACAATTATCATTGGTGGTAGACTTAAAAATCTTAAAACTAGTGCGAGATTAGGTAAAGGAGATTACATTGTTACAGAAGCAGACGAATCTGATGGTTCTTTTTTAAAACTTTCACCAGCTATTGCAGTTGTTACAAATATAGATAATGATCATTTAGATTATTATGATAATATGGAAAACCTTAAGGAAGCTTTTGTGAAATATATTAATTGTCTTCCATTTTATGGTGTTGCGATAGTTTGTTCAGATGATGAAATGGTGAAAGAAATAATCCCTAGAATCAGGAAAAAATACATGACTTATGGGATTAGAGGTAATCCAGATATTAAAGCCTTAAACGTAAGATTATTAAAAAATTGTATAAATTTTGAAGTCATTTATAAGAATAGGAATATAGGTACTGTTTGTATTAAAAGTCCTGGAGAGCATAATGTATCCAATTCTCTAGCGGCAATAGGAGTAGGATTGTGGCTTGACATACCATTTAACTTAATTGCAAGGGCTATAAATAAGTTTGACGGTGTAGGTAGGCGTCTTGAATTAAAGGGTGAGAAAAACGGAATTATGGTTATTGATGATTACGCTCATCATCCCACTGAAGTTGTTGTTACTTTAAGAGCTATAAAGCATTTTTGGCCTAGACGTAGACTTATTGTTTTATTTCAACCACATAGATATACAAGAACAAAGCAACTTTTTAATGAATTTGGTTTAAGTTTTTCGGATGCGGATATAATAGAAGTTTTAGATATTTATTCTGCAGGTGAACAACCTATAAATGGCGTAACTTCATATCTAATATTGGAAAGTCTTCTAAATAATAAATGTAAAGCTGAGAAATTTTCAAGTTTAAGAAAAATTTTACAATATCTCTCTGTGGGTGATATAGTATTAACTTTAGGAGCAGGGGATGTTTGGAAAAAAGGAGAAGAATTATTGACTATAATTTGATTAAAATATTGT
The DNA here is from genome assembly GCA_031282525.1 of Candidatus Endomicrobiellum basalitermitum. Classification (GTDB taxonomy): domain Bacteria; phylum Elusimicrobiota; class Endomicrobiia; order Endomicrobiales; family Endomicrobiaceae; genus Endomicrobiellum; species Endomicrobiellum basalitermitum. Next base: position 105,503 of record JAITDN010000003.1, on the reverse strand, counting down.
CTTCTTTAGGCTGCAAGATTTTAAGAGATGAACTTCTTTTAAAGCATTGTTCTTTTAAAATTGGTGGACCAGCTGATTTTTTTATTGAAATTCCAAATGAATGTGCTTTATTAGAATTTTTAAAAATTGTATCAGGTTTCGATAAATACTATATTTTAGGTAAGGGTACAAACGTTCTCTTTTCTGATGAAGGATATAGAGGAATTGTAGTTTATCTCACAGAAGATTTTAAGAAAAGCTATGTTTTTGAAAATCAAATTTCATGTGGTGGTGGAATGTTAATTTCAGATCTTTTGAAAACTACTCTTAAAAATAATCTAACGGGCCTTGAATATCTTGCCGGAATTCCCGGAACAGTTGGTGGAGCAGTATATGGAAATGCCGGAACCGGAATTAAGAATGAGTGGATAAGTACAAGTATAAACAGTATAGAAATCTATAAAAATTTAGAAAAACAGTTGATAAGTAAGGAAAAAATTAGATTTGGGTATAGAGAGAGTGAACTTGAAGATTGTATTATTACCAAAGTTAATTTTTCTTTAGAAAGATCAATAAAAAATGATAGTTTGGAAAAAATTTGTAAAAACATGCAGAAGCGTTTAAAAACACAACCTTTTAATATGCCTAATGCTGGGAGCATATTTAAAAATCCAAGCGGTTTTAACGCGGGAAAACTTATTGAATATGCTGGTTTGAAAGGGAAACGTATAGGTTTTGCGCAAGTTTCAGAACTTCATGGAAATTTTATAATAAATAGAGGTGGGGCAATTGCAAAAGATGTTTTGTATTTGATTGACCTTATAAAAGAAAAAGTAAAAGAAAAATTTAACGTAAATCTTGAAACAGAAATAAAGATGATAAGATGATAAATTCTAGTCTTTTAACAAAATTAAGTAACAAAAAAATAGGTGTTTTATATGGTGGAACTTCAAGTGAAAGAGAAATTTCAATTAAATCTGGGAAAGCTATCTTAAGTGTACTTGATAAGTTAAAGTTAAACGTTTGTGGTATTGATGTTGACAAAGATATTGTTAAGGAGATTAGGGAAAAGAAAATAAATCTTGCTTACCTAGCTTTACACGGCAACCTTGGTGAAGATGGAACAATTCAGGGTATGCTTGAGATGTTAGGTATTCCTTATACTGGATGTGGTGTTTTAGCAAGTTCTATTTCTATGAACAAAGATATTTCAAAGAAATTATTTAAGCATACTGGGATTTTGACGCCAGATTGGAAAACATTAATGAGATTTGATTCTATTCCAGAAATAAAAATATATCCAGTGGTTGTGAAACCTGTGTCGCAAGGTTCTACGATAGGTGTAAGTATAGTAAAAGAAGCTTCGAAACTCGCTGATGCTGTAAAAAAAGCGCTTAAATATGATGATGATGTCCTTATTGAACAATTTATTGGAGGTAAGGAAATAACTGTAGGAATTATAGATGGGAAGGCATTACCTATTGTTGAGATAATTCCAAAAGGACACTTTTATGATTTTGAATCTAAATATCAAAAGAATGGTTCGGAATACATAATTCCTGCTAAAATACCTAAAAAATCTTATAAAGTGGCTCAAAATAACGCTGAAAAGTTATATGATATTTTAAGGTGTAAAGGTGTTTGTCGTTTTGATATGATTATAGATTTAAATGATAGAGTTTGGGTTCTTGAGAATAATACTATTCCAGGAATGACAGAGACTTCTTTGATTCCATACGCAGCTAAATCTTTGAGTTATAGCTTTGAGGATTTAGTTTTAAAAATTTTAGAGAGTGCATTATAAAATGGGAAAAAAGAAGCACTATGTTTACAAATATGTCCCAACTGGAAATAGGAACAGATGTTTACATGTACATGAGAGGGATAAAAAAATTGTTAAACTATTTTTTTGTCTTACATTATTTATTACAATTATGTTTTTAATTTATTTCAGTAGTAAAAAATTGATAAATCTTATTTATAATTCAGATAAGATAATTATTAAAAATATAGAAGTTATTACAACGAAGAATATTACAAAATCTGAAATAAAAGAACTTCTTCCTTTTAAAGTTGGAGATAATCTTTTGAAAATTAATTTGTCAGAAGCTGAACATGAAATTAAGAAATTAAAACCCGAATTGAAAAATATCATTATTAATAGAGGTTGGCAAAAAATAAAGATTAGACTTTATGAAAGAATCCCAGAAGCATTTTTAGTGAATTCAGGTAAATTATTCGGTATAGATTTTGATGATAGATCTTTTCCATTACGTGGTTTTATGAACACAATGAAAATTCCAAAACTTTTTTATAAATCTAATTCTGAGAGAAAAGAACTTTTAAATTTTATTAAAAGATTTAAACCTATATGTGGCAATTATATTAATAATGTTTCTGAGATAAAATTTAATAACACTAAAGACTTAATATTTGTTATGTGTGATAATACACTAGTTTTCTGGGGTAAAGGGAGACCTGAATGTTTAGCTTATAAATTTAAAAAGTTTCAAAAAGTTTATTTAGATGCAGTATCAAAGCATAAGCGATTGGAATATATAGATATGACTCTATACGATATTGGAAAAGTAGTTGTGAAACCCACTGTGTTAGATTGAAGTTTTCACTTAGTGTTTAAGGATGATTTTTAAATAAATTAATTTGTTACGGTGTTGTAGCCCCCTTAAAGGATTTAAGTAAATGGCAAAGCAAACACTTATAGCAGGTCTTGATATAGGTAGCAATAAAATTTGTTGCGTTGCTGGTATACGTGATGATGAAGCAAGGTTAATCAAAATCTTTGGTGCAGTATCAGTTCTATGTGATGGTATCAAAGCAGGTGCAGTTATTGATATACAAGAAGTAGCAATATCTATAGGTGAAGTTTTTGAAAAGATAGAGAAAATTACAGGGAATCATGTAGGTGATGTGGTTGTGGCCGTGCGAGGTAATTTTATTAGGTCAAAGGATTCAAGAGGTTTTGCAAATATAAATCATTCTGAGAGGGAAATTACTCAGGATACAGTTCAAAATGCTTTAGAGAGTGCCAGAAAACAAATAAAAATAGATTCAGATCAGGAGATACTTCAAATAGTTCCGCGTGAGTATATATTGAATCAGCAAAAAGGCATACAAAACCCGATTGGCATGGAGGGAACATATATTGAAGTTGATGTTTATGCTTTTATAGTTTCAAGTAGTAATATTGGTAATATAACTAAAGCTATGACTTCTGTAGGTATAAATTCTAATGATAGAGTTTATGGGTATTTAGCTGCAAGTAATATTTTAGTTACAAAAGAAGAAAAAGAATTGAGTTGCCTTGTAATTGATTTTGGCGGTCTTACGACAGGACTCGTACATTTTGTAGATGGTATAGTCAAGCATGTTGATGAAATTTCTGATGGATCAGATTATATTACAAGAGATATTGGTCATAAATTGAGGGCGTCTTACTCTGTTTCAAAAGAGATTAAAGAGATGTACGGAATGGCTTTTGTTTACAAAGATTTTAAAAATGAAGAATTTGAGTATAAAGGTGCGGATGGAAGAAGTACAAGAAAATGCGATAGACTTGAGCTTGTAAGTGGTATAATTACGCCAAGAATTGATAGAATTTTATATGAAATAAAAGAAATTATAGAAAAAAATGATTACGGATGTGAATTTTTGTCAGGAGGAATAATTCTTACTGGTGGAGGTAGTAATCTTCCAGGTCTTGTTGAAGCGTTTGAAAAGGCATTTAATTGTTCGGTAAGAACTGGAGTACCTGATTCTAATAAAATTGTATGTCCAAATGAAATATTATTGGATCCTTCTTATACTACTGCTATAGGCTCATTGGCATATAATTTTTTGAATCTAAAAGATTATTCTAGAAGTGATAAGTCATCTAGAAATAATATATTTTTAAAGATATCGAAGTGGTTTGAGGAAGTTTTTTAAATGAGTGTGAAAGTAGTATTATTACCTACAAAAGAAAAAAAAAGTACAGAACAACCTGCAATAATTAAAATTTTGGGTGTAGGTGGTGGTGGGTGTAATGCTGTAAATAGGATGATTGCGGCGAATGTTGGTAATGTTGATTTTGTGGCTATTAATACAGATGCGCAAGCTCTGCTTAAATCCTCAGCTCCAGATATAATACAAATAGGTGAGGAGATAACAAGAGGACTTGGTGTGGGAGGTAACCCCGAGGTTGGCAGATGTGCTGCAGAAGAGAGTGCAGATGAAATTAAAGAGAGACTCAATGGGGCCGATATGGTTTTCGTTACTGCTGGAATGGGTGGTGGAACTGGCACAGGCGCAGCTCCTGTGGTTGCAAAACTTGCAAAAGAAGAGGGAATACTTACTGTCGGAGTTGTTACGAAACCTTTTGAACACGAAGGAAAAATCAGGATGACTCAAGCTGAAGAAGGAATTAAAAATCTAAAGGAATATACAGATGCTTTAATCGTTATTCCAAATGAAAGGGTTTTTAATGTTATAAACGAGCGAATAGCCCTTGATGCTTTTTATCATATTATAGATGATGTTTTAAGGCAAAGTATTCAAGCGATTACCGATGTAATAACTGTTACTGGTGAGATTAATAGAGATTTTGCTGATGTGAAAAATATTTTGAGTAATTCAGGCACTGCATTAATAGGTATAGGCGAAAGTACAAGCTCTTATGTTAAAGAAGCTGTAAAGAAAGCTGTAACAAGTCCACTCCTTGATAATTATGACATATCAAAAGCTGAAAAAGCACTTGTTAATATAACAACGAACTCTAATGTTACTGCTTTAACATTGCAAGAAATATTTAATGATATAAAAAGTTATGGTATTAATGGACATGTGTTTTTTGGTCACACTATAGACAATAGAATTGACGATAAAATTAAAATTACTATTATAGCTACTGGGTTTAAAGCTGATAGGTCGGAAGCTATAATAAAAAGTGAAGACGAAAATGTACAATCTGATCTTTTTTCACAACATAATTTAACTAATATTGAAGAAGTAGTAGATCCATCAAAACCAGCATATACCTACTGGAAACCAAGGTTTCTTAAATAGAAAGAAAATAAAAAAGAATTCATATAAAAACTTTATTTTTAGATTCCTATATAATATTTACTCATCAGACGACAATTCGTAATTTTAGTTTAGAGATTTTTTTAAATTTTAATGAACTTAAAATATGGTGCCTTAAGTAAGTTTGAAAATAGAATAATGTTTTTCTGTTAAGGGTCTTAAGATTAAAATTGTAAGAGTGTATTAACATCTGTTTGCTTTAGCTCAAAGTAGAAATTATTCTGATGTTGATATGACCTTGTATATTTTGTAAAAAGGTGTACAGAAATCTAGAGAAAATTTTACGAGATTTTTTTTGTTGTTTGAGAAGTTTTAACAAAACTAATTGGTCAAGATAAAACAAGTTTGTCTTTACAATTAAAGACGATGTAGGTATTTTATATAAATAGTACATTAGAAGTTTTTAATAAAAGTAATGTAAATTTAATGGAGATTGAATCTCTCAACACCAAAAAAAGTATGGGAATATATGTTTTATGTTGATTTTTAAGGATATATTAAGGAACGAGATACAGAGCTTCATGATATGATAGAAAGTTTAAGGTGCTAAAAAGAATGGAAATAACAAAAATAATAAGAAAAGTATGTGAAGACTTTAAACCTTATGTCGCAGGAAAGTCAATAAATACGATCAAGAGAGAATTGGGATTAGAGTCTGTTATAAAGCTAGCTTCAAATGAAAATCCGCTCGGTGCTTCTAAGAAGGTACTTGAAGCAATAAAATCAAATTTGGAGAATATATTTTTTTATCCAGATTCAAATTCTTATTACCTTAAAAAGGCATTATCTGAAGCGTATAATTTACCAATTAAGAATATTTTTACATCTGCAGGTGGAGATGAAATAATAGAACTCATAGCTAAATTATTTTTTAATCATGAGGATGAAATAATAATTTCAAAACATTCTTTTATAAGATATGCTATGGCAGTAAAATTGATGGATTCAAGAATAATTGTAGTTCCTATGAAGAAAGGACTTACCTATGACTTAATGGCTTTGTTAAAGGTGTGTACTCAGAAAACAAAAGTGATTTTTGTAACAAATCCCAATAATCCTACGGGAACATATAATACAAAATCAGAGCTCTTAGAATTTTTGGGACAATTGCCTTTAAATAATAAGTTTAAAATTAAGCCGCTTGTTGTGCTTGATGAAGCCTATTTTGAATATGCTCTTCTAGAGAAAGATTATCCAAATGGTCTTGATTTTTTAAAAGAAAATCCTAATCTAATAGTTTTTAGAACATTTTCAAAGATTTACGGACTTGCTGGTTTGAGAGTTGGGTACGGTTTTGCAAGTGAAGAAATAGTAGATTATATTGAGAGGATAAGGCCACCTTTTAATGTCAATTCTTTAGCGCAAGTTGCGGCGGCAACGGCAATACATGATAAAGAACAAGTTGAAAAAAGCCAAAAGCTTATAAAAGAAGAAAAGAAATATTTATATAAAGAGTTTGAAAAACTTAAAGTAGAGTATATTAATTCTGCTGCAAATTTTATCCTTTTTAGTTCGTTACCTTTTAAGGGAAAGGAATTATTTAGAAGGCTTCTTGAAGAGGGTGTTATAGTAAGATCAATGGATGAATATGAACTGCCTTATTATGTGAGGGTTACCATTGGTACTCATAAAGAGAATGAGTTATTTATAGAAAAATTAAGAAAGATTCATAAAATTTGACTGTAATTTATAGAGAAACGAGTTTGATAAAACAAATATATTAAGTATAGAGAAAAATTAATTATGATAGTAAATAGTAACATTGAAAAAAGGTACTAAAAAGAAAGAGATTGCAACGGTATCATAGAGTAGGTATAAGAGAGTATGTTGAATACAATAGCTAAAGTGTGTGTTGCTATTATTGGTGTTGATGGATTTATTTATAAATGAATGAGTTGTACTCATCAAAAAAGCGCTTTATATGGTCATCAAAGCTTTGTAATTATAAAGTTATTTTTAAGATTTTAATTGGAAAGCTTATTTGGTTACTAAAGTTGTTTGTAGGAAGCTTTTGATCTAAATGTTAAATATTGTATATTGTAGTAAGGTTATATGGGTGGGTGGGGTGGATCTTTGAGTTCAACTTTGAGAAAGTAATGCTCCTTACTGTGTTGTGGTGGTGTCTCTTATAAGAAGAAAAGATAATATCTCTCAAACTTAAAATATTAGGTGAGGATGAGGCTTCTTTGACTTTAGAATCTGCCGAGAATACTTATACTATATTTTAACGTCAATTTAAATTTAATAAAATAAGCGTGCAAATTGAAGTGCTTGAAGATAGGTTTTTATTGAATATTAAAGAATATATGCAATTAAAAGAAAAATCTTCAATTTTATTCTTACTAGGTAGACAGATATTTAGATTAATATTTAGTTTGTTTTATAGATGGCGTATTGAAGGATTGGAAAATGTACCATACTTTGGAGGGGCGATAATTGTTTCCAATCATATAAGTTTTTTTGATCCGCCATTAGTAGGTTCCGCTATAAAACGTCCTCTATATTTTATGGCTAAAAAGGAATTATTTGACATTCCTATTTTGAAATGGATAGTTGAGCAAACACATGCTTTTCCTATTAAAAGAGATGGGCAAGATACGGCGGCTATAAGAAATGCATTTTCTCTTTTAAAAAGTGGACATTTGCTTCTAATATTTCCAGAAGGAACTCGTTCAAAAAATCGTAGAATAGGGAAGGCAAGAGCTGGTGCTGGGATGTTGGCCTGTAATGCTCAGTTGCCACTAATTCCAGTAAAATTAAAAAACACAGATGTAATGTTTAAATTTAAGCGGATAGAGATAAAGTTTGGCAAACCAATATATCCTCCAAAAAACTTTGTAAAAGACGATTATATAAATTTATCAAAAAAAGTTTTGAATTTAATAATCAAAATGTAACAAGACATAAAATTTAATATATTGAGTTTGTGATATGCAAACTAAATTAATATGGGTTTGAAACCAGGATTAAAGATTAAAATAGCAAATAATGCTGGCTTTTGTTTTGGTGTAAAAAGAGCCATAAATTTAGCAGAGAAAACTGCTGATAAAGAATGCAAAGTATACACTTTGGGTCCTATTATACACAATCCACAAGAAGTTAAAAGACTTGAAAAGAAAAAAATAAGAATTTTAACTGATATCAATAAAATTAAAAGTGGTTCTATAATTTTACGTACTCACGGTATACCTTTTAATCTTCACAAAAAACTTATAAAAAATAAAGATATCAATATAATAGATGCTACTTGTCCTTTTGTAAAAAGAGCACAAGTAATAATGAAACAGTTGAGTATAGATGTAAAGTCTAAAGCTAAAACAGTAATAATAGTTGGTGAGAGAGTTCATCCTGAAGTTATTGCACTTATGTCATATAGTAACAATGACAAATGTGTTGTTATTGAAAATGTGGCAGAAGCACAGAATTTTAAATGTATTGGGGATTTAAATATTGTAAGTCAAACTACGCAAACTCCTGGGAATTTTAAGAATATTGTAGAAGTTTTAAAAAAACATCATGAAGTAAAAGTTTATAATACAATATGCAAAGCTACTTTTGATAGACAAAAATCTGCAGAAGAACTTGCGAAAAGTGTCGATTTAATGATAGTTGTAGGTGGTAAAAATTCAGGCAATACTACAAGACTTGCTCAGATTTGTTCTGCTAATACGGATACTTATCACATTGAAACGGTTAAAAGTATAAAAAAAGAATGGTTTAAAAATATTGATAGTGTTGGATTAACTGCAGGAGCGTCTACTCCTGATTGGATAATAGAAGAGGTTGAAAAAAAAGTAAAGGAAATCAGTATGAAGAATTAGTACTAATTTTTTTGAAATGTCTGTATTTAAAGTATACTCTTTTATTGAGGGGAAAAACAAAATGACGGAAAACAAAAATTTAAATAACAGGTTGATAGGTTTTGAGGATAGTGAAGATTTAAGTATGAATGATTTGATGAAAGATTATGGCGGAGATAAGAGTATTTATTTTGGAAAGGAGATTGAAGCCGTAATTATTGAAGAAAACTTAGATGGTTTTATGGTGGACTTAGGAATAAAATCTGAGGGAATAATTCCTAAAAAAGAGTTTGGAAAAAGTAAGATACCATCTGAGCTTAAAGTTGGGGCAAAAGTGAAAGTAAAAGTTTTAAGCACTAATGGTCAACCTCTTGTTTCTTACATGAAAATTTTAGAAAAATCTAGATGGGATGCTGTTTTTGAAGCTTTTAAGAACAATAAACGTGTTTATGGTAAAATAATAAAAAGTATAAAATATGGATTTATAGTTGATATTGGTATAAAATCATTTTTACACATTTCTCAGCTTGACGTAAATTTTATAGAAAAAGTTGAAGAGTTTGTTGGAAATTCGTATGAATTTATAATAACAGAGTTTGACGAAAATAAAAAACATGTGGTTGTTTCTCGCAGAAAAATTATTGAAACAGAGAGAAATGCCGCGAGGGCATCTGCTTTAGAACATATTAATGAAGGACAGGTAATCGATGGAATAATATCTAAGATTACTAATTTTGGTGCTTTTGTTAATCTTGGTGGAATTGATGGTCTTTTACATGTTAATAATATAGTTTGGTATAAAATTAAGAAGGTTGAAGATTTGTTACACTGTGGACAATTAATAAAGGTTCAGGTTTCAAAAGTTGACAAAATAAATGGAAAAATTTCTTTAAATATAAAAAACCTTATTCCTAATCCTTGGAAATGTGTAAATGAAAAATTTCCACTGGGTCTTATTGTGAAAGGAACTGTTAAATCAGTTATGGATTATGGTGTTTTTGTAGAACTTGAGCCAGGAATTGAGGGATTACTGCATGTTTCAGAATACTCCTGGAGTGATAATAGCAAAATGACTTTTAAAAAAGGTCAAAGTATAGAAGTAAAGATTATAGGTGTTGATGCAGCAAATAAAAAAATTGCTTTATCGGTTAAGAAAATGTTAATAAATCCTTGGGATAAAGCTTTAAGAGATTATATGCCGGGAACTTTTGTTAAAGGTATAGTGAAAAATATCGTACCATTTGGTGCGTTTATAAAACTTCCTTCTGGAATTGAGGGATTAATACATATAAATGATTTTTCGTGGACTACAAAGATAAAACATCCAGAAGATATTCTTAAAAGAGATGAAGAAATTAAAGTTATGGTTCTTGGAATAAATCCGAAAGATGAGAAAATATCACTTTCACTAAAACACACTAAACCAGATCCTTATAAAAAATATAGTGTTGGTGATGTCATAAAAGGTAAAGTCCTAAGAATTGTAGATTTTGGTATTTTTATAGAGCTTGAACCTGGTATAGAAGCTTTAATAAAAAATAATGAAAAATCTTTTACAAAAACTTATAATGAAGAAAGTCAATCTGTAGTAAAGAAAGATGAAAATATTGAGGCTAAAATAATAAAAATTGATGTAAAGAATAGAAAAATAGAGTTGTCAGTAAAGAGATTAGAATTTGATAGGGAAAAAACTCTTGTAATTAAGTATGTGAATCAGGGCAATAATCCCACCCTTGGGGAGATTTTAACCGAAGAATAACGCGTTATTCTTGAGAATTTTGATTAGATTTAATAGTCTTCTTGCTCCCTTGGAGTTAATGCGTCCTTCGTGTAAACGCATCTTGGATTCCATAAAAGCCAATTTTCTATTTTGTTGTCATAACAAGCTTGTATTTGTGCTCTAACTTCCTCTCTGCCATATTTATATCCCATGCTAAAATCTTGAAGCCATGGACAAAGTTTTTCTCTTGGTATTCTCTTTAACGCTCCTTTTAAGGACATATAGACTAGTTTGTACGGTTCTTTATTTGGTTCTGCAATCCCATAGTTCCATTTTTCATAATGTGATGGATAAATCATAGGACATACATAGTCGACCCACTCAGCCATTTCAACTATTTTTTGTCCTATACCCATATCATCTAATGCAGTTGTTGTTAATCCAAAAACATCGATTGATATTTTTGCACCCTTAGTTTTTAAACGTTTATTAGCTTCTTTTAAAAAACCTACTAAAGCATTTGAAGCTTCAATTGTAGAGTGAGGTTTACTGTAACGACAATCTTTCGTATTCCCATCAGATGGAAAGCGAATGTAATCAAACTGTATCTCATCAAAACCTATATTTATAGCCCTTTCTGCTATATCTATATTGTAAGTCCACGTGTATTTATTATAAGGATCAAGCCAGGCTGAACCTTTTTTGTCTGTCCAAATGGTGCTGTAGTCAGGGGTTTTTATAGCAAGTTCAGGTTTTTTTCTTGCCATAGTATTATCTCTAAAAACAACAATCCTGGCTATTGTATAAATACCTTTTTCTTTTAAGTTAGAAATATATTTTTCAAGATCGGGTATTGCTTTAACATAAGCATTATTCCTGTTTACAGTTTTTATTCCATCGATGTAAACTTTTCCTTCGTATTCTTTAATATCTATCACGACAGTGTTTAATTCTGTGTTATCGAGTAAATCCGTTAAAGTTTTTCTACATTTTTTAGAACCACCTGCCCATACTGAGAGATGTATACCTCTTATATATTTTTTGTTTATTTCTTTTTCAGATTTTATGTTAGACAAGACTGTTTGGATTATTATATCTATTAATGGTTTTTCTTGAGATTGCTCTAATATTGCTAATTTAGTATTTGCCTTAGAATTAGGATATGAGCAGCCTCTTATTACTAAAAAAAATAGAATCGTTGGTATGTAAACAAAAAGGTTGATTACTTGTGTTTTCATGCTAAAAATAACCTAGAACGTGTACTTGAATTAAGTGCAATAAAAAAGATAAAAATTACTGTAAGTAAAAAAATAAATTGCATATAAAACTTTTGCGATACAAAAAATGAAGTTATCTTCTGGAGAGAAAAATTGAGATAAATTTTTTTAAAGTTAAATGGCTATTTAACTTCTTCGTATTGTAACAAAATGCATTTAATCATTCATTTTTTTGCAGTTGTAAAAAAATACAATTATTGATTAAATTATCTTTTTTTTCTCGCTTAGACGGTATAAATTTTTATATAACCCTCGTTAAAATTTTAATTAATAAAAGTATTTTTTACTATTATATAATACTGCGAGGCTATCTATGAAGGCGACGATATAAATAGTTTTATAGATTTTCAATTACAATACTTTGTGATGCGCTATACTGTCAATTTTAAGGAATTAAAGATCTTTTAAAACTTATATTCGCTCAGGTGAGATGAATTTATTTTAAACTATATTAAAAAAGTTTTTTTGTAATATTTATTGTTTTTCGAATTCATTTAGAGAAACTTTTACTTTTTCTTTAAAATTTTTTTTATCTTCATTTGTTAATATTGTTTGTGATGGATGTTTCATTTTAAGAAAATTAAAAAATTCACCATTATGTTTTATTCTGAAATCTAAATGTGGTCCCGTAGCTAGACCTGTACTACCAACGTATCCTATGGTTTGTCCCTGAGTTACCCTAGCCCCTTTTTTTATGCCTTTTCCATATTTTGAGAGATGCCCATAATATGTTTCGTAACCGTTTATGTGTTTTATAATGACTAAATTGCCAAAACCTCCTTTATTATACTGTGCTTTTATTACAACTCCATCTCCAATAGTTGATACAGGTGTTCCCTTGGGAGCTGCATAGTCTATACCTAAATGAGGCCTTGAATATTTTAGTATTGGATGAAATCTACTTGTCGTAAAATATGAAGTTATTATTCTAAACTGTAGAGGGGATTTCAAAAATGCACTTTCCAGTGATTTGCCATTTTCATTAAAATAACTGCCTTTCTTTGAGTTTTTTGATTTAAAATAAAAGGCATTATAAGTTTTTGAAGATGTTTTGTATTGCGCTGCGATGATTTTTAGTGGCAAATTTGTATTTTTTTTATTTATTTCTTCTACTTCATATATGATTTTAAAACTATCTCCCTGTTTGGTATCTGTAAGAAAATCAATTTTCCATGCGAATATATCTGCAAATGAATGTATTATTTTTAACGGTACGTTTTGAGATGTCATAGCTACCCATAAAGATGCATAAATAGTTCCCTTTGCTTTATGTTTTTTTATAACTGTTGAAAGCTCTTTTTTTTCAATTTTCACTTTATTATTATTAGAAATTTTAGTTAGTAAGTAATATGAAACTCCTGGTGGATAATAACGAAAATTTTTCCATTCTCCAGTTTTGGAATCATAGAGTATTTCATAGAAATCTCCTGGCATACAATGATTGACATTTAATAGTTTTTTGAGTTGTTTAACGATTTCCATAGAATCTTTAGATGAAAGTCTTGTGTTGTTTAATGTTGAAGTGAGAATGTCGCCTTGTTTTATTGTCACTCTTTCAGTATCTAGTTTGTTTTGAGAAATGTTACTTTCATTATTAATATTTTTTTTTGCAAATGTTAACTTAGCGTTGGTAACCATAGAGAATGAAATTATTATGATAAAGATAAAGAAAGTAATTTTTATTTGAGTAAATTTCATGATAATAGGTTACTCTATCAAATTTTAAGCTTTTTGACAATATTAAATTATTTATTATAGAATTTGCCTTAGCTATAATTATTAAAATTTCTATTTGAATTTGTAAGTTTAGTTTATTGTGCATTATGGAGGAAGGAATTATGGCAGAAATAAAGGCATTTCGAGCGATTAGATTCTCAAAAGATGACATTACTAATTTTATATGTCCTCCTTATGATGTTATAAGTTCCGATGAAAAGGAGAGACTTAAAAAATTATCACCCTTTAACATAGTTAATATTGAGCTGTCTGATTCTTCAGGTGAAAAAAATAAATATGAAAATGCTGCTGATTTGTTTAAAGTGTGGCAAAATAAAAGTGTGCTTGTGTATGATGAAAAACCTGCATTATATTTTTATGAGCAGGTTTTTGATGATCACGGAATTAAAATGACTAGAGGAGGTTTTTTTGCAGCTTTGAAACTTTGTGACCCCCATTCCGATAAAAGTTCAATAAAACCGCACGAAAAAACGCTTACAAAACCCAAAGGTGACAGATTGGAACTTTTGAAAGCGACAAAAGCAAATATTAGTCCTATTTTTTGTTTATTTGAAGATGAAAATTTTATGATCAAGGATATTTGCAAAAAAGTATCTAGAAAAGTACCTTCAACAACTGCAAAAGATAAAGATGGAACTTTTCATAAATTATGGATTGTTAACGATGAATGTGTGATTAAAGCTATGGAACAATATTTGTTAAGTAAAAAAATATTTATAGCAGATGGACATCACAGATACGAAACTGCTTGGGATTATAGTCAAGAAAGAAAGGAGAAAGATGAAGATTATTCTTTACAAAAAGATTATAATTATGTTTTAACCTATTTTTGTTCGATGGAGGATCAGGGTATTTCAATTTGGCCTACTCATAGAGTTATTGAAGAACCTGTGGAGTTAGAGTCAAACATTGATAAATATTTTGCTGTATGTTCACCAAAAGATTTTCAAAAACTTTCTAAAAAAGAAATTCAACCTATAATGGTTTTTAAAAATGGTAAGTATAGAGTTTTAACTATAAAAAAAGATTCAATTCTTAAAAAAGTTATGCCTAATAATAGTAAAGCTTATAGAAATTTAGCAGTAAGTATTCTGCACAATGTACTTATACCAAATAGTGACGCTTCAGAATTTAATTATGTGAAAAATGATAAGGAAGCTGTATTACTTGCCCAGAAAACTAGGAAAATTGCAATTATAGTACCGCCAACTCCTGTTGAATCTTTAAAAACTATTAGCTTAAATAATGAAATGATGCCTCAGAAGTCGACGTATTTCTATCCTAAAGTTGCAAGCGGAGTAGTAATGAGGGTGATATAATCTTGTTAGTAGATATTTTTTTGTTATTAGGTGTAATTATAATGGCGCGAGTGGGTTGGTCTGTTGGTTTTACAAGAATTTTCTTTATGATTCTTGCAGGATTTTTAGCGATTTTTGTTGTAAATAAATATTCACATCTAGAAGGATTAAATTTATGCTTAATATTTGTAATAACTGCTTTGTTTATTATTGTAATAGGTTGCTACTTCATTACGAGGTTAATTAATTTTTTATACATGAATTTTTTAGATAAAATTAGTGGATTGGTGTTAAATGTTTGTATTTGGCTTATGTTATATATAAATATTATAATTCCGACTGTTATGACCAATAAAAATTATGCGTTAGATATATCAAATGGAAAAGTATATAAAACTGTATCTTATTTTATGAAGTCTAGAATTCCTTTATTGAAGGATTACGTTTTCCCATATGTTCACTTGAAATCAAAATTGCAAGATTTTAAAAATAAAATTTAAGTGAGGGATATATAATGAAAAAGTTAAAATTAGGTTTTCCAAAAGGAAGTCTTCAAGATTTAACAGTCGCATTATTTAAAAGAGCAGGCATAAAAATAGATATATCATCTAGATCCTATTATCCGGTATCTGATGATGATGAGCTGGAAATAATGTTAATACGTTCACAAGAAATGGCTCTGTATGTTCAAAATGGTTTTTTTGATGCTGGACTTACGGGTTATGATTGGATATGTGAAACTGGTGCTGCAGTTAAAGAGGTATGCGAATTAAATTACGCAAAATCAGGATTTAGACCAGTAAGATGGGTTTTAGCAGTGCCTGAGAGTTCAAAAATTAAGTCAGTAGATGATCTTGAAGGGAAACGCGTTGCAACGGAACTTTTAAATTATACAAGAAAGTATTTTGCAAAAAAGAAGATTAAAGTAGATATTGAATTTTCATGGGGAGCAACAGAAGTAAAGGCAGGCAAGTTTGTTGATGCGATAGTTGAACTTACTGAGACAGGATCGTCTTTAAGGGCCAATAAGTTAAGAGTAATAGATGAAATGTTTGTTTCAACTACAAGGTTTATTACAAATGCTAAAACTTTAGATGATAATTGGAAAAGAGAAAAAATAGAGAATATGGCAATGCTTTTAAAAGGAGCACTTGCTTCGGAAGGAATGGTGGGTTTCAAAATGAATGTTCCTGCTAAATGTCTAGAAAAAGTTATCTCTGTTCTACCAGCTCTAAAAAAACCTACAATATCACAATTGAGTGATAAAAACTGGGTTGCCATAGAAGTTGTTTTAGAAGAAAAAACTGTTAAAAAGATAATACCTGCCTTGAAGAGATCTGGAGCTACTGGTATTATTGAGTACTCATTAAATAAAATAATTTACTAGCAAATAAAATCAAAAATTAAAAGTAATTATATGAAACTTAATTTATATTATAGTTAAGGTTTTATTTTGATATATCTCTAAGGCCTAATATTTGCGGATTGTTTTTTATAAAAATTACCAAATCTATAGTTTGTAGGAAATAATTAATGACTGATGTAAGAGTGAGATTTGCACCATCCCCTACTGGAGATTTACATATTGGAGGTGTGCGTACGGCTCTGTTTAATTGGCTCTTTGCGAAAAATAAAAAGGGGAGATTTATTTTGAGAATTGAGGATACAGACGAAATTCGCTCTACTGAAACCTCTGTAAAAGTTATCTTGAATGCTATGAAATGGCTTAAGCTTGATTGGGATGAAGGGCCAGATATTGAAAATTTGAGATATTCTCCATATTATCAAATGGAACGTAAAGAAAAAGGAATATATCAGAAGTATGCAGATGAACTTGTTGCTAAAAAATTTGCATACTATTGTTATTGTACTCTAGAAGAACTTGATGATATGAGGAAAAAAGCATATGCTAATAAAATTCCCTCTAAATACGATGGTAGATGTAGGAATCTTACGCTCAAACAAAGGGAACAAAAAAGAAATGAAGGCAAAATACCCGTTATAAGATTTAAAATGCCCGATACTGGAATTATTGTTTTAAACGATATTATAAGAGGTGAAGTTAAGTTTAATAATTTTTTACTTGATGATTTTATAGTTATTAAGGCAAATGGCATACCTACATATAACTTTGCGTGTGTTGTAGATGATTATCTTATGGAAATAACTCATGTTTTAAGAGGAGATGATCATATTTCAAATACTCCTAAACAAATACATATTTATAATGCTTTAAATTGGAACGTGCCTAAATTTGCACATTTAGCCATGATTTTAGGTTCTGACGGCGCAAGGCTTTCAAAAAGACATGGTCATATGTCTGTTTTAGAATATAGGAAAGAAGGTTATCTACAAGAAGCGTTAATAAATTATTTAGCATTGCTTGGATGGTCTACAGAAACTAGTCAGCAAGTTTTTACAATAGAAGATATGAAACAGAAGTTTTCTATTGAAAGATGTGGAACTAGTCCATCAATTTTTGACTCCGCAAAGTTATTATGGCTTAATGGTGAGAAAATTCGCTCAAAAAATCCTGAACAGATTTATGAATTATTTATTGATTGGTTAAATTATACTGGTAATGATAAATTAATAGAATGTTGGGACACTAAATTGTTAAAGAAAGCTATTTTTTTGGAACGAGATAAAATAAGATTATTAAAGGATATTCCATCTCTTGTGGACTTTTTTTTTACTAAAGACGTAGATTACAAAGAAGATGCAGTACAAACAGTGTTTCTTTCTGACAAGTTGAAAAGTATTGCGAAATTTGTACTAATTGAGAGCTCAATAAGGCTTTCTAATCATCAAGATTTTTCAGCTATATCTTTAGAGAAGTATGCAAGAGATTTGGCTATTGAGAAGAACGTTAATACTTCTCAGGTGTTTCATCCTATGAGAGTTGCAATTTCCGGAAGGAAACAAGGACCTAGTTTATTTCATATGATGGAGATTATGGGCAAAGAGGAAGTTGTTAGAAGAATAAATGTTGCGATAAATAAATTTTTTAAATAGGAATTGAAATGTCAAATACAGAAAAAGAAACTCTTAATATTGATTCAAGTTTTTTAAATCTAGTGACAATGCTTGCTTCTTCAGTTTGGTGCTATCTTGGTAAAATGCCAAATTCTGTTTCCAGTAAAACAGATATAGATTTGCAAAATGCAAAAGTGACAATTGATATACTTCTTATGTTTCGGACTAAAACCATAGGTAATTTGACAAAAAAAGAAGAAGAAATATTAAATTCAACAATTTCAAATTTGCAAATTAATTACGCTGAGGAAGTAGCAAAGTCAAAATTAAGCACAGAAAAAAATCTTAAATGAGAATATAGTGATTGAATTAAGATGAAAATTTTTTAGACTATTTTAGTTTATCGATAAAAATCTATTATAAAATAGTTTTAAGAGATAAGATAATAAAACATTAATAATTTTTTTATTTAATTGAATAAAAAATATTAAGCTTATACTTTTAATGTGATTGTGAATTTATTTAGTTCTGTGTTGATTTTGATTGCAAGGTTTTACAAAAATAAAGTACAATATATAATCTCCAATCTGAAGTTTTGAATTGTTATTTTTAGGGCGGATGGCGGAATTGGCAGACGCACAGGACTTAAAATCCTGAGGCTCGCAAGAGCTGTGAGGGTTCAATTCCCTCTCCGCCTATTTTTATTTATAATTAACAACTAGATATGTTTGCTTAAAAAAACTAGGACTGAGGAATTTATACATACATTGAATTAGACTAAAAGCAAGAATGAGTTTGAGTTAATTCAATATTTTAAAAAATATTAAAATCTTTTTAATTTACCAGCCGAATGTTATTTATTTAAGAATGTGTTTTTGTTTGCATGGAGGAATAAATGTTAAGAGAAGGTGAGTTGAGGATACCATCCGGATGTTCCATAAGTGGTATAATAGACAAAAAAGGGAAGAAGTTTAATGGTGAAGAAATTATTAAGTCAATCACGTTAATGCATGATCGTTCAAATGGATTGGGTGGAGGATTTGCTGCTTATGGCATTTATCCAAATTATAAAGATTTTTATGCACTTCATATATTTTACGAAAATTTGAGTGTTAAAACTCAGACAGACGATTTTATTAAGAAGCATTTTGATATTGAAAAGGTAGAAAATATCCCTACTAGATCTGTGCCTAACATTGTAAATATACCGCTGATATGGCGTTATTTTGTTCGTCCACGGACACAAACTTGTGTGTCAAAAGAAAATTTTATAGATGAAGCTGAGTTTACGTCAAGGTGCATTATAAAAATAAATACAAATTGTAAAGGAGCGTACGTTTTTTCTAGTGGGAAAAACATGGGGACATTTAAAGGCGTTGGATATCCTGAAGATATAGGTAAGTTTTTCATGCTTGATACTTATGAAGCTCATATGTGGACTGCACATGGAAGATTCCCTACAAATACACCTGGTTGGTGGGGAGGAGCTCATCCTTTTACAATACTTAATTGGTCGGTTGTGCACAATGGCGAAATATCTTCTTATGATACTAATAGAAGATTTGTGGAAATGTATGGATATAAATGTACACTTAAGACAGATACAGAAGTAATAACATATTTATTTGATATGCTTGTGAGAAAGCATAACTTGCCTATTGAGAAGGCTATAAAAGTAGTTTCTGCACCGTTCTGGGACGATATTGAGAGAGAAAAAAGCGAAGAAGTTAAAAATGAGTTAAGAAGTATTAGAGCAGTTTATGCAAATGCTTTAATCAATGGGCCATTTTCAATAATTTTAGGATGTGAGAGAGGAATGATAGCTTTAAATGATAGAATTAAACTTCGTCCTCTAGTAGCTGCTGAGAAAAACAATAGAACCTATGTTGCAAGTGAAGAAAGTGCAATAAGAGTAATATGCAATAATCCAGAGAAAGTATGGGCACCTAAGGGTGGAGAGCCAGTTATTGCTTTACTTGAAGGAGAGCAAGAATGAATTTAAACTTTAATACTCCTGATTTTGAAGTGATAAGAAACGAAAATAGGTGTATTCAGTGTAAAGTGTGTGTGCGTCAGTGTGCTAATACAGTACATTTTTATGATGAAGAGGAAAATGTGGTTTGTGCTGATGACACGAAATGTGTTAATTGTCATAGATGCGTTGTTCTTTGTCCTACAAAAGCTTTAGTTATAAGGAAATATCCTCTTGAATTTAGGGAAAATTCTAATTGGTCTGGCAAAGCGATAAAGGAAATTTATAAACAATCACAAACGGGTGGTGTTTTGCTTTCAAGTATGGGCAATCCTGAACCCTTTACTATTTATTGGGATAAGATGTTGTTAAATGCAAGTCAGGTTACAAATCCTTCTATAGATCCATTGCGTGAGCCTATGGAAACAAAAGTTATGGTAGGCAGAAAGCCAGAAAAGCTGGAATTTGACTCTAATGGTAAACTTTTGACAAAAATGCCTCCGAATATTGAGTTGAAAGTTCCTGTGATGTTCTCTGCAATGAGTTATGGTTCGATTTCAAGGAATGCTCACGAATCTCTTGCTAGGGCCGCAGAAGAACTTGGTATATTTTATAATACTGGTGAAGGTGGTTTGAATAGAGATTTTTATAAGTATGGCAAAAATACTATTGTTCAAGTGGCATCAGGAAGATTTGGTGTGCATAAAGAGTACTTAAATGCTGGAGCTGCTATTGAAATTAAAATAGGTCAAGGTGCAAAGCCTGGCATTGGTGGACATTTGCCTGGTAAAAAAGTAGTGGAAGATGTTTCTGCAACAAGAATGATACCTGTAGGTTCTGATGCTATTTCCCCTGCTCCACATCATGATATTTACTCTATAGAAGACTTAAGGCAACTTATATTTTCATTAAAAGAAGTTACAGGCTATAAAAAGCCTGTTTTTGTAAAGATTGCTGCGGTCCATAATTCAGCCGCTATAGCTTCTGGTGTAGTAAGAGCTGGAGCTGATGCTATTGTAGTTGATGGCTTTCGTGGTGGAACTGGAGCAGCTCCTACTAGAGTAAGAAATAATGTTGGAATTCCAGTTGAGCTAGCTTTAGGTGTAATAGATCAAAGATTACGGGAAGAAGGGATAAGAAATTATTGTTCTCTTATTGTTTCAGGAAGTATAAGAAATAGTTCTGATGTAGTAAAAGCTGTTGCTTTAGGGGCGGATGCTGTTTATATAGGTTCAGCTGCTGTTATAGCTTTAGGCTGTCATATGTGTCATTCATGTTCTACTGGTAAGTGCAATTGGGGAATAGCTACGCAATATCCTGAGCTTGTAAAAAGACTTAATCCTGATATTATGTATAAAAGGCTTGTAAATTTAATTTCTGCATGGAATTATGAGATTCAAGAACTCCTTGGTGGAATGGGAATTAATGCTATTGAAAGTCTAAGAGGCAATAGACTTATGCTTAGAGGTGTAGATTTAAATGAAAAAGAATTGGAAATATTAGGTATACAATATGCAGGAGAGTAAAAATTATTTAGCTTTAACAAAGAGTGGGGTAGTTATTTGAAGAAATTTTAAGTTCTAATACTATATTCATATTTGTATTGCAGTGTTATCATTGTGAGAAGTGAAAATTTTATAGATTTAAATAAAAGAATTAGTTATGATTAGTTATATTTATTGTTATGGATAAAGTTTGTTTGTACTGCTAATTAAAAATTCATATCTTAACAGACAAAAAAGTATTTTTACATTTTAATAGTAATTATTGGAATTCATCACAAAGACATTTATGCAATAGGAAATTGTGTTTGGGCTTTTAAAAAGAGTAAAGAACAAAAAAATAGATTATAGGGAGGGGTATTGATCTGACACATTTGTATTGTCATGTTTATGCATTATAAAATGAGGTATTGGTGTAATGGTTTTGAATAATGATTTAATTCTATAAAATTTTAAAAAGTGCAAATAAAAGAGATGTGTATAAGGTTTATAAAATTATGAAAACTATAGATGCTTTAAATGTTTATTATCGTGATTTAAACAGTTTAATAGATAATTCAATTGAAACAGATAGTGATATTACTTTAAAAAATATTTTTGGGCAAAGATATATAGGTAGGGGTTTGCCTAAAAAAGCTAAATTAAAGATTTATGGTACTCCAGGAAATGATATGGCAGCGTATATGGATGGTGCTGAAATTGAAGTGTTCGGGAATGCCCAAGATGCTATTGGAAATACTATGAACTATGGGAGAATAGTAATTCATGGTAATTGTGGAGATACTTTGGGATATGCTATGCGAGGTGGTGAAATTTATGTTGAAGGAGATGTTGGCTATAGAGTTGGTATCCATATGAAAGAGTATGAAGAGATGAATCCTGTTATTGTTGTAGGAGGAAAGTCCGGAGATTTTTTTGGTGAGTACATGGCAGGTGGTGCTATTATTTTACTAGGTTTAAATCTTACAAAAGATGAGGATATGATTGGAAGATTTTGTGGAACAGGTATGCATGGCGGTGTTATTTATTTAAATGGAACTCCCGATAAATATAGGTTTGGAAAAGAAGTTGCAAAAAGTACCAATATTACTAGTGAGGATGTCCTATTTTTGAGAAAACATATTGATTTCTATAAGAAAACTTTCAGTAAGCAATTAAATAATTTAAAGATAGAATCATTTTCAAAGTATGTTGCAGTTAATAAGAATCCTTATTCAAATATGTATTGTATTTATTGAGAACAAAATTGCTAGATTTTTTAATAAATTCTAATTATTTTAGCTTTAAATTTTTAACAACTTAGTAAAGATAATATATAGATTGTTAATTGTAAATTTTAGATTTGTTGTGTATGTATATGGCAATTGCGACAATTAAAATATAAAGTGAAAAAACAATATGCTTATATTTCAAAAATTCTTTTGTAAAAAATTTAAATAATTGTACAATATTTGTTAAGTATTTAGGGCGTTTTTTTGTTTTAAAGTTATTTACAAGTAAAGGTGAAGGTGTAAAGATTTTAAATAAACATATATGTTTACATGTATAGCTGAAATTTATATGTATAATTTGTGGTTTTGTAGATTGGTACAATGATGGGAAAGGAATGTGAAATGGATACAAAAAAGAGAATTTTAGCTAAAGAATATAAAAAAGCATATCTTGAACTTTCAAATGGAATGAAGTTTGAAGGTAGCTCTATTGGAGCAAATGTAAACGTAAGTGGTGAGATGGTTTTTAATACAGGGATGTTAGGATATAGCGAAGCTATGACAGATCCCTCATATTTGGGTCAAATACTTGTTTTCAGTTTCTGTCTTATTGGTAATTATGGTATTCCTTCCGCTCAAAATAAAGATTTTTTTATGTCTAAGGGACACGAAAGTTCATCAATAAAAACCCAAGGGATTATAGTTTCTGATATCTATGATGGTTGTCATCATCACGATGGGGGAATTTCTCTTGAAAATTGGATGAAAGATCAGGATGTACCAGGAATTGCAGGTATTGATACGAGATATTTAGTACAAATAATAAGAGAGGCTGGAAATCTTTTTGGGAAAATTGTATCTGAAGATGCAAAGCCACAAAATAAAAGTAAATTTGAATTTTTAAAAAATTTTAAAAGTAGCGAATATGTTGATCCATCAAAATATAATTTGATGCCTTCTGTATCAACCAAGGAAAAAGTGATTATAGGTAAGGGGTTAAAAAGAGTCGCTGTTATAGATTGTGGTGCAAAATGGAATATTATGAGAATGCTCGTAGAAAGAAATTGTGAAATTGAAGTTCTACCTTGGGATAGTAATTTTTCTAATGTACAATGTGATGGTTGGCTCATAAGTAATGGTCCAGGAGATCCTAAAAATACTGATGATTTAGTTGATAGAATAAAAAGATATATTTTAGTTTCAGACAAACCTATTTTAGGAATATGTTTAGGTCATCAGTTGTTATCCTTAGCGTCCGGAGCGAGAACTAAAAGACTTAATCATGGACATAGAAGTCATAATCAACCGGTTTTTTCAATTCCTAAAAAAAATGCATATATGACTAGTCAAAATCACAGATATGCAGTTGAAAAAAACTCTATACAATCGGGTTGGGAATTGTGGTTTGAAAACGCAAATGATAACTCTGTAGAGGGAATAAGACATAAAACAAAACCATTTATGTCAGTACAATTTCATCCAGAAGCTTCAAGTGGTCCTAATGATACATCTTGGATAATGGATAAATTTGTTGATTTATTATAGTTATCTTTGAATTTGAGATTTTTTTATTTTTGATTTTAGTTATTTGAAGAAGTGATATAAATAAGTGTTACCCAGTAAATTATAAATCTGAAAATTTAGGAGAATAAGATGACGCAATCTAATGAAAAAAGTTTACAAAGAAGTTTGAATAAGAGACATGTTCAACTTATAGCAATAGGTGGAGCTATTGGTGTTGGCTTGTTTCTTGCTTCAGGAGATGCCATTGCTACTGCAGGACCGTCACTATTATTATCGTATCTTTTAGGTGGTCTTTTTACTTATTTCGTTATGCGTGCTTTAGGGGAAATTGCGGTTGAGTATCCTATATCGGGTTCTTTTAGTGCTTATGCTCATAAATTTATAAGCCCATGTGCAGGATTTATTGTAGGTTGGACATTCTGGCTTTTATGGACTGTAAGTTGTATGGTGCAGGTTACAGCAATTGGAATATATTGTAATTTCTGGTGGCCTGAACTTCCTAGATGGATACCTGCTCTTGTTGCGCTAGTCTGTATAAGCGTATCTAATCTTTTAAATGTAAAGAATTTTGGTGAAATTGCGTTTTGGTCGTCAATTATCAAAGTTATAACAATTGTACTTGTAATATTGCTGGGTACAATAATTTTATTTTTAGGTTTAAAAAGTGGTGATCATACGCCAGGAATATGTAATTTGTTCAAGTATGGTTTTTTTGCCAATGGATTTAAAGGAGTCTTTTTCGCTTTGACTATGGTAACATTTGCTTTTATAGGTGTTGAATTTATAGGTATAACTGCTGGAGAAACAAAGAATCCTGAAAAAACTATTCCTTCTGTAATTAATAGAGTTTTGTTAATAATATTATCTCTCTATATTGGTACACTTTTTGTGATTATGTGTGTATATCCATGGCCCGAGATTGCGCAGGGGGGGGGAGTTGGAAGAAGTCCGTTTGTCTTAACATTTTCTGGATTAGGCATAAAACAGGCTGCGACAATAATAAATTTTGTAATAATTACAGCTTCACTTTCAACAGCTAATAGTGGAATGTTTAGTAATGGTAGAGTGCTTTATAATTTATCTTTGCAAAAACAAGCACCACAATTTTTGTCTAAGATTAACTCAAATAAAATACCATCAAATGCTGTTATTGTTTCATTTATTTTTTGTTTAATAGGAGTGATATTAAATGTTGTTGTCCCAGCAGGTGTATTTATGATGTTAGTTAGCATCTCAAGTTTTCTTGGGCTTTTTATATGGGGTGCTATAATGGTAATACAAATATATTCAAGGCGTAATAAAAGTGCAGATGATATCTCAAAATTAAAGTATCCAATGCTGTTTTATCCCTACTCAAATTATATACTTCTTGCCGTTTTAGTGCTTATAGCGTGTATGCTTGCTGTTAAAAGTGAAACACGTACAACTTTTATAGTAGGACCTATTTGGTTAATTTTACTTTATTGTATTTATAAATTTTTTATTAAAGAGGAAAAGCCTAAATAATTAATGTTAAACGTATGAGTAAATTATTTATGATTAAAAAGTTAAGTTAAATAAGTATTAAAGAGAAAAAATATGCCAATTTTAGATTTTTTGCTACCAAAAGATGCAAGAAAACAAAAAGTAGTTCTTTTGGGTTCAGGGGCTTTATCTATAGGCCAGGCTGGGGAATTTGATTATTCAGGTTCTCAAGCAGTAAAAGCTTTGGAAGAAGAGGGGCTAGATGTTATTATTATAAATCCTAATATTGCTTCTGTTCAAACAAATAAAGGGTTAAATAAAAAAGTTTATTTGTATCCCATTACTCCTTTTTGGGTGGAAAAAATTATTAAAATTGAAAGACCTGTTGCAATTATTTCAAGTTTCGGTGGCCAAACATCTTTGAATTGTGTTATAGAACTGGCGAGAAAAGGAATTTTAGATAAATATAATGTAAAAGTTTTAGGGACTCAAGTCGATGCTCTTGAGATATCTGAAGATAGAGAACTTTTTGCAGAAAAGATGAAATCAATAAATGCTTCTATAGCGGAAAGTCGTGCTGTTTCAACTGTAGATGAAGCTTTGAAAACTGCAGAAGAAATTGGTTATCCTGTTGTAACAAGATCTGCGTTTGCTCTTGGAGGACTTGGCAGTGGACTCGCTAAAACTGCTACTGAATTAAAGAAACTCACACAGGCTGCACTTATGAGTTCTCCTCAAGTTTTAATTGAAAAATCTTTACATGGTTGGAAGGAAATAGAGTATGAGGTTATGCGTGATAAGACAGGTAATGCTATAACAATATGTAATATGGAAAATTTTGACCCTATGGGAATACATACAGGTGATTCTATAGTTATAGCTCCTTGTCAAACAATAAACAACATTGAAAATAATATGTTAAGAGATACAGCTATTAAAATTGTGCAAAGTTTGTGTATTGTTGGTGAATGTAATGTACAATATGCTTTAAATCCAAAAGACTATAGTTTTTATGTTATTGAAATTAATGCTAGACTGTCACGCTCAAGTGCTTTGGCGAGCAAAGCTACTGGATATCCAATTGCATATATAGCTGCGAAGATAGTTATAGGATTTGATTTGCTAGAACTTAAGAATCCTGTCACGGGAACTACTTCGGCATTTTACGAACCATCGCTTGATTATGTTACTTTAAAAGTTCCTCGTTGGGATTTGAATAAATTTACTAAAGTATCGAAAAATCTTGGGACACAAATGAAATCTGTAGGTGAAGTCATGGCTATAGGAAGAAATTTTTGTGAAGTTTTACAAAAAGCCTTAAGAATGGTTAATGAAAACGAAGATGGTATAACCGTAAATGTTTTTAAAAAAGCCTCCGATGAAATTCTTGAGAAAGAACTTTTATCACCTACAAATTTGAGGATTTTTGCAATTTATGAGATATTTAAGAAAGGGAAAACTTTAGAGTATGTATATGAAAAAACAAAAATAGACTATTGGTTTTTATCGCATATTTTATATCTTGCTAATGTTGAAATAGAATTATTAGATTTTTTTAAGCCCAAAATTAAAAAAGATAATATTACGGTTCAGGAGGTATATGATTCTTATAAATTGATTACAAAAGATAAATTGCAGCGCTTAAAATCAAGGGGGTTTTCAGATTTTCAACTTACGAAAATATATCTTTCTGCATGCTTGAATAGTAAAATAAAATTAACAATAAAAGAAATAAGGAATCTGTCTTTTGGTATAAGGGAATTGAGAAAAAAATTAGGAATTTTGCCTGTTGTGAAACAAATAGATACAACTTCATCAGAATATCCTACAAAGTCTAATTATTTATACCTTACGTATGATGGTATGCATAGCGATGTGTCTACAAAAAAAAATGAAAAGAGTATTATAACCTTGGGAAGTGGTAGCTATCGTATAGGTAGTAGCTTAGAATTTGACTGGTGTTCTGTTATGACTAGTAGTTATTTTAAAAACAAAAAAAACGATAGTGTTATAATTAACTGCAATCCTGAAACGGTATCAACGGATTACAGTGCTTCAGACAGACTTTATTTTGAGGAGTTGTCGTTTGAGAGAGTTTTGGATATCGTGGATATTGAAGGCCCTAAAGGCGTAATTGCTTGTATGGGTGGACAAAATCCTAATAATTTAATTCAACCATTGAGTGAGGCTAAAGTAAACATATTAGGACATAGTCAAAAAAGTGTTGATAAAGCTGAGGATAGGGAGAAATTTTCTGCTATGCTTGATGAACTTAGCATAGATCAACCAGAGTGGATTTCTGCTATTTCCCTTGCAGATATAGAAAAGTTTATAAAAAAAGTTGGATTTCCTGTTTTAATTCGTCCTAGTTTTGTTCTTTCTGGAACTCTTATGAATGTTGCAAATGATCAGGAGAGTTTGGATTACTATTTATCTCTTACAAAAGATATTTCAACTGATTTTCCGGTTGTTATTTCAAAATTTATTCTTGATGCAAAAGAAATAGAATGTGATGGAATCGCTAAAGATGGTGAGGTCATTATTTCTCTAATAAGTGAGCATATTGAAAATGCTGGTGTGCATAGTGGAGATGCCACAATGGTATTTCCAGCTCAAAAAATATATGTACACACTGTAAATATCATAAGAGATATAGTGAGGAAAATAATCAAAAGTCTTAGTTTGAATGGTCCTTTTAATATTCAATTTATAGCTAAGAATAATGATGTTAAGGTTATTGAATGTAATGCAAGAGCTTCTAGATCATTTCCGTTTATCTCTAAAGTTTCTGGTATAAATCTTGCTGAACTTGCATGTAAGGTTATGAATAATGAAAAGGTAAAGAAGATTTTAGTTGATGAAAGTGAGATACCTCACATTGGTGTTAAAGCTTCAATGTTTAGTTTTCAAAGACTAGATGGAGCAGATCCAGTTGTTGGTGTAGAAATGGCATCTACTGGTGAAGTGGGGTGCTTAGGTGGAAAATTTAATCACGCTTTCCTTCTTTCAATGGAATCAACTCAAATAAAAAGACCTAAAAAAGGAATTTTATTGAGTGCAGGCAGAGAAAAAGATAAAGTTAAATTTATGGAAGTGGTAGATAATCTTTATAAGCTTGCTGTCCCAGTTTATGCAACTAAAGGATCTGCTAAATATCTGAGAAGTAAGGGTTATGAGGCTAATATTGTACATTGGAATAGAGGTCCTCGTGCGATTGATATTATAATTGAAAGGAAAGTTGATTTTGTAATAAATATAAATAAAAACTTAAGCGTCGATGAACTTCATAACAATTCTGAAATAAGAAAAATAGCTGTTAAGTGTGGGTGTTCTATTTTAACAAACCTTGAAAAAGTTATTGCTTATTTAAAAGCCTGTGATTCATATGAGGAATTGCAAAATATTGAAAATTGTATTAGCCTGTAAGATTCTCTAAAAAATAAACTTTATTTTTTATAATTAATAGAGGATATGAAAAGCTATAGAATATTTAAAAAAAACATTTCTTAAAATTTTAATGATCTATTCAATACTACACTACATCTTGCTGTCAATTGAAAATTGATTTAAGAATTAAATGATAATGATGAAAGTTGTGATTATAAGAAACTTTTTATTGTTTTATGATTAATTATTTATAAAAGAGGGCAATAAATTATGTGTGGAATAATTGGTATTGAGAACAATGAAGATGCTGTAGTTTTAACTGCTGCTGGACTTCTTACTTTGCAACATAGAGGAGAAGAATCTGTTGGTATTACATTAAGCGGAAAGGAAAAGATGGAGACTTTCAGATATATGGGTCTTGTCTCTAAAATTTTTAATGATGAAATTTTATTGAAAAAACTCCCAGCAACTGCTGCCATAGGGCATGTTCGTTATACAACTTCTTCAAAAAGTTCTTTGATAAATGCTCAACCCTTTCAAATGAGTTGTATTCATGGGAATATTTCTCTAGCACATAATGGCAATATTACGAATTTTCATGAAATTAAAGAAATACTTTTAAAAAAAGGAGCAATTTTTAATCACACATCAGATACAGAAATATTATTGCATCTTATGGCAATGTCTAAAGGTGAACTTGCAGATATAGTTGCGAATTCAATGCGTAAACTCGATGGAGCTTTTTCACTTGTAATACTTAGGGATAAAACTCTTATAGGCGCAAGAGATAAAAATGGTTTTAGGCCTTTAGTTTTAGGGAAAATAGATAACTCATACATACTATCTTCGGAGACGCCTGCGATTGAAGTTATAGGTGGTAAATATGTGAGAGATATAGAGCCTGGTGAGATTATAGTAATAGAAAATGGAGAAATAAAAAAGTCTTTTATATATGAGAGTCCTAAAAAACAAAATACTTGTATTTTTGAGCAAGTTTATTTCGCGCGACCTGATAGTGTAATGTTTGGGCATACCGTAAAAGAAGCTAGAATAAAGATGGGGGAATATCTTGCATTACAAATGAAAAACATAAAAGCTGACATTGTAATGCCTGTCCCAGATACAGGTTATTGTGCTGCAATTGGGTTTTCAAGAATTTCAAATATACCTTTTGAAAACGCTCTTGTAAGAAATTATTATGTAGGTAGATCATTTATAAAGCCAATGCAGAATTTAAGAGATTTAATCGCAAGATTTAAGCTTCGTCCTATAAAAGAAGTTATAAATGGGAAAGAGATAATACTTATTGATGATTCAATAGTAAGAGGGACCACTTCAAAAAGATTAGCAAATATTTTAAGGGAAGCAGGTGCAAGAAAAATACATTTTGCCCTATCTTGTCCTCCTATAATTAATTCGTGCTATTACGGCATTGACACTCCAAGCAAGGAAAATTTGATAGCTGCAAACAATTCGATAGAAGAAATAAGAAAATATTTGGATATCGATAGTTTAACTTTCTTAACTCTAGAAAATCTCATTAAAGCCTGCTCTTTCGATGATAAAAGAAATACTGAAAAAGACAATAATTTTTGTACGGCATGCTTTACTGGAAAATATCTCACGAACATTTCAAATTATATACCTAAGAAAAGTTGATGGGAAAATATATTTTTATTACTGGAGGAGTTGTTAGTTCGCTAGGTAAAGGTATTTCTGGTGCTAGTGTTGGCAAACTCTTACAACTTCACGGTTTTAAAGTCACTATGATAAAATTTGATCCTTATATAAACGTGGATCCAGGGACTATGAATCCTTATCAGCATGGTGAGGTGTTCGTAACTGTAGATGGAACAGAGTCAGATTTAGATTTAGGAACTTACGAAAGATTTTTAGATATATATACAAGTAAAGCAAATACAAATACCGCAGGTGATATATATCAAACTGTAATTAATAAAGAAAGGAGAGGTGACTATACTGGCGATACTGTTCAGGTAATACCTCACATTACAGATGAAATAAAAAAGCGTTTTAGAGCTTTAAAGAATGATTTCGATATTTCTATAATTGAAATTGGGGGAACGATTGGAGATATTGAAGGTCTTCCTTTTATAGAAGCTGCAAGACAATTTCAGCTTGAAAATAGAAAAGAAGATATTTTCAGCATACATGTTACTCTTGTTCCATACATTACTGGAGCTAATGAATTGAAAACCAAACCTACACAACATTCAGTCAATAAATTGAGAGAAACAGGCATTTCCCCAAACATGATAATATGTAGAACTGATCATAAACTTAATGGTTCGTTGAAGAAAAAAATATCGCTCTTTTGTAATGTTGATGAAAATTGTGTGATTGAGGCTTTGGATAGCCCGTACATTTATTTTATTCCTGAAGCTTTACATAAACAGAATGTTGATTCACTAATAATGGATAAACTTAATATGAAATCTATTAAAAGATTTGATAAAAAATGGTTTATTAGGGTAAGGTTATTAAGTGAATTTACTAAGAAAGTTAATATTGCTGTTGTAGGGAAATATGTGACCTTAAAAGATGCTTATAAATCTATTGACGAATCTTTGAATATCGCTGCAGCGGAGCTAAATGCAAAAGCTGATATACATTATCTTGATTCTGAAGATAATAATTTAATTGAAAAACTAAAAAATTGTAATGCTATTTTAGTTCCAGGTGGATTTGGTAACAGAGGTATAGAAGGCAAAATAAACTCAATAACTTATGCTAGAGAAAATAAAATTCCTTTTCTCGGTATATGTTTAGGAATGCAGTGTGGTGTCATAGAAGTTTCAAGAAATTTAGCGAAACTCGAAGATGCAAATTCTACTGAATTTGATAAAGATACAAAATATCCTGTTATAAGAATTCTTGATGAGCAAAAAAAAATCAAGTATAGAGGTGGAACAATGAGACTTGGAAACTATAAATCTAAAATAAAAAAGAATACTGTAGCATATAATTTATATAAAAATGTAGAGATTGAAGAAAGACATAGGCATAGATATGAAATGAATCCTGAGTTTGTAGACGTATTAGAAAGAGTCGGACTGTTAGTCAGTGCATACCATAAAGGAGTACTTCCTGAAATTATTGAAATTAAGAATCATCCGTTTTTTATAGGTGTACAATTTCATCCTGAGTTTGCTTCCAGGCCCATGAAAGCCCATCCCCTTTTCAAAGGTTTTATTAGAGCTGCTTTAAAAGAAGATTTATAAATAATTACACCTCTCCTTTTTTTGAAGAGGCGTAATTAAACAGATAAATTGATTAATTAAAATTTAAAATGAGTTCTTATACCGTAAATAAATAGATTTTCTCTAGTTTTACCTTTAGGATGTACAGCACATTGTAATACTGGAGAAATGGCAAGATTATCACTTATTACAAGTTTGTAATACAATTCTATTTGTGTCTCTGGGTGTTTGTTACTATATTTTTTAGTAAAATTGGATGCATATATTTGGCCTATTGCTAATCCTATTGTATCGTTTGTTCTTGACAATAGTGAACCCTTGATCTGTGTCCCACCACTCCAAAGTAACGATGGTGATTTTGTTTGAATGTAAGGATTTTTATATCCAAATCTAGCAAATATAGCAATTTGTTTATTTATTTCACGATCTAAACTTACGCCCATCCCAAAAGTTTTTGATTTTTGTTTAGGCTTGTTTTCTTTTAAAATAAAATCTTTTTTTCTATTATCCATCCATCCATAAATTCTATAATTTTCTTTTTTAGAAGGTTTATAATTTATTTGTAAAATATTAAATCCATTATTATCAAATGTGTTATTTATCGAACTAAAATAACCATAATCAATGTCAAATCTATCAAGTGCGTAATTTGCTCTTAAACCTAACCTGTCACCAAGACTTTCAATTGTTCCATTGGAGACAAAGGATCCTGTTAAAAATTGAGTAGATGTATCATCTGCATAACTATTTTTGTCAAAATGTTTACTAATACCAAATTTACCAAGATCTATATTAAGTCTATTGCAAAAAAATGATTCATGATGGTATATAACTTCAATGTACAAATCTTTTGAATTAGCATTTTTGTTTATAGCTGTATATGCCAAATCGTTCCTATCAATTGTATAATTACTCATGCCACCTTTAAGATTTACTGTGATTTTAGCATTGTCTTTAAGTTCTTTTGAAATCTCTAAGTTTGTTGTGTACGTGTTGTAAAGTCCGCTATAACTGTTGTTGGATTTTTCAGTAGTCATCGCTTGCAAAATAAATGTTCCCTTTGCAGAAATATTGGTTTGTAATTCTTCTGTAAGATTATCTGATGCGAATACAGTTTTACTCATACTAATAGTAGTTGTTAATACCACTACTACCAACCATAATAAAATCATTGTACTTTTTTTCATCATTCCTCTCTTTGTGACATATCGTCACCATAATCTAAAAAAATATACCTCCACTATTGTACAAAATATACGGCTGAAATATGAAACGTTAAATTTAATCCTAATCCATAAATTTTTTTGTTTGCTAGAATAGAATTTGTGAAAATCTTCTTATGAAAAACTCTCCCCTTTTTATTATGAACATCATAATACATTTTTTGAGAAAAGTTAATGATATCTACTATTTAATTGCTTCTTCACTAGTCAAAATTAATATAAAAGTGCTTTTGCTACTTACCGGAAAACATTTTTATATAGCTTTTGCAATTTATTTTTAGCTTTTTATTTGAACTTCTACGTCTTGAAGAGGTTTTACCCAATCAGTGAATTTTGATAACATAACTTCACACCTTTTTTACTCTATGTTTAATAATACTTTTAGATTATAAAAGCTTAATGAACAGAATTATACAATAAAATCTAAAATGTAGAAAGATTCCGCACTTGATTATGATCTTGTAATTGTAAATTTTGTTTTAAATTTAATTTTTATAAAAAAACTTCAACTTAAGTGTAATTACTTAAAATAATTATTTTGATTTTGATATAATACCAGTGTCAAGTTAATTATTTTTATTATGTGAAACTTAGTTTAAAATAAAAACTTTGCGACAGAATGATATAACAAAGTAATTCTATAATATTCGGACTTATAATCCTTTTTTTCTAAATACTCTTGATTATGTCTGACATATATTTATTGTAAAAAATAATTTCTTTAATCATTTACTTTTTTTTAAATTACCTATGAAATATATAAATAAAACGATTTTTATTAATTATTTGCGTTGTCCTACTCTAGGTTGGATGACAAAAAGAAATATGATTCTAAAATCCAGGAGAGTTAATAATAGGTTTTTAAAATTTGAAAGAAAAATTATTAAGAAAATGTCTCAGCATTTTTTTTCAAATGCTATAAGTGCGTGGGGATCAAAAACTGATATTGGGGCGTTATATACTAAAGAATTGATACTTAATCCAAATGTTAAAACTATTTGTGAAGCTTCTTTTGTTGCGGATGCTTATTTAGCAAAAGTTGACGTACTCAAAAAGTGTGATAATAATTTACTATCTTTGTTTGAAGTTAAATCTGCTACTAAGTATAAATTTAAATATATTAATGATATATCTTTTGATGCAATGGTTTTGGCTAAAGCTAGTGTGAACGTACAAAAATATCTCCTCCTTTACTTGTCTAATGATTATCGTTTTGGTATGGACGTATCAAAATTTTTTAAAGTATTAGATTGTACTGAGAAAGTTGAATTAAAAACCAATGAGTTTTTAAATCTTTCAGATGAAATTTTTGAAGTTATTAAATCAAAAAACATGCCGGAACCTTATCTAAAGAAAAATTGCAAAAATTGTCTTGTATTTAACACTTGTATAGGTAAAAGTGTGAAAAATCATATATTTGATCTACCACGTCTTTCAACTACTTCAATTGAAAAATTAATAACTTTGGGAGTTGATACGATTTGCAAAATCCCATCTGATTTTGAACTTACTAAAGTTCAAAAAATAGTTAAAAATTGTGTTTTGACGGGTATAAATTACATTTCAGAAAATTTAGAAACGCATATTCACAGTATAAAACAGCCTTTTTATTATCTCGATTTTGAATCAGTGAGTATGGCGGCAATACCCTTATGTGAATATATTGGTCCTCATACACAGTTCTTAACTCAGTTCTCAATAGATAAAACTGACATAGCAGGAAATATTTTAGATCATTATGAGAGTATATTGTTGATCCCAAAAAAGACTGTAGACGTGAGATTACGGAAAAATTTATTGAATATCTAGATTTAGAAGGTAGTATAATAACCTATGCCAATTTTGAACGTAACGTTATTTTAAAACTCATAGATATTTTCCCTGATTTATCTGAAAAACTTTATAAAATAGTTAAAAGGATAGTAGATATAGAACTGATTATCAGAGAAAATTATTACAACATAAATTTTCATGGCTGTTCATCTATAAAAAAAGTTCTTCCAGTATTGGTTCCGGAACTGAACTATTCTCACTTAAAAATAAGGAATGGTCGAGATGCTGTTGCTGCTTTTGCCTTTATGACAATCGGAGTATATAATAATAAAAAAATAGAACAAACAAAATATAATTTACTAAAGTATTGCGCTATGGATACTTTAGCAATGGTTCATATACATCAATTTCTTATTAACGTTGTGAGCAGGTGATTTTAGATTAGAGTTCAATAGTTTTGAGGATAATATGTTTGGTGTTGATTAAAGTAGAAGTATTTTATAGGAATTTATGCAAAGAGAAAGTTGTTATTAAATGAGGTAAGTGATGGGGGGGGGGTATGGTAAAAGATGAGAAGCTTAGAGCATTAGATTTAGCTCTTTCACAAATTGAGAAAGATTTTGGGAAAGAGGCGATTATGAGACTTGGTGATGAGCGTTTGAAGGAAAAAGTTGATTCAATATCAACCGGTGCTTTGCCTCTTGATGTAGCTATAGGTATAGGTGGGATTCCACGTGGTAGAATAGTTGAGATTTATGGTCCTGAAGCATCAGGTAAGACGACTTTAGCTTTGTGTATGGTTGCTGAAGCACAAAAAGTAGGTGGTATTGCAGCGTATATTGATGCTGAACATGCAATGGATCCTGAATATGCTCAAAAGCTTGGTGTACGCATAGACAATCTTTTAATATCGCAACCAGATTCAGGTGAACAAGGCCTAGAAATTGCTGATAAGCTTGTACGTTCAGGGGCAGTTGATATTATAATTGTTGATTCTGTAGCGGCTCTTGTTCCTAAAGCTGAAATTGAAGGAGAGATAGGAGATTCTTTTTTAGGTCTTCAGGCAAGACTTATGAGTCAAGCTCTCAGAAAACTTACATCAAATATTTCTAAATCTAGAACTTCAATAATATTTATAAATCAGTTAAGACAAAAAATAGGCGTAATGTGGGGAAATCCTGAAATAACTCCAGGTGGGCTCGCACTCAAATTTTATTCTTCAGTGAGATTAGATATAAGAAGGATTGAATCTGTTAAAAAAGGTGATGAGATTTTAGGTAATAGAGTAAGAGTCAAAGTTGTAAAAAATAAAGTTGCAGCGCCGTTTAAACAAGCTGAGTTTGAAATAATATTCGGACAAGGTATTGATAAACTCGGGTACTTGATAGATATGGGTATAGATTGTGGAATAATTGAGAGAACAGGAGCATTTTTTAGTTATAAAAATGAAAAACTTGGACAAGGTAGAGATAATGTAAAAACATATTTATCTGAAAACCCTATAATCGCTGAAGATATAGAAATGAGAGTAAGGGAGAAAACTTTGGGAGTAATTGATAAAAAAGAGGAAGAGATGGAAGACAAAATTGTAAAGGAAAAAAAATTATATAAGAATACAAAAAAATAAATAAGAATTATGTGTATAATGTTTTTAAATATGATGAAGATTTTTAGTATATTGGATAGTAAAGAAGTGGAGGTTAGGGGTTTTTTATGTCACATAAACGTGGTTATTTTTTTACATCTGAATCTGTTACGGAAGGTCATCCTGACAAAGTATGTGATATAGTTTCTGACACTATTTTGGATGAAATATTAAAGCAAGATATAAATGCAAGAGTTGCTTGTGAAATTTTTATTTCCAAAGGATTGCTTATTATAGGCGGAGAGATTACTACAACTGCAAGAATTAATATAAGGGATATTGTAAGAGAAGCTATAAAAAGAATAGGTTACGATAATTTATCTTTAGGGTTTGACTATAACACATGTGCAATAATTGACACTATAAACACACAATCCCCAGATATTGCTATAGGTGTTGACATTGGTGGAGCTGGTGATCAGGGATTGATGATAGGTTTTGCATGCAAGGAGACGCCTGAGTTTATGCCTTTACCTATAATTTTAGCTCATAAACTTGCGATGAAACTTTCTGAGGTAAGGAAGAGAGGTATTCTGCCTTATTTAGGGCCAGATGGAAAAACTCAGGTAACTGTTGAGTACATAGATTGGGAACCTAAAAGAATAGATGCTGTTATTTTGTCAACACAACACACTGGAGAAATTTTAGATGAGGTAGGAGATCATATAACGAATGAATCTAAAAAAGAGATTTTTAATAATGTTATTAAACCTACAGTTGGACATCTAATTGATAAAAATACAAAAATATATATTAATCCTACAGGTAAATTTTTATTTGGTGGACCTGCGGTAGATACTGGTCTTACTGGAAGGAAGATAATAGTTGACACTTACGGTGGGATGGCTGCACATGGTGGAGGAGCGTTTTCTGGAAAAGACTCTACTAAGGTTGATAGAAGTGCTTGTTATATGGCGAGGCATATTGCAAAAAATATAGTCGCATCAGGTCTAGCTGATAAATGTACGGTACAACTTGCTTATGCGATTGGTGTAGCTGATCCTGTTTCTATAATGATTGATACACATCATTCTGGTAAAATCTCAGGGTTAGCGTTAGAACCTGTTGTAAGAAAAATATTTCCACTTACTCCCAAAGGTATTACGGATTACTTGCAGCTTCGTAACCCGATATTTTCTAAGACTGCCGTTTATGGACATTTTGGTAGAAATGAAGAGGATTTCACTTGGGAAAAAGTTAATAAAATTGATGAGTTGAAACAAGAGTTTAAGAAATAAAACAGATATGACATACATTGTTTATATTTTCATAATTTTTAAGGATAAAATTTTGTATGATGCAAAATATTATTTAAAAGTAGAATTAACACTATATGGTTAGATTTAGAATATAAAGTTGAGAAATAGACTTTGGTTATTAAAAAGTATTTGGTAATCTTTTTTTTCTATAAAATGTAAATTTGTTAAAGTTTTGGGTGTTAATAGAGTTAAATTGATTTTATTTTTTTTGGCATAGTTGATAAGTTAGATAAAGCAAAAAAATGATTTTTTTAAAAATATTCTACTTCTTAAAAAAAGTAAGTATGAGAATTAGGAGTAGTGGGGAAGTTAAGAAAATAGAAACAGGACTTAGTGATTATGTAGAGAAAAGTGTTTAGCATTGAAGTTGAAAAGTATAATTCAAGAAGGTGAAGTAATTTGTAAAGAAGAAAATGTAGGGATTAAAATAAATTGTAAGCAAGAATAGTTTTTAAAAATTTTAGAGTATTATAATAAAGCAAAGGAAATATATAGATAAATTCTTGATTAAACTTTTGGGATCATTTAAAGGTACAAATAAAGAGAGAACAACAGTTTCAAGCTAAAAAATATAAAGAGAAATTTGAGTATATATAAATAACAAGTCTTTTATTCATATATTTAGAATTACAGTAAAAATTTCAAAACATCAAAAATATGTTATAATTATTTTGATTTTTAGAGAAATAAATTAAAAAAAATGAGAAATATTAGAAAAAGTGTAGAATTTATTGAAAATATTATAAATTTAACTAAAAGTTCTGGTACTTCTGTTGAACTTGTAGCTGTGACAAAAACTTTCCCGTACCAAAGTGTTTTAGAAGCCTTGAAATGTGGAATAAAACATGTAGGAGAAAATAAAATACAAGAGGCATTGCCTAAATTTGAGCAACTTGGTTTTTCTCTTAGAGGAATTACAAAACATTTTATAGGATGTTTGCAATCAAATAAAGTAAGAAGAGTCGTAGAAAACTTTGATTTGATACACTCTTTGGATGCGATGAGTCTTGCATATAATATAAGTCGTCATGCAAAAAGTTTAAATAAGTTACAGAATTGTCTTATTGAGGTAAAAGTTTCACATGAAATCTCTAAAATAGGTGTTGCTCCAGATGAGGTGGAAGATTTTTATAAGAAATGTTTACTTGTTCCCAATATTATTATAAGGGGATTGATGGTTATAACTCCTTATAGTGAGAGTTCTGAAGATTCAAGATATTATTTTAGGCAAGTATATAGATTATTTGGAAATATTAAAAAATCTTTTAACAATTCTAATTTTGATATTTTATCTATGGGTATGTCTAATGATTACAAAGTCGCCATTGAAGAAGGTTCAAATATGATAAGAGTCGGGTCAGCAATATTTGGAGAAAGAGAATATGTAAGTTAATTTGTAATGATATTTGTTAGGTAGAAGTTATATCGAATCTTCAGCGGAAGTTTAGTGTATCTGTGATTGAAGATAAGGATATTTATGCGGGTGTACTCGCCATTTCTGTTAAACCACAAAATATGATTTAACTTTAAACATTAAAAGAAATAGTTAAATCTCTGAATAGTACAATTGAATTAGCACTAAAATATTTTCTCTAAAAATTTTTTCGGATATCTTATATGGAGCTATGAAACAAACTGTGGGAAAATCTAGAGAGTTAAGTAAGTAAATTTATCCCTACCTTTATCATATAATGGAGAATATTAATGATTATTAAAGTTAGAGTAATACCTAACTCAAAAAAAAATGAGGTTGTTAGTAGAGTAGGTTCTATTTTAAGAGTAAAAGTTGTAGCTCCTGCAGTTGAAGGTGAAGCAAAT
Organism: Candidatus Endomicrobiellum basalitermitum; assembly: GCA_031282525.1. GTDB lineage: Bacteria > Elusimicrobiota > Endomicrobiia > Endomicrobiales > Endomicrobiaceae > Endomicrobiellum > Endomicrobiellum basalitermitum. The sequence goes on along the minus strand of JAITDN010000003.1, from coordinate 65,638 downwards.
GAAGAACTATGCGATTTTTTATCAGATTTTTTTGATGTAAAAAGGTCAATGATTTTTTTAAGAAAAGGTAAAAGAGGTAGAGAAAAAACTATTGAAATAACAGGTCATTCTGAGCAGAAATTCAATGAAATTTTAGATACAATTCCATAATATAGTTATAAATTATAAAAGTTATAAAGCAAATAAATTATTGAGGATATACTAAAGAATGAATGAAGAAAAAGATTACTCTAAAACAGTAAATCTCCCTAGTACTAATTTTCAAATGAAGGCCAATTTATCCATTAGAGAATCTATTTTTATTGAAGAATGGGATAAAGAAAATCTTTATTCCAAAATATGCGAAAAAAATAAGCATAGAAGAAGATTTATTTTTCACGATGGTCCTCCTTATGCAAATGCGCATATACATATAGGAACTGCGCTTAATAAAGTATTAAAAGATTTTATTGTAAAATACCGTTCTATGTCAGGCGATTATGTACCTTTTACCCCTGGTTGGGACTGTCATGGACTTCCTATTGAACAGCTTGTTTTGAAGGAAATTAAAATGGATAAAAATAAAGTGGATAAACTTATTTTTAGAAAACTGGCTGCTGATTTTGCAAAAAAATTTATCGAAATACAAAAGTTTGAATTTAAAAGACTGGGTGTTATAGCAGATTGGGATCATCCTTATTTGACTTTAGATCCTAAATATGAAGCATCGATAATAAAGGTTTTTAACGATTTGTTAAAAGATGGGTATATATATAGAAAAAAAAAGCCTGTTTATTGGTGTCCAACTTGTGAAACAGCTATGGCTGAAGCTGAGGTTGAATATGAGGATTCTATTTCAGATTCTATTTTTGTGAAATTTAAGATAATATTTTTACCTGAGAGGCTTAAAGCAAAAAAATTTATTTTGAAAAATTTTTCTGTGTTAATATGGACAACAACTCCATGGACTCTCCCTGCTAATGTTGCACTTGCTTTCAATGAAAAATCTAGATATATCGCTGTTGTTTACAAATTTGATGATAAAAATGAAGAGAAACTTATAGTTGCTGAGGCTTTGCTTGAAGATATTAAAGATAAGATAAAAGCTATAGATTTTGAGGTAATTTTAGAGATTAAGGGTGCCGATTTTCTTGGAATAAAATGTCAAAATCCATTGCTTGTAAACAAACAATCTCAAGGTATTATTGCCGACTTTGTTAGCATGAAGGATGGAACTGGTATAGTGCATATAGCTCCAGGCCATGGACCAGAAGATTATCAGGCAAGTTTAGAGTATAATCTTGAGATTTTGTCTCCTGTTGACGATAAGGGGTTTTATACAGAAGAAGTTCCAGAGTTTTATAATACTCATATTTTTAAAGCTAATTATTTGATAATAGATAAACTTGAAAAGGAAAATCAAATTCTTGCAAAATTGAAATTAAGCCATCCCTATCCACATTGTTGGAGATGCAAGAGACCAATAATTTTTAGAGCTACACCTCAATGGTTTTTGTCGATAGAACATAATGATTTGAGAAAAAAAATGTTGGAATTATCGAAAAATGTAAATTGGATTCCTAAATGCGGTGAAAACAGAATAACAACAATGCTTCAAAATCGTCCGGATTGGTGTTTAAGTCGCCAGCGTTTATGGGGAGTTCCAATACCAGTGTTTTATTGTAGAGAATGTGGAGAGCCATTATTTGACTCTAAAATTATAGATAAAATTTTGCTTTTATTTGCGGAAAAAGGGTCTGATTCATGGTTTGATATGAACGAAAGAGATTTTCTAAAAGAAACTGATGCCAAGTGTTCTATATGCAATTCTATAAATTTTAAAAAAGAAGAGGATATATTAGACGTGTGGTTTGATTCTGGAGTTTCCTACGAAGCTGTTTTGTCTAGCAAGAACTATAAAGATTTAGATTATCCTGCAGATTTGTATCTTGAAGGGAGTGATCAACATCGTGGATGGTTTCAAAGCTCTATGATACTATCTGTTGCAATAAAAGGTGAGGTGCCGTATAAAAGTGTTTTAACACATGGTTTTGTTGTTGATGGAAAAGGCAAAAAAATGTCGAAGTCGCTTGGCAATGTTATATCGAGTAAGCAACTCGTAGACAAATATGGGGCTGATATTGTTCGTCTATGGATAGCTTCAAGTGATTACAAAGAGGATATAAGAATATCCGAAGAAATTATAAAGGGATTAAGTGATACCTATAGAAAAATTAGGAATACAATAAGATTTTTATTAGGAAATATTAATGATTTTAATATAGAAAAGGCACTATCTTTTAAAGATATGAGTGAAATAGATAAATATGCTTTAAATAATCTTCAGCAACTTGTTTTAAATGTTGTGTGCGCTTATGAAAAATATGAATTTTACAGAGCTATGATGTTGATTGGTAATTTCTGTACAGTTTTTTTAAGTGGGTTTTATCTTGATGTTTTAAAAGATATTCTCTATTGTGATAAGAAATATACTAAAGATAGAATAAGTTCTATATCTGCAATGTTTGAAATTTGTTCAGTCATAATAAGACTTATATCCCCTGTGCTCTCATTTACTGCTGAGGAAGCTTGGAAAGAGATACGGAATTTGACTTGTGAGCAACACGAATCTGTTTTTCTTTCAGATTTCCCTATAGTAAGCAATAAGTATATTCTTCAAAATGAATTAATTGAAAAATGGGAAAAGATACTTAACCTAAGAAAAGAAGCATTAATAGTTTATGAAAAATTGAGACGAAAAAAAATTATAGGTTCAAATCTTGAAGCTTCATTAAATATTATTTATGGTCAGAAATATGCTGAGGTTTTTAAAAATTTAAAGCTCATTAACTTAATTCTTGGCAACTGGGATATAAAATGTAACTTCTCAAGTAAAGAAAGTGATTTTTTTATAGAAGCAACAAAATCGAAATTAAAAAAATGTTTAAGATGTTGGAAATATATTGATGGTATAAAAGACAATTTATGTTCTAGATGTAGGGAGATTTTGTCAATTGTATGAAAAAAATGATATTTTTGAGTATAATTATCATTGCTTTAGATCAGTCTACAAAATTTCTTGTAGATAAATTTATAGACTATAACTCTTATATAAATATTATTCCATTTTGCAATTTTTTTAATATTACAAATATTCGTAATACAGGTATAGTTTTTGGTATGTTCAAATATAGAAATTCATTATTCTCTTTTTTAATATCCTCACTTCTAGTTATTGTATCACTATGGTTTCGTAGAAATTTAACTAAGATGCACAACAAAACTCAAAGATATGCTTTTTGCCTAATAATTTCAGGTGGTTTTGGGAATCTTATAGATAGATTATTTTATAAAGGAGTCGTAGATTTCCTTGATTTTGGTGTTAATTATCTAAGATGGCCATCGTTTAATATTGCTGACAGTTGTATTTGTATTGCTATAATTATTATTTTTGTTGATGTTTTAAAATTCAAAAAAAATAGACGCTCATAAACATGCACCCAATTCTTTTCAGTTTAGGAAACTTCAAAATCTACACTTATGGTTTTTTTGTAGCCTTAGCTTTTATGATTACGATTTTTTACCTTTCATATTCATTAAAGAAATCAAAAGAAAAATTGGTTTCACATGATGAATTGTATTCTTTATTTGTGTATATGGTTATTTTCGCTATAATTGGTGCGAGATTGTTTTTTGTTTTTATAAATTTTAGAGATTTTGTTTTATATCCCTTGGATATTTTTAAAATATGGAATGGTGGTTTAGTTTATTATGGGGGTTTTATTAGTGCAGTAATATTTATGTTGATATATAATGCAAAAAGGAAAGAAATAATTTTATTTAAATTAGGAGATTTTTTTGCTCCAGCGTTGGCTTTAGGACACGCAATAGGAAGGATTGGTTGCTTTTTTGCAGGTTGTTGTTATGGTAAAGTAAGCAATCTACCATTTGCTGTAATGTTCAATGACAAATATTCTTTAGCTGTTAGAGGAGTGAATCTCCACCCAACGCAGCTTTATGAGTCTATTACTAATTTTTTATTATTTATATTCCTACATTTTTATTCTAAGAAAAATAGTAGGATAGTTGGAGTATCTCTTGCAATTTATCTCGTAAGTTATGCTATTACAAGATTTATTATTGAATTTTTTCGTGATAATTATAGAGGAATGCATTGTCTTGGCTTTTCTATTTCACAAATAATATCGGTTTTTTTGTTTATTGTAGGGGTTTTAATAATATGGAAAAAAAAGTTATATATAAAAAATTTAAAAGGGAGAGATTAGATTTTTATTTGGCTTCAGTATATAAAAATCATTCTCGTTCTTATTTTCAAAAACTTATATATAATAAGAAAATTTTAGTAAATAATAAAATTACTTCTTCTTCAAGCTATAAACTTAAATACGGTGATGTTATAATATTTGAATTTGAAGATGGAAAAGTGTTATTGATAGAAGAACCTGAGAATATAAAACTCAATATTATTTATGAAGATACTGACATTATTGTTGTAAATAAACCTGCTGGGATTGTAGTTCATCCAGGTTGTGGTCATCTTTCAGGGACTTTGATAAATGCTTTAGTTGGATATTCTAAAGGGGATTATAAGCCATATTTGGTGCATAGACTTGATAAAGATACATCAGGTGCCATTATTTTTGCAAAAAATGAAAAAACTAAAACTGATATTTCAGAACAATTTCAAAATAGGGATGTGAAAAAAATGTATTATGTTGCAGTGAAAGGTACTATTATTGAAAATAGAGGAAAAATAGAAGCGCCATTAGGGAGATCGCAACAAAATAGAAAACTTATGACAGTGAATTCTCTTGCAAAAAAAATAGCTATTACAGAATTTAAGACTATTTTAAGGAATGACGGCTATACTTTGTTAGAAGTAAGGATTATTACCGGTAGAACACATCAAATAAGAAGTCATATGAAATATATAAACCACCCAGTTGTAGGTGATCAACAATATGGTGGTCCTAAAATAATTAATGGAAAACAGTTCAATAGGCAAATGCTACACTCATATAATATAAGTTTTGTACATCCTAAAACCATGAAAATCATGGAATTTATTGCAGAACTACCAACCGATATGAAAAGAATGCTGATTTAGATTATAAAGATTTTTTATAGATTTCTTCTGATCTACGAGGAAATAAGGAAGGAGTATTTTTATATTTTTTAAAAATTAAAACACAATAATTCAACTTTTGCTCAGGTAAATTATAAAATATTGTTTGTTCAAGTTTTACTCCTAAACATTTAAGAATGTTTTTTATTGATGGAATTCCTTCTTTTAGATTTTCTATTGATTCTTTTGTTTTGTAAATTATAAAATGTCCACCGACTTTCAGTAAAGGTATTGAAATTTCAAGATTAGGAGAGAATTTACTTACTGCTCTTGATAGAACAAAATCATACTTTTGCCTATACATTAAGTCGTGTCCTATTTCCTCAGCTCTTTTATTTAGTATCTTTATATTAAGCCTAAGTTTATTATTTATATTTTCAAGAAACCTACATTTTTTTGTTATAGATTCAACTAATGTAAGTTTAATGTCAGGAAGTGAAATTTTCACTGGTATCCCTGGCATTCCTGAACCTGTTCCAATATCTGCAATATTTAAATATGAAGATTTGTTATTAGTAATACTATTTATAACTTTTGTGGCATATAAAGAGTCGCAAAAATGCCTGTATATTATATCTTTTTTATTTTTGATTGAGATAAGATTAAGCGTATTACTCCATTTATTAATTTCATTAAAATATATCTCAAATTTTTGACACATTTTTTTTGAGAAAAACGATATGATATCTTTTTTTACATAACTATGAAATTCTTTGAAAAGTGTTTCATTTCCCATAATTGATATCCAAATATTAATTTTTTAATAACTCCCCTAACTGCCTTTTTTCATATAATTCTGTTTTATTGTTTGCCATCGCCATCACATTTATTCTATTTAATTTTCTTATAAAAAATTATATCTATCATATACAAAAAAAGTTTTACTGATAAATAAATGACTTTTCTACTTAAAATACAATTTTAAGTAGAAAAACTCTTAATATTCTCCCTTAATTTCCTTTCTTTTTTTTTCAAGATAAACAGTTAGTATTGCTATATCGGATGGTTTTATTGCGTGTATCCTCGAAGCTTGTCCTATTGTTTGAGGACGTATTTTTAAAAGTCTTTGCTTTGTTTCCACAGAAAGTGATTCGAGTTTATTATAATCAAAATTTTCAGGAATTCTGCGATTTTCATTTTTTTTAACTTTATTTGTTGTTTTATTTTGAATTTCAATGTAACCTTTATATTTTTTGTAAATACAAATTTCCTCATTTACTTTTTCAAAGGACCATGGTGATAAATCATCATTTGTTGGTAAATTTTCTGTTTTGCCTTTGTATATTTGTGTTAGTGTATTTCTATAAAGTTCAAATTTTCTATACACTTTATCCGATATCAAACCTATTGATTTTCCTATATCCATAAGTCTTAAATCTGCATTATCATTTCTTATTGAAAGCCTGTATTCTGCTCGAGAAGTAAACATTCTATAAGGTTCATCCATACCTTTTGTAGTTATATCGTCTATAAGTATTCCTATATAAGATTTATTTCTTTCAAGTATAACTGGAGATTTATTCAAAATTTTAAGTCCGGCATTTACACCTGCAATAAAACCTTGAGATGCTGCTTCTTCATACCCTGTTGTTCCATTTATTTGTCCACTTAAAAAAAGGTTTTCAATGGTTTTTGTTTCTAGAGTTTTTTTTATTTGTAAAGGATCTGAATAATCGTACTCAATAGCATACCCATATCTTATTACTCTAGCGTTCTCAAGACCAACTATTGAATTTATCATTTGTTGTTGTAAATTGAATGGAAGTCCAGTGTAGAGTCCATTTAAATAAACTTCGTTAGTATTATAACCCTCAGGTTCTACAAAAATGTGATGATCCGTTTTTTCAGGGTAACGCTCTATTTTTTCCTCTATGGCAGGACAATATCTTGGACTTTTGCTATTTACTTCTCCTATATTAATAGACGAGAGAGCAAGATTGTCACTAACTATCTTATGTGTTGTTTTATTGGTATAAGTAAGCCAACATGAAAGCTGTCTAAGATCTCTTCTCCATTTTTCAATTTCTGTAAAGTGGGAAAAAGGTATAGGTTTTTTATCTCCGGATTGCTTTAACATTTTTGAGCAATCTATTGAGAGGGCATTAATTCTAGGAGTGGTTGTTGTTTTAAACCTTCCGAGTTTTATTCCACAATCTTCAATAAGAGATTTTGAAAGATATGATGCTTGGTGTTCATTAAATCTTCCACCATCAAAGTGCATATTTCCAAGATGTATTTTACCTCTTAAAAAAGTTCCCGTAGCTACTATTACAGCTTCTGCATTTATTACTTCGTTTGTAAGTATTTTTACACCACATACTCTATTGTTTTTTACTATTAAAGATGTGACTTCAGATTGTAATATATCTAGATTTATTTGATCTTGGAGGGATTTTGACATTAAAGTTGAGTAAAGCTCTTTATCACACTGCGCTCTAGGTGACCAAACTGCAGGTCCTCTTGAACCATTTAATATTTTGAATTGCAAACCTGCAAGGTCGGTTATTTTCCCCATCTCACCACCTAAAGCGTCAATTTCCCTAACCATTTGCCCTTTCGCAATTCCACCTATAGCTGGATTACATGGCATTCTTGCTATTGAATCGACATTAAGTGTTATTATGAGTGTTTTTAAGCCTAATCTTGCACATGCCAAAGAGGCTTCGCAACCAGCATGTCCTGCTCCAATAATAATTATATGGTATTTCTCTTCCATTATATCTAATACTTTTAAAATTATAATATATCTTCTAACTAATACATTAATTACACAAAAATTCTATAATTTTATGTTATAAAAATCAATATTAGAGTTAGTTAATTTATCAACTAACTTTACAAAAAAAATCAGAAAAACATAAAATTGCTGAGAGTTATTTTTATGTTATAATATAAAAATCTATTTATAACAATGATTTTTATATAAATCAAGTTGTGTGATGTTGATTGATGTTAAAATAAAGAATAAATATTTTTTGTTATAATGGTCCTTTGATATTTATTATTTTAATTTAATATTTCTCAAGAGTTATTTTTATTTAAGAAAATCTTGATTTTAATAAAAATATTCATCATAATGCGTAATACGTAAAAATTTGTGATTTTATAATTGAATAATAAGTTTTTTATGGGTATTTTTGCTAGAAATTGAATTATGACAAGGAAAAAAGTTATATGCCTGAAAGAGTATTTTCAGCCATGCGTCCGACAGGAAGGCTTCATTTGGGTCATTATTTTGGTGTATTAGAGAACTGGGTTAGGCTCCAACAGGATAAATACGAGTGTTATTATATGTCTGCCGATTTACATGCCTTGACTACAAATTATTCTGATACTTCAAAAATTGACAAAAATACTTTGGATATGGTAGCTGACTGGATTACTATAGGTATAGATCCTCATAAGGCTGTGCTCTTTAAACAATCAAAAATACCTCAACATAGTGAATTATTTTTAATACTTTCTATGTTAACTCCTTTGAAACGGCTTTATAGATGTCCTACGTACAAAGAACAACAAAAAATTAAAAATAAAGATTTACATAATTATGGTTTTTTAGGTTACCCTGTTTTAATGTCTGCAGATATTTTGCTGTATAAGTCAGATATTGTTCCAATAGGTGAAGATCAAATATCGCATCTAGAGTTCACGCGCGAGATAGCAAAAAGATTTAACAGCTTCTATGGTGAATTTTTTATTAAACCACAGGAGAGACTTACGAAAACTGCTAAGTTCATAGGTTTAGACGGGAGAAAAATGTCAAAATCTTATAATAATTCAATTCTATTAGGTGAAAGCAATGATGTTATAAAAGATAAAGTTGAAAGTATGTTTACAGATCCTTTAAAAATTAAGAAAGATGATGTTGGTCATCCTTATGGTTGTATTGTTTTCTCATTTAATAAAGTATTAAATAGAGATTACAAAAATAGAGAAGAAGAATGTAGAACAGGTAAAATAGGTTGTGTATTGTGTAAAAAACAATTAATTGAGATGCTTTCTGAATTTATGAAACCTTTGTCTGAAAAAAGGAAAGATATAATTGCCAATAAAGCTTATTTGGAAAATGTAATTTCTACAGGATGCCAAAAAGCTATAGAAATTGCACAAAAAACTATGGAAGAAATCTATAAAATATTAAAATTTTAAGGCAATTATGACTTAATAACATATGTATTGACATATTTAAGGGACTTTATAGCTTCTCTTGCATCTTTTAAAAATTATTTTTGTATGGGGTGTGAAATGATATGTGAAAAATCTGTCATAAAAATAGCAAATAATATAATAAAATTTACCGCTGTTACACTTTTATGTTTTTTTTGTATTTTAGTTTCCAGACATTATTATCAAATTAAGAATTATTCTGCGACATTATATAGAAATCTTAACATAGTTATCTTTTTTAATGAAAATTCCTCTAAAGAAGATATGGATATTATAGAGGAGATTAAAGCAACAAATTTAGTATTTATAAAGGAGTATGTAAGCGCGAGTGAGGCATATTCAAGGGCTATTAAAAAAGACCCCATTTTAAAAGATATTTCAAGTGATATTAAATCGTCTATTCAAGCGTATGCTATAGCTATCTTTAGAACTATTCCTAAAAAAAATCTAATATTAAATATGAAAAAAACTTTAGAGAAAATTTCAGGTGTTGATGAAGTAGTATTTGATATGTCTATTTTTGAACAATATCTGAAAACTAAAAGCTTGCTTTCCTTTCAAAAAAAAATTTTTCTCATTTTTGGAATTACTGTTTTTATTTTGTTTACATTTAAATGCATTTTTTTTATTATAGAGTACAAGTTAAGTATAAAAAAGTTCGTTATAGATATCTTTTTATATTTATCATATTCAATGTTTGCATTTCTTATTTTTTGGATCGTTTGTACTTATATGGATTATCCTCTATTGATCAATGAGATTACGTTACTATCAGTAGTACCTTTTGTAGCAGCTCTTGGAATTATATTAAACTGGTATGAAAATAAAGATTAACGTTTTAAATTACATTATAAGACGACTGTTATTTTCAAAAATTTATTTATATTTTTTGAATCTTATTGTTAGAAGAACAAAACATAAAGATTTTCTTGTATTTATGAAAGTATTTATTTTATTTTTTCTATTATTTTATCCTTTTATATCAATGTTTGGTGGACAGAGTAAAGACATTAATAGTCGGGTAAAACAACTTTCAGAAATAAAAAAATCTATAAAAGAAAAACAGCTTAAAAAAGATAAATTGGTCTTGCAGGAAAAGATTTTTAAAGAAGAATTAATATCTATAAATAAAAATATAGAACAAAATGAAAAAAAACTTTCTAAGTGCTCAAAAGATATGAAAATTATACAGAATAATCTTGGGGGATCTTCGAAAATTTATAACTCTGCATTAGTAAGAAGCGTTAATTTAAATAAGGTTATATTTAAAGAAATAATGCTTTTTAATAAAATGAATTTTAGGTTTTCTTATGAACAAGATCCTGTAAAATATAAAATAAGACGCAAATCTTTGGAGTATAAGAAGAGGAATTTTGAAAAAGAAAAAAATATAGTAAAGATTTCCGCAGCAAATATAAAAAAGTGGGAAAAATCTAAAAAAAATATTTTGGATTTGCAATCGCAAGAAAAAAAACTAGAAACACGAAATAGAAATGAACTCAAAGAAAAAAAAATACTTTTAAAAACCACGTTTAGTAAGAGACTTGCTGCTGAAAAAGAAATAAAGGCTTTAAATGAAAGTGCCAAAGCTTTACAAACGTTAATAAACAAAATGAATATAATAAGTAAGCAAAGATCTTCAACAGATACTCTGTCTAAGATTAGGAGAAAAAAAACACTCTTATGGCCAATAAATGGAAAAGTTATTGTAAATTTTGGTAAAAATAAACACCCTGAACTTGATACTTATGTAATTAGTAATGGTATAAAGATAAAGGCAACTGATTTTAGTCAAGTAAAGAGTGTCGAATCTGGAGTCGTAATCTTTACAGGACAATTTCGTTCTTATGGAAAAATTATTATGATAGATCATGGGGATTCAGTTTTATGTGTTTACGGCCTATTAAGTAATATTCTTGTGAAGGAAAATCAAAAAGTTTCAAAAGGTACAGTTATTGCAGAATTAGATGCTGGAGAAAACAGTGTTTTGTATTTTGAAGTAAGATATAATAGAATCTCAGATAATCCAGTGTTATGGTTTCAATAGGCAATAATATTTTGTTGTAAATTGTAAAAATTAAATAGAACATTTATTTAGTATCTCTAAAAAATTGATATAGGTAACTAAAGTTAATTGAAAAGTGTAGTGGTAAATAGAAAAAATGAACATATGGATTAAAATATACATGATAATATTATTTCTTTTTGGTATGAGTATATGGTGGTTTTCTTTGCAGTTTATGCAAAAACAGAAAGTACCTGTAGAGATAATGATAGATAAAAAAATAGTTAATGTTTTAATTTCAAATGGTATTATTCAAGATGATATTTCAAGTCAATATATTATGGATAGAAACACAAAGACAACTAGATGGAGTGAATTTTACAAAACGATAAAACTTAATTCTGGTAGGACTATGCAATTCCTTGAAAAAAAATTTAGGAGAATCGCTCGTTCAATTGGAATAGGTTTAAATAAGGTAAATAATAGAGATGGTTCTATTACGTACAAATTTTATTCCCCTAGCAAAAATTATTATAATATAACCTTTATACGTTCAAAAAATCTAAATTGAAGCAGACACTTATATTTTGTTGACACAACACAAAGTATTAATTTGTATATTTTAAAAATTATGATATGAATGTACTTGCAATAGAAACTTCATGTGATGAAACTTCTGTATCCATAGTTACAAATGGAGTAAAAGTTAAATCAATTATAATTTCCTCACAAACAAAGATACATGCTAAATTTTTTGGTATTGTTCCAGAACTTGCAAGTCGTGCACATATAGAAAACATAAATCTTGTAATCTCTCGAGCCTTGAGTAGCAGTGGGATAACTTTCGATAATTTCTCAAAGAAAGTAGATGCTATTGCTTTTACTGTTGGACCTGGATTAGCAGGAGCTTTGCTTATAGGTGCAATTGTTGCGAAATCTCTTGCTATTATTTATAAAAAACCTTTAATACCAGTAAATCATTTAGAAGGACATATTTACTCATCATTTATTAAAAATAAGTCTATAAATCATCCTTTTTTAAGCTTAATAATATCTGGTGGTCATACAGAGCTTATTTTAGTGAAAGATTTTGGGAAATATAAAGTATTAGGAGGAACAAGAGATGATGCGGTAGGTGAGGCTTTTGATAAAGCAGCTAAAATGCTAGGACTTTCTTATCCTGGTGGACCTATTGTAGATGAAAGAGCAGAGAAAGGAGATCCTAAAGCAATTAGATTTACGAGACCTTATTTAAAGGGAAGTTGGGATTTTTCTTTTTCAGGCATTAAAACATCACTTTTAAATTATCTCAAAGTGAATCCGGTTAAAAATGAAAAACATCTAAATAACATTTGCGCTTCTTTTAGACAAGCTATATCTGAAACACTTTGCTTTAAGTCATTTGCGGCTGCGAAAGAATTTAACTTAGAGAGAATTGTTTTAGGCGGTGGTGTAAGTGCAAATTATCTAATAAGAAGAATGTTCTTGAAAGTAAGTCGTGAAAATAAAGTAAAAGTCTTTATTCCACCATTTATTTACTGTACTGATAATGCAGCAATGATTGGATGCGTGGCATATTTAAAATACTTAAAGTGTGGTTTCAAATACAGTGATGTTCAATTTATATCTAATCCATCTCTAAAATTAGAAGATTGGCAGTATAATTAAAATGGAGCTAAAGTTTGTAATATTTCATCTATTTAAATAGAATTTACAAATACCTGTGAGTAGTAAAAAATAAAAATGACTAAATTAAATATTGGGAATGTTGAACTCGACAACAATATTATTCTTGCACCTATGGCGGGAATAACAGATTCTCCTTTACGGCGTCTTGCAAAAAGTGGTGGAGCGAGCCTTGTTTATACAGAAATGGTATCTGCAAAATCTATTCTATATAATAGTAAGAAAACAAAAAGTCTTCTTAGAATATCGAATGATGAAAGACCAATTTCAGTGCAAATTTTTGGTAGTGATGCTTACATTATGGCAGAGGCAGCAAAAACTATTAGAGATATGGACATTGATATAATAGACATAAACTTGGGATGTCCTGCAAATAAAATAGTGAAAACTGGCGCAGGTTCTAAACTTCTTAGTAACGAAAAACTTGTTTCAAAGATTTTAGAGTACGTTGTAAAAAGTGTTGATATTCCTGTCACAGCTAAAATTCGCATAGGAATTTTACCAGAAGAAAACGTAGCTTCTGGGATTGTCAAAATAGCTCAAAGTTGTGGAGTAAAAATGCTTACAATACATGCTAGGTCTGTATCGCAAAGACATTCTGGCATTCCTAATTTGAAGTTATTTGCTGATGCTTGTAGGGATGCAAAAATTCCAATAATTGCAAATGGTGGTATTATTGATGAAAAAACCGCCATTAGTTTTATGCGAATACCGAATTGCAAAGGAATTATGATAGGACGTGGCGCTATAGGCAATTATTCAATATTCAAGGGGCTTGTAGACTTTTTTAATAACGGCAATAAATTATCTTCGTCATCGAAAACAGAAAGAATGATATGGTTAAAGAAGCATATTGGATATTCTATAGAACATTATGGAGAAAAAAAAGGACTTATTGTAATTAGAAAGATTGTTAATTACTATATTAGAAACTTACCTAATGCAGCGAAAATACGTGAGATATTTAATAAGATAGGCACATTATCAGATTTTAATAGATTGATAAAATTCATATTTTAAATGTTGTTTTATTAGATTAGTTATGTAAGAGTTGTTATATAAGTAAGCTTTGAGAAGCATGTGATTATTAATAGAAAAAAATGTTAGAATAGACCGGTGGATTCGAAATAATGAGTAAGGTAACAATTTAAAATGGAGATTTTATATGAAAAAGTTTTTATTATTTGCACTAATCAATGTATTTATTTTTACTATGGGCTGTAAAAGACAGAATATTAAGCAAGGACCCTACTCCTATGAATCCACAGGTGCTGAAAAAACGGCTACTTTTGATGATGAAGAACCATCTACAAGAGTCGATTCTAACAAGGATATTAATCTTAAGACTGTGTATTTCGAATTTGACAAAAGTGATTTAACAGAATGTTCAATCGAAACCTTGAAGGAAAACGCGGCCTATTTAATAAGTAATTCCAAAATAAAAATTATTCTCGAGGGGCATACAGATGAAAGAGGTACAACTGAATATAATCTTTCCCTGGGTCAACGTAGAGCTTTGAGAATCAAAGAATATTATACTAAGCTGGGAATCTCATCTAATAGAATTGCGACTATTTCATATGGAAAAGAAAAACCTGCTGAATTGGGAAGCAATGAATTAGCATGGTCAAAAAATAGAAGAGTAGAAATAAAAAAATATTGAATTAAGGATAATAGAAACACATTGTTATGCAGTTTAAAATTTTATTAAAAATTTTTAATAACTATATTTTAAGTGTAAGTTTGTTAAATGTAATATGTTTTGTAATGTTTGCTACAGGGTGTTGTAGTTTATCAAGTCACAGTAAAATTGCAAGTTTAATGGATGAAATGTCACAGTTGCATATAAAATGTAGGGAACTTCAACAAAATTACGCTGATTTATATACAAAAGTTAATACTGATTGTGCAGTATTTGACGCTTCAATTCAAGATTTACAAAATAAAGTTTCTTCATTAAGCAAATTACATTTAATGAAGGAAAATAATGATGAATTTGCTTTATCTTCATCCATCTATGGACGTGCTTATGGCGATTATCTAGCAAAAAGGTATGAGCTTGCGTATTCCGGATTTGAATCATTTATAAATAAATATCCTAATGACACACAAGTACCTGAAGCCCGTATTCATATGGACGAATGTCTAAGAATACTTGACAAAAATGAATCGTGATACTGCTAATAAGAGATTAATGACTAATAAAGATAAATTATTTCCTTATTTATTGGTCTCAATTTTTTTTCATCTTATTTTTATTTATCTTATTTTTAATGTTAGAGAAAAACCGATGTTTTTGTCTGTACCAATAGAAGTTTCTTTTTATTCTAAACCTCAAGATGAATTGGTTGACAGATCTGAAATTATGACTTTTAGCAAAAAATCTAAACTTTTAAATACTAAATATGAAAATGAAAATAAAACAGAAATTTTTAGTAACCATAGTCGAAAAGAAGATATTGTTATAAAAAAAGAAAAACAAGAAAACTATGTTATGAGAACTTCAGAAAATAGTAATAATGTTAAAGAATTTCAACCTTTGAATCCCACTAAAATTCCTATTGAAGCAACTTCACAGTATGGAGTTGGAATGCTTTCATTTGACACTCCAGATTTTAAATATTCTTATTACGCGGGGGAAGTGGTAAAAAAGATAAGTAAACAATGGAAATGGGTTGAAAATTATTGCCAACTCACAGTGATTGTATATTTTAAAATTCATAGAAATGGTTCGATTTCTAATATTTCTATTAAAAAATCCTCAGGGAATAGTGAATATGATAAATACGCTTTAGATACAATACAGAGGGCGATGCCTTTCCCAGATTTACCTGAGGATTATGTGAATAACATTTTAGGAGTTTATTTTGAATTTAAATGTAAAGATTAATTTAATAAAAAAAATACATTTCTTAATCTTATATATTATTTTTGTAATTTTCTTTTCTACGGTGACAGCGTATGCAAATAATGATATTTATCTTTCTCTTTGTGCAACTACTAAAAGATCCGATATAGCCATAGGACATTTTAACGTTGTAGATAAAAATGAAAACACTATAAAATTAGCAAAACTTATTAAAAAAATTATTAAAAATGATCTTGTTCTTTCTAGGTATTTCAATATAATACAAATTGTATCAAATGATGATTCCAAGGAACAATTATTTTCTTTAAGAAAAAATGGAACAACAATTTTTATTACCGCCTCTGTGAATGATGATGGATGCGACCTCGTTCTTGAAATAAAAGTAATTGATGTTTTTACGGGTGAAATAATATGGAAGCATAGTTATAAACATAAGCATTCAAATTATAGATATTTGGCTCATAAAGCAAGTGATGAAATTATAAGGAGGATCAAAGGTGAAATTGGTATAGCCTGTTCAAAAATAGTTTTTGTGAATGATAGTACAAGATTCAAAGAGTTGTATGTTGTAGATTACGATGGGTATAATTTGCGAAGATTAACAAAAGACAATAAAATAAATATTCTTCCTAAATGGTCTCCAGGTGGAGGTCAAATAATTTATACAAGTTATCTATATAATAACCCAGATTTATTTGTGTTAGATCTTCTTGAAAACAAACGTAGTATCATTTCAAAGTATCAAGGATTAAATGTTACAGGTTCATTTTCTCCTGATGGGAAGAAAATAATTCTTACTTTATCTAAAGGTAGATATCCAAATCTATATATGATAAATATGCGTGGTGAACTACTACGAAGAATGACTGAAAATGTATATATCGATACCAGTCCATCTTTTGCTCCTAATGGTCAGGAGATAGTGTTTATCTCAGATAGGTCAGGATACCCTCAACTTTATATAATGAATGTTAGTGGTGGGAATGTAAGAAGGCTTACTACAAATGGCTATTGTGATTCTCCAGCTTGGTCACCACGTGGTGATAAAATTGCTTTTACAATGAAACAAGCAAGAGGTAACTATGATTTGTGTATATACGATTTACCTAGTACAAAGGTCACGAGACTTACATATAATCAAAGAAACAATGAAAATCCTACATGGTCTCCTGATGGAAGGTTTCTAACATTCTATTCAAATAGATCTGGAAGAGGAGAAATTTATATAATAGCAATTGATGGTTCAGGTACAAGAAAGCTTGTAGAAATACCAGGCACTTCTTACACCCCATCGTGGTCACCAATCTTAAGCTAAGCTAGATTAAATTTAAGTAGAAAGGATGTGTAAATATTATGTTTGAAGGTAAAAGTTTTTTAGATGTAATAAATATGGGAGGCTATACTCTTTATGTTCTCTTGGGGGCATCGATTCTTTCAATAATGGTTATTTGTTTTAAATCAGTTGAATTTTGGAGAAAATTTAAAATAACAAAAGTTCGACTTTTAGATAAACTAATGAAAGAAATAAAAATAAACAAATTTGATGAAGCTATCAATTTCTGTGATACTATTAACTCTCCCATGGCCTCTGTTGTAAAAGCAGGTATTCTCGCTTTTAAAGAAAATGAAGGTAATTTGGGCGAAGCTATGGAGAGAGAAATAATGTTTCAAACAGTAAAACTTGAACGTTTTACTGTTGTTTTAGGGACACTCGGAAATATTTCTGTTTACATAGGACTCTTTGGTACGGTTTTAGGTATTATAAGAGCATTTCATGATATCTCAAGAATAGATTTGGGAGGTAATATATCAGTTATTATTGAGGGTGTTTCGGGGGCACTTATTGCAACTGCAGCAGGTCTTTTTGTGGCAATTCCTGCAGTTATTGCATATAATTTTTTTATAAAACTTATAGATAGATTCGTTGTAGATATGGAGTATTGTTCTTCTGTAATTAAAGATATTCTGAGAAGTGAAAAAGAATAGATGACTATAAAAAGAAAAAAAAGTATTGTTATGTCAGAGATCAATATAACACCATTTACCGATATTATGCTTGTTCTTCTTATTATTTTTATGATAACCATGCCTATGATGCTTACACCACATACACCATCTATAAAAGTTAATCTTCCAAAAACGCAAATGTCATCTACTAGTGAAGATAACTCAAAAACAAATATTGAAGTTTTGATTTCAAAAGATGGATGTATTTATATAGAAGGAGAAGAAGTCGACAATTTAACTATTGAGGACACCATATACAATCTTTTATCTTCAAATCATAACAGAGCTATCATTCTAAAAGGCGATAAGCAAGTTCAATATGAGCACATAATACATTTTATAGACAAAGCTAAAAAAGCAGGGGCAATAAAATTCGCTCTTGCAGTTGATAATACCAGTATTTCATAATCTAAGCTATAATAACTAAATAATACATTAAAATTCAGAATAATATGAAAATATTATATATGATGAAAAAATTTTATTAATAATAAATAAATAGATAATACTTAAGGCATAGTTTACGTTGATTTTACTCTATTTATAATAATTATAAAAAGTCTTAAATTTCTCGGCTTCCATTTTAAATATTCTGTCATCTTAATGATAAAGTTAAATAGGGGGTAATTAAGCTTAGGAAGGTTAATTTATGGATAATATATTAAAAAAGATTATATGTGGGACAGTTGATATTATTTCCATTGAAGAGCTAAAAAAAAAACTGGCTTCAGGTAAGAAATTAAAAATAAAATTAGGAGTTGATCCTACTGCTCCAGATTTGCATTTAGGTCATAGCGTTATTATAAATAAATTAAAAATTTTTCAAGATCTAGGACATAAAATAATATTTTTAATAGGAGATTTTACTGCAAAAATAGGCGATCCATCTGGTAGATCTGAAATTCGACCTACTATAACAGATGAACAAATAAAAGTAAACATAAAAACCTATACTGATCAAATTTTCAAGATTTTAGAAGAAAAAAAAACTGAAGTTACCTACAACAGTAAATGGTTCAATAAAATCGGTGTAGAAGGACTTTTAAATCTTGTTTCAAAAAGTACAGTAGCTCAAATGCTTGTAAGAGATGATTTTGCAAAAAGATATAAGGAAGATAAGCCAATAAGTATTATAGAGTTCCTTTATCCTTTGCTCCAAGCGTATGATTCTGTAGCTTTAAATGCAGATATAGAGCTTGGTGGTAACGATCAAAAATTTAATCTTCTTTTAGGTAGACAGATACAAAGAGATTATGGAATTAAAGATACTCAAATAATAATTACAATGCCAATTTTGGAGGGAATAGATGGTGTTAAGAAAATGTCAAAATCTTATAATAATTATATAGCTTTAAACGATTCTCCTAAAGATATGTTTGGAAAGATAATGTCAATCTCAGATCCCATTATGTACAGATATTATGAACTTCTTACTCAAACAAATTTAAGTGTTGTTAAGGCTATGCACCCTAAAGATGCAAAAACAGAATTGGCTAAAAAAATTGTGGAAAAGTACCATAGTAAAGAGGAAGCTATAAAAGCAGAAGAAGAATTTAGTAAAATTTTTTCAGAAAAGAATATCCCAGGTAATATAGAAGAATATCAAATGAAAGAAGTAGGAGTGAGGTTATCTGATTTACTTGTTAAAAGTGGTATGGTGTCGAGCAGAAATAAAGCTAGATGCCTTATAAAACAGGGAGGTATTAAAATAGATTCGCAAAAATTATTTGAAGATTTTATTATTAATTATAAAAAAAAATTTACATTACAGATAGGAAAAAGAAAATTTAGAAGAATAATACCCTAAGAATCCTAAATTTGAGTTCTGATTCTTTATATTTATATTTTGAAAATTATCATCTTGGTTTAGATTAAAATTATATAATTATATAAATGAAATGTGTATTTAGTGGTTTTTATAGTAAGTTATATTTTAATAAGTAGTATGCGTTAAAGGTAAAAAATGTATAAAATTATAAATACAGAAGAAATTGGACCAAAAATAAAAAGCTATGAAATTTATGCTCCAAATATTGCGAAAAATGCAAAAGTTGGACAGTTTGTTATACTCAGAATTAACGATACGGGTGAGCGTATTCCTTTAACTATAGCTGGAACAAATTTAGAGAAAGGTTTAGTGAAAATAATTTTTCAGGAAGTAGGTAAAACTACAATGCAACTCGCTTCTCTTTCTGCAGGAGAATGCATAAAAGATTTTATGGGTCCCTTAGGATATCCTACAGAGATAAAAAAATACGGTACTCTTGTTTCAGTTGCCGGAGGTGTTGGAGTAGCTGGGGTTGTACCTGTTATAAAAGAGTTAAAAAATGTGGGGAATAAAATCATCACCATAGTAGGTGCCAGATGCAAAGACTTAATAATACTTAAAGATGAATTAAGACAACAAAGTGACTCTATTTTTTTTGCTACAAATGATGGGACATATGGAATAAAAGGATATGTTACAGATATTTTAAAAGAGGTTATAAACAAAGAGAAAATAGATATAGTATATGCTATAGGACCAGTAGCAATGATGAAATCTGTATCTGAAATCACAAGAAGCAAAAATATAAAAACTATAGTTTCTTTAAATCCTATCATGGTTGATGGTACTGGAATGTGCGGAGCATGTAGGGTTACTATTAATGATGAAACTAAATTCGCTTGTGTTGATGGTCCTGAATTTGATGCTAGTTTGGTGAATTGGGAAGAGCTTATTTCTAGGTTAGGCTTATTTAAAAATCTTGAAGAGATAGCGATTAATAAATTTAAACATAATCAGGGGTGTAACTGTTGCAAAAAGTAAAAATGCCCGAAAGGGATCCAAACATTAGAAAAAAAGATTTTGAACAAGTAAATTGTGGTTATACTCAAAGTGAAATGCTAAAAGAGGCGAAAAGATGTCTGCAATGTCAAAAACCGTTGTGTATTCATGGTTGTCCTGTTGGAATTAATATACCTGAGTTTGTAAGATATCTCTCCAATAATAACCCTAAACAGGCTGTAATAGTTTTAAAGCAGAAAAATAATCTTCCTGCCGTATGCAGTAGGGTTTGCCCTCAAGAAAATCAGTGCGAAAAATTTTGTATTCTAGCGAAAAAAAATGAAAGTGTTAGCATTGGAAATTTAGAACGATATGCAGCAGATACTACAGCTAGAGATGATTTAAATGATGTAATAATTAATAAAAAAGATATTAAAATCGCTATTGTAGGATCAGGTCCCGCTGGGTTAGCCTGTGGCGGTGATTTGCTAAAAATGGGATACAATGTTACAGTTTACGAATCTTTACACAATGCTGGTGGAGTTTTGCGTTATGGAATCCCAAAATTTAGACTACCTAAAGATGTCCTAGATTTAGAATTATACAATTTAAAGAAACTTGGAATAAAAATAATTCTAAATACTTTCATAGGAAGAACAAAAACAATAAAGGAATTATTTGACGAAGGGTACGGAGCCATATTTATTGCAACTGGGGCTGGACTCCCTATATTCCCAAAAATATCAGGCGAAAATTTAAACCATATTTATTCTGCCAATGAATTCCTAGTTCGTGTAAACCTTATGCATTCTTTTGATTTTCCCAACTACGATACACCCATATATAAAGCCAGGAATGTTGTAGTTATAGGAGGAGGAAATACAGCGATGGATGCAGCAAGAACAGCATTAAGACTTGGTGCAAAAAATGTTAAACTTGTTTACAGAAAGACTGAAAATGAAATGCCAGCAAGGAAAGAAGAGCGAATTCATGCAAAAGAAGAGGGTGTAGAGTTTATAACTTCAACAAATCCATTAAGATTCATAGGGAATGAAAAAAGATTTGTTAAAGCTATTGAATGTATGAAGACAGAGCTTGGGGAAGTTGATAATTTAGGAAGAAGGTATCTTAGTAAAATTATTGGATCCGATTATATAATAGAAACTGATATGGTCATTTTAGCTTTAGGGTTACATCCGAATCCAACTTTACCATCACTTGTTGATGGTTTAATTGTCGACAGCCATGGGTACATTATAACTGATGATAGTCTTATGACTTCACTGCCAGGTATTTTCGCGGGAGGAGATATTATTGGTGGAGCTACTGTTATAGAAGCAATGGGGATGGGTAAGAAAGCAGCGGAAGGAATAAAAAAGTATCTTAAAAATAATTAATATGATAAAAGTTAAGAATTCTAGAGTACCGTTATTCTTATTTGCTTTATATATAATTTTATAACAATAATTACGAAATCAATTAAAAATATATTTATTGTTTCCGAGGTAACGGGGGTGATGGAACTATAATAGATGTAGTTCATAAATTGTTATGAGAGTTTATAATAAAAAAAAAGGGGGGGGGTATTTTTATGAAAAAACCGCTAATGGTAGGAAATTGGAAAATGAATAAAACTGTTTCAGAAGCTATTGAGTTTGTAAAAATCCTTAAAAACACAATTTCTGATGTAACAGACATTGAAATCTTAATCTGCCCTCCTTTTACGGCACTCTATGCAGTAAATAATGAAACTAGGGATTCAAATATTAATTTAGGGGCACAAAATCTCTTTTGGGAATCAAATGGTGCATTCACTGGAGAAATTTCTCCAACAATGATAAAAGATATAGGTTGTTCCTACGCTATAATAGGTCATTCGGAGCGCAGGCAATATTTTACTGAAACTAACAAGATTATAAACAAAAAGACAAAAGCAGCCTTTGTAACTACTCTTACACCAATACTTTGTGTAGGAGAAACTCTTAAAGAAAGAGAAGATAATGTAGCCTTTAAGGTTATAGAAAAACAAGTAAGAGAAGGTTTATTTGGACTTACATTAGAACAAGCATCATCAATAGTTATAGCTTATGAACCTATATGGGCTATAGGAACAGGGGAAACTTCATCTCCAGAGCAAGCTCAAGAAATGCATTGCTTTATAAGAAAAATATATGAGAAAATGTACAGTAAAAACATTGCTGATAAAGTAAGAATTCTTTACGGTGGCTCTATAAATCCAAATAATGTATCGGATCTTATGAAGAAACCAGATATTAATGGTGGGTTGGTAGGGGGAGCAAGCTTAGAGGCTGAATCTTTCACCAAACTTATTAGATACTTTAAGTAAATATATAATAATTATTATACCGGTGGAAAAAAAATTGCTATGTACAAGATTAAGAAACTAGCTTTTGGCACTGATCATAGTGCTACTGAAATAAGAGATAAAGTAAAAAATTATTTACAGAGTATTGGATATGAAATTGAAGATTTTGGTTTCAATGGAAACACTAGTTGCGATTATCCTGATTTTGCTTTAAAAGTAGCAAAAGCTATTCTTTCCAAAAGAGCAGATAAGGGAATCCTTATCTGTGGAACAGGAATTGGTATGTCTATTGCTGCAAATAAAATTAAAGGTGTAATTGCAGCGACTTGCTGGGATAAAAATACCGCAAAACTTGCAGCTCAACATAATGGTGCAAGTATTATATGTTTGGGATCAAGAACTGCCACTTTAGATGATATTTGTTACAGAATAAAAATTTTTCTTGAAACTCAATTTGAAGAAAGGCATTCCAAGAGAATAAAAAAAATTAAAGAAATTGAAAAAAAATATTAAAATTGTTTCAAGCTTAATATTCTTATGTTATGTTAAGATCCTCTATTTTCTTAGCATAATTCGAAATTAAGTAGAAAGCATATTTTGTTGGAGTAATAATTAAAAAGGAGTTATACAAAAATGTCTGAAATCTCAAACTTAAATATAACATGTGTCAATATTAGAAAAGATATTATTGAAATGCTTTATAGTGCAGGTTCTGGACATCCTGGTGGTAGTTTATCATCTGTCGAACTTTTAGTGTCTTTATATTTTAAGCATATGAAATTTGATCCTAAAAATACAAAAGATCCCAATAGAGACTACTTTATTCTATCTAAAGGACATGTTTGTCCTGTTCTTTACGCAATACTAGCACAACTTGGATGTTTCAATCATAACGAATTAAATACTTTAAGGAAAATCGGGAGTAGACTCCAGGGGCATCCAGCAAAAGACAAAGAGCTCCCAGGAATAGAAATATCTACTGGTTCTTTAGGCTATGGTTTATCAATTGGATCAGGAATTGCCGTAGGAATCAAAAAAATAAACAAAAACAATAGAGTTTATGTACTTATGGGAGATGGGGAACAACAAGAAGGCAGTATATGGGAAGCTGCCATGTCTGCTGCTCATTATAAACTCAATAATCTATGTGCAATTATTGATAATAATGGTCTGCAAATAGATGGTGCTACAAAAAGTGTAATGAATGTTGAACCATTAATAGATAAATACGAAGCTTTTGGATGGAATACTATTGAGATAGATGGACATAATTTAGAAGAAATCGATAGGGCGTATATAAAATTTAAAACTGAAAAAGAAAAACCTACAGTTATAATAGCAAAAACTATTAAAGGCAAAGGAATTTCCTTTATGGAAAATATCGCTGAATGGCACGGTAAGATACCTTCGAAGGAATTAACCGAGAAAGCTCTAGCTGAAATAGTAAAAGATTGCACAGTGAAAGTAAAATAGATTAAAATTAAAAAAAGGAAAATAATAAAGTGAAAGTTTACGGAAAAAAAGCTACAAGATTTGGTTTTGGAGAAGCTCTTGTTGAAATCGGTGAAAAAAATTCTAAAATTTTTGTTTTAGGAGCTGACACTGTTTCTTCAGTTTCAATAAATAGTTTTCAGAAAAGCTTCCCTGAAAGATTTATTAATGTTGGTATAGCAGAAAATAATCTGATAGGAATCGCATCTGGGCTTGCTATCGCTGGATTTATTCCATTTGTATCAACTTATGGAATTTTTTCAACTGGAAGACCATGGGAACAAATAAGAACTACAGTATGTTATTCGAATTTAAATGTAAAAATAGCTGGCTCACATTCTGGACTTATGGTCGGCCCTGATGGGGCAACGCATCAGGCTTTAGAGGAAATTGCTATAATGAGGTGCCTTCCTAGAATGAAAGTCATAGTACCATGCGATTTTATTGAGGCAAAAAAAACTGTGATAGCAAGTGCTGGCATAGATGGACCTGTTTATATAAGATATGGTAGAGAAGACACACCAATATTCACGAATGAAGACACTCCTTTTGAGATAGGCAAAGCAAACATTTTAAGAGATGGTGATGATGTTGCAATTATGGCTTGTGGAACAATGGTATATGAGTCTTTAATGGCTGCTAAAATTTTAGAACAAAAAGGCATAAAAGCAAAGGTTATAAATATACATACTATTAAACCTATAGATGAAAAAATAATTATTGATGCTGCAAAAGAATGTGGAGTAGTGGTAACTGTAGAGGAACATCAAATTTATGGAGGATTTGGATCTGCAGTTTCTGAAGTACTAGTAAAAAATTATCCTGTCCCAGTCGAAATGATTGGGATCAACGATAGGTTTGGCGAATCTGGGAATGCTTATGATCTAATTTGCAAATTTGGATTAAAAGACTTAAATATTGTGGATGCAGTTTTAAAAATTCTTAAAAGAAAATAATCTGATGAAAATTATATCAATAGATGTGGATACAAGATTGTATATAGTATGTTTATATCTCAATGTTGGACATTTTTGTGAAAAAAAAATATTTAATCAAAGCTTATGAACTGTAATAGATCAACGTTATTATGAAACTTATGTTTATATTGAAAGTTAATAATTTTTCTATGGAAATTGAATCAGAGATAAACAGGAAAATTTTCTTATAGCTCGAGTATGATATCGTTTCCAGAAAAAAACTTTCTATAAAATAAATAAAATATACTTATACTTAATAGAGATTCTTTGTGACTTCTCAAGGTAAGCAATATCGAGCTCCTATTATTATACTTTTGATTTTAAAACGGAATTATAAGCTATAAAGAATCCCCATTACCTTGGGTATTTGTGGTAAATATAGTAAAAACCTCAGATACCTTAGCCTAAATTCCTTACAAAAAAAATGAAAAATTAATTATTCATCACCTTTACAATAGCTCTTCCAAAGTCTTCTGCAACTTCTGGACCATTTGCAGTAATAATATTCCCATCAATCTCCAAAGGCACTCCAGTATATATGGCACCTCTCTTTATTAGGGATGCTTTTCCATCACTGAAAACTGTTGCTTTTCTATCTCTTAAAATACCTGCGTTTGCAAGAATTACACCTGCTATGCATATTGAAGCTATAGGTTTTTTAGATTTGAAAAAGTTGTTTGCAAGTTCTAAAGCATAAAGATTATCAAAAAATACATTTGATCCATTACCACCAATATATGCTATTGCATCAAAATCATTTAAACTAATATCTTGGATTGTAAACGTACTCATTGCCTTATATCCAAAACTACCATTAAGCTCTCCTATTTTTAAACTTGCAGTTATTACTTCAATACCTACTTCTTCAAGAATTTTTTTAGGTTTATAATATTCCTCATCTCTAAATGCCTCAGGAGCAGTTACAAATATAATTTTTTTCATTTTAATCAACACTCTTTTTCAAAATTTGATGAATTACACAAAATTTTATAATCAAAAGAAACTTTAAATAATAACACAAAAACTTCATTACTTACTTTTTCATCTATCTGATTGTAGCATATTACTAAAACTTAAACGCTTAGAGCCTAGATTATATTATAATTTCTTTGAATGGCAAAAATTAGTAATCATCCGTATATGGAAAGTTAATTTCTACTTAGTCAGTATATTCATATACAACGTAATAATTTTTTAGTATAATTCTTCTTTAACTTTTTAAGAGGTCTTTAATGAAAAAAAAATTCGACCCCAAAGAAATTGACGAAAAATGGTATAAATACTGGGTAGAAAATAAAACATTTTCTGCAAAACCTAATAGTAAAAAAAAACCTTTTACAATAGTTATCCCACCTCCTAATGTAACTGGACACCTTCATATGGGACATGCTTTAAATAATATTTTGCAAGATACCATAATTAGGTTTAAAAAACTTCAAGGCTATAATACTTTATGGGTTCCTGGAACAGATCATGGTGGTATAGCAACGCAAAATATTGTTGAAAAACTTCTTAAAAAAAATGAAGGAAAGACAAAGCATGATTTAGGTCGTGAAAGATTTTTGCAAAAAATGCTGGAATGGAGAATTAAAACTGGTGATGTGATATTAGATCAACTTAAGAAACTTGGCTGTAGTTTAGACTGGGACAGAGTAGCTTTTACAATGGATGAAAGTCGCTCAAAAGCTGTCAAAAAGGCATTCATACAGTTATTTAATAAAGGTCTTATATATAAAAGGAAAAGGCTTGTAAATTGGTGTTCTAGATGTGCAACTGCATTATCTGATATAGAAATCGAATATGAATATGAGAAAAGCAATTTATGGTATATAAAATATCCCTTAATTAATTTTAAGGGATTTATTGTTGTTGCGACAACGAGACCAGAAACAATTTTTGGTGATACTGCTCTGGCAGTTAACTCAGAAGATAAAAAATATACAAATTTAATAGGAAAATCAGTGAAAATTCCTTTGATAGATAGAGAAATAAAGATAATTACAGATTCAATTGTCGATAAATCCTTTGGAACAGGCGTTGTTAAAGTTACTCCTGCGCACGATGCAAGTGATAATGAAATAGCAAGAAGAAATAAACTTGAAATTGTAGAAATAATTGACATAAATGGAAAAATGATAAATGTTCCATCCAAATATCAAGGTTTAAATATTGAAGAAGCAAGAAGAAAAGTCATTGAAGATTTAGCTGCTGAAAATTTCTTGGTGAGAATAGACGATTATGACCATTCAATTGGAAAATGTTATAGATGCTCTACAAAGATAGAATTGTTAATGTCAGAGCAATGGTTTTTAGATGTACATGATATGTCTAAAAGAGCAATTGAAGCAGCAAACAACGAAAAAATCTTTTTCCATCCACAATCGTGGAAAAAACCTTACATTCTATGGCTTGAAAATTTGAGAGATTGGTGCATAAGCCGTCAAATATGGTGGGGGCACAGAATACCGGTTTATTATTGTATCAATGAAAAAGACGACCGAACCAACTGTAAACCTATTGCTTCATTTGATAAGCCAAAAGAGTGCCCCTACTGTAAAAGAAAAAAATTTATTCAGGACGAGGACGTTTTGGATACTTGGTTTTCTTCAGCTCTATGGCCAATAAGTGTCTTTAATTGGGGTGAAGATGAGAATGACAAAGAATTAAAATATTTTTACCCAACATCTGTTTTAGTTACAGGACATGAAATTCTGTATTTGTGGGTCGCAAGAATGGTACAGTTTGGAATAGAATTTATGAAAGAAATTCCATATGATAATATTTTTATTCATGGAATAATAAGAGATGGACATGGTAAAAAGATGTCAAAATCTCTTGCTAATGTTGTTGATCCACTTAAAATCATAGATCAATATGGTACTGATGCATTGAGGTTCGCTTTAGCACAAGCTGCTACTCCTGGAAGAGATATGCAAATTTCAAACACATCGTTTTTAGCAGCGAGAAATTTCATAAATAAAATATGGAATGCATCAAGGTTTGTGACACTAAATCTTAAAGAAGTTGATAAACTTGACAATGCCATTCAACCTATCGAACTTTCCGATAAATGGATTATAACGGAATTCATAAATTCATCCACAAAAATCAAGAAAGCTTACGAAGCTTACAACGTTGATAATGCAGTAAGAGAAATTTACGACTTTTTCTGGACAAAATACTGTGATTGGTATATAGAGCTTTCAAAAATACGTATAACATCAACAAACTTAAATATAAAAAAACAAGTTCTATCAATACTTGTTTATATACTAAAATCAATACTGCAATTAATGTCTCCAATAATCCCTTTCATAACATCAGAAATATGGCAAATATTAAATAAAAATGAAAAAATAATAGCTGAAAGTTTTTTATTCCCAATTCCTGAAAATTCTTATAGCAAATCTTCTATATGTAAAATGAATACTATCCAAGATATAATCATAAAAATAAGAACGTTGAGAAGTGAAATGGATATCCCCCCTACAGTGCAAATTGAAGCTTCATTTAATACTTTGTGTGATAATGATAAAATAGAAATCATAAGAGAAAACAAAAATTATATAAAGCAGCTTGCTAAAATTAAATCAATGCAGTTCTACAACAATATTGCAAAACCTAAGAATTCTGCAGTCATAATTATAGGAGATATTGAAATATTTTTACCATTAGAAGGATTTATTGATATTGAAAAAGAAAAAGCAAGACTTACAAAAGAAATCATCTTTACAAATCAAGAAATTGAAAAAGTAACATTAAAGCTAAATAATGAAAGTTTTATTAAAAAAGCTCCTGAAACTGAAATAGAGAAGACTAAAACAAGACTCGACGAAGCAAAGTTGAAAATTGAAAAGATCAATAAGAGTTTAAATTCTTTAATTTAAAATAAAACTTAACTAAAATAGATAATTCTTATATATAATTTATGTAAAATTAAAAAATGATAAACGAAATAGTTCTTGCTACTAGCAATATACACAAAGTAAAAGAAATTAAGTTAATATTAAACGATTTAAATGTTGAAATTTTGCCTATGACTTCTTTTCCTTCTTACCCCATAACAATAGAGGATGGAAAAACACTTGAAGAAAACGCTTCAAAAAAAGCAAGAGAAGGGGCAAGTTTTTTTAAAAAGTGGACTATAGCAGACGATTCAGGTATTGAAGTTGATTTTTTAAATGGTAACCCAGGTGTTTATTCAGCAAGATATGCTGGCAAAAAATGCTCTGACTATGAAAATAATAAAAAATTACTCAAGGAACTAAAAAATGTTCCTCAAGAAAAAAGAACAGCAAAATTTAAAACAGTCATTGCAATTTCAAACCCTAATGGTAAAATATTATTGGTAGCCGGAGAAATATTTGGTATAATAACAAATTGTGTAGGAGTTAACGGATTTGGATATGATCCTGTTTTTTATATCCCTAAGTATAAGAAAACTTTAGCAGAACTCAGCCCCAGAGTAAAGAATTCTGTAAGTCACAGAGCAAAAGCCTTAGAAAAGGCTAAAAAAATTATAAGAAAACTATTAAACTCGTCCGGGAAGTAGCGTAATTGGCTATCGCGCCTGCTTTGGGAGCAGGAGGTTGCGGGTTCAAGTCCCGCCTTCCCGATTGTTTTTACAGCGATCCAAAATTATCTCAAAAAAATATTTTAATTAGGAGATATATATAAAAGTGAAATCAATAGAAACACAATTGGAGTCAATGATATCAATGTCCAAGTTAGGACGATATGAAGTTGTAAAACTTACATTAGAACAGATTAAAATAATGAGACAAAGTGAGGAATATAGAAAACTCACACAAATTGAACTTATAAATAAAGCACTAAGTAACGTTATAAGAAATGTTGCAAATCATAAAAAATAAAAAGTGAAATAAAATGGGATGTTGAAATATTTTTATGCTTCTAAAAAATAAAAATATTATTTTGGGTATTTGTGGTGGGATTGCAGCCTACAAGAGTTGTGACATTATAAGGCAACTTACTGATTTCAAAGCAAATGTTGAATGTATTTTAACAAAGAATGCTCACCAGTTTATTACACCACTTACTTTGCAAACATTGTCAAAAAACAAAATTCATGAGAACATGTTCAAACATATTGATAAATGGGAAATAAACCATATATCACTTGCTCAAAAAGCTGATTTAGTTATTGTTATTCCAGCTACTGCTGATATAATAGCAAGATTTGCTTGTGGCAGAGCAAATGATTTACTTACATGTACCGTACTAGCCTCAAAAGCAAACATTGTAATATGCCCTGCAATGAACACAAATATGTTTAATCATAAAGCTACACAAAATAACATCAAAATTTTGAAAAGTTACGGATACAAATTTGTTATGCCTGAAAATGGGGAACTTGCTTGTGGCAATTATGGTAATGGGATACTTGCTTCTATTGAAACTATTGTATCATTTTTAATTAACCTTGTATAAAAATATAAATAAACTTTTACAACAATATCAAAAAAAGCTTACGTTTCTTATTTCGTCTGGACCTACTAAAGAGTATATTGATCCAGTGAGATTTATAAGTAATGAATCATCAGGAAAGATGGGAAACGCTCTTGCCAATGCTATCACAAGAAAAGGGTATAGAGTTATTTTTATTTCAGGACCAGTAAATATATTCCCAAGAAATGTAAAACTTATAAAAGTTACAACAGCATTAGAAATGTTCAAAGAAATAAAATTAAATTTCAACAAGGCCGATATAATTATAAGTGTTGCAGCTGTTGCAGATTATAGACCGGTTAAAACTTATAGACATAAAATTAAGAAAAAAAAATCACTGATATCAATAGAGTTTAAGCAAAATCCTGATATAATAAAGTATTGTGGTAAGAATAAGAAAAATCAAGTTGTAGTTGGATTTGCTCTTGAAACCGAAAATTTGGTGAATACTGCCAAAATTAAACTAAAAAATAAAAAACTTGATATTGTAGTTGCTAACAACAAAGAATCGTTTAACTCAAAAGTTATCACAGCATACATAATAAGCAATAATAATATTTTAGAAATAAAAAATAAAAACAAGAAATTTATTGCGGAAAAAATTATAGATGAAACTATCAGAATATTTAGAAATATTGCATCTTGCTAGAATATCTATTGAAGAATATAATAACTGGGGAGAAGATGAAATTTATAAAACTACCATTGCAGATGTTTTATCAAATGAGAGTAGTTTTATAAAATCTACATATCAACTTTCCTATACAGAAAATATAAATCCACGAGAAGAATTAAACAATATAAAACAAAAAGTTAGCCGTTGTAAGAAATGTTCTTTGGGGAAAACTCGTCTAAATGCAGTTTTTGGAAGCGGAACAGTAAACGCTAATTTAATGTTTGTCGGTGAAGGTCCTGGATATGATGAAGATCATAAAGGAGAACCTTTTATAGGAAGAGCTGGACAACTTTTAACAAAAATTATATCAGCTATGAATTACAAGAGAGAGACCGTATATATTTCAAATATAGTTAAATGTCATCCTATGATTGATCCAGATAATCCTGAAAAACGCTCAAATGATAGATGTCCATCACTTGAAGAAATGAAAACATGTATACCTTATTTGGATATGCAACTTGAAATTATTAAACCTAAGATAATCGTCACTTTAGGAGCATGTTCTACTAAAGGACTCTTAAATAATGAAGAACCTATTAGCAAAATAAGAGGAAAATTAAAGGAATACAAAGGGATAAAACTTATTCCTACTTTTCATCCCGCCGCTCTTCTAAGAAATCCCAACCTAAAAAAAGCTGTCTGGGAAGATATGAAAAAAGTAATACGTTATTTAGAGACAGGTGAAATATGATAGTTTTAGAAGTAGTTGTACCTATTCCTATAAATAAAGCATTTTATTATCTGCCGCTTAATAACATAAATTCAGAAGATATAATTAGAAAGAGAGTTAAGGTTCCCTTTGGTAAAAAGATTTTAACTGCTTATGCAATTTCTTATAGAAATATTAAAAGCAGTAATACTTTGAAATTAAAACATATTATTGAAATTATAGACAAAAATAATCTTATTACAGATGAAGCAATAGAGCTTTCAAAATATATTTCAAAAAATTATGTTTGTTCACTAGGTGAAGCACTCTCATCAATAATACCTACTTCGATGAAGCCTAGTAAGAGAATCTTTAAAAACAAAAATATAGAAAAAAAAGTAGAAGATAAAAAATATACTCTAAATAAACAACAAAATGATGCTATAAATTTAATAAATGAAAATTTGAATAAAAATGTTTATAGTTCTTTTCTTATTCATGGAGTAACTGCTTCTGGAAAAACTGAAGTATATATTAATGCTATAGAATATGCTTTGAAACAAAATAAAAGTACTATAATGCTTATTCCTGATATTTCTCTAACAACACAATTTTCAAATGTTATGATAGCAAGATTTAATGAAAATGTTGGAATATGGCACAGCGGTATAAGCAATAACGAAAAATACGGTCTATTCTTAAAAGCAATAAATGGAGACATAAAAATAATAATAGGGGCAAGGTCGGCAGTATTTGCTCCATTTAAAAACTTAGGACTTATAATCATTGATGAAGAACACGAGCATACATATAAACAAGAACAAAAACCATCTTATGATACTAGAGAAATTGCTAAATGGAGAGGTAAGTATCAAAATGCGATTGTGATTTTAGGTTCAGCAACTCCTTCACTTGAAAGCTATAAAGATGCAATGGATAAAAATGTAAATTTAATAGAACTAAATAAACGAATAGATAATAAAGAACTTCCAGAAGTAAAAGTTTTAACATTAAAAAATAGAATTTTTAAGACAAGTTCATTTTTGCCAGAAACAATAAAGGCAATATCAACAGTTTTGGCTAGAAAAGAGCAAATAATTGTCTTTCTAAATCGTAGAGGATATTCTACATCAATTGTATGTAAAAAATGTAATAGTGTTTATCAATGCCCAAGATGTTCTATTTCAATGGTTTTTCATAGAAACCCAGATTCACTTAAGTGCCATTACTGTGGCAAAATGAAGTATCTACCAGTATCATGTCCTCTCTGTAAAGGTAAAAATGTAACATTTTTTGGTTCAGGAACACAAAAAGTTGAAGATGAACTTAAAAAACTTTTTAAGTACGCAAAAATATTTAGACTTGATGGCGACACGGCATCTTCTAAGAAAAATTACGAAAGAGCTTATAACGGGATAAAAAGCGAAGAGTACGATATATTAATTGGCACACAAATGATAGCAAAAGGATTTGATTTTCCAAAAGTAAGTTTAGTATGTGTCATTGATGCAGATATATCTTTGTATATACCAGATTTTAAATCTATTGAAAAAACTTTCCAACTAATAACACAAGTTTCGGGACGTACTGGTAGGGGAAATACTAGAGGTAATGTTATAGTTCAAACAAATCATCCACATCACTATGCTATAGAATATGCAAAAAAACACGATTTTAAATCTTTCTATAAAATTGAAATAGAACAAAGAAAGAGGCTATCTTATCCCCCATTTTGTTATATTGCAAAAGTTTCTATAAGAGGCAAAAAATGTAGAAAAGTTGATGAAGATTCAGAGAAACTCTTTTTTTTTCTTAAAGATTTAGTTGCAAAGTATAAATTAGAACTGGAAATTCTAGGCCCTGTTTCAGCATACATTGCAAAACTTAATTATATTTATAAAAAACATATAATAATTAAAGGCAGTAAAAATAATATATTAAAACTTGCAGAATTTTTGGGAAATTTTAAGCAATCAGTTGGGAGTTTTATAGGTATAGAGGTTATGCCATCAGATTTAATCTAAAAAGAGGAATGATGAAATATGGTTTTATTAAAACGGCAGCAGCAACACCCAATATAAAACTAGCAAACCCTTCAGCAAATGCTATAGAAATAATAAAGCTTATAAAAAAAGCAAATATTTACGGTGTTGAGCTTTTAGTTTTTCCTGAACTATGCATAACAGGATACACATGTGGAGAATTATTTCTGTCAGATGTTATAATACGTTCAATCAGCGATGCCATCAATCAAATATGTAAAGCTACTCTTGATAAAAAAGCTCTTATTTTTGTTGGATCTCCAATTTTACACAAAGAGAAACTTTATTCTTGTGCTGTTGTCTTTCAAAATGGAAAAATTTTGGGTATTGTGCCTAAAACCGCTTTGCCATCATATGCTGAATTTTATGAGCTTCGTTATTTTATTCCAACTAAAAATGTCTCAGACTCTATAAATTTATGTGGACAAAACGTACCTTTTGGAACAAATATAATTTTTGAAGCTAAAAACAATGAAAATATCAAAATTTCTGCGGAAATATGTGAAGATATGTTTGTAATATCTCCACCATCTAATCGTCACGCTCAAGCTGGAGCATCAATTATTGTAAACCTTTCCGCGTCTAATGAACTTATAGGGAAAAGTGAATACAGAAAGACTCTCATAAAATCACAAAGTGGTCGTTTATTGGCAGGTTATGTTTATGCTTCTGCTGGAAGCGGTGAGTCGGTTAGTGATATAATTTTTTCAGGTCATCGTATTATAGCTGAAAATGGTAAAATTCTTGTTGAGAGTAAACTTTTTGAGAACGGACTTACAATATGTGAAATAGACACTTGTCAACTCGCCTATGAACGTCGCAGACTTAATGTTTTTAAAATCAATTCAATTACTAGTAGCTACCATATAGTGGAATTCAATTTTGACAATATGGGCACAAAACTTATACGCCATATTTCTCCTTTACCTTTTATTCCAAATGATCTACAATCTGTATCCACTCGAGCAGAACTCATACTTCAAATACAGTCAAGAGCCCTCGCAGAAAGATTAAAACTTACAGGACTCAATGCAGTAATTGGTGTTTCTGGTGGACTTGATTCCTGTCTTTCACTCTTAGTTATATTAAGAAGTTATGAAATTTTAAATAGAAACAAAAAAGACATAATAGCTATTACTATGCCTGGACCTGGTACAAGTACACAAACTATGGAAAACGTCTCAAAACTTGCAAAGGCACTTAAAATACAAATCAGAAAAATTCCAATAAACGAAATACTTAAAAATCATTTAAACAACATAAAACATATTGGGAATACAGACATTGCATATGAAAATGCACAAGCCCGTGAACGTATGCAAATTTTAATGGATATAGCTAATATAGAAAAAGGTTTAGTCATTGGTACAAGCGATTTATCTGAAAATGCACTCGGTTGGTGTACATACAATGGGGATCATATGTCTATGTACGCCGTAAACTCTTCAATACCCAAAACTCTCATAAGATATATAATATCCTATGAATCTGAAAGAGTTAAAAAATATAAAAAAGCTTTACTTTCTGTTCTAAACACAGAAATCAGTCCTGAACTTCTTCCAGCAGACAAAGGGAGAATTTCACAAAAAACTGAAGATATAATAGGACCATTTGAACTTCACGATTTCTTTATATACTATACTTTACGCTTTGGACAAACTCCAGACAAAACTCTTATGCTTGCTACAAAAGCTTTTAAAGATAAATATAGTAAAGAGGAAATAAAAAAACATCTCAAAATTTTTATTAAGCGCTTTTTTGCAAATCAGTTTAAACGTAACTGTGCACCAGATGGAATAAAAGTTGGAACAATATCTCTTTCTCCACGTAGTGATTGGAGAATGGCAACTGAAAGCAGCGCTAATGAATGGATCAATTCTATAAAATAGCTTTATCATTAATAGTAAAATATTAAAACAAAAATTAATACAAAGTAATATTTTTACTATAGTTCTTTAAATAACCAGAAAAAATTTATTTGACTTGATGTCGTTTTTTTGAGTATAATTTAAAATGGTCGTAGTTAGACACTTATATTTGCCTATTGGGCCTGTAGCTCAGTTGGTTAGAGCACTCGACTCATAATCGAATGGTCGTAGGTTCAAGTCCTACCAGGCCCAAATAAGAGATATTTATAAATCGGGAGTTTTTGGGATTGTAGAATTCATAAAATCTGCTATATACTTAAACGGGGGTAGTTAGCTCAGTGGAAGAGCACTCTCCTCACACGTGAGTGGTCACAGGTTCGAGTCCTGTACTACCCAATCAACTCTAGATATATTAAAGGTATAAATGGAAAATTTAAAGCAAGATTTAGAGCTATTATACGAATTACAGAAACACGATGTCGAAATATATAATCTCAGAGAAAAAATCAATAAAATTCCTTTTGAAATTGAAGAGAAAAAGAAAGTTTTAGAGTTAGAAAACAAAAAGATTAAATTGAAAATTAGAAAGGAGAATTTCATTAGACTAAACTCTTTAAAAAATGAGAAGGAAACATTACTTGACTCAAAAGAAAAAAAAATTAATAAATATTTAATGGAATTAAATATTGTTAAATCAAACGATACTTACAAAACATTACTTTCAGAAATAGAAAAAACAAAAGAATACAAAAATATCCTTGAAGACGAAATTTTGGAACTTATGGAAAAAATAGATAAAGAATATATAATTGTTAAGACCAATGAGAATGAATTAAAAGAAATTGAACAAAAAGTTAAAAATGAAATATATGAATTTAAAAGATTTACGGAAAAACTTGAAAAAGAAATAAGTGAAATAGAAAAAGAAAGGGAAAAACAAAAACTAAAAGTTAATAAAACTATATTATCACAATACGAAAGGTTACTTGATGATGGTCGTAACGAAAAAGTGATTTGTATAATTGATGGTGAAAGTTGCGGAGGTTGCGGAATGTTATTAAGGCCACAATTAATAAATCAAATACAAAAATATCATGAACTTGTATTTTGCGATAATTGCTCTAGAATACTATTAAAAAATTAATTATATATATATAGAGACGGATATGCAATCGCTTTACACTTAATTTTATTGTAAAGAGGAAAGTCCGAACTTTAGCTGCAGAAAATGATATTGCAGAAAATGGTAGTAGGTAATCCCTATCGCTCTCAAGAGTAGAGGTGCGAACAGAGACGTTTTTTTTGGAAACAAAAAAAATATCCTAATAACATACAAAAGGATAAGTTTTTGCAGCAATGCAAAAAGTGAAACGGCTAAAGCCTTACTATAAAGCAAGACTGAATTATAGTCGCTTGACCGCTAAAAGTGATTTTAACGGCAGAGAAATGATTGCACTTTTAATCCTCATTTTAAAAGACAAAATTCGGT
This sequence comes from Candidatus Endomicrobiellum basalitermitum, assembly GCA_031282525.1. Taxonomy (GTDB): domain Bacteria; phylum Elusimicrobiota; class Endomicrobiia; order Endomicrobiales; family Endomicrobiaceae; genus Endomicrobiellum; species Endomicrobiellum basalitermitum. The sequence continues at coordinate 28,022 of JAITDN010000003.1, read as the reverse complement.
GTACAATCCGTCTCTAGAATAATACTGATTAACTATATAGAGTGTGTAACATACTTGCTCTTATTCTTTTTATAAAATCTTATATCAAAGCTTTTTATTGCATAATTTTCTCATTAATTAATTAATTTGCACAATAATACAATGAATCATATTCCAGTAATGCCTCTAGAAGTATCAAATTATTTAGTAAACAACCCTAATGGTTTATATATTGATTGTACTTTTGGAGATGGAGGACATACATTACACTTACTCAACAACTTCAAAAATATTAAAATAATTGCTTTTGACTGGGATGAGGATGTCTCAAAAAGATTTTTTGAAGAAGAAAATCTTCTTAAAGGCAGGGTAATATTTATAAGAGAAAATTTCAAAAATATAAGGAAATTCTTATTAAAAATAAATGTAAGTAAAGTTGATGGTGTTTTAGCTGATTTAGGAGTCTCATCAAAACAATTAGGAAATTTAGTGAGAGGTTTCTCTTTTAATTCTGATATTCTTGATATGAGAATGGACAATAGAAATAAATTAACAGCAAAAGAAATAATTAACTCTTACTCATCTGAAGATTTAGCTGATATTTTTTATACATATGGAGAGGAATACAAATCTAGACAAATTGCTAAAGCTATCGTTCTACGCAGAAAAACAATGATAATAGACACTGCGATTAAACTTCAAGAAATAATACATTCTGTTAAAAGAATCAATGGTAAAAAAAATCCAGCAACAAAAGTTTTTCAAGCTTTAAGGATTTTTATAAATAATGAACTTAAAAATCTGGAAGCTTTATTACTAGATACTCCTAGATTATTAAATACGGGAGGGAGAATAGCTATAATAAGTTTCCACTCTCTAGAAGATAGGATAGTAAAAAAGAATTTTAAACACAACTCTAATTATAAAGTATACAAAATAATTACAAAAAAAATTATTACACCTTCAAAGAAAGAGATACAAAACAATTACAAAAGTAGGAGCGCAAAAATGAGGGTAGCAGAGAAAATAAATGTATAAACCATTTTTACTGCTTATAATAATAATTTTAAGTATTTTTATTTATCTTTGGCAACAAAATACTTCCATAAGGTACGCTTATAAAGTAAGTAGGCTGCAGTCCGAATACGACAATATTAACTCAGAAAATGATTCTTTAAAATTAAAAATCAATTCAATACTTGCACTTGAGAAAATGGACAAAATTGCTAAAGAAAAAAATCTTTCAACTCCAGATGAAAATTCTATAGTCTATATTGACTAATTTTTATTCTTTAATATATATTTATTTTTAATAATTTTTTTTCTAACTTTTATATATTTTCAATGTGAATGAATAAATTACTTATTTGTGAATTATAAATTTAAGCAACATATTCATATGATAAAAAATATGAAACAAATTGATAGAAAAATATTACTTACACTTGTAGTTTTTATATTTTTTTTTATTTTATTTATAAAACTTATACTTATTCAAATTTTTTTACACACTAAAATAAATACTACGGTTGAGAAAATGATAAATCGTGAAAATGTTGAAATAGCAAAACGTGGTGACATTTTAGATTCAAAAGGAAATATTCTTGCTTCAAGTATAAAAAAATACAATATATTTCTCGATCCCAAAATAATAGAAGATTTATGCAAATTAAAAAATATTTTATCTAAAAACGGAATAAATGTTAAAGAGAAAAATTTAGATGAATTTGGAAAAACATCTTATGTTCCAATCGCTTTTAATGTCGACACAAAGTTTGTCGATAAGATCAAAAATGAAAAATTAAAAGGTGTCGGATTTGAAAATAAATATATAAGACAATACCCAGAGGGAAAACTTCTTGCCCATATTCTTGGGATAACAGGTTATAGTGGAAATGGTTTAGCAGGTATTGAAAAAAGTTATAATGAAGTTTTATCAGGAAACAACATTGTAACCAAAAATAGAAGAGATGGGCGCGGACATATAATACGAGATAAATTTGTGGACAAAACTAAAATTTGTGGACAGAATATTAAACTTAGTATAGACCGTACCATACAGTTTATAGCAGAGCAAGAACTACGAAAAACCTTTGAAAAATATAAAGCAAAAAAAGCTATATGTATAGTTCAGGATCCTAAAACTGGAAATATTCTTGCAATGGTTTCTTTACCTGATTTCGACTCTTCTGTTAAAATTAAGGATATTGAAATTTTAAAAAATTCAGCAATAAGTGATATTTATGAACCTGGATCAACTTTTAAAATCGTCACTGTTTCCGCGGCATTAGAAGAAAAAAAAATAAAACTTTCAGATGTTTTTTATTTAGAAAATGGGAGATATAAAATTGCAAATCACACCATAAAAGACAATCACAAAATTGAAGACTGTGTTTCATTAAGTAAAGCTTTAGAACAATCATCGAACATAGCTATGGTAAAAATTGCACAAAAACTCGGAAAAGAGAATTTATATAGATATATAAGAAAATTTGGATTCTACTCTTTAACAGGTATCGATCTGCCAGATGAAACAAAAGGGCTTTTAAAAGATATTAAAAAATGGAATGCCTTATCTCTACCAACAATTTCTTTTGGACAAAGTATAGGAGTTACAGCAATTCAGATGATAAATGCTTTCTCTGCTATTGCAAACGATGGAATATTAGTAAAACCTTCTGTAAAATATATAGAAAAAAGTGACATCAAAACGGTTGAGAATATTTGTAATCATAAAGAAATACGAAGAGTGATTTCAATTGAAACTGCACAAATATTAAAGAAACTTTTAAAAAATGTTGTAGATTTTGGTACTGGCAAAAGCGCAAAAATCCCCGGATATACTGTTGGAGGAAAAACCGGAACAGCACAAAAGTTTGATCCTATAACGAAAACCTATTCTCTCAAATATTATATTGCTTCCTTTTGTGGTATGGTACCTGCAATGAATCCAAAAATTGTAATACTCGTTATCATTGATGAACCAAAAAGCACAAACTATTATGCTTCTTCAGTTGCATCACCAGTTTTTGCAAATATAGCTAAAAGAACAGCTCAATATTTAAATATTATAAAAGACGATTAAAAATTAATTAAGAGGGATACAAACTATAAAATTAAAAAATCTTTTACAAAATGAAAATGTAATTATTATAGGTGATGACAATATCGAAGTGTCTGAAATATCATACGATTCTAGGAAAATAGATATAAATTATGCTTTTTTTGCTCTTCCAGGTTATAATACTAACGGAAGAAAATACATAAGCGAAGCAATACTAAGAGGTGCTTCTGTAATTATTACAAATACAAAATATGACACTAACAACAATATAACTCAAGTTATTGTTGAAGATATCCTTTATTTTATGTCACTTTTTTGTGCAAAATTCTACAACTATCCAGATAAAGAGTTAAATATTATAGGTATAACCGGCACAAATGGCAAAACAACTACTACTTATATGCTCGAAAGTATATTCATCAGTTCAAATATTGATTGTGGAATCATAGGTACAATTAATTACAGATATAAAAACAAAGTTATTAATGGAGACAATACAACACCGCAATCATTAGATATCTACAGAATTATGAGAGAAATGGTAGATAATAATATTAAATATCTTATAATGGAAGTATCCTCACATGCCTTAAGTTTAGGTAGAGTATATGGTATAGATTTCGATATAGCAGTTTTTACAAATTTAACGCAAGATCACTTAGATTTTCACAAAAATGAGAATAACTATTTTAAAGCCAAATCTATATTATTTAAAAGATTAGGGATGTATACAAAAAAAACAAAAAAGTATGCCGTAATAAATATTGATGACCCATATGGAAAAAAATTATCAAAAACAAAAATTAATGCAGAAATGAAATTTTATTCTATTGTAGAAAAAAATACAACAGGTTTTAAAGCTGAAAATATTATAATTACAAACAAAGGTACTATATTCGATTTATTTTTTAATAATGAAAAGGTAAAAGTCGAAATAAACCATATGGGTTTGCATAATATTTACAATGCTATAGCAGCTTTTATTGTTGCTATTTATAATGGAATTTCTTTAGAAAAAATTCTTAAAGGTTTAAATAACCTAAGAAATATTCCCGGAAGACTCGAAAAAATTGATACAAAGGGAATGGGATTTGAAGTAGTCATTGATTATGCACATACTAATGATGCTCTAAAAAATGTTCTACAAGTCCTAAAAAGCCTAAAATTTAAAAGAATTATTATTGTCTTTGGTTGCGGTGGTAATAGAGATAGAGAAAAAAGACCATTAATGGGTAAAACTGCTTCAGAAATGAGTGATTTTGTTTTTGTAACATCCGATAATCCAAGAACAGAGGATCCATATCAAATAATTTTAGATATAGAAACTGGAATAAAAAAATCCAACAGAGAGAATTATAAAGTGATAATAGATAGAGAGACAGCTATAAAAGAAGCTTTGATGATGGCAAGTAAAGACGATATTATTTTAATTGCTGGTAAAGGACACGAAACTTATCAAATTATAGGCACTGAAAAAATCAACTTCAATGATATTAAAATTGCTGAAAAATATATTGATATAAAAAAAAGACAAAAAATCACATCAAAACAAATAAAACAAAAAGAGTTTACTTTTTAAGTGGAGTTATTTTATCTCAGAGATTTAATACAAGCTATTGACGGAAAGTTTATAATAGGCAATCTTGATCTCCCTATAACAGGTATTTCTATAGATTCAAGAACAATAAAAGAGGGTGATGTATATTTTGCAATACAAGGAAATCGTTATGATGGTCACAATTTTATAAAAGAATCAATTCTCAAAGGCGCAGCAGCAATAGTATGCTCAAAAAGCGAAGTTGATTCTATAAAAATTCCATCAAACTTCTTTTCAATTGTTAAAACAGACGACACACTTATTGCTCTCGGTAAACTTGCAAAAACATATATTACTAGATTTCAAAATACACAAATAGTCGGCATAACAGGATCAAACGGTAAAACTACCACTAAAGAAATATTAGTTTCAATTTTTAATGAAAAAGCCAAGACTCTTTCAAATGAAAACAATTTCAATAATAGGATAGGGCTTCCTCTTGCAGTACTTAATCTAACTTCGATTTTTAAGTATGCTGTCTTTGAAATGGGAACATCTTCACATGGCGAAATTAAAATATTATCTAACATAGTAAGACCAAATGCGGGAATTATAACAAATATAGGTTTTTCACATTTGGAAACCTTTATTTCACCTAACGGTGTATTTAAAGAAAAAAAGATTTTATTTGATAATGTAAGAGAAAACGGTGTTGTTATTATAAATAATGACGATAAATTTCTAAAAAAAGCATGCAAAATACAAAATAGTCATAAAGTTACCACTTTTGCCTGTGATACGGAGGCAGATATTTGTGCGAAAAATATAATATTATCTTTTGATAAAATAGATTTTGAACTCTTTTATAATAAAAAATCAATAAAAATCGAAATGCCAGCAAGAGGAAAATTTAATGTGTCAAATGCCTTAGCTGCTGCTGCTTGTGCATCTAACTTTGGATTTTCTCTTGATGAAATAAAACATGGTATAGAGAACTTTAGACTACCTAAAATGCGTATGGAAACTATTACAACTAAAAGTGGTGTTGTTTTAATAAATGATGCCTATAATGCAAATCCATCTTCAATGAGAGAAACAATACAAGCAGTATCACAACATTATATTTATAGAAAAATTAATCTTGTACTTGGTGATATGCTTGAACTTGGCAATAAATCAATTGATTATCATTTCGAGCTTGGAAAATTTATCAATACCCAAAAAAACATAAACTCTATCTATCTTATAGGCGAAATGAGTTCATATACAAAAGAAGCTTTAGTTAATAAAAACGTTTTTTATACAAAAGAAACAAATATTATTTTAAAAAAACTTAACCAAATCCCTATTGATCATATCTCTGTATTTTTATTTAAAGCCTCAAGAGGCATGAAACTAGAAGAAATTTATACAAGATTTCATAACATCCTAAAGCAAAGAGATATCTAAAAATGCTATATCACATTTTTTCCTATTTAACTAACACATTTACGAGTAAATCATTTAAAATTTTCCAATATATAACCTTTAGGTCAGGTGGAGCTATTTTGACAAGCCTTTTAATTTGTTTCATTACCGGTCCTTACATAATAAATAAATTATCAAATTTTAAGATAAAACAAGTTGTAAGAATTGATGGACCTAGTATACATTTAAAAAAAAATGATACCCCAACCATGGGAGGAATTCTAATATTCTTATCATTAACTCTGTCTACACTATTATGGGCTAGACTTGACAACAGATTTATTATTTGGCTTTTAATAGGAACCACCTGGCTTGCTTTTTTAGGATTTTATGATGATTACTTAAAAATTAAGAAAAAAAATACAAAAGGACTTTCAAAAAAATGTAAACTTCTATGGCAAGCAATTTTCTCTGCATTATTAGCCATATATTTAAGTTTTTTCCCTCAAAATTCAGAATTTACAACATTAGTAAATGTTCCATTTTTAAAAAATTTTTTTTTGAATCTTCATTGTTTATATATGCTGTTAGTAGTTATCATAGTTATAGGCAGCTCAAATGCTGTAAATTTAACAGATGGACTTGATGGACTTGCAGTAGGTAATATAACTATTTCGGCTTTTACACTCGCCTTATTTGCATACTTTGCTGGTCACTCACATATAGCAAGTTATTTGAAAATTATAAATGTAACTGGAGCTGGAGAAATATCAATCTTTCTATTCGCACTTGTAGGATCATGCCTTGGATTTTTGTGGTACAACTCATACCCCGCAGAAGTCTTCATGGGTGATACTGGGAGTTTATTTTTAGGTGGAATACTAGGTATAACATCAGTATTTATAAAACAGGAACTAATTTTAGTTTTTGTAGGAGGTGTTTTTTTTATTGAAACACTTTCTGTGCTTATACAAATATTTTATTACAAAAGAACAAAAAGAAGAGTATTTAAAATGGCGCCAATACATCATCATTTTGAAATGCTTGGAATGTCTGAAACGAAAATTACAACAAGGTTTTGGATAACTGGTATAATTCTCGCAATATTTTCTTTTGCATCACTGAAATTGAGATAGATATAAAAATGAAAAAAAACATAGGAATTTTGGGTTTGGGCAAAAGTGGCATTGCAGCTGCAAATCTTGCAGTAAAATTGGGATATAACGTTTTTGCAAGTGATAGCAAAGAAATAAAAACAAGAAATTTAAACAAAAAAATAATAAAAGAACTCGGAGGTCATTCAGATAAAATTTTAAATTCAGACGTTATTATAAAAAGTCCTGGGATTAATTTAAATGTTCCTATTTTAAAAAAGGCTCGAAAAAAAAACATAAAAATTATAAGTGAACTCACTTTCTCTCTTAAAAATTCAAAATATAGGAAAATCATAGCCATCACTGGTACTAATGGAAAAACTACTACAACTGATCTAGTTTCAAAAATAGTAAAAGCAGTACATAAAGATTCTATAGTTTCTGGGAATATAGGTTACCCATTGTCAGATAAAGCTTTAAAAACTACGGAAAATACTTTTATTACAATTGAGCTTTCAAGCTACCAACTCGAAGACACTCCGTATTTCAAGCCAAATATATCAATATTATTAAATATATCTCCTGATCACCTTGAGCATCACAAAACAATTAATGCATATATAAAAGCAAAGGAAAATATACTGGTTAACCAAAAATATATAGATTTTGCAATAATAAATTATGATGATAAAATTTGTAGAAAAATATCTAAAAAGACTAAGGCAAAAGTAATTTTTTTTAGCAAAAATCACATAAAAAACGGGATATTTTACAATAACGGCAATATAATTATAAATATTGAAGATAAAAATATTGTGATAAAGCCCAAAATTAATATTATTGGCATGCATAATATAGAAAATATTTTAGCAGCAACAGCAGCCTCTTATGTATTAGAGATAAATCCGTTAATTGTAGAGAAAGTTATCTCAAAATATAAAGGTGTAAAGCATAGGATAGAATTTGTAAGGACTTTAAACGGAGTAAACTATTACAATGACTCAAAATCAACAAATGTTGATTCAACAAGAGTTGCACTTGAATCCTTTAATAAAGACATTTTGCTAATCATGGGGGGACGCGATAAAGGAAACACATACACTCCTATAAAAAAACTTGTAAAACAAAGAGTTAAATCAATTTTTCTTATTGGCGAAGCATCTAGCAAAATCAAAAAAGATTTAAATGATTATACTGCATTTATATATTGTAACGATGTAGAAAATGCTGTAAAACAAATATTTAAAACTGCCGTTATAGGAGATACAGTTCTACTTTCTCCAGCATGCGCTTCTTTCGACCAATTTAAAAATTTTGAAGAACGAGGTGAGGTGTTTAAAAAAGCTGTGTGGGGTTTAGATGCATAAATTTTATCTAAGTTTTAATATATAATAGCTCTGTTTATTAACAAATCATATAAAACATAAAAAGAACTTGGCAGTAATCATTATATTTACAAAATCTGTAATTTTAATTCCGTAATAAATTTTCTACTAAAACATATTATTAAAAAAATTTTAGAGATAATTACAATAACTAATGATATCTATAAAACTTAACACTATAATAAAAAAAATGATGTCTAAGATTGACTTAAATAAATATGATTTTAATCTTATAATTTTAATATGCATATGTATTATCTTTGGCTCATTTATGGTATTTTCATCAAGCAATATTATGGCAGAATTAAGATGGGCAAGTCCATATAAACTTTTTCTAAAACAAATGCTTTGGATCACTGTTGGATTCATATTAATGTTCATAACAAGTTTTTTGATTAGTTATAATTTTTATAAAAAATATACAAAATGGATTTACTTGTTTTCATTGATTTCAGTCATTGCAGTCCTATTTTTAGGCAGTTCGCGATTAGGGGCAAAAAGATGGTTAGGAATAGGTTATTTTAGCGTACAACCTTCAGAACTAGCTAAAATTGCTACAATACTAACTACAGCTAACTTCATATCTAGAAAAAAAAATTTGATCAAAGAATCTAAATCTCTACTAGCACTTGTATTTACTATTTTAATTATAGTTTTTCCAATCGCTCTGGAGCCTGATTTGGGAACACCTATTCTAATAGGGGGTGTTTGCTTTGCGATGCTATTTTGTGCAGGAATAAAAATAAAAGTTGTATTTACTGGCTTTATAACAACACTTATTTTCGTAACTGAAGAAATTATAAGAAAACCATATAGACTCATAAGATTCAAAGATTATATTGCTTCTTTTATAAATATCAATATGTCTTCCTATCAAGTAAAACAATCGTTAAATGCATTGGGTTCTGGAGGTTTTTTTGGAAAAGGATTAGGTAAAAGTGAAATGAAACTTATGTATCTTCCAGAAGCACATACCGATTTTATTTTTCCAATAATTGGAGAAGAACTTGGTTTTCTTGGCACTAGTACAGTTCTTGCATTTTTTATGTACTTATTTTTTAGAGGCATAAAAATGAGCAAATATATGCCTGATATTTTTTCACAATATTTATGTCTAGGAATAACTTTTTTGATTGTTTTTCAAGCTATTATAAATATTTCCGTTGCCACTGGAGTATTCCCAGCAAAAGGATTACCACTTCCATTTATATCTTTCGGTGGGACATCACTCATTATAACTATGGCAGCTGCAGGAATATTAATAAATCTATCACAATACGAAAGAAAAACAAATAATACAAAATGAAAAGTAAAAATATAATTATTGCTTCAAGCGGAACAGGAGGACATATTTACCCAGGTATAGCATTGGCAGAAGAATTTAAAAATAAAGGTTATGATCCTATTTTTTTCATAAGTAACAATCCAATATCATCAGAAATATTAAAAAATAGTCAATTCAAATATATTGAATTTAATATATCAGGAATGCCGAGAAAAATTTCGTTCAAATTTTTGATGTTTTTAATCAAAACGAAATTTTCCCTTTTTAAAGCATTAAAACAAATTATAAAATTGAATCCTTTAGCTATAATCGGTACAGGTGGATACATGACAATACCAGTACTTATTGCAGCAAAAATATTAAGTAAAAAAATTTTCATACACGAGCAGAATGTCATTCCAGGTAAAGCAAACACACTCTTAAATAAAATAGTGGATAAAACGTTTGTAAGTCTTCCAAGTTTTAAAGGAAATCTCAAAAACGCTATCGTTTCAGGTTGTCCTATCAGAAAAGATATATTATTAGTTTCAAAAGAAAAAGCAGTATTAGAACTAAAATTAAAAAACGGAATTTTTACAATTTTAGTTTTTGGTGGGAGTCTTGGTGCAACTAAATTCAATGATATTATATGCAGAGTCTTGTTAGATTTATACATCAAAGATAAATTCCAAGTTTTACACATAGTTGGATTAAAAAGCTACATTAAAATCCAAGAAAATGTCAAAAATAACCCAGATTACAGAGTTTTTGATTATATGCATAACATAGCTAACGCTTATGCTGCAAGTAATATTGTTATATGTCGTTCGGGTGCAAGCACAATACTTGAACTCAAAGCTTTAGAAAAACCAGCAATTTTGGTTCCTTATCCTTATGCTACTAACAATCACCAATATTGGAATGCAAAAGAAATAGAAAAAAATGGTAAAGTCACAATAATTGAGGAAAAAAATCTCACAGAAGAAAATTTAAACAAAGCCATATATACAATAAAAAAAAATATAAGAAATGATGCGGTTAAAAATACTATTAAATTTCCACAAGAATTAATAGTTAATGAAATACTAAAATGCATAAAATCTTAACTCCAAATGACAACGGCATAAAAAGTCATGATTTGATCCTTTGATTAAAGAACTTTCCAGAATTTGTAAAAATACATATGTCATTATCACCAAAAGTCAAATGTCAGGCACGGAATATAGTATAATACTAGAAAGGTATAAAAGTGTTACCTCCATTGATTGTGTATAAAATATGGGTTAATTTTTTGAAACAAAATAGATTTTAGTCATAGATCTAATTTATTCCAGAACAAATGAAGCAAAAGGAATCTCATCACTTGCAACTCATTGTGGCCTAAGTAGACCTAATAGAGTATACTCGTTTAATAATTGTAACAAGAGAAATTGATGAAGTAATATTGAAAAGAAAAAAATCTTTTAAAAATATATGTTCGAATTTAAATATTTCAGTAATTATAGTGATTCCTTTAGAATTAAATGATTATGTTGAAAAAATTGAAGCTATTTATTGTAGATAAAAAAATGAACCTCCTTTTATAAATTATCAGACGAATATTATACGTGCTTACAATAATAGAAAAACAGACCTAACCATACCATAGTAAATATAGGATATCTTTTTGATAATTTCCCAGTCACAAACATAATTATAAACAAGTTAATATTATGGAAAATAAATTTAAGTTGATTTCAAAATTTAAGCCTGCTGGTGGTCAACCAGAAGCTATAGATTCACTATACTACAATTATTTAAATGGTAAAAATTCACAAGTTTTACTTGGTGTTACAGGTTCTGGAAAAACATTTGTCATGGCAAATATCATTGAAAAACTCCAAAAACCTACACTTATAATATCACCAAATAAAATTCTAGCAGCACAAACTTATTCTGAATTTAAAGCTTTCTTTCCAAACAATGCCGTAGAATACTTTATATCTTATTACGACTACTATCAACCAGAAGCCTATCTCCCTTCAAGTGACACATATATAGAGAAAGACGCTTCAATAAATGAGCATATAGATAGGTTACGTTTAAAAACAACTGCATCTCTTCTTGAAAGAAAAGATGTAGTTGTAGTTGCTTCTGTATCATGTATATATAATTTAGGCACTCCAAAAGATTATCAAAATATGTGTATCGAAATAATCGTTGAAAAAGAAAAATCTATAAACAAACTCTTATCTGAATTAATCGCAAGTCACTACAAAAGAAATGAACTCGAACTTAAAAGGGGAACTTTTAGAGTTAAAGGTGATACTCTGGAAATTTTCCCAGCCTACCTTGAAACTGCCATAAAAGTAGAATTTTATGGCAACATAATTGAAAGTATTAAGGAGTTTAATCCAATAACATATCAGACACTTTATAAAAAAAATAAAATATATATTTATCCTGCAAAACTTTTTGTCACTGATGAATACAAAATTAGTAAAGCTTTAAAAAATATACAAGAAGAATTGAATGAACAACTTAAATTATTAAAGTCACAAAACAAACTTATTGAAGCACAACGCCTTGAACAAAGAACAAAGTATGATATGGAAATGTTGAAAGAAACTGGTTTATGCGGTGGAATCGAAAATTATTCAAGACATCTATCAGGAAGTCCTCCCGGAACAAGACCAACAACTCTTATAGATTACTTCTTACAAGAAAATAATGACTTTTTAATAATAGCCGACGAATCACATATTTCACTTCCGCAAATAAGAGGAATGTATGAAGGTGACAAAAGTAGGAAACAGACACTCGTAGATTTTGGTTTTAGATTACCATCTGCATTAGATAACAGACCGTTAAAATTTCAAGAATTTGAAAAACTCATAAAAAAATTTATGATGGTCTCGGCTACCCCAGGTGTTTACGAACTTAAAAGAAGTAAAAAACATGTAGTGGATTTAATTATAAGACCAACTGGCCTATTAGATCCAGAGGTTATTATACGTCCTATAAATGGACAAATACAAGATTTAATACAAGAACTAAAAAAAAATATTAAGAAAAAACATAGGGTTTTAATTACAACACTTACAAAAAATATGTCTGAAGATTTAGCAGCCTATCTAAAAGAAAAAGGATTTAAGGTTGAATATCTTCATTCAGAAATAGATACTTTAAAAAGAATAGAAATACTCAAAGATTTGCGTCTCGGGCATTTTGATATTTTAGTAGGAATAAATCTTTTGAGGGAAGGGTTAGATTTACCAGAAGTATCATTAGTAGTTGTCTTAGATGCTGATAAAGAGGGGTTTTTACGCTCAAAGTCTACACTCATTCAGATTTGCGGACGAGCAGCAAGGAATATTGAGGGACGAGTTATTTTTTATGCAGATACCATAACAGATTCAATGCAAAAAGCTTTAAAAGAAATGAATAGAAGACGTAAGAAACAACTTGAATATAATAGAAAAAATAATATCAAACCTAAATCAATAATCAAAATTATCCAGGAACTTGATGAATTTAAAAATTTATCAAGAGATAAGTCAATAAAGCATATTATCTCTGAAGAACAATACGAGTGCGAAGAAACCCCAAAAAATATTAATGAAATAATAAAAAATGTAGAGTTAGAGATGAAAAAAGCTGCTGATAATCTTGATTTTGAATCTGCATCTGTCCTTAGAAACAAAATGTTTGAATTAAAAAATATAGAATCTGGCAAACTTTTTAAGCATAAAAAATAGTTATAAAAAAAACCTTTGACATAAATATAAGTTTTTATTAGAATGACTAGTTATGAAGCCAATAGAATCATTAATCATTGTTATAGTAGCCATTTTGATAGGAGTATCTGCGCTTATAGGAACAATCTATCTGATTATTGCTTTAGTCCAAATAAAAAAAACTGCTAGAGAAATTGAAAATACAGTAAAAAAAATTAATATTGAACTGGATTTTATAAATAGAACTTCAAACAAATTTACGTCAATATGCAGAAGATTCTCGTCTCTGCTTACCTCAGTTTCATCAGTTTTATTTTATACTCTTTCTAAAATTATCAAGAAATAGGGAGGTGGGGAGAGAATGAGTGACAATAAGGACACTCTTTTAGGTTTTATTTTAGGTGGTTTATTAGGAACCCTTCTGGGGGTATTGTATGCTCCAAAATCAGGCAAAGAAACCAGAAACAATATCAAAAAATTAGGTGGAGAAATAGTAGATAGAGTTAACGATTTGGGAAATGACTTTAAGGAGACTAGCCACAAGTTTTATAAAGAGAGTCGTGATAAAATATATTCTGGGAAAGATAAAATAAATGAAGCTTTTGAAGATGGGAAAAAGATTTTTGAAGAACTTAGCAAAAAAGATTAATTTAAAATCCATTTGGAATTTTTGTAAAATAATTAGTAACCAGTATTTTTAGAATATGCTGAGGTAGCTCAGTTGGTAGAGCACAGGTCTGAAAAACCTGGTGTCGACAGTTCAATTCTGTCCCTCAGCATATTTTTATGCAGTTTATAAAGGTTAGTTTTAAACATGCCGATGTAGCTCAGTTGGTAGAGCAATTGCTTCGTAAGCAATGGGGCAGGGGTTCAAGTCCTCTCATCGGCTTGCAATATTGACTAAATACTTTTTAACAAGTACAATCAAAGCTGAAGTAAATAAATTTATAGCTGACAAATAATGAAAATGTTATAAATAATTGATGATATTCTAATAATGCGTTTTCTTGTTTAGGAAGTAGTACATTTAAACTAAAGGTAACATTTTATATTTACAATTAACAATATATATTCATATTTACTTGTACTATTGGGTAAATTTTAATGCAAATAAAACCAGATATGCTGTTCTCAATAGCAAATTTTCCTGTAACAAATACTATTATTGCAACAATTATCTCTGATATTATTATAATTTCGTTTATTTTAATAATAAGTAGAGCAATTTCGTTAAAGCCAAATTCAATACAAAATGTAACTGAAGTAGTTATTGATTATTTCATGGAGACTACTAGAGAAATTGCTGGTGAAAGAGCTTCTTTTATATACCCGTGGGTTTTATCATTTTTTATATTCATATTAGTATCAAATTTAATCGCACAGTTCCCTGGATTTGAATCAATAACATTTAAAGCATCAATGTCAAACAGTCATATTAAAGTGCCGCTTTTAAAAGCTGCTACTAGTGACTTGAATCTCACTCTTGCATTTGCGGTTATTTCTGTGATTTTAACACATTATTTCAGTATAAAATATACTGGAATTAAGGCTTATTTTACAAGGTTTATTACTTTCAGAGTATTTCCTATATTTTTATTCGTTGGCATTTTAGAATTCTCAAATGAAATAACAAAAATTATTTCATTTTCATTTCGTTTATTCGGAAATATTTCATCAGGGGAAAAAATTATGGAAACTATGTATAATATATTTTCATTTGGACTACCACTGCCTTTCATGCTACTTGAAATTTTAGTTGCTATTATTCAAGCAATGATCTTCGCAATGTTAACAATGGTATTTATGCATATAATGACAGATAAACCACATTAACAAGTATTAGTATTAATAAGGAGGGGGGAATGACTTTTACACTTTCTGGTGGAATCATAATCGCAATTGGTGGTTTTGCTCCAGCATTAGGGATTGGCTATATTGGCGCAAAAGCTGTTGAATCTATCGGTCGCAATCCCGAAGCAGCAGGTAAAATAATGGTAAACATGCTTATAGCAATGGCATTTGCCGAAGCAATAGCAATTTATTCTCTTATTTTTGCTCTCTGAAAAAATGGAAATAATACAAAAATTTGGCTTGGAAATAAAATTACTTTTATTTCAGATTGTAAACTTTTTAATAATAGCTTTTATTCTTAAAAAGTTTTTATACATACCACTAAAGAAAATACTTGATGAAAGAAAACATAAAATAGAACAATCTCTACTAGAAAGTAATAATACAAAGATTATTTTAGAAGGTGCGAAGGAAGAGAGAAAAAAACTGCTCTTTGAAGCTAAAAACAATGCTAATACACTAATAGAAACTGCAAAAGTTTCAATTGTAGAAGCAAAAGAAAAAATAATTATGGAAACAAAGCGCCACTCAGAACAGATTTTAGACGATGCCAAACAAAGAGCTGCAACAGAGTTTAAAATTATGAATAACCAAATAGAGAAAATGTCCATTGATGTTTCTAGAAAAATTATACTAAGAGTATTATCAGATTTATTCAGTGATGATGAAAAACAAAAATTTATATCACGAGCTTTAAAAAAATTAGATGAAAAGATTAAGAATTAAAGAACTTGTGGATTCTGTCATAAAATATGACAATCTTTCTTCAACATATTTGGACTGGATTTTTTCCAATCTTTCAAGACAAGAACTTAAATTATTTTTAAATTTATTATCAAAAGGAATTAAACACAATAACGTTATAGTAAATTTTTCTGGAAAATTAAGTAATATAAATAAAGAGAAAATCAATACGATGTTTCCTAATAAAAAAGTCTTATTTAAACAAGATGATGATAATATAGTAGGTGGTATACGTTTTGAGTATGATGATTTCATCTTGGATTACAGTATTTCAGGAGTAATAGAAAGAATCTTAAAGGATATAAAAGAGAATTTATGAAACCAGAGGAAATAATACAAAAAATTGAAAAAGAATTATATTCTGTAAAGATAAGTCCTGAGCTCATAAATTTTGGAATTATTGAAAGTGTTGAGGATGAAATCGTAAGAGCTTCAGGTCTTTCTAACGCAGGATATTATGAAGAAATAAATTTTGAAGATGGATCTTTAGGATTTATTTTAAATATTGACGAAGATTATGTTTCAATAGTTTTACTCAAAAACTCAGGTCATATTGTGCGTGGAATGAAAGTAAAATCTACAGGAAAAGTTCTGAATATTGCTGTTTCTGACAAAATAATGGGAAGAGTTGTAGATACTTTAGCACAGCCAATAGATGGTAAAGAACTAAAACACGAAGGTGCATTTTATTATCCCGTAGAAAAAATAGCTCCAGGCATTATTCACAGAAGTTCAGTAGACAGACCTTTAAAAACCGGTATAAAAGCTATTGATGCAATGATCCCAATAGGAAGAGGTCAAAGAGAACTTATAATAGGAGATAGAGGGACAGGTAAAACAGCAATAGCAATAGACACTATAATAAACCAAAAAAAACTTGATATTAACCCAAAAAGAGTAGTATGTATATATTGTTCTATTGGACAAAAAAAGTCTAATTTGGCATCACTTACAGCAAAATTGAAAGATGAAGAGGCAATGAACTACACTATTATAGTTGCAGCCACAGCATCAGATCCAGTTTCAATGCAATACATTGCCCCTCTTGCGGCTTGTGCAATAGGAGAATACTTTATGGATAAAGGTGCAGATGTTCTGGTTGTTTACGATGACTTGACAAAACATGCGTGGGCATATAGGCAGATTTCTCTTTCAATCAAAAGACCTGCTGGGCGTGAGGCGTATCCAGGTGACATTTTTTATCTACATTCAAGACTTTTAGAAAGGGCTGCTAGAATGTCAGATGAAAAAGGAGGAGGAACTTTAACGGCATTACCTATTATTGAAACTCAAGGTAATGATCTATCTGCATACATTCCTACAAATGTTATTTCAATTACTGATGGACAAATATATCTAGAATCTGATTTATTTAATTCAGGAATCCGCCCAGCGATTAATGTTGGGCTCTCTGTTTCACGCGTAGGAGGAGCAGCTCAGACTAAATCAATGAAACAATTGTCAGGACCTTTAAGATTAGAACTTTCACAGTTTAGAGAGTTACAAGCTTTCACACAATTCGGGAATGATTTAGATGAAGAAACACTGAAAAGACTTGAAAGAGGCAAAAGGATTAACGAAATTTTAAAACAACCACAGTATAAACCTTACGATGAACTTTCTGAAATAATATCAATTTTCTCCGTGACATCTGGTTTACTCGATGATGTCGACGTTGATAAAGTTACCTCTTTAGAGCAACAAATGATAAAATTTATTAAAAAGACTTATCCTGAAACTGTTAAAAAACTTTCTACAGGAACAAAAATAGACAATAATTTAAAAAAAGAACTTGAACAAGAAATAAAGGAGTGGAAAGCATCTTTATATTAAAACAAATAAATACTGATTATTAAGGCTTTAAAAAATCTATTAACTATTTTTTTAATAGATACCACGTAATTCAAAATACTATGACACAAAACTTACAACAACTAAAAAAAAGAATAAAAGCTTCGAATAACATAGCTCAAATAGCAAAGGTTATGGAGATGATAGCTGTATCTAAAATACGTAAAGCTCAAGAATCAGTTGAAAAACATAATCCATACGCAAAAAAAATTAAATACATGGTCCAAAAGATTCTTACAAAAAAAAATTTTCATGAAAAAACAGAAAAATTCTTAAAGGAAAAAGATGGCAAAAGATTGATATATATTATTTCTCCAGATAAAGGTCTATGCGGTAGCCTTGTCGTAAATATCTTTAAAAAAGTGATCTACTATATACAACCTACAGATTATATTATTACTATAGGAAAGAAAGCTACAAATAATGCAGTAAGACATGATTACAATATATTAGCATCTTTTAATATAGGGACAAATTTTTCAAAATATGATGACATATATCCTATGATAGACATAGCAAAAAAATTTTATCTTTCAGATGAAGTAACAAAAATAAGTATAATATACACAAAATTTAAAAATATGTTAGTGCAAGAAGCTATCATTGAAGAAATTTTTCCAGTAAAACCTAAAAAAAATCTTAAAGGAAACGAAGTTGACTATATTTTTGAACCAGATTCCGAACGTATTTTGAGAGATTTACTTCCTTACTATCTTGAAGCTGAATTTTATAGTGCACTAACTAATGCTTATGCTTCAGAACAAGCAGCAAGGGTAACGGCTATGAAAAATGCAAAAGATAATGCAAGTGAAATTTCAGCTTATCTAGCCAACATTTATAATAAATCTAGACAGGAAAAAATTACAAATGAAATTTTAGATCTTGCTAACGGACAACAGGGAATTTAAAATGCAAAATAAAAAAAACTCTAATGTAGAAGGTAAAGTTATAAGAGTTCAAGGAGCGGTTGTAGATTTAAAATTTATTGATACCGTACCTGAAATTTATGAAGCACTAATTTTGAAAATGCCTGATGGAAACGATTTGATACTTGAAACAATGTTTGAGATGAACAATTCTGAAGTAAGAACAATAGCTATGGGATCTACAGATGGAATGAAAAGAGGTATGATAGCAACAAGAACTTTTTCACCTATCAAGGTTCCTGTAGGTGAAAAAACTCTTGGGAGAATATTTAACGTCTTGGGTGAACCTATTGATGCTTTAGGGAAAATTGACGATACTGTTGAAAGATATCCAATACATAGACCAGCGCCAACTTTTATAGATCAAAAAACAACTCCAGAAATGCTTGAAACAGGAATCAAAGTAATAGACTTAATTTCCCCTTTCACAAAAGGCGGTAAAATAGGAATTTTTGGTGGCGCCGGAGTAGGAAAAACAGTTGTAGTTAAAGAGCTTATAAGAAACATTGCATCGGTACATAAAGGACATTCAGTTTTTGCTGGAGTTGGCGAAAGAACAAGAGAAGGAACTGATTTATGGATGGAAATGATAGAGTCAAAAGTTATGAATAAAACTGTCTTGGTATTCGGTCAAATGAATGAGCCTCCAGGAAATAGAATGAGAGTAGCACTTACAGCTCTTACTATGTCTGAGTATTTTCGCGATGTAAAATGTGAAGATGTTTTATTATTTATAGATAATATTTTTAGGTTTGCTCAAGCCGGCAGTGAAGTATCTGCTCTTCTCGGAAGAATGCCATCTGCAGTAGGGTATCAACCTAATCTCGCAAAAGATATGGGTGATTTACAAGAAAGAATTACATCTACAAATAAAGGTTCGGTTACTTCTGTCCAGGCAGTTTACGTTCCTGCAGATGATTATACTGACCCAGCACCTGTAGCAATTTTTACACATTTAGATGCAACTCTTACGCTTGACAGAGCAATTATGGAACAAGGATTGTATCCTGCTGTTAATCCACTCAATTCTACTTCAAGACTTTTAGATCCCAATATTGTTGGTGAAGATCATTACAATACAGCAATGTCTGTCAAAAAAATCTTACAAAGATATAAAGATTTACAAGATATCATTGCAATACTTGGTATAGATGAACTTTCCGATGAAGATAAAACAGTTGTCTCTAGAGCAAGGAAAGTACAAAGATTTTTAACTCAGCCTATGTTCGTAACAGAAATGTTTACAGGTTTGGAAGGTAAATATGTTAAAACTATAGATACAATAAAGGGATTCAAAGAAATTATAGATGGTAAATATGACTCTTTACCAGAACAAGCTTTTTACATGATCGGTTCTATAGAAGAGGCAACTAAAAAATCTAAAATATAACAAAGATTTATTTAATAAAATATTTTAAGATAAAATAAATTGTAAAATCCAAATGGATATAGAGGTGCTTTTTTGTACTCACTTGTACTATTTTCTAAATATATAAAATTCACTAAAGTACGGTAAATGAGAAAGAATGAATAAGCTTAAAATAGAAATTCTATCACCAGAAGGTATTATATTAAAGGAGGATATAATATCTGTTTCTTTTCCAACTACAAGTGGTATAATTACTGTACTACCAGGTCATATAAATATTGTAACTAAATTAAATAGTGGCGAAATAGAAATTAATACTATAAAAGATATAAAAAAGATTATTGTTAGTGGTGGTTTTATAGAAATTACAGATAATAATGTCAATGTGGTTGCTGAATTTGCAGTGCAATCTGATAAAGAAAAAGAAAGAATGGAAAAAATTAAAGAGGCAATTAAACTCGCAAGTGATATTAAAAAGAAAAGAAAAGAATTTACATCTATATCTACAGGTATGGAGTCTCAACTTAAAAAAGCTGTAATTGACTTAAAATCTGGATTGGAACTCAGACATAAAAAATATAGCTCATTATAATTTTACATCATCACAAATTAAGCATGAACTAAGGAGTAAAATATGTCAGGTCACAATAAATGGGCTAGTATTAAACACAAGAAAGCTATAACAGATGCTAAAAGGGGCAAAATTTTTACAAAAATTATTAGAGAAATTGTGGTGGCAACCAAAGAAAGTGGTCCACAGATTGAAAATAATACACGTCTGAGAAAGGCTATAGAAGAT
Source organism: Candidatus Endomicrobiellum basalitermitum (assembly GCA_031282525.1). Classification (GTDB taxonomy): domain Bacteria; phylum Elusimicrobiota; class Endomicrobiia; order Endomicrobiales; family Endomicrobiaceae; genus Endomicrobiellum; species Endomicrobiellum basalitermitum. The sequence goes on along the minus strand of JAITDN010000003.1, from coordinate 7,036 downwards.
GCTAAGGAAGCAAATATGCCACTGGATAATATAAAAAAAGCTATACAAAGAGGTACAGGCGAGTTACCGGGTGCTATCTATGAAGAAATGATTTATGAAGGATACGGACCTTCTGGAGTAGCACTGATTGTCGAGGTAACAACTGATAATAAAAATAGAACGGCATCAGACATAAGAAAAATCTTTACAAAATACAATGGAAATCTCGCTGAAGTCGGCTGTGTAGGTTGGATGTTCGATAGAAGGGGTTATATAAGTATTAGCAAATCTTCAATAAAAGATGAAGAAGTCATAATGAACACAGTTTTAGAAGCAGAAGTAGAAGACTTCAAAAGCGAAGCAAATAGCGACGTATATGAAATTATTACTTCTCCTTCAATTTTTGAAGACGTAAAAAATAATTTTTTAAAAAAAAAGATATCTATTTCATCAGCCGAAGTCACTATGATTCCTCAAACTTATATTTCTCTTTCAGGTAACGATGCAATACATATGTTAAATCTCATAGATGCCCTAGAAGAACATGATGATGTTAAAAACGTCTATTCAAATTTTGACATTTCTAATGAGAATATGGAGAAATTGAGAGTTTGATGATTCTGGTATGAATAATAATGATAGTGCTTGGGATTGATCCTGGTCTTTCTATTACTGGTTGGGGCGTTACAGAAGCATTTTCTAGAGATAAAATCAATCTAGTGGAGTATGGTTGTATAAAAACAACACACTCTACGCCTATGACACAAAGATTTCTAAACATCAACACAGAACTTCAGTCTATTATAGATAAATATAAACCTAATGTTGTTGCCATAGAAAAATTATTTTTCTTAAAAACATCAAAAAGCATTGTATCTCTTGGAGAGACAAGAGGTGTTATTATTTTAACAATATCTTTAAATAAGATACCACTTTTTGAGTATAATCCTAAACTCGTAAAAATAGCACTAACAGGATATGGATCGGCAGATAAGCGTCAGATTCAATATATGGTTAAAACTCTTCTAAAACTTGAAAATATACCAACCCCTGATGATGCTGCAGATGCACTCGCAATAGCAATGTGCCATATTAGTAGTATAAAACAGTAAAGCTTATATGTTTTCACTTGATGTATCCCAATTTTACAACTTATTTACATCTTTAAGGAATCATACGTGATAGATTATTTATACGGGATTTTTAACTCAAAATCAAAAGAGATTATAACTCTTGAGATAAATGGAACAGGTTATAGTATATCAGTCCCACTCTCTACTCTTTCAAAATTCCCAGCAATTGGCAATTTATTAAAAATATACATTGTCGAAAATACAACAGGAATGTATGGTGGTCCTATCTATCTACATGGGTTTCTAACAAAAAATGAAAGGGAAATGTACTTATTTATAAAGGAAAAAGTTCCAGGAACTGGTGCAAAAAAGGCTTTGGAATATATGGATAAAATTTCTATATCACTTACAGATTTTAAAACTGCAATAATTTCAAGAGATTTTTTAATATTAAATAAAATATTTGGTTTCACAAAAAAAACTTCTGACAAACTTATCGTTGCTTTGAAAGATAAAATATCTACAATAAATATCTCTAATGAGGATAATGATAAAGTAGAAGTAAATAAAGGTAAAAATACAATAATTTTAGAAACTATAGCAAGTCTTATAGCTTTAGGATACAAAGAGCAACAAGCAAAAATTGCAGTAAACACTGCTTATGAACATTGCAATAATAACATTACTTTGGAAAATTTGATAAGAATGTCATTACAATATTTGTAAAGCATTTTTCACTTGTTACGTGAAAAAAGTCCATAAATAAAAGGTAAAAAAATGGATGAATTAAAAAGAATTACTGAAACTTCAAAATACATTGAAGAAGATAAAACAGAGAATTCCTTAAGACCTCAAAGTTTTAATGACTTTATAGGTCAAAAAAAACTTAAAAGAAATCTTAAAATTTTTATAGAAGCTTCTAAAAAAAGACATGAAACTTTGGATCATTGTTTATTTTATGCCCCGCCAGGACTTGGGAAAACAACTCTTTCTCATATAATTGCAAAAGAAATGGGATGTAATTTAAGAATAACATCAGGTCCTGTCCTAGAAAAAATAGGAGACTTAGCGGCAATACTCACGAATCTTTCTGAAGGTGAAATATTTTTCATAGATGAAATCCATAGAATGAATCATCTTGTAGAAGAGTCTCTATATCCAGTCATGGAAGATTTCGAGCTTGATATTATAATAGGACAAGGTCCTTCAGCAAAAACAATTAAGTTACCTGTTCCTCGTTTTACATTAGTAGGTGCGACAACACGAGCAGGACTTTTATCAAGTCCACTAAGGGATAGGTTTGGAATCATAGAACACTTAGCATTCTATGATGTAAAAGAACTTATACAAATAGCTAATCGATCAGCTATGATAATGAATATCTCTATTGACGAAAAAGCGAGTGAAGAGATTGCAAGACGCTCAAGAGGAACTCCAAGAATAGTAAACAGACTTCTAAAAAGAGTAAGGGATTTTGCTGAAATAAAAGATGGTAAAATTACTTATACGACAGCAAAAGAAGCTTTGAATGCTTTAGAAGTTGACAGTGCTGGACTAGATAAAATTGATAGACTAATTCTCACTGTTATAATTGAAAAATTTAATGGTGGACCTGTGGGTATTGATACCATCGCAAGTGCTATATCGGAAGAATCTGATACTATAGCTGATATCTATGAACCTTATCTAATTAAATCAGGTTTTATTGCAAGAACTCCAAGAGGTAGGGTTGTTACTGAAATTGGATATAAACATATTGGTAAAGTTAAACAAGTAAATAAATATTAGATCTAATATCAAAAAAGTTTTGCTTCATACATAGAAATACTTTGTGATAAATAAAATTTTTCTTTCAAGTCCTTATAAAAATCAAAAGCATGACATAGTAAAACAAACTGTCATTTATATAGAAACTTCAGAAAATATTTCTATGATGAAATAAATTCTTTAAGACAAAAATGTATTGTATTATACGCAAAAATATTAATCATATATAAGGTAAAATAAGTAAATGATAAATTTTAGCAGCAAAAGATATATATATAAGAAAACTTAGTAGAATAGTGAAATAGTGTCAGTTCTTTATCAAAAATAAAAATCCAACAAAATAATGAGAGTTATGTCAAAAACTATGAATAAATCATCAAATTTCGTATTTCCATTGATCATTAAAAAATATACGTACAAAATAATCAAATCTTTTTCAAAAATATCAGTGAAATATTTTAATATAAATGTTTATAGATTTTTCATAATATTAACTATCTTATTTACATATAATAATTTATGCATATGTGAATTAGACGCAACTAAAAAAACTGTAAACGTCGGTATAATACTTAACACTTCTGCTTTTACAACAGGAAGTTCAAAAGGTTTCTTTATATTAGACGCATCAAACAAAAAACTAAAGTTTACTAAAGGTAACATTAGAATTTTCTGTTCTGAAGAAGGTGTTTGCGTGGGAAAACATATCTTATCTCTGCCTTTAAAGATAGAATCTTTAAATGGTATAATTTTTGCTGATTCCAATCCCTATAGAGGATATCTCATAGTAAAAAAGATAAAAAACAAAATAAATATTATCAATGTCTTACCTATTGAAGATTACTTAAAAGGAGTTCTGCCTATGGAAGTAGGGTCTAATTGGTGTATAGAAGCACTAAAAACTCAAGCTGTAGCAAGTAGAACATACTCTATTGCAAATCTAAATAAACATTCTAATCCTGATCAAGGTTTTGACATTTGTTCTACAACTCATTGTCAGGTTTACGGTGGAGCAAAAGTTGAAGTTGATTCATGCAACAAAGCAATTTTAGAAACTCAATGTGAAGTTTTAGTCTATGATGGGAAACTTGCTCAAGCTGTCTTTCACGCAAACTGTGGCGGACATACAGAAAATCCAAAATATATATGGAACTGGAAATATATACCTCCTTACTTAAAAGGCGTAAAATGTGATTATTGTTACGACAGCCCCCATGCGAAATGGGAAAGCAGTATAGATGAAATTTTTATAAGAAAAAAACTTTCAAATAACAATATAGGAAAAATCAAAAACATTAAAGTGAAAGAGAAAATGCCTACAGGTACTGCAAAAGAACTAGAAATATTACATTCTAATGGAAAACTTTCTATAAACGCGTATGAGTTTAGACTTATAATAGACGCATGGCAAATAAAAAGTCATGACTTTAATTTCATAAAGCTAGATGGTAACAAATTTTATTTTAAAGGTAATGGCTGGGGACATAAAGTGGGTTTATGCCAATGGGGTGCTAAAAACATGGCAGAAAAAGGAAAAACTTATAAACAAATACTAAACTATTATTATCCTGAAACAAAAGTTGAAAGGATTACTTATAAATGACAAATATAAAGATAATAATCTTCTAGATAGTTTTATAACTATTGAAATTCCGGAAAAATTAAAGAGCTCAAAAATCAATAGAATAGTAATTTCGTCGAGACTTATTGGTAAAAAACACTTGATGAAAAATAGAACTACTATTTCCCAATAATCACAATATATTCCAAGATAAATTCTCTATCTCTTATTATGGCGAGTGATCTTTCTTCAAAAAAATTATAAAAGAGAAATATAGATTTTTTTCATGGTGACTAAATGCCCATTTTGTAAAAATATGTTTACCTATTGAAAAATAATACAATCTAGCATATAACAATAACATAAAATCATACTTACTATAAATACAGTATAAAACTGCAATATGAGTTATATGATTGAACAAAAAATAAATAAAATAAACAAAGATAAATTAATCTTTTTTGATACATGGGGAACAGTCTCCTGGCGCAAGCATGAATTTAAAAGAAAAAAACTGCTAATTGCAAATCAGCTTGCAACTTTAGGTGTAGATGTTATTGAGACTGGATTCCCCTCTTCTAGTCATGAAGACTTTAAAGCTGTAAAAACTATATCACAACAGATTAAAACATCTTCGATTGCAGAGGTTATGTAGAACTTCTGAAAAAGACATAAATACATGTTGGGTGTTGGGATGCCGTAAAATATAATATAACAAGAAACCAAGAATACACATATTTTTGGCAACTTCTGACTTACATATAGGAAAAAAGTTAGGTAAAACTAGAGCACAAGTTTTAGACATGGCTATAAAAGCCACTAAGTATGCTAAGAGTTTATGTAAAAGATATAGAATTTTCCGCTGAAGATGCAGGAAGATCAAATATGGATTTCTTATGTAGGGTTATTGAAGCTGTTATATATGCTGCCAACACAATTCAAAGGGAAAGTTAACTAGGTGGATAGTGTCAAAGGAGATATCATTTTTACGCTTTATATAATATAATCAGATGTGGCACTGCACTTTACAACTCAGTTCAATAAAATTTACAAAAACAGGAGAAATTCTCCTAGATTAATGGTAGTATAAGGAAAAGAGGAAAAATTATGAAAAAATACAAAATAGCAGTAGTAGGTGCCACTGGAGCAGTTGGACTTGAAATGATTAAAACGCTTGAAAATAGAAATTTTCCTATAGAAGACATAAAATTTTTAGCTTCAAAACGTTCTATAGGTAAAAAACTAATATATAAAAACAAAGAGTTCGCAGTTGAATTACTTACAAAAAATAGTACCAAAAATACTGACATTGCTCTATTTAGTGCGGGAGTGAAAGTTTCAAAAGAATTTGCTCCTATTTTTGTAGATAACGGAAGTTTTGTCATAGATAATTCAAGTGCATGGAGAATGGATAAAAATATTCCATTGGTTGTTCCTGAAGTAAATCCTCATGACTTAAAAAAAGAGAAAAAACTCATTGCAAATCCCAATTGCTCTACAATTCAAATGGTAGTAGTCTTAAAACCTTTACATAATTTTGCAAAAATAAAAAGAGTTATTGTTTCAACATACCAAGCAGTTTCTGGAGCAGGACAAAAAGCCATTGATGAACTTAAAGATCAAATAAAAACTTGGAGCAGAGAGGATAAAAAAAATTTAGAAGCTAATACTAATAATAAGTTTTATTATCCAATAGCTTTTAACTTAATACCACAAATAGATATTTTTACGGAAAACGGATATACAAAAGAAGAAATGAAAATGACGAATGAAACAAAAAAAATTATGGGAGATAATTCGATAGAGGTTAGCGCAACATGTGTAAGAGTTCCGGTTTTTCGTTCTCATTCTGAGAGCGTGTGGATTGAAACTGAAAAACTTCTTTTTCCTGAGCAAGCAAAAGAATTATTATCAAAAGCTAATGGAATTAAGCTTTTGGATGAACCCGAAAAGCGAAAATATCCTATGCCATTATTTGCAGAAAATACGCAACTAACTTATGTTGGTAGAATTCGCTCAGATATTTCAACAAAAAATAATGCCTTAACATTTTGGGTTGTATCAGATAATCTATTAAAAGGAGCAGCATTAAATACAGTCCAAATTGCGGAAACACTTATAAAAAATAAACTCCTCTAAATAATTTTTATTTCTTATAATTTGCAAAAATTTAAATAACCAATAAAATCAACAATCACCCATTATATTTAATATATTAAGTAGTTTGATTATTGATTATTTGTTTCCTATCACACAAAGGATTTACTTCAGGAACAAAACCAACCAAAAGAAGACCCAATATCTCATTATTCAGTTTAGTCTCCAATTTAATAGTCATTTTTTTGCTTTTTGTGAGTGATATTTTACAACTATTAAAGTTAAATATAATTATAATCAAAATTATTTATATTTACAAACACAAATTTTTTAATATTAATAATTTACTTTACTGTTTATAATATATAAAAAATTAAATGTACTTAACATAATATTTATTATCGGACAATAAAATAATAAAAACTTATAAAATATATTTTTACAGGTATTTCCAACATAATCAGGGGCAAGAGTTTTTGGATCTGGAAGACATGCTTTTACTACTTTTAATGGTACTACTTCAAGTCCTTCTTTTGTTTTTACAGGTTTCTCTGATAAA
>JAITDN010000004.1 GCA_031282525.1 Candidatus Endomicrobiellum basalitermitum | reverse complement strand
AATGGAGAAGCAGTTAAGGTTTGCGATTAGGGAAGGTGGAAAAACAGTCGGCTCAGGCATAGTTACTGATATATTAGATTGATTAAAGTATTGTTTGAGTAAAATTTTTTTTCTGGGATATTGTTGAATCTTATTGAAAGAAATAAATTCTGTTTGTTATGTTTTGTAAGTCAAAAACTTCAACAAAAATGTATAAATAAAAAATGAAATCGGAGAATTAAACTAGGATGACTGAAAGATTTACTGTGACTATAGCGTGTAATGTATGTAAAAATAGAAACTATTATTTTCATAGAAGTAAGAAACAGGAAGGAAAACTTGCTTTGAAGAAATTTTGTAAAAATTGTGGAAAGAGTACTGATCATAAAGAAACAAAATAATTAATAAGAGTAGGGGCATAAGCTAACGGTAAACTGTTGGTCTCCAAAACCAATTTTGAGGGTTCAAGTCCTTCTGCCCCTGTTTTTTTTGGATATATGTAATATAAAGGCATAAGGTGTGAATTTTATTAAAGTATTTATACAATTCTTAAAAGATGCATATTATGAACTTACTAAGGTTACATGGCTTGGGAAGAAGGAAGTTATAGGAACTACGATAATAATAAATATATTTATTATTGTCGTGTCTATCTTCATCAATATTGTGGATTTAATTTTAAGTACAGTTATGCGTACTATATTATAATTATGATGATAATGTAAAATTAAATTATAAATTGAATATAAATAGTTATTAAGTTGGAGTAAAAATGATAAACCAATGGTATGTTGTTCACACTTATTCAGGGCATGAAGATAAAGTGAAAAAAAGTTTGGAAATGACTGTTGCAAATTTAAGTATCCAAGATACTATTTCTCAGATATTAATTCCTACTGAAGAAGTAGTTGAAATAAAACAGAATAAGAAGATAGTAAAGAAAAGGAAATTTTATCCTGGTTACATTTTTATTGAAATGACTATGAACAATATGACTTATTGGCTTATTAGAAACACAGCTGGGGTTACAGGTTTTTTAGGTGATGTTAAACCTATTCCAATGGCTCAAAGTGAGGTTGAAAGTCTGCTTAATCTAATTGCCAACCCGAATGTTTCCAAACCTAGACCGGCAGTATCGTTTGAAAGGGAGGAGGGTGTTCGTATTATTGAAGGTCCATTTAAACATTTTGTTGGTATTGTTGATGAAGTTAATCAGGAAAGAGGTAAAATTAGAGTTATGGTGACCATATTTGGAAGACCTACACCAGTAGAACTTGATTTTTTACAAGTTGAAAAAGTGTAATAAATAACACCAAAGTTCTATCTTAATTTAATGTTGATTGAGATTGAGTTATAGTATTTATAAAACAAACACAAGTACAGGAGTAAGAAATGGCCCCTAAAAAAGTAAAGGCAGTGATTAAATTACAAATTCCCGCAGGAGGGGCAAATCCTGCTCCACCAGTAGGTCCTGCTTTAGGACAACAAGGCGTAAATATTATAAATTTTTGCAAGCAGTTCAATGAAAGTACAAAGAAGATGGAGCAAGGTATGATAATACCTGTGGTTATAACTGTATTTGAAGATAGATCATTTACGTTCATAACAAAAATGCCTCCTGTTTCGGCTTTAATTAAAAAAGTTGTTGGCATCGCTAAAGCTTCTGCGATTCCTAATAGGGATAAAGTAGGAAAAATTACTAAAGTACAGGTGAAAGAAATAGCCAAACAAAAATTACCAGATTTAAATACTAATGGAGATTTAAATTCAGCTGAGCTTATGGTTGAGGGGACTGCAAGAAGTATGGGTGTTGATGTAATTAAGTAAAAAGTTTAGAAGTTTTTAGCATGTGTGTACTATATAAAAGGAAAATAAATGGGTAAAAGATTAATAGAGGCAGAAAAATTAATTGATAAAAGCAGAACTTATATTTTGACGGAAGCTGTAACTTTGCTAAAAAAAGTGTCAAAAACAAAGTTTGATGAAACTGTTGAGGCTCATATTAAATTGGGAATTGATCCTAAAAAAGGTGATCAATTATTAAGAGGGACATTATCTCTTCCATATGGTATTGGTAGAATAAGAAAAGTTGCAGTTTTAGCAAAAGGTGAAAAACATAAAGAGGCTGAAACAGCAGGCGCTGATATCGTTGGTTATGATGATTTAATTGATGACATATCAAAAGGTGATATTGATTTTGACGTTTTAGTTGCGACGCCTGATGTTATGAAAGATTTAAGTAAAGTTGCAAAGATTTTAGGTCCTAAGGGTATTATGCCAAGTCCAAAATCGGGTACTGTGACGTTTGAAATTGCTAAAACAGTTATAGAACTTAAAAATGGAAGATTGGAGTATAAGAATGATTCTTTTGGAATAGTTCATATTCCGGTAGGAAAAATATCCTTTGAAGAAGAAAAACTTGTGATTAATATAAAAACTTTATTAGAAACTATCGTAAAAGCAAAACCTGTGAGTTCAAAAGGACAATACATAAAAAGTATTTCTATTTCATCAACTATGGGACCCGGGATATTTGTTATGAGTAAGATATAATAATATGATTGTTTTAGAAAAATCTATCATAATTCGGAAGGTGGCTTAAGTCGCCTTCCGCTTTTTTTAAAGGGTTATTTTGATGAGAGGTAGAGTAGAGGAGATAAAGAATTTACTGACACCAATTGCGGAAAAAGAAAAAATTGAAATAATTGATGTGCAGCATATTACAGAAAATAGTAATTGGATCTTAAGAATTTTTATTGATAAGAGTGATGGTGTGACTATAGATGATTGTGAAAATGTTAGTCACATTTTCAGTTCTTTTTTAGATAAAAATAATGTATTTACAAATCCATATTTTTTAGAAGTTTCATCTCCGGGACCTAATAGAGTTTTAAATAAAGAGGAAGACTTTAAGCATTTTATAGGAAATAAGATTAGAATTCAAACTTTATTTCCTATAAATAATCGAAGAGATTTCTTAGGCATTCTTTTAGGTTTTGTGCATGGTAAGGTAAGGATAAATGATTTTAATGATGAAATTTTAGAAATAAGGTTTTCAGATATAAAGAGAGCAAATGTGGTAACAGATGATATTGAATATGGAGGATTGAATGGCGGAAAAGGGTGAAATTTTAATAGCTCTTGAACAGATTGAAAAAGATAAGAAATTAAAAAAAGAAGATATTTTAATGACTATAGAAAGTGCACTTGTTTCAGCTTATAAGAAACATGTTGGAAAGAACGCTAATGTCGAAGCTAAAATCGATCTAGATACTGGAGAAGTGGTCACAAATATAATAAAAATTGTTGTTGAAAATGTTGTAAATCCGTTATTGGAGATTAGTGTTCAAGACGCAAAAAAAAATGAGCAGAATACATGTGTTGGTTGTGAAGTGAAAATACCTCTTAATCCTCAAGATTTTGCGCGTATTGCCGCACAAATAGCAAGACAGATCATAGTTCAGAAGATAAGAGAGTCTGAAAAGGATTTATTGTTTGTTGAGATGAAAAAAAAGATTGGACAAATTGTAAACGGTGTTATATATCGAATAACAGATGGGAATAATATCGTGGTTGATTTGGGTAAAACCGAAGCTATACTTCCTGTAAGTGAGCAGGTTATTAAAGAAAGATTTAGTATTGGGCAACATATAAAAGCTGTTGTTTTGAAAGTTGAAAGAAATGCTAAAGGTTCAGGAATTGTTTTATCAAGGGCAAGTTCTCAGTTTGTAAGAAGACTTTTTGAACTTGAAGTTCCTGAAATTTATGAAAAAATCGTAGAGATAGTAAATGTAGTAAGAGAGGCTGGTCTTAGGACAAAAATAACTGTATTATCTCACAATCCTAAAGTGGATCCTGTGGGTGCATGTGTAGGTATAAAAGGTGCGCGAGTTAAGCCTATAATTGATGAGTTAAGAGGAGAAAGGATTGATTTAGTATCTTATTCTGTAGATCCTATAAAATATATAGCCAGTTCATTATCTCCTGCAAAGGTTATTTCTGTAGCTGTTGTTTCCGATGATGACAAGAAAGCAGAAGTTTTAATAGCCGATGACATGTTGTCTTTAGCTATTGGTAAAAATGGAAATAATGTGAGACTTGCTGCAAAACTTACTGGTTGGCATATCGATGTAAAATCGGAGAGCCAAAAAGTGCAGGGAAGTTGCGAGAAAACTAAAGAAGTGGAGATGCTTAATTAAAACATGATTTAAATTTTAATGATTTATTACTTAGTTTTAGTTCAGATTTCAGAACATAAAAAAATATTGAAAATAGTAAAGGGTATTTAAAAGATAAGTGGAGTGTTTATGTCATTAAAACAAATTAATAAAATGAAAGATTCTGAGAAAAAAATTATAAAGAAAAAATCTTTGTCAGGTGCTAAGAGAAAATCTAAAAAAGTTACTATTTCAGTTACTAAAAAAAGGACTAAAGCAAAATCTGTTACTGGAAAAGCGAATGTGAAAGTTAAGACAAAATCTGTTAAAGTTAAGGCAAAAGTTAAAAAATCTTATTCTCCTAAGAATGAATCTATAAAAAAAAGTGTTTCAAGAAGAAAAAAGATTTTAAAAACTGATAATGAGAAAAATGTTGTAGAAAAATACGATTCAGAAAGTTTTGTAAAAAAAGAGAAATTGAAAGAAATATCCGTGGTAGCAAAATTGCAGCGAATTCCCATAGTTAAGGATGATTTATTTCTTTCTTCTAGTACGCTATTGATTGAAGAACAAAAATCTAAGTTATTAGCAGATCAAGAGCTTGTAGGTTTAGAGCAGTCTGTTAAGAAACAGGAAGAGCAAGGGGTAACTCAAAAGAAATCTACAGAATTTAAGTCTGAGACTAATAAGAGTAAGTACATAGAAACAATTTTAATAAATGAATTAATAACTGTGAAAGAGCTTGCTGATAAAATGAAACTTAAAGCTGGGGATGTTTTAAAAAAACTTCTTTCATTAGGAAGTCTTGCTACAATAAACCAAAGACTTGATACTGATATAGCTATCCTTTTAGCCGGAGAGTTTGGCTATGATGCAAAACTTGCATCAATTTATTCTGAAGAAAAAAAAATTAATGCTGGAAAAGAAGATCTTTCAAAATTAAAGTCACGTCCTCCTGTTGTTACGATTATGGGACATGTTAATCATGGTAAAACTTCTTTGCTTGATACAATAAGAAGTAGTAATGTTGTAGCTAGTGAGTATGGTGGAATTACGCAACATATAGGAGCCTATAAAGTTAAGGGTCCTAATGGGAAGGATGTTGTATTCTTAGATACTCCAGGTCATGAGATTTTTACAGCAATGCGTTCCAGGGGAACACAAGTCACTGATATAGTTGTGCTTGTAGTTTCTGCAAGTGACGGCGTAATGCCACAAACTGTTGAAGTTATAAATCTTTCAAAAGCTGCAAATGTACCTGTTATAGTTGCAATAAATAAAATAGATTTACCTGTTTCAGATTCTCAAAGAATACGCAAGGATTTAAGTAATTATGGTTTGGTTCCTGAAGAGTGGGGTGGTGATACAATAATGATTGATATTTCTGCAAAGCAAAAAATTAACATTGATTTGTTACTTGAAATGATATTACTAAAAGCTGAAATGATGGAACTCAAGGCAAATCCTAGTAAAGATGCTAAAGGTGTAGTTATAGAAGCTAAGCTTGATTCACGCAAAGGAACGGTTGTGACACTTTTAGTTCAAGATGGGACTTTAAAAATTGGTGATAATTTGGTTATAGGAACCACTTATGGTAAGGTAAGAGCCATGAGTGATGAACACGGGAAGAGACTTACTGGAGTGTCACCTAGCACTCCTGTTGAAATTTTAGGTGTAAATAAACCACCTCAAGTAGGTGATGAGTTTGTTGTAGTTGGTCATGAGTCACAAGCAAGACAAATTGTGCAATTAAGGAAAGAAAAAATCAAAGAAATTTCTTTAAAGCCAAGACATCATTTATCTCTTGCTGATATAAATCTAAGACAAGCAAAAGACTTGCGAGTAATATTAAAAGCAGATGTTCAAGGTTCTTTAGGTGCTTTAGTTGATGCTTTAGAAAGACTTTCAACCCCTGAAATAAGTTTAAAAATAATACATAAGGGTGCAGGTGCAATTACAGAGTCAGATGTTACTTTAGCGGTTGCTTCAGATGCTTTGATAATTGGATTTAACTTACGTCCTGATGTTGCAGTTGAGAAACTTATAGAAATTGAGAGAGTAAGTATGAATGTTTATAGGGTTATTTATGATTTGATTGCGGATGTCAAAGCCGCTATGGAGGGTTTGCTTGACCCTTACATAAAAGAAAAGGTATTGGGGAAAGCTATTGTGAGGCAAGTATTTAAATTATCAAGTTATGGAACAATTTTGGGGTGTTTTGTTATCGACGGAAAAATACAAAGAGGTACAAGAGTAAGAGTTTTAAGAGATAACATCATTATTTTTGAAGGAAATATTTCTTCGTTAAAGAGATTTAAGGATGATATAAAGGAAGTTGAAAAAGGTTATGAATGTGGGATTGGTCTTGAAAATTTTTCTGATGTAAAGCAAGGAGATATAATTGAGAATTATACTATAGAAAAAGTTACAAGAAAATTAGATGATAATTGATATACTTAATTTTATTAAAGATTAGAAGGTATTGGAATTGATTAATGGATTGTTGTTCTGAAATTATTAGTTTTGAAATTTTGTCATGATAGAATATTTATGTTTAATTTTAAAGAAAAATAGATTTTTACATACGATGTGTAAATATTAGAGGATTAACTATTATGCCTTTATTATATAAGAGATCTGTGAGAGTTGGTGAACTTATACATCAAATTGTAGCTGAGATTGTAAGAAAAATGAGAAATTTAGATACAAAACTTGTTACAATTACGAACGTTAAACTTACAGATGATTTGTTAAGCTGTAAGATTTATTACTCAGTGCTCGATGCAAAAGAAGATAAAAAAAAGATAGATGATATTTTGAAAAAAAATACAAAAAATGTAAGGTACCAATTAGCTTTGCGTTTAAATTTAAGACGTACTCCTGCAATATCTTTTGTTTACGATAACACTAATGAAAATGCCTCAAAGATATTTGATCTCCTTAGAAAGATAGAGGAAGAGAAAAACTAGATAAAGTAGTATACAAAGTATTAAATTTAGAGATAAATTTTTATTACTTGATAAATGAAAATTAATGAAAAAGTAAAGATTGATTCGTCAGATTTAAGAAAAATTTCTGAAATATCTAAAATAATTAAGCGTTCAGAAACATTTTTTATTGCTGGTCATATGAAACCTGATGGAGATAGTTTGGGTTCAGCCTTGGCTCTTGCTTCTGTTTTGAGAAGGTTTGGCAAAAAAGTTTGTGTTTATTGCTCCGATAAAGTACCTGATTTTTTAAAGTTTCTCAAAGGTGCTGATAAAATAAAAAAGACAGCAAAAAAAAGTGATGTATTTGATTGCGCAATAATCTTAGAGTCAATTGATTTTTCTAGAATGGGTGATATAATTACTCCTAGACAAGTGAAAAAAATAATTAATATAGATCACCATCTTATGTATACAAACTTTGGGAATATAAATTATGTTGTTCCTTCTTCAGCTTCAACTGCAGAGCTTATACTAAATATTTTAGAATATATGAAAATTAAGCTTACAAGAAATGAAGCGGAAAATCTTTACGCTGGCATATTAAGTGATACAGGTTGTTTTCAACAAATAAATACTACAGCTAATTCACATATCGCTTGTGCTAGGCTTATGAGGTTTGGTATAAATGTAAATGATATTTATAAAAAGATTTATGAGGATAATTCTGTTAATACTTTAAAGTTGCATGGATTGGCTCTTTATGGAATAAAAACAATTTTTAATAATTATGTTTCTTATATTGTTTTAAGAAAAAATATGTTTAAAAAAATCGGTTCAAAGAACCTCAATACAGATGGTATAATAAATTATACTTTAAAAATAAAAGACGTAAAAATTGGATGTCTTTTTAGAGAAATAGATAAAAAAAATACAAAAATTAGTTGTCGTTCTGTGAAAAATTTTAATGTTTTAGAAGTTATGCGCAAATTTGGTGGGGGTGGACATAAAAATGCTGCAGGTTGCATAATCAAGACTGGAATAGATGATTCAATCAAACTGATAAGCGATATTTTAAAAGAGAAACTTAATGACGATAATTTGTAATGATATTTCTGGATTGTTACTTTTGGATAAACCGTCAAATATAACTTCGTTTAAAGTTGTTGATAAGATAAAAAGAGTTTTAAATGTTAAAAAAGTTGGACATTGTGGTACTTTAGATCCTGCAGCTACTGGACTTTTACTCATTCTGATAGGCAAAGCTACAAAATTGCAGAGCAAGTTTATGAAAGAAGATAAAGTTTATATGAGCTCTTTTCTTCTCGGTGTAGTTACAGATAGTGGTGATTTAGATGGAAAGGTAATTTCTAAAAATAATATTTCTAATGTAGATATTAGAATGATAATGAGAGTGGCTAAAATATTTAAGGGAGAAGTTTTTCAAATTCCTCCTATGTATTCGGCTTTAAAGCGTAATGGGAGAAAACTCTATGAGTTTGCAAGACATGGCATCGAAATAAGAAGGGAACCTAGAAAAATCGTAATAAGAGAGTTTGATGTATTGTCTTATAATGAGGATATTATAGAAGTGAGAATAGAGTGTTCAAGTGGAACTTATATAAGAACTTTAGCGCAAGATTTTGGAAATGTTTTAAAATGTGGCGCAACAGTTAAAGCTTTAAGGAGAGAAAAAATAGGAGTATTCAATGTTAAAGATGCCTTAAAGTTCGAGGATGTGAACGACACTGATAAGATACTTAGTGAATTGATACCCATCTGATGAACTTTTTAAACATGTAGAGTTAAATTTATAGACATCTATATATAAAATGAATAGAAAATCAGTAATAGCCATTGGAACTTTTGATGGAGTGCATGAAGGGCATAGGTTCATTATAAATAAAACTTTATCTGTTGCTAAAAATAATAATTTAAAAAGTGTGATAGTTACAATTGAAAGGCCTGTTAAGAAAGTGATTGGGTTACTAACAACGTGTGAAGAAAAAGTAGAAGAAATAAAATTTTTTGGAGTTGATGAGATTTTTATAGTAAGAGTGACATCTGAAATTTTATCATATGGTCCTGATAAATTTTTTGATGATTTTTTAGTTAAAACCCTTAAAATCTCTGAAATAGTTTGTGGTTCTGATTTTGCTTTTGGTGAGAATAGAAAAGGTGATATTGAGTGGCTTAAAAAGAAAACAGAAGAAAATAATGTAAGGATAAATATACTTGAATCTTTAAAATATAATTCAAGACCAATTTCATCATCTTACATAAGATTATTAGTTGAAAAAGGTGATATAAAGAACATGAAAAAGTTACTTGGCAGAAATTATTCTTTTAATGGTATTCCATTTAGAGATAAAGGGATAGGTAAAAAACTAGGATTTCCTACAGTTAATCTTTGTGTAAACAATGATAAACTACTTCCTAAAGGGGTTTATATAAGTCTTATTTCACAAGATAAAGTGCAGTATCGTGCGATTACAAATATAGGAATGCGTCCTACGTTCAATTTAGAGGGTGAAATAATTCCAGAAGCACACATTTTTTGTTTTAAAGGTACATGGAAAAAGTTAAAAACTAAAATTACCCTGTTAGAAAAAATAAGATGTGAAAAAAAATTTCTAAGTGTTGAGGCACTTAAAACTCAGATTTCAAAAGATGTATCAGTAGCATTGCAGTTTTTTAAGAATAAGGTAGAACAAGGATATTAAATTCGTTCAGTATGTACAAGAAATAATAAGTTTAGGTTATAATTTATTTTTAGTTTTTTTCATATTTTATGCTATAAGACTAAGGATAGGATATTAAATGTCTGGAAATTGTCTTTTTTGTAGAATAATTAGAGGTGAGATTGTATCTAATAGGATTTATGAGGATAATAAGGTTTTTGCTTTTAGAGATGTAAATCCTCAAGCCCCGATACATATTATAGTTGTTCCTAAGAAACATATAAGTGGATTGAACTTAGTTTTAGAAGAAGATGAAGAGATATTAGGTTATGTTCAGGTTGTAATTTCGAGAATATCAAAACAGTTTACTGAAATGAAGAATGGTTTTCGTATGATAAATAACTGTGGTGTTGACGGTGGGCAGACAATTTTTCATATACATTATCATCTTCTTGGAGGACGAGTTTTCAGTTGGCCTCCTGGATAATGTATAAAAAAAATAATCTTTTTATAGATAAGGTGGTGTTTTAAGAAAAATGGTTAATATTAAAGTGCGCGAAGGTGAATCTATTGAGGAAGCAATTAGGCGTTTTAAAAGAGAGTGCGAGAGAAATGGTGTAATGCAGGAAATAAAAAAACGTGAATTTTATAAAGCTCCTAGTGTTTTGAAAAAAGAAAAACTTGCAGAAATAAAAAGAAAGATTCGTCGTAAAATGCTTAAGGATAATAGGTGGACAAAGTGATTATTGATAGGGTAATTATTTTGTATTCTTAATTGTATTCCCAGCATTCAATTTTCTTTTGTTTTGAGGTGATGAAGTGAAATTAAAAAACATATATGATTTTTTTATAAAAGAAGGAATTGAGGCGGATCCTAGAGGATTAGATGTTATAAAACTAGATTTATTGAGACGCAAAGAAGAATATAATACTCTCTCAAGTATGAAAAAAGAAAATTATGATATAGAGAGTCTTACGAATCCTTATTATGATTCAAGGATTCTCTATGGTGATGAAGACATAGAAGTTAAGACAGTTATGGTTGGTATAGATATAGAAAGTCAAGAAATTTTACTTGCAAAACAACTTATAGATTTAGGAAATAAAATTGACTTAATTATAGCTCATCACCCCGAAGGTTATGCCTACTCTACATTTTACAACATTATAGGAATGCAGGTTGATATTTTGAGTAAACAGGGTATTCCTATAAATGTTGCGGAAAAAATTGTTTCTGACAGAATTAATGAGGTTCAAAAAGATTTGTTGCCTCAAAATAATGAAAGAATTTATGACACGGCGAAACTTTTGAATATACCTATTATGACAGCCCATACTGTTGCAGATAATCATGTGGTTTCGTTTTTGCAAAATGAAATAGAAACTTTAAAACCGATATATTTGAAAGAAATTATTGAATTATTGGGTAAGTATCCAGAATATCAACATGCGTCGAAGATTGGACATGCGCCATTTATTTTAAATGGGAGTGATTATTCACGCTGTGGAAAAGTTTTTGTTGATATGACTGGTGGTACTGAGGGACCTATTAAATCTTTTGAAAAACTTGAAGCTGCTGGAATAGGAACAATTGTTTCAATGCATTTAAGCCCTAAAAACGCTGCAGAAGCAGAAAAGCATCATATAAATGTTATATTAGCCGGACATATCTCTTCTGATAATTTAGGAATGAATTTGCTTTTTGACAAGTTAGAGAATAAGGTTTTTACTGAATTTAAGTTTATAGAGTGTTCAGGCTTTAGACGATTTAGAAGATGAAAATAAATGGCTATATCTGAAGATACAATAGAAAAAATACGACTTTTGAACAATATAGAATCTGTAATAAAAGAGTATTTGCCAGATATAAAAAGAGTTGGTCGAAACTGGAAAGCTTGCTGTCCATTCCATAATGAAAAAACCCCATCTTTTTTAGTGAATCCCGAGAAAGGAATTTTTAAGTGTTTTGGTTGTAATGTTGGTGGTGATATTTTCAAATTTGTAATGCTTGCTGATAATATATCTTGGTATGAATCAGTAAGGAAACTTGCTAAAAGAGTAGATATAGAAATTAAAGATGTAAAGCAAGATGTGATAAGGATATCTGAAAAAACTAAAATATTTGATGTTTTAGAAAGTTCGGCTATGTTTTATTATAAGTATTTACTTGAAAGTTTTCATGCTAAGAAAGCGAGGAAATATCTTGATGAGCGTGGAGTAATTCGTGAAACCATAGACAAGTTTAAATTAGGGTATGCTCCAAATGGAGGTATTTTAGAATTTGCTTTGAAAAAAGGTTACATAGTTGGAGATCTTTTAAAAGCTGGATTAATAACAAAAACTGAAAGAGGAAATTTTTTTGAATATATGTCAGAAAGAATAGTTTTTCCGATTTTTGATGTCCATGGAAGAATTGTAGCATTTGGTGGAAGAGCTATTTTTAATAACGAACCTAAATATTTGAATACTCCAGAAACTATTGTTTACTTTAAATCATCAAATCTTTATGGATTATATCAGACCTTACCGACATTACGCAAGGAAAGAAAAATTATTATTCTTGAAGGATACATAGATACTATTATTGCACAACAATTTGGGGTAGCAGGGGCAGTTGCAACGCTTGGAACTGCTTTTAATCAAAATCATGTTAAATTGATTTCAAGATATTCAGATAGCGTGACGTTACTTTTTGATTCTGATGAGGCTGGGAGAGCTGCGACTCAGAGATCTCTTGAAATTTTAGTTGAAAATTCTGTGGAATGTAATGTATCAGCTTTGCCTGAGCATATAGATGCTGATGAGTATCTTAACAAACATGGGAGAGAAAACTTTTTGGATCTTCTTAAAAGCAGTTCTGAAAGTCCAATAGATTTTATGGTAAAGTTATGTAGTAATTTATTTTCAAAGAGCAAAAAAACACCTGAAATAAAAGTGAAAATTGTATCTTATCTTTTGAATTTTATTGCAAGAAGTCCAAGTTTAATACTTCAGAGAGAATGGATGAAAAATGTTGCTCAATATGTAAATGTTGATGAAGAAACAATATGGAATGAATTTAAAAAAAGGTATGAATTGAGGCTTAATGACAAAGAAAATTATTCACATATTTTAGTTCCATCGTACATTACCCAAGATAGAGTGGTTTTAATGTCTTTAGAAGAAAATCTTTTGAATATTATTTTAAACAATAGGAATTATGTTGAAAAATTAAGTTGTGATTGTTTTGAAAGTGAAAAATGCAAGAAAGTTTTTGAGCTAGTGGTTTCAGGTTTAAGCGATGTTGAGATATTAGGTACTTTGCCAGAAGAATATAGGAATTGGTTTTTGGAACTAATACTAAATACAATGGAGTACAGTAATGTTGAAGAAGCTATTAATACTATTTTGAAAGATGTTAAAATTAGTAAACTTAAAAGGGAGAGACTACAACTTGAAAAAGAAATTCTTTTGATGAGTGAAGGTAAAAAAGAAAAAGATGAAAGAATATTTTGTAAATATAAAAAGTTGACAATTTTTTTAAAAGGCTCAGGAAAATGAAATGGCAAAAAAAGTATTTCATAGTTTAATTGACGGTAGTAGAGAACAAAGATATTTGAATGATGAAAAATATATTTCCACTGATAATAATAAAAATAATGTTGAAATCGTAGAACAGCCTGTAAAAGTTATGAATGAAGAGGAAGATATAAATCCGGTAAGGATGTACTTAAATGAAATGGCAAGAGTCCCACTACTTGAAAGATGTGTAGAAGTTGAACTTGCAAAAAATATAAAAGAAAATGAGAAAAAGTTAAAATTTATAGTTTTAGAATCGCCACTTATTATAAAAGAAATAAGGAATTGGGAAACTCTTATAGGACAACAAGAGATGACAGCGAAAGAGCTTATGCCGAGAGGAAGAAAATCTGAAGCACAACTAAAAGGAATGAGCATAAAGATAAAAACAGCTGTAGAAAAAATAGATTGTATTGAAAAGAGTTTAGATGCTTGCGAGAAGAAATTAAAACTTAAGTCAATATCAAAAAAAAATAGAGAAAATTACCAAACTAAAGTTAAAGAACTTCGTTCTAGAATTATTAGTATTGTTATAGGACTTAATATTAATCAGGATAAAATTAAGAGAATTATAAATAAAATTAAAACATTAGCTCAGAAATTAAATGAAATAAGATATGATTTAAATAGATTTGAACATAAGTACAAAAATCCTATTTCTAAGTTAAAAATATTATTGAGAGATTTTAATTCAGGTAAAATTTCTGCAATTAAATTTAAAAAATGTACTACTATTTCTGCAAAAACTGCTTCAGAAGATATGAAATATATTGAGAATCTTTTGGAAAAACAAAATAGTTTGCAAGAGAGTTTTATTGTGAGTCCAGAAGAAATGATTGAAACTGATAGGAAAATTAGAGAGTATGAAGATATTATACACGAATATAAAATTAAGCTTATTGAGGCAAATTTTAGACTTGTTGTTTCAATTGCGAAAAAACATGTTGGGTTAAGTAATTTAGAATTATCGGATTTAATACAAGAAGGGAATCTTGGGTTGTCAAAAGCTGTGGAAAAATTTGAATGGAAAAGAGGGTTTAAGTTTTCAACTTATGCTACATGGTGGATAAGACAGTCTATAAATCGCGCCATAGCAGATCAAGCGAGAACTATAAGAATTCCTGTTCACATGAAAGAACTTATATCAAAGCTTACTAAAATTAAGAAGAAATATCAGCAAAATATTGGTAGAGAGCCTACTATAGGGGAATACTCAAAGGTGTTGAGATTTTCTCATGACAAAGTAAGGAAAATATTAAAGATGATGCAAGAACCAGTTTCTCTTTCAACTCCTGTCGGAGAAGAGGAAGATTCTCGTTTAGAAGATTTTATAGAAGATCAGAACAGTCCAAATCCCATGGTTAAAACCCAAAGATACAGACTTCAACTTGAACTTGAAAAAGTATTAAATAGTTTAAGTCCACGTGAAGCTGAAATTATAGGTTTAAGATACGGCATAGGTATAGGGTATCCTAGTACACTTGAAGAAGTTGGTAAGAAATTTGGAGTGACTAGAGAAAGAGTAAGGCAGATTGAAGCTAAAGCGATAAGGAAACTAAGGCATCCAAGCAGAAGTAAGCTGTTGCGCGAATATTTAGATTAATTGAGGATTTTTTATTTAAATCGCTTTATCTTTTATAACACCGAGTGGAAAAGATTTTATGAACACTTCTTCAATCCATTTTATTGATTCAAGTGGAGACATACCCCAACCTACAGAACAGTTTGAAATGACTTCAATCATAGAAAAACCTTTCCCATCAATTTGATACTGAAAAGCCTTTTTTATTGCTTTTTTTGTAATTATTATGTTTTTTGGATTGTGAATTGAAACTCTTTCCAGGTATACTGACCCTTCTAATGTTGAGAGGAGTTCACAGAGTTTTATAGGATACCCTTCTTTTTTAGTATCCCTGCCAAAAGGTGTAGTAGCTGTTATTTGCCCTATCAGTGTTGTAGGAGCCATTTGACCACCTGTCATCCCATAATTTGCATTATTAACAAATATGATAGATATATTTTCGCTTCTATTTGCTGCATGTACAGTTTCTGCCATTCCTATTGCGGCTATATCACCATCCCCTTGATAGGTAAATACAAATTTATCTGGATTTGTCCTTTTTATACCAGTGGCAACAGCTGGTGGTCTTCCATGAGGTGATTCTGTGGTATCAAAATTAAAATAGTCATAAGCAAAAACAGCACATCCTACAGGGGCTACTGCTATTGTTTTTTCTTTTATAGATAATTCATCTATACATTCAGCGATAATTCTGTGGATTATGCCATGTCCACAGCCTGGACAATATGACAGATTTGTATCTTTCAAACTTTTTGGTCTTGACAATATTTTTTTCATATAAATTTATTAAAACAAAAATGGTATTTGTTAATCAAATGAGTTTAGAATAGTTAAGCAAAACATAATAAATGTATTTTTATCATAGACTATAATTATTTATTTATAATGTTCTTAGTTTATTAATTATTTCTTCTTCTGTAATGAGTTCGCCACCCGCTTTTCCTAAAAATTCAACGCTACATTTTCTATTTAGAGAGAGTTTTACGTCTTCAACCATTTGCCCGTAACTTAGTTCTACGGATAAGAACTTCACATTGCGTTTTGCTAAAGAATCTACAATTTTATATGGAAATGGCCATAGGATTTTTGGTCTTAAAAGACCTACTTTAATACCATTTCTTCTTGCAAGTTTTACTGCGGATTTTGATATTCTTGATGAGATACCGTAAGAAGTTATGATAATATTGGCATCTTCTGTCATATATAATTCGTACTTAACTTCATTTTCAGATATTAGTTTATATTTTTCTTGAAGTTTGATATTATTTTCTTCTAAAATGCCTTCTTTCATAAATAGCGATTTGACAGATCGTGGTTCTCTATTTTTGCAACCATTTAGAATCCAATCTTTTTCTTTTAATTCTTTTTCTTTTTTTTCTATTCTGTTAAATTCAACAGGTTCCATCATTTGCCCTATTATACCGTCTGAAAGTATCATAACGGGAGTTCTATATTTCTCAGCTAAGTCAAAAGCGTCATAAGCTGTTTCATACATTTCTTGTACTGAATTTGGTGCAAAAACAATTATTCTGTAATCCCCATGTCCTCCGCCTTTTACAGCTTGAAAATAATCTGATTGAGAAGCAGAAATATTTCCAAGTCCAGGTCCTCCTCTTTGTATGTTTACTATAAGGGCAGGGATTTGCATTCCAGCCATGTAAGAAATTGTCTCTTGCTTTAAAGATATTCCAGGTGAAGATGATGATGTCATAGCCCTTGCTCCTGTTACTGCTGCACCCAAAACCATATTTATTGCTGCGATTTCAGATTCAGCTTGAACAAAGACTCTTCCTATTTCAAGCATTTTTTTTGATAGATATGAGGGGATTTCATTTTGAGGTGTTATTGGATAGCCAAAATAGGATTTAAGACCTGCTGTAATTGCGCCTTCACAAAGAGCAATGTTACCTTTAAGAAGTTTTTTCATCGTATGTCTTTATAAGTTTCTATACAAACATCTGGGCACATCATGAAGCAAAAACCGCAACCTATGCAATCATTTTCTTTCTCTAAAATCGCCCAATGGTATCCAAATTCATTAAATTGTCTTGAAAAAGATATACATTGTTTTGGACAGAATTTTATACAAAACCCACACCCTTTACATTTTTCTGAGTTGATTTTAATTGTCGCTCTCATGTAAATTATTTTATGTTTTTTAAGAGATAAAGTCAATCTGACAATGATATTAAATTTAAAAAATGGTATGCCTGTTTATTATATAAGCTTGCTAAAGTGAGGTAAGTGATTTAACGTATTATGATTATGGAAATACACCCTTTTGAACCTTTTGTTCCACAAAAAGCTAGAACACTGATTGTGGGAACTTTTCCACCTTTAGTGCAATATCATGATTTTAAATTTTATTATCCAAATGGCACTGGAAATAGATTTTGGGTAATCATAGAATATGTTTTTGATCATAAATTTCAATATTGGAAAGGAGATTTAGCTGTAAAAGAGAGGAAAATTTTATTTAATAAAAAACATATAGCCATAACCGATATGATTGACAAATGCATAAGGAGTGATGGTAATTCATCTGATAAAAATTTGTGTAAAATAGAGTTTAGAAATATTTATAAACTTTTGAAGAATAAGTCTGAGATACGAAAAGTTATACTTACAAACAAGTAGGATTTATGGGAATAGTGAACAGATGCATAAAAAACATTTAAGCAAAAGTCAAGAAATAATAGCGCTCTGGAGTTATTTAACAAAAGTTTGAGAGAAAGAGGCATTATTATTGAAAATTTGTGTAAAAGAAATAATGGAGTAATAGAAGGTGAATTTAAACTGATTAATAGAATAATAAAGACACTTGTTCCATATACACCGGTTGCCAAGTGGTTTAACATTGAGAAAATCAAAGTGAACAATATATATAAATATAGTTTCAATTCATAGTGTAACAAAAATTTTCATGAAACATTGATTTTTAATCAAGATTGTGGCAATGCACTACAACAATAACTTATCTGCCCGACCTGGACTCGAACCAGGAGATCTCTGCTCCAGAGGCAGACGTGTTACCAATTACACTATCGGGCAATTATAGTCATTACTGTAACTTTGAGAAATTATAACACAAAACTTTATTTTTAACAAACTCTAAAATAAATTAATATAAAAGTTTTTTTTACAGATCAACTGTTATGTTTGTTTTGTCAGATCCTTTCAATACCCCTGCAAAAGTATCAATTTGAAGTATAGGTATTGATAATTAAAGTAATATATAATACGCTTGTCTGGAAAATACTTTTATGACTATTCATAAAGTACAAAGTGGAGGTGGCGGGAATCGAACCCGCGTCCGAAAATGTTTCAGTAAGACCACTACAGGTTTATCTGGAAAAAATTTTGATCATTTTATAATAGTCTCTCCAGACAAGACTACATTATAAACATGTATCGTTTTGATTTCATTTTAAACCGAGATACAAGAGGTTTAAAACTAACCTGCTCTTTGTCGTTTTATTCTTGTAGCAGCAGGTGTCTAAGAAAAAACACAACTAACTTAAGCAGCTATTGGTGTTCCAAAGCTGTTAAGATCTTCGAAGTGCTGCGTTGAATTGAAATTATCGTTGTTTATTTTTAGTCGATTTTTTACGGAGCCATCGACTAACTCCGACCTGCTGTCAACATCAATCGTTTCCGTCGAAACCTGTTCACCCCCCCTCCACTTATATTATTTTTTAATTAAATAAGTATCACTTTTTTGTTTTCAGCCCTTTTTTCTTTGAAAAAATTTTTGATGATATCTGCACACTTCGTACTTAGATATCTCTCTTCTCCACCTTTAATTTCTATTTTATGATTAAGTTTTTTATGCATTGTCACTTTATATATGCTTTCACATGCACCGATTTTTTTATCACATGCGCCGAAAATAATTCTTTTTATTCTAGCGTTTATTAAAGCTCCAATACACATCATACAAGGTTCTATTGTAACATATATGGAACAGTTGTTCAAACGATAATTCTTAAATTTTTTTGCAGCTTTCCTCAATGCAATATTTTCAGCATGAGCCGTGGGATCGAATAATGAAATGCATTTATTGAAACCTTTTGCTATTATTTCCTTATCCTTAATTATAACTGCTCCTATAGGGATTTCTTTTGCTTTTCTTGCTTTATAGGCTTCTTTTATAGCTTGAAGCATGAAATAAGCATCATCTACCCCTATAGTTTGTTTATTTCTCTGTTTATTCATTACCCACTGAGTCCTCTCTATTTTTCATGTTCTCAAAATGTACAGAATTTTAAGTGCATGTTATTTTTATGTTAATTAAAGAAGATGATAAATAATTTTTAATTCTACTTAAATATTCAAGGCATTTATTGACTGTTTGCATCTAGAATGTATATAATACAAAAATTAGTGTATTATCTGAAGAACAATATAGTAAAAGATAAAAGATATCTGAAATTTTACAATTAATATCTACAGATGTCCATATAAGTTTTTTAATTATAGCTTGATGGGAAGTAAATTGTTTTTATTATTTATTCTAAAATAGAATCTCTTCAAATTTTTCTGGATGAAGAGTAAGTATTTTAAAGATTATTACCCAATAGATATAAAAAAATATAGCTTAACTTATTGTAATGAATAGGAGAATAAAAATAGAGAAGCAGGAAAAGATTGATATAAAAAAGCTTTTAGAAATGGCAAATGAGCCGTCTAGAATTGCAAAAAAATTACATCCTTTTTATAGAGGAAAGGTTGAGATAGTCCCAAAATGTAAGGTTGGGGATCTTAACGATTTTTCTATATGGTATAGCCCAGGTGTTGCAGAAGTATGTAGAGACATCTTTAAAAAACCGGGACTTGTATATGAATACACAAATAAATGGAACAGTGTTGCGGTAGTAAGTGATGGAACAAGGGTTTTAGGTTTAGGTAATATAGGTCCTGAGGCAGCTATGCCAGTTATGGAAGGGAAAGCTCTTTTGTACAAATATCTTGGTGGAGTTGACGCGTATCCTATATGCCTTGATACTGTAAATGAAAAAGAAATAATACAAACTGTGAAAATATTACAGCCATCTTTCGGTGGTGTAAATTTAGAGGATATAGAGCAACCAAAATGCTTTCCTGTGCTAGACACTTTAAAAAAAGAATGTCGTATACCTATTTGGCATGATGATCAACAGGGAACAGCGCTTGTAACGCTTGCAGGTTTAATAAATGCTTTGAAAGTTGTTGCTAAGAAAATAGATAAAGTTAAAATTGCAATGATAGGTGCAGGTGCTGCAAATGTATGCATATGTAAACTCTTATCTCTTTATGGTGCAGATCCTGCAAATATAATTTTAGTTGATTTGCATGGCATTATTAATAAAAATAGAAATGATTTAGTGCCATATTCTGAAAACTGGAAGTTAGCTATGAATACGAATATCAATAACTTAGATGGTGGAATTAAGGAGGCTATGGAAAATGCTGATGTTGTTATTGCTTTGTCAGCCCCAGGGCCAGGTATAATAAAAAAAGAGTGGGTAAGAGCAATGGCTAAGGATCCTATAGTTTTCGCGTGCGCGAATCCTACACCGGAAATTTGGCCGTGGGAGGCTAAAGAAGCCGGAGCCGCTGTGGTGGCAACAGGAAGAAGTGATTTTCCAAATCAAGTAAATAATTCCTTAGGATTTCCTGGTGTTTTTCGTGGAGTTTTTGATGTAAGAGCATCTACAATCACAGATACTATGTGTATAGCAGCTGCGTTAGAACTTGCTTCTTGTATTGCGGACAATGAGATTAGATCAGACAAAATCCTTCCTAATATGAACGAATGGGAAATTTTTCCTAAGGTTGCTGCTGCGATAGGAGTAAAAGCAATAAAGGAAAAAGTTGCTTATAAGGAGTTAAGTTATGATGAGATTTTTAACGATGCTAAAGTGATAATAAAAAGAAGTAGAGCTATAACTAAAACAATGATGGAGAAAGGTTATATAAAAAGTGCGAAGGATAGAATCTAAAGCTATCATAAATGTTGTTGAAAATTTATGTGCTAATGTAAATTTTGAACTCTCTACAGATGTTTTAAAGTCTTTAGAAAAAAGTGTTGTTTTTGAAAAAGGTATTGCTAAAGATATCTTGGAAGAGATTATTGAGAATGCATTTATTGCAAAAAAAGAGCGTATCCCATTATGTCAGGATACCGGAACGGCAAGTTTCTTTATAAAATTTGGAAACGATGTGATTATAGAAAATGGAGATATCTACTATGCAATAAATAAAGGTGTTTCTTTAGGGTATACGAAAAATTATTTACGTAAATCTATTGTTTTTGATCCACTTAAAAGAAAAAATACTCAAGATAATACACCAGCAAATGTTTATATTGAAATGGTATCTGGTGATGCAATAGAAATTACTTTTTTAGCTAAAGGTGGCGGAAGCGAAAATGCAAGTTCATTAAAGATGCTTACTCCGTCAGCAGGTTGGGATGGTGTAAAAGAATTTGTTTTAAATACTGTAAATGAAAAAGGTAGAAATGCCTGTCCTCCTCTGATTATTGGTGTGGGTATAGGTGGTGATTTTTCATCGGTTGGATTTATTTCAAAGAAAGCTCTAATTCGTGAGATAGATAGTGAGAATAAAAATATTTTTTATAATAAAAAAGAAAAAGAATTGTTAAATGAAGTAAATAAGTTAAATATTGGTCCTATGGGAATGTGTGGAATAACAACAGCATTAGCAGTATTCATTGAGACAAAACCGGTTCATATTGCTTCCTTGCCAGTAGCTGTAAATATTCAATGTCACTCATTTAGAAGAAAAACAGTCATAATATGAAAGTAAATTTGCAGGATTTAGTTTTAGATTCCAGAATTTTAAAAGCAGGGCAAAAGGTTTTAATTAGAGGAACTATTTATACTGCAAGGGATGCTGCTCATGATAGAATTGTAAAAATGTTGGATTGTAATAAAGAAATACCTTTTAAGTTGGAGAATGTAACTATTTATTATTGCGGACCATCACCTGCAAAGCCGGGTGCGATCATAGGTGCATGTGGTCCTACTACATCTTCAAGAATGGATATTTTCACTCCCAGACTTTTAAGAGAAGGTGTTAAATTCTTGATTGGAAAAGGTGTTCGCTCTAGAGTTGTCGTTGATTCAATAAAACAGAACAGTGCGGTATATTTTGTCGTTACTGGTGGTGTTGCAGCGCTTCTTTCTAAAACTGTGAAAAAAGTTAATTTAATAGCTTTTGAAGATTTGGGCCCTGAAGCAATTTATAAGCTTGAGGTTGAGGATATGCCATTGATTGTTGCTATAGATAGTTTTGGTGATACTGTTTTTAAAATATAACTTCCCAATAATCTTCATGGTTTACACTTCTGTGGATAAATACAATTTTGTAGTTAAATAAAGTATGTTGTTATATTAGGTTTAGTGTTTAGTTAATGAGGATTATCTCATTAGTAATTATGTTAAAAAGGATATTATGTTCCTCGCATTAGATATTGGTAATACGAATATAACTTTCGGCTTGTTTAGTATGAAGGATAAAAAAAAGATTTTACCTGGACCATTGAAAGTTTGGAGAATGTTGACCAGGGAAAAATGTACTTCAGATGAGTATGCAATAATGTTTATGAATATGCTTTTTTATTCTGGGTTTGATGCAAAAAAAGTAAATAATATCGCGATTTCAAGTGTTGTTCCGTTGCTAAATGGTGTTTTTGAGGAACTTTTTAAAAAATATTTTGATAAAGAGGTATTTTTTGTAAGTTGTGATAATTGTGGCGGACTTGTCTTTTCAGAAAAAAATTCTAAAGAAACGGGCGCTGATAGAATTGCTAATGTCGTAGCTGCATACTCTTTTTATAATGAAGGATGTATTGTTATTGATTTTGGTACAGCAACGACTTTTGACTGCATAAACTGTAGAGGCGAATATTTTGGTGGGGCAATAGTTATGGGGCCGTTAATTTTAATGCGATTGTTAAATTTAGAAACATCACAACTTCCTAATCTTGGTGAGATAAAAAAACCTTCAAGATCAATAGGCTTTAATACTTTTGAGTGTATGCAATCTGGTATTTATTTTGGATATGTAGGGCTTGCAAAAGAAATTATTACAAGAATGAAAAAAGAAATAAAAATTAAACATGTGATTGCTACTGGCGGATTTGCAGAACTTATATCAGATGATATAAAGGAAATAGAAATTGTTTTACCGGACTTAACTTTAGAGGGAGTACGCATAATATGGGAAAAAAGTGTTAAAATTGACAAAGATTGATGCTTTGGTGATGATGCTTATTGCTTACTTACTATTGAAGTAAATATAAATAAAAAAATTGAAATGTTGTATTATTTTTAATAGATTGGGATTTTTTAATGAAAATTCGTTATATTTTTGTTTTAACATTTATCTTTATGATTTTTTCTGTGCATTCTTACGCAGATGATTATGTAATTTCAAATGTTTTAATTAGTGGATTGAAAAATACAAGTTTAAAAAGTGTTTTATCAGTTGTAAGTCTCAAAAAAGGGGAACATTATTCAAAATATCAGGCAAGAAAAGACGTAGCTTCAATTGTGGGACTAGGATATTTTAATGATGTTAAATTTCATTTTAATAAACAAAGTAGGAGTCTTGTTTTTGAAGTTAGTGAAGATCCTTTTATAGAACATATTGTTTTTAGAGGAAATTTAGAGTTTTCTACACCTAAGCTTAGGAGCATGAGTACATTAAAAGAGAAAGATTATTACAATTTTTTAAAACTTGAGGAAACTAAAAAAAAGATAAACACTTTATATGCTAATAAAGGTTATGTTGATTGTAAAATAGAAGTTTATCCTACGGTTAACGTGGAAACAAATAAAATGACACTAACTTTTCTTATAACGGAAAATAATAAAATCGTTATAGGAGATGTTAGAATTAATGGAGTAGTTTATTTCAAAGAAAAAGAAGTTCTTAAAATTATGAACACAAAATTTAAAAAAGTATTTAAAGAAGATATTTATCAAATGGACTTAAAAGCAATAGAGAAGTTTTATAGGGATAATGGTTTCATAGATTATCAATTTATTTCTTTAGTTACTAAGTATAATGACACTAAAACAGAAATGTTTATAATTTTAAATATTAATGAGGGCAATAGATATAAAATAGATTCTGTGACCTATGACGGGAATTTTATTATTGACGATAAGCAGATGAAAAAAGTAATTAGAGTTAAAAATGGTGAAATTTTTGACCAACATAAAGTTGAAGAAACTGTAACTGGTATCCGTAAATCTTACTTTAATAAAGGATATTTAAAAGTAGTAGTTAAGCCGTGTTTTAATAAAAAAGATATTAGCGGAACTGTGGATTTAAACTTTTTAATTGAAGAAAATGAAGTTTTTTATTTAGGGAATATTTATATTAGTGGACTTATTTCTACTAAGGATAAAGTGATAAGGAGAGAAATACTTCTTAAGCCAGGAGATGTGTTAATAGTAAAAAAATTATTAAGAAGTGTTGAAAGAATTTATAATTTAGGCTTTATTGAGAATGTAGAATATAATGAATTGCCTACTGAAGTGTTTAATATTTTTGATTTAGAGTTTTATGTTACAGAAAATGCCAAAAGATCGAATTTTAATGCTGGCCTTGGATATTCTGCATCTGAGTCTCTTAAATCTATTGTACAACTTCAGCATATAAATATATTTGGATTAGGACAAAAATTGAATTTGTTTTGTGAAATGAGCAAAAGAAAACAAAATTATGAAATTAGTTGGTTGGAACCATGGATTTTTGATAAAAATATGAGCTTGGGTTTGAATGTTTATAAAAGGGATGATGTTAGGTACGAGAAGAAAGGTAATAATAATCAGAAAGTATCAAAAGAAAAAACTATGGAAAACGATAAAAGGACCGGGTTTAAGATAGATCTATGTCCTAGAATTAGTGAACTAGTAAGTTTATCATTTGGATATGAGTATGAAAATGTTAATTTTTATTCAATAGAAAAAGAAAAAGGTAAAATATCAAGCGTTTTTTCTAGCTTCTTGTATGATTCAAGAAATTATGTTTTTGACCCCTCAAAAGGAAATGTACAGTCTATAACCTTACGGGTAGCGAGTGATGTATTGGGTGGTAATAAAAATTTTATCAAGGTAATTGTTGCTTCTAAATGGTTTTTTCCTACATTTTGGAGGTTTGTATTAAGTGCTAATTTGCGTATAGGACTAGTTACGTCTTATGGGAATCAATCAGTTCCTATTTACGAGAGATTTTATATAGGCGGAACGGATACTGTAAGAGGTTACGATAGAGATGAAATTAAGCCTTATATGGGTGGAAAACTTATGGGGATAATAAATGTCGAACATAGATTTCCGATAATTTCTCAAAGCAATAGAACGACGGTTATTCAAGGATTTTTGTTTTATGATATAGGAGGATTTTGGGAAAGGAAAGGAGCAGAGAGAAAGTTGTATCAAAGTGTGGGTTTTGGAGTTAGACTACCGATACCCATGCTTCCTATAGAATTTGATTGTGCATATGGAATGACTGGAACTAAAGGTAAATTAAAGTTTTATTTTAATTTAGGGAATATTTTTTAAACATAAAAAGTAGTTAATAAGTGAAAAAATGTATTTCAAAAAACATTCTTTTTATATTTACTACACAATATATAATATATACAAGTGTTTAAAATAAGCGTTTTAATTTTGATATGGTAGTTAAATTATAGAGATAAGTTAAATTGTAAAATTACAAAGGTATATAATGAAAATCACAGCATCGGAACTTGCAGTAATTGTTTCAGGGAAGCTTTTTGGTAATAAGAATGTTGTTTTAACAGGTGTTAATGGACTTTCTGTTGCGAAAGAAAGTGAAGTTTCCTTTTTGGGAAATTTAAAGTATCTTTCTGAAGCATTAAAAAGTAAAGCTGGGATTATTTTTATTGCAGATGGTATGGATATTTCACAATTTACAAACAAAAATATAATAAAAGTACCTGATCCTAGATATGCCTACAGTATTGTTCTTGGTATTGTTGAAAAGGAAAGACTAAGGTTAGAAAAGAAAAACATACATTTTTCTGCTTCTATAGCAAACAATGTAAATATGGGAATAAATGTATGCATAGGGCAAAATGTTGTTATTGAAACTGATACTGAAATTGGTGATAATGTAAGAATACTTCCAAATGTATATATAGGTAATAACGTAAAAATTGGTAAAAACTGCCTTATATATCCAAATGTTTTTATAGGAGATTATACAGTATTGGGTAATAGAGTTATTATTCACCCTGGGGTTGTTATAGGGGGGGATGGTTTTGGTTTTGTAACGACTAATGGAAAAAAAATACAAAAAATTCCGCAAATAGGGAAAGTTGAGATCGGTGATGATGTTGAGATCGGAGCTAACACTACAGTTGACAGAGCTACTGTAGATGTCACTAAGATAGATAATGGGACAAAGATTGATAACCTTGTTCAAATAGGACACAATGTTAAGATTGGTGAGAACTGTGTAATTATTGCTCAAGTAGGAATATCAGGTTCAACACATTTAGGGAATAATGTTACTGTAGGTGGTCAGACTGGACTTGTTGGACATTTGAAAATAGGGAATGATGTAATGATAGCAGCGCAATCTGGAGTCACGAAAAATATTAAAGATTATGAAAAAGTTGGTGGTAATCCTATAGTTCCTATTAAGCAGAGTATAAAGATAAGGGTACTAATGAAGAAGTTACCCGAGATATATCAGAATTTGAAAAGGATAAAAGGAACTTTAGGAGACAGATAAATTTGTATGGCGAGGCAAACAACTATTTTAAGGGAAGTTTCAGTTGAAGGTGTGGGTCTTCATACCGGTAATAAAAGTATTGTAATTTTTAAACCTGCGCCATATGCTAACTATGGTATTAGATTTATAAGGGTGGATTTACCTAATAAACCTGATGTTGAGGCTATATGTTCTAATGTTTCATCTGAGTTAATTGTAAGGGGAAGTGTCGTTGAAAAAAATGGTATAAAAGTTCATACAATTGAGCATATTATGTCGGCATGTTTTGCTCTTGGAATTGACAATCTGGTTATAGAAATAAATAACAATGAACCTCCGATTTTAGATGGTGGCTCAAAAATATTTACAGAAACTCTTTTAAAAGGTGGCTTAAAAGAATTTAATTTTCCTAAAGAGTATTACATTATTAATGAACCTATATACTTTGAGTTCGAAAAAACTAGAATATCCGCATATCCGTCAGATAAACTTGAGATAGAATGCACTATAGGTTTTGACCATCCATTTTTAAAGTTTCAGCAAATGTCTTTTAGTGGGTTGAATAAAGATTTTTATTTAAATAATATTGCACCTGCGAAGACGTTTTGTTTTGATTATGAGATAGAGGCATTAAAAAGAAACAAACTTGCTTTAGGTGGATCTATGGATAATGCAATAGTTATAGCTTTAGACGGCGTTCATAATGAAGAACCATTGCGTTATAATGATGAGTTTGTAAGGCATAAAATTTTAGATTTGATAGGTGATATTTATTTAGCTGGTAAGTCTGTGAAAGCTAAGATAATTGCTGATAAGCCTGGGCATCGAAGTAATATATATTTCATGAGGGAATTTTTGAAGAAAGCGATTCTTAAAAAGGATAAAACTTTAGAGATAGTAAATGATATCATGGAAACAGAGTTAATGAAAACAGAAATAGTATTAAATCTTGAAGAAATTTTGAATTATATACCTCATAGATATCCATTCTTAATGATTGATAAAGTGAAGATAAATAGAGTAAATCCTTTAGGAGCTATTGGATATAAACTTGTAAGTGGAAATGAGAGTTTTTTTCAAGGACATTTCCCAGGGGCACCAATAATGCCAGGTGTTTTAATTATTGAAGCAATGGCTCAAACATCATGTGTTATGTTTTTATCTAGACCTGAGATGAGGGACTGCCTTGCGTATTTTATGTCTATAGATAAGGCGAAATTCCGTAGCCCGGTTAGACCAGGGGATGTTTTAGAATTACATGTAGAAACAATTAAAGATAGTGGAAAACGTGGTAAAATGAAAGGTAAAGCTTATGTTGATGAAAAGTTAGTTGCAGAAGCTGAATTTATGTTTGTTATAGTTGATAAGAAATGAAGATTATGGTGATGGTGTATTTATAATAATATTTAATTTATTTATTATGTGGAAAAAGCGGTATTAATTTTTTTGATTTAAGTTATAATATATATATTGTGTTTCTGAGAGTATTTATTCATGATACATAAAACAGCTGTTATTGATAAAAATGCGATTATTGAGGAGAATGTGGAGATAGGTCCTTATACTGTTATAGGTCAGGACACAATTATAAGAACTGGGACAAGAATATATGGTCAATCGTTCATTGAATATGCTGACATAGGAAGTAATTGTAATATTTTTAGTTTCTCTTCAATAGGCGGATATCCACAGGATTTAAAATATTGTGGTGAAAAAACGAAAGTTATAGTAGGTGATAACACGATAATAAGAGAGTGCGTTACTTTAAATAGAGGTACAATTGGCAATACTGTTATTGGGAAAAGTTGTATGCTTATGTCGTGTGCGCATATAGGTCATGATTGTGTAATTGGGGATGAGGTAATAATTGGGTATTCAACAGGAATTGCGGGTCATGTTAAAATAGATGACCATGCATTCTTGAGTGCAGGTATAGGAGTACATCAGTTTTGTAAAATTGGGAAGTTTGTAATGATTGGTGCGGGCTCAATGGCTACTATGGATATTATACCTTATGTAACAGCATATGGGGATAGGGTGAGTCTTGCTGGTTTAAATGTTGTAGGATTAAGAAGAGGGAGAATAGAATTTTATGATATTGAGAATATAAAAAAAGCTTATAGAACATTGTTTATGTCGAAAATAACTTTAGAAGGTGCTATAACTCAACTTGAAAATTCACAGTCGTCTTATGTCAAAGATATAGTAAATTTTATAAAAAATTCTAAGAGAGGGATTGCGAGGCCTAGAAATAGGTGAAAAAAATAACTACTGGTTTAAGCTTTATAGAAAATTGTATATCTGTTGTATGATTGTTAGTTTGTAAAAATATAATTAATTTTTTTGTAGTGGTAATTTAAAAATATGAAAAATATAGGACTTATAGCAGGCAATAATAGATTTCCTTTTTTAGTTGCTCAGGAGATAAAAAAAAGTGGAGATAGAGTTGTTTGTATTGCATTGAAAGAAGAAGCAGATTTGAAACTTAGTGAAGTTTGTGACAAAATTTATTGGTTTTCTATCGGGAAATTTCAAGAAATATTAGATACTCTGAAAAGTGATGATGTAAAAAGTGTTTTAATGGCCGGACAAGTAAAACATGTTAAGATTTATTCTGCTATAAAAATGGATTGGCGTGCAATTAAAGTGATGGGGAGTTTAGTAAATAAAAAAGCGGATACGATTTTAGGAGCCATTGCTAACGAATTTGAAAAAGATGGAATGCGTCTTATCTCGCCTAATGTTTACTTGAAACATTTACTTGCTGAAAAAGGTTTGCTATCTGGTAAAAAGCTTTCAACAAGTGAAAATAGAGATGTTGAATTTGGATATAAAATAGCAAAGGGAATAGCAGGTTTTGATATCGGTCAGACAGTAGTAGTAAAGGATAGATCTGTCGTTGCTGTTGAGTCGGTCGAGGGTACAGATGAATGTATTAAACGTGCGTATAAACTTGGAGGAGAAAATTCTATAGTTGTCAAAGTATCAAAACCAAAGCAAGACATTAGATTTGATGTTCCGGTAATAGGTATTGATACAATTTATACTCTTAAAGAAAATAGAATACGAGCAATGATAATAGAATCTAACGCTACTTTGATATTAGATAAAAATGAGGCTTTAGATATAGCAAAGAAAATCGGAGTTACTATAATAGCTATATAAAAAGAACTATAAATATTAGTTAAATTTGAAAGCTATTATATATTAATTTATAGGAAATCAAAAAAATATATGATAAATATAGCATGTCCTGTTATTGGAGAAAAAGAAGGCCGACTTATTAAAGAAGTTCTAGATTCAGGTATTCTTGCAAGTGGTAAATATGTCAGTCAGTTTGAACAATCTTTTGCAAGATATTCTGATGCGAAGTTTGGGATTGCAAGTGTGAATGGGACGGCATCCCTTCATGTAGCTCTTTTGATGTGTGGAATTAAACCTGGAGATAAAGTTATCACAACACCTTTTTCATTTATAGCGACGTCAAATTCAATTCTTTTTTGTGGTGCTAAACCTATTTTTGTAGATATTGATCCTAAAACTTTTAATATAAATTCTATCGAAATCGAAAGAGTACTAAAAAAAGAAAAAAATGTTAGAGCTGTTTTAATAGTTCATCTTTATGGGTTGTCTTGCGATATGGAAGCGATTATCGCGCTTAAGAAAAAATATAAATTTATGCTTATTGAAGATTCATGTCAAGCACATGGTGCTGAGTTTGGAAATAAGAGGGTAGGTTCTTTTGGTGATACAGCAGCTTTCTCTTTTTATGCTACAAAAAATATGATGACAGGTGAAGGTGGTGTTATTCTTACAAATAATGAAGAGGCTGACAAGTATGGTAGACAACTTATAAATCATGGTAGATATAGCCATTCATTACATACAATTTTAGGTTACAATTACAGACTTACAAATATTGCCGCTGCAATAGGTATAGCTCAGTTAGAGCAGCTTGAAAGTTGGATTGAGAAGAGGATTATAAATGCTAAAAAATATAATGAGGCTTTTAAAAATTTAGATTTTGTGAAAATACCTTATGTTCCAAAAAATTGTAGACATGTTTTTCATCAGTATACAATAAGAGTCTCATCAATTGAAAGAAGTAAGTTCATTAAATATTTAGCAGATAATGGTGTGAATAGTGGAGTGTACTATGATACTGTGTTGTATAAGCAACCACTTTACAGACGACGTGGATACGGATCGGTAATATGTGTGGAAGCTGAAAAAGCTGTGGGAGAAGTATTATCACTTCCAGTACATCAATCTCTTTCTGAAAATGATGTAGATAAGATAATTGAAGTTGTGAATGGATATAAAAAATGAAAGTGAGAACTGCTGTTATCGGAACAGGTTGTTTAGGACAGCATCATGCAAGAATTTTAAAACATCATCCTAATTCGAGGCTTGAGTTTGTAGTTGATACAGATGAAAAAAGAGCTCAAAAAATTGCAAAAACGAACAAAACAAATTATTTTACTGATTTCAATGCACTTCTGGGGAAAATTGATGCAGCAGTAGTTTCAGTACCAACCCCTTGTCATTATAAAATAGCAAAATCACTTTTAAAGAGGAGTATACACTGTCTTGTTGAAAAACCATTTACTTTAAATCTTGAAGAAGCTGAAGAACTTATAGAAATAGCAAGAGTTAAAAATTTAATTTTACAAGTAGGGCATGTTGAGCGATTTAATCCCGCAGTTACTGCGGCAGTGCCTTTTATAAATAATCCAAAATTTATTGAAGTCAATAGGTTGGGGCCATATAGTTTTAGAACTAATCCTAATCATGTGGGTGTAGTATTGGATTTGATGATACATGATTTAGATATTTTATTTTCTATCATAAAGGATAAAGTCGTTTCTTTTGAAGCACATGGTGCGAAAGTTTTTTCAGATAAAGAGGATATTGCGAAAGTGAGATTAAAATATTTAAACGGTTGTGTAGCGGATATATCTGCAAGTAGAATTTCAGTGGAAAAATATAGAAGAATGAGAATTTTTCAATCTGACAGCTATATTTCTGTAGATTATGCAAAAAAAAGTCTTAAGATTTATAAAAAGAAAAATAATGAGGAAAAAATAACTTCCCCCTTTGATATAGAAATTAGAAAGCCTAAACTGAATTCTAATGAACCTCTTTTTTATGAGCTCGATAATTTTTTAACCAGTATTATTAACGGCGTAAAACCAAATGTTACGGGTGAGCAAGGTAAAGATGCAGTTGAATTAGCGCTTAACATTTTAAAGAATATAACTTTTTAAGATAGTAAATAATAGGATTGAAATGGTGAATAATAAAATTTTTGTTTCTGCTGGGGATCTTTCTGGTGATATACATGCTTCGGATCTTATGAGAGAGATAAAAAAAATCAATCCTTCGTGTCGTATTTCTGCTGTTGGTGGTGTTAATCTAAAATTAGTTGCTGATAAATTCCTTGATAATATAGTAAGTATAAATGCTTTTGGTTTCTTACCTATAAAACAATTTTTATATTTGAAAAAAGTTTTAAGAAAACTCGAAAACTATTTTATTGAAGAATATCCTGATAAAATTATATTAGTTGATTATTATGGATTTAATATATTTGTAGCAAGGCTTGCTAAAAGATTGAAAATTCCTGTTTATTATTATATAAGTCCACAAGTGTGGGCTTCACGTAGTAGTAGAATAAGAAAACTTGCCGAGACAGTCAAAAAAATGTTAGTGATTTTACCATTTGAAGAAAAATTGTATCAGAATAAGGGTATTGACGCTATTTTTGTTGGTAACCCTTTGATAGATAAAATACCTAAGAGGCAAAAGTTCCCAAAACAGAGTTTTGGGAACTTTAATCCTCCTATTATAGGTCTGTTCCCAGGTAGTCGTAAGAATACTATAAAACGTCATATACCTATAATTCTTGAAACTGCTAAAATACTTAAACGTAAATTAAATGCAAAATTTATAATGTTTGGTACGAGTGAGGATATTGCTTCTCAATTGCCAGAATATATTGAGTTTTGTAAATCAGAAGATTTTGAAAGAAGAAAATCAATAGATTTTGCAATTTGTCCTTCTGGAACCGTAAGTCTTGAAAATACATTAATGGGAGTTCCTATGGTTGTTATATATAAATTATCATATCTCAACTATTTTTTTATAAGAGCGATCATAAAAGTAAAATATATAACTTTAGTTAATATTTTAGCTGATAAAAATATTGTTCCAGAATTTGTACAAATCAATGCAAAACCAAAAAAAATTGTATCTGCTGTACTAGAACAGTTAAAACACGAGAATTACATATGTAAAGTTGAGGAATTAAGCACTTTTAGAGAAATGTTAGGAATTCCTGGAGTGAGTAAAAGAGTTGCTGAAATTATTTTATCTGATTAACTTAATAATATAGAGCAGTAAATTTATAACTATTTTAATTATATTGCTTTTTTAACTTTGTTTGATTTAATACAAGACGTGCAAATATATTCACGTGTTTTCTTCCCATTAATAATAATATTTAAACTTTGAAGATTAGGTCTAAAAAGTCTTTTAGAGACTTTGTTTGAGTGGCTAATTGTATTTCCAAATCTCGAACCCTTACTACAAATTATACATTTATAAGACATTTTTATACACCTCTCAGGAAAGTAAAGACCAATTGTACCTTAATTATTGTTTGAAGTCAAACTCAGTTCACCTATTTATATATTATAATAATGAATTATGTTAAATTTAGAAAGTGGATTGCGATGTTTAAAAGGAATAGGACGTAAACGTGAACAAGCATTTGCAAAACTTGGAATAAGAACTATTGAAGATATACTTACTTTTTTCCCAAGTCGATATCAGGACAGAACAAAAATTGTTTCTATAAAAAACGCTTACAAACAATCACAAAGTTGTTGTATATTTGGTAAAGTAGGTAAAGTATATGAAAGGATATTTACAAAGGGACTTTGCCTTTTGGACATAGAGGTGTTTGACAACACTTGTATGACCCACGTTCGCTTCTTTAGGAAGAGGAGGATGTATTCTAGTACTGATATATTTGCTTCTGTAAAAAGAATTTTTAAATCTGGAGTTTTTGCTTATATTTATGGTGAAGTAAAAATAAAATCCAACGATAGTTTTATGCTTGTAAATGATTATGAGATTGTGGAGAAAGATAGTGATGTTCCGTTATTCTTCAATAAGATTGTTCCCATCTATGCCACTACGAAAAAAATGAGTCAAACATATATACGGGTATGTATACACGATGTATTGCGTGCCTACTTTTATAATTATCCTGATGTATCAGAATTATTACCTGTTTGTAATTGGATATTAAAAATGAGTGCACCGATTGCGTTGAAGAAAATACATTATCCAGATAGTTTGAAAGACGCTGAAAATGCACGCAGATCATTTGCGTTACAGGAGTTTTTTGTACTGGAATCTGCATTGTATTTATTGCGAAATAAATTTAAAAAAAATCTTAAAGAACAAAAATATGAGATAAAATATGATTTGTTGAAAAGATTGGAGCAAAATTTAAAATTTGAATTTACAAGTGACCAGCAAAAAGCAATAAAAGATATATTTACTGACATGCAGAGTGAGTATCCTATGAATAGAATACTAATTGGTGATGTTGGTTGCGGGAAAACTGTTGTTGCATTAAGTGCTATGTTACTTGCTATAGAAAATGGTTATCAAGCAATGATTATTGCACCAAGTGAAATATTGGCTGAGCAACATTATCGTACAATATTAAACTTACTGTCAGGAGTTAGCGTTAAAATTGCATTACTGACTAGTTCATCATTAAAGAAAAGAGGTAAGAGAAAGATAATATTGGAAGGGCTTGAAAGTAACAATATACAAATAGCAATCGGTACCCATGCATTAGTAGAAGACAGGATAAAATTTGCGAGTTTATCATTTATAGTGATTGATGAACAACATAAATTTGGTGTAATGCAGAAGTCTGCATTATTAAAAAAAGCGTCTTATCCTGATGTTTTAGTTATGTCTGCAACACCTATACCAAGAGCGTTATCAATGATTATGTATGGAGAAATGGATGTAACTACAATTAAACAATTACCACCTGGTAGGATCCCTGTAATAACCTATGTTTTGGACGAGATAGATGCGTATCAAAAAACGATTGAAGAACTTAAAAATGGCAATCAGGTGTATATAGTGTATCCGCTTATTGATGATTCTGAAGAACTTGATTTGAAATCAGTTTTGCAAGAGTCAAGGATACTATCTCAAACATGGTTTAGAAATTTTAAAGTTGGATTATTCCATGGCCAATTGAAATCAGCAAAAAAGGATGAAATATTGACTAAATTTAAAAGTAAAGAAATTGATGTGTTAATATCTACAACAATAATTGAAGTGGGTATAGATGTGCCTAATGCAACGGTGATGATAATACAACATGTTGAAAGATTTGGGTTAGCACAATTGCATCAATTAAGAGGTAGAATCGGTAGAAGTAATAAACAATCTTACCTCTATCTTATACAAAAATCAAAAGGTGAGTCTGCGGATAAGAGAGTTAAAATTATAGAATCAACAAATGACGGGTTTGAAATCGCTGAAGCAGATCTTAAAATGCGTGGACCGGGAGAGTTAATGGGGATAATACAGCATGGATTTTCAAAGTTTAAAGCTGGCGATATAATAAAAGATGAGGATATTATTGAGTACGCAAAAAGTTGTGCAAAAAAAATTATTGACGATGATCCTACATTATCAAAAGAGAAAAATTTTGTGTTAAAAAAACTTGTATCTAAGCGATTTTGTGATAAAAGAGATTTTACTAACGTATGTTAGTATGTTAAAACGCTACTTTTGTTGAAACTGTCTAGTCAGTTGAAAGAGCTTGTTAAGATAATGAAAAATAGAATAGCATTATTAATAAAGTTTTTATACATGAAAAAATATAACAAAATTTAATTGTTTCTTCCAGTGATTAACTATTTATTTGGTTATGTGTTTAATAAAATATTTATGGAATTCATATAGTTTTTGGCGATAATATTGTTTTTTTTAGAATATGGAAAGACTACAATTATTTGCCATAGTTTGTTTGCTTCTTTTATTAATTGTTCTCTAATTGCGTATTTTATTCCGTTTTTTTTATAAGATCCTTCTAGTAGTATTCCCTTGTTACCTGTAATTTCGTTATTTTTTATTTTATATGTAAAATTATCACAGTATTTTAATGTTTTTATAATTAGTTCTAATCCACTTTTTAAGTTTACTTCATTTGTATATTTTGCATATACAATAGCATAATCAGTTTTCTTGTGCTTAGCTTTATAAAAGACTACTTTATTTATTTTGTTGTTTGATGAACTTTTTATTATCTGTTTACTTTGAATATTTTTTTTCATGATAGGGGCGATTATTGAGATGTGAATATCGTCTAATTTTTGAAAAACAGTTATATTTCTGTTTTCTATTATTTTATTTAAAATGAGAATTGTATTGAAAATAAATACAAGAATTATCAACGCACCCAATAATTTTTTTTCTTTTTTCATAATTAAAAATCCCCATAATTTTTTGCTATAATCAGATGTAATCAGGGTAACACATGGTAATTGTATACTCTAAAGTATTAAATTGAAAGGTGTTACTTATTTTTAGGATTATAGTTAAGAGAAATAGCTCTGAGTGCGATTAAGTTACTTTGTATTAATATATATAACAAAAATTTAATAAATGCAAAAGAGCTAGATGGTTTATGATAAATGTTTTTAATAATATAAAAAGACA
Source organism: Candidatus Endomicrobiellum basalitermitum (assembly GCA_031282525.1). Classification (GTDB taxonomy): domain Bacteria; phylum Elusimicrobiota; class Endomicrobiia; order Endomicrobiales; family Endomicrobiaceae; genus Endomicrobiellum; species Endomicrobiellum basalitermitum. The sequence goes on along the minus strand of JAITDN010000004.1, from coordinate 85,023 downwards.
ATATAGAACTACTGGGGGTTATTTAGAGTTTTTAAAAATAGCAATTCCTCTTATTATTTCCACAAGTGTCGGGGCAGTTCAGCTTTTTATAAACAGAACTTTTCTCTCTTGGTATTCTCAAGAAGCTTTTGCTGCTTCTGCGCCGGCTGGTATTTCTAATTGGGCGATTGTTACTCTTTTTCTTGGAACTTTAGCGTATGTTGATGTTTTCATAGCACAATATAATGGCAAGAGAGAATATAAATCAATAGGCCCTGTGGTTTGGCAAAGTGTTTATCTGGCATTAGTTGCAGCTTTTATAATTCTTTGTATTTCTTTTTTCTCTGAAAGTATCTTTATGAACATAGGTCACCCTTATGTTGTAGCATATGAAGAGGTGAAATTCTTTAGAGTATTATGTTATGGTGCTTTCCCAACTCTATCTGTGGCGGCGTTGTCTGGTTTTTATGCAGGAAGAGGTAAAACTAAAGTAGTTTTGTTAGTTGGTATTTATGGTGTTGTAACAAATATTATTTTGGACATTTGTTTAATTTTCGGATATTTAGGTTTTCCAAGATTGGGTATTCTTGGTTCAGCTTGGTCAAGCAATATATCTTCAACTGTTATGTTTATAACTTATGTCTTTATGGTTATTGCAAAGAAGAACAATACTTATAATACAAGATGTATTAAACCTAATTTTAGTTTTATGAAAAGATTATTGCGCTATGGTTTTCCAAATGGGGTACAGTTCTTTTTTGATATGACGGGATTCGGAATTTTTATGCTTATAATTGGAACACTTGGTATTGTGGAGCTTACGGTTGGCAATATAGTTTTAAATATAAATAATTTAATTTCTATGCCTCTTGTTGGGTGTGGTATGGCAATATCAATAATGGTTGGTAATTATTTGGGTAAAAATAAGGCATATCTTGCAAAAATGAGCGTTAAGTCTGCTACTCATATAGTGTATGCTTATTCAGTAATTGTTATTTTTATTTTACTTTTATTCCCAAACCAACTCTTTTATCCATTTTCGTATGGATCACAAGCCTTGTTAATGGATAAGATAAAACCAATGGCTGTAAATCTTTTAAAATTCTTAGCAATATACTTGATCTTTGATGCTACTGGAATAATTTTTGCAGCAGCTATTAAAGGTGCAGGTGATACAGTGTTTATTATGAAAATACTTACAATTTTCACCATAGTTTCTGTAATTGTACCGACGTATCTTATTGTGATAGTCTTTAAATTTGGTATATATGCTGCGTGGTATTTTATGCTGACTTACAGTATGGGTCTTGCGATTAGTTTTTATTGCAGATATAGATCCGATAAATGGAAAGAAATGCGTGTTATAGATATGAACGTTATTGATGAAAACTGATCAAAAATATATTAAGGTAGAAGTTTATGATCGTTTATAATCAAAGTTGCTATTGTTGTTATTGAAAAAGAGGAGTATTTATTTAAAGCAAAAGTTTAACAAATTCAAGAGAGTTTTGTTTCGGTGGATTTATTTGTTTGTTAATAGAATTAACTGTTTTTGTACAAAGCTGGTATGTTTATGTTAAGGAAAGAAAATGGGTGTTTTTTTTAATGTAAAGAAACGAATTAATAACTATATAAACCGTGAAATTATAATAAAAATAAAACGTCTCTGGATTAATTATATTTTCCCGCAGCGGAAACTTTTAGTGCTTTCAGTTATTTTTATGGTTGTGTTTGGAGCTTTTGAGGCATTGTCAGTTAATTTGTTTAAACCTATTTTTGATGAATTATTTATAGCCAAAAAAAAAGAAACTCTTACATGGATTGCTGTTCAAGTTATAGTTATTTTCGCTGCTAAATGCATTGCATGTTATATGCAGTCTATTAGTATGACAAAACTTGGAATAAATCTCACGAAAAAAATTCAGAGTGATTTATATGACAAAGTTATTATTCAGGATTTAGAATTTTTCCACAAAAATAATTCAGGGAATCTTTTAGTATATTTTATGGGTGATTTGAATGCAATAAGAGATGCTGTACTAAGAGGGATTACAATTGCTGTTAAAGATGTGTTTTCGGCAATCTTTTTAATTGCTCTTATGTTTTGGAAAAGTTTTGATATGGCTATAGTTGTATTTATACTTTTCCCGCTGGTGTTTTATCCAATAGTACATTTTGGAAAAAAAATAAAGAAGATTTTTTCTAAACAGCAAAGTTCTTTTAGTAATTTGTATTCACTTTTAACACAATCTTTTCAAGGAATTAAGATTGTTAAATCTTATAATATGGAAAAAATTGAGTTGCAGAAGATAAGAGATAGTGCTACTAAAATAGCAAGTATTCAAATAAAAATGGCGAAAAACACTAACATTTTAAGTCCTTTGATGGAGTTTTTTGGAGGGGTCGCTATAGCTGCAAGTCTTATTTATGGTGGATACAGAATTATTCATGGCTATCTCACTATAGGTGATTTCATGGTTTTTTTATTTGCTACAATTTCGTCATACAAGCCGCTGAAGTCTTTGGCGAATCTTGGTTCGTATATCCAAATTGGAGTAGCTGCTGTTGATCGTGTTTTTGCGATAATGGATAAAAATCCTAAAATAGTTGATAAACCTGACGCAAAAATATTTAAAGCGACATATGGAGTTATAAATGTTGCCAATGTTAAGTTTAGCTATATTTCAGGTATTGAAGTTCTGCATAGCATTAATTTGGAAGTAAATAAAGGAGAAAAAGTTGCATTGGTTGGTGCTGCTGGTTCTGGGAAGTCTACTTTAATAAATTTAATATTAAGATTTTATGATGTTGAAGGAGGAAGTATAAAAATTGATGGTGAGGATATAAGAGATGTGAGAATAAGATCATTAAGAGATAACATAGCTTTTGTGTCGCAGGATGTTGTACTTTTTAATGATACTATTAAGAATAATATTTTAATGGGTAAACCTGATGCTACAGACGATGAAGCTATGGAAGCGTCTAGAAAAGCTTCAATACATAATTTCATAATAAGTCAGAAGCAGGGATATGATACGATTGTAGGAGAAAGAGGTAATAATTTATCTGGTGGACAAAAACAAATGATATCTATCGCAAGAGCCATGTTGAAAAATGCTCCTATACTTTTACTTGATGAAGCTACAAGTTCTTTGGATTCCATATCTGAAAGAATGGTACAAGAAGGTCTTGAGGTATTGACGAAAGATAGGACTTCAATAGTTATAGCGCATCGCTTATCTACGATAATTAATTCTGATAAAATATATGTTTTTGATGCTGGCAATATTGTAGAGGCTGGGACTCATAAAGAACTTATTGCTTTAAATGGATATTATATGAATCTATACAATAATCAATTTATACAAAATTGATTATTGTAATTGTTATTAAAAATTTTGATTTTTTATATATACTAAACTAAAAATATGAATAATATTAAACAAATTAATAATTATGTCTCAGGGATAATTGAAGATATAAAAAAGAATGGTGATAGGGCTATTTTTAAGTATCTTAAGAGATTTGATGGCATCGATTTATCCGAAAAAGGGTATAAAGTTTATCAAAAAGTGATAGATGATGCTGTTGATCAGGTCCCAAAATTTTTGAAAAATGCAATAAGATCTTCTTATTCAAATGTTTTAAAGTATCATAAATATGAATACTCTCAAATTAAGAAGATATGGAAATATGAAAAAGATGGTTTAAAAGTAGGACAGTTTCATACACCTATAGAATCTGTCGGTATTTATGTGCCTGGAGGACGTTTTACTTATCCATCAACTGTTATTATGACTGCAGTTCCAGCTATTGCAGCAGGTGTGAAGCGGATAGTAATGGTTACTCCACCCAAAAATATGAGCAGTGCTGTTTTATTTGCTGCAAAGTTGTGTGGGATAGAGGAGGTATACTGTGTTGGTGGTGTAATGGCTGTGGCAGCACTTGCTTACGGAACGAAAACATTAAATAAAGTTAATATGATTGTGGGACCAGGGAATGCTTATGTGAATGAAGCTAAGAGGCAGGTTTTTGGATATGTAGGTATAGATTCTCTTGCTGGACCCAGTGAAGTGGCGATAGTTGCAGATGAAGATGTTCCTGCAAATTATGTTGTTGCTGACATAATGGCCCAATTAGAGCATGATCCTATGGCAAGAGCTTATCTTTTATGTAAATCTGAGAATAAGATATCTGAAATAAAAAAATTACTTCCGAAAGAAGCTTTTAAACAATTAAAAATAGAATTTTGCTCTTTAGATGAAGCTATCGAAAAAGTTAATGATATAGCTCCTGAACACCTAGAATTGTTGGTCAAAAACTATAAAGCTCTGTTGAAAAATATTAGAAATGTAGGGGCGGTTTTCGCTGGTTATCAAACCCCTACTGCTTCTGGTGATTATTGGGCTGGACCATCGCATGTTCTGCCTACAAATAGGTCTGCAAAATTTTCAAGCGGTGTTTCAGTGATGACATTCTTGAAAAGATCTACATATATAGAAATGAGTAAAAAAAATAAAAAGGCATACAAGACTATTGCTACCTTTGCACAATCTGAAGGTATGCAATACCATAAGAAATCTTCCGAGATAAGAATATGAGTCAAAGAAAAGTAAAAATTGTGAGACAGACTAAAGAAACTTGTATTTCTGTTGAAATTAATCTTGATAAGTGTTTTGTATCATCAGTGTCAACTACTATAGGTTTTTTAGATCATATGTTTGAGCTTTTTGCTATGCATTCTGGGATAGGTTTTAAAATTAAAGCTGTTGGGGATACTCATATAGATGAGCATCATTTAGTTGAGGATTCTGGGATTACTATTGGGCAAGCTTTAAAAGAAGCTCTTGGAGATAAGAAAGGTATTATAAGGTATGGGCATTTTCTTTTGCCTATGGATGAAGCTTTAAGTTATGTAGCTTTGGATTTATCTGGTAGATCTTACTTAAGTTATGACGTAGATATAAAGTTTCAGAAGAATGGATTTAACTATGATTTGATACAAGAATTTTTTTGTGCTCTTGTGAATAATGCTGGGATTACATTACATATTAAAATGATTAAAGGAAGGAATAATCATCATATAGCGGAATCTGTTTTTAAAGCTTTTGGTCATGCTTTGAGCAGGGCAACATTGTATTCAAAAAGTAAAAAATCTATCCCTTCAACTAAAGGAGTTCTTTAAAATAGTGCGACGAATAAAAATTGCGATTATAGATTATGGTTTTGGTAATATTAAAAGTGTTATAAATGCTTTGCATTATTGCAATGCCGAGGCGTGTGTTGTTGATTCTCCTTTAAGAATTTCGAATTTTGGAGGTACAATACTCCCAGGTGTCGGAGCATTTTGGCCTGCAGCAGATTTTTTAAGATTGAAGGGTTTTGATAAGGCTATACGTGATTATGTAAATTCAGGTAAAATTCTTTACGGAATATGTTTGGGATTTCAACTCTTTTTCACTAAAGGTTATGAAAATGGTAATCATGAAGGACTTAACCTTATACCTGGGGAAGTAAAAAAATTTAAGTTTAAAGATGAACTGTTAAAGATTCCACATGTGGGTTGGAATAATGTAAGTATAAAAGACAGTTTATGTGCGAAGAAAATGTTTTTTTCAATAGACGATAAAGAAAGCTTTTATTTTGTACATTCTTACTATGTAATACCTGAAAATTCTTTATGTGTTTCAAGTACATGTGAATATGGTTTAAAATTTTGTTCTTCCGTGACCTATGAGAATTTGTGGGGTAGTCAGTTCCATCCTGAAAAAAGTGGAGAAAAGGGATTGAAAATTTTAAGTAATTTTGTAAATGAGGTAAGTAAATGATTGTAATACCGGCAATTGATATAAGACAAGGAAATTCAGTAAGATTAAAGCAAGGTAAAATTGATGCCGAGACTATTTATTCTACAGATCCGGTTTTTATTGCAAAACTTTGGAAAGCAAAAGGAGCGCAGCGTATACATGTTGTTGATTTAGATGGTGCTTTTAATGGAATGAACATAAATAAAGATATTATTAGAAATATATGTATGGAAGTTGATATTCCTGTTGAAGTAGGTGGTGGAATAAGAGATATGGATAAGATAAAGGAAATTTTTGATATGGGTGCTTCGTATGTGGTTTTGGGCACGGTGGCTGTTTATAATCCTGAAATTGTAAGAAAATCTATAGATAAATATGGGCCTAAAAAAATAATTGTTGCTGTTGATGCAAAAAATGGCAAAATTGCAATAGGTGGTTGGAAAGATATAACTCCAGTTGATATTTTAGAACTTGTAGATAGACTTAAGAAAGTAGGGGTTGAGGATATTTTATATACTGATATATCTAGAGATGGAATGTTTACAGGCCCGGATTTATCAGGGCTTGGAAAATTATGTGGAAGTAATTTGAGAATAATTGCTTCAGGTGGTGTGAAGAGTATTGATGATTTAGTTGAACTTAAAAGATATGAAGAAGAGGGTGTTTTTGCTGCAATAGTTGGCAGTGCGTTATATACAAATGATTTTAAACTTGAGGATGCGATAAAGAGAGTTGAATAAATATTATATATATATACTGGGACTAAAAAAGAGGTAAAGTGTTAGGGATTAGGTTGATAGCATGTTTAGATGTTACGAATGGGCGTGTTGTTAAAGGAACAAATTTCGTTAATTTGAAGGATGCAGGTGATCCAGTTGAAGTGGCAAGGCAATATTATTTAGATGGTGCTGATGAAATTGTGTTTCTAGACATTACTGCAACCCATGAAGGGCGTAATACTACAATTGATTTAGTGAAAAAGATTGCTGAAAGAGTTTTTATCCCTCTTACGGTAGGTGGAGGAATAAGAACTGTTGAGGATATAAGAAATCTTTTAAATGCAGGAGCGGATAAAATCTCACTGAATTCTTCTGCAGTTAAAGATCCTGAAATTGTAAAAAAAGCAAGTGATAAATTTGGTATTCAGTGCATAGTTATTGCGGTAGATGCAAAGAAAGTAGAAAAAAACAGATGGAATGTGTTTGTTAATGGTGGTAGAATAGATACTGGTATTGATGCTGTCATTTGGTCTAGGAAAGTTGTGGAACTCGGTGCTGGTGAAATTCTGTTAACTAGTATGGATAAAGATGGTACAAAAAATGGTTATGATTTGGAGCTCTTAAGAGCAGTTTCAAGCTCTGTAGAAATACCTGTAATTGCATCTGGCGGTGCTGGGAAAATAGAACATTTTTCCAAAGCTTGCGAATCTGGTGCTTCAGCTATACTTGTTGCTTCTTTATTTCACTATAGGGAGCTTACAATAGAAGAAGTTAAAAATTATTTAAAGTCTAAAGGTATATTTGTTAGAATAATAAGTTAAAAATGTGAAGTAAAAGATAAGACTATAGTTATACTCAAAAACTATACCCAATATAAAAAAGTTGAATTGAGATGTGGTGTTAAAAGAGAGGATTTTTATGAATAATTTTAATGAAAATTTAAAATTTGATAATAAAGGACTTATTCCAGTTGTAGTTCAGGATTGGGAGAGTAATCTGGTTTTGATGGTGGCTTATATGAATAAGGAGGCTATCAAAAGAACTCTTGAAACAAGAAAAGCTACCTTTTGGAGTCGTTCCAGGAAATCTTTTTGGATTAAGGGTGAAGTTTCAGGGAATATACAGGAAGTAAAAGAATTTTATTATGATTGTGATGGCGATTGTATTCTTTTAAAGGTAAATCAGATTGGATTGGCAGCATGTCACACCGGGCACAGAAGTTGTTTCTTTACAAAAGTTACATCAAGTGGTACTACAGAAACAGTAGGTGAGGTACTATTTAATCCTAGCAAAATTTATAAAAAGTAAAGAGATATTATAAACTAACTTTATATAAAAGTTTAGTAGGAAATTTTTGTTGAAAAATGATATTAAAAACCCAAAAGCTTGACTTATAAAAATATATATCAGATTTTAAATCTCTCTTTTTATTATTTGTAACTATTTTTATCGATCAATTATATTTCAAGTGATAAATTAGATAAAAATCCTATGCTTTATTTAAATTAGATTATGACATTTTGTTCGATATATATTTTAATAACTAATCTGTTATTTTTTGAATTTATATATCATAATGTTGATTATTTATAATTGTGATTATATAGATTAGTTTTTTACCTTAACTATGATGAAAAAAAATTAGTGTTGAAGGCCTTTATAGAAGAGATTGTTAATAAATAGAATTATATTTTGTAAAAGCTTAGAAATAGATAAAAGATTAAAATAATTATAATATGTTGAAGATATTTATGGACTTAGGATTAAAAATGGGAAAATTTAAGACTGCGGTGGAGACTTTAAAAATAGAAGCTCAATCCATAGAATATCAGTTAAAGCATTTAGATTCGAATTTTGGTAAGGCTGTCTCTTTAATAAAAAATTGTAAAGGACGTGTTGTTATTGTTGGGCTTGGCAAATCTGGCTTGGTAGGTAGAAAGATTTCTGCCACTATGTCTTCTGTAGGTATTCCGTCAACATTTTTACATTTAACCGATGGTTTGCACGGTGATATAGGTATGCTTATAAAAGATGATCTTGTAATAATGCTTTCTTATTCAGGTGGAACAGAGGGGATAAAAGAAATTTTTTCTATTTTAAAAAAGATAAAAATAAAAATTATAGTAATGACTGGTAAAGTTTTAGCTAGTGTATGGAAAGACAGTGAATGTATTATCAATTGTAGTGTTGAGAAAGAAGCGTGCCCATATAATCTTGCTCCTACCTCATCGACAACTGCAATGCTTGCTATGGGAGATGCTTTGTCTATTACTGTTTCTAAGTTAAAAGGTTTTAAAAAGGAAAATCTAGCTATGTTACATCCATTAGGTTCGATAGGTAAAAAGCTTACTATTAAGGTAACTGATATTATGAGAAAAGGAAAGCAAAATCCTATTGTAAGACAGACTGCAACTGTTGAGGAAGCTCTATTTGTTATGACGAGTACAGGGGTTGGAGCGACAAGCGTTATCGATAATGATGGTAAAATTATGGGTTTTTTTACAGATGGTGACTTACGGAGACATCTTCAGGTTGATAAAAATGTACTAGAGAAAAATATAACGTTTTTTATGACTAAGAATCCAAGAGTTGTGTATTGTGAAAAGATGGCTATAGAAGCGGCAATAATTTTTAAGAAATACAATATAGATAATATCCCAGTTATAGATAAGAGTAAAAAACTTTTAGGTATTTTAGACCAGGGGGATTTATTAGCCGAAGGGCTTTTTAATTAGAGTATTGAATCTTAATGTTACTGATAGTGTAAGACTTGTTTTAAATTTGAAGTAAATTTTGGAGGAAAAACTAAGAATGGAAGTGACAGTTAAGAAAAATATATTTGAGAAGAAAGGACTCCCTGTAGGTATTTGGACTAAGTGTATGAAGTGTGATAATATTCTCTTGCAGAAAGATTTTGAGGAGAATTTTATGGTGTGTCCTGGATGTGGATACTATGCAAGACTTGGTGCACGCGAAAGAATAGAATTTATTGTTGATAAAAGAAGCTTTAAAGAGATTAATGCACATATCAGCTCTGTAAATTTTTTAGATTTTCCAGAATATTCAAATAAGATAGAAAAATCTGGAATAAATGATGCTGTTGTTACAGGTGAAGCAAAAGTGGGTGGATATAGTGTTGTAATTGCGGTTATGGATTTTGGGTTTATGGGTGGCAGTATGGGATCTGTTGTTGGTGAAAAAATAGTAAGAGCTATTGAACGGGCTTTGAAAAAAAAATATCATGTAATTATTGTTTCTGCCTCAGGTGGAGCAAGAATGCAAGAGGGTATAATATCTCTTATGCAAATGGGTAAAACTAGTGCTGCTCTTGCGAAGCTTGCTGATAGAAGGCTTGCATTTATTTCTATTTTAACAGATCCCACAACTGGTGGAGTTGCTGCAAGTTATGCTATGCTTGGGGATATAAATATTTCAGAACCTAAAGCTTTAATAGGTTTTGCTGGGCCTAGAGTTATTGAGCAAACTATAAGGCAACAGCTTCCTGAAGGTTTTCAATTTTCTGAGTTTTTAGAAAAACATGGAATGATTGATATTGTTGTAGAAAGAAAAAATATGAAAGATATTCTTATTAAAATATTGAAATTTTTTTACGATAGATGATGTTTTTTGAAACTTTAGAAGAATATAAAGGAATGACACCAGGACTTTCGAGAATAAAAAAATTTTTTGAGAGCATAGGTAATCCTCAAACTGAATTAAAAGTAATTCATATTGCGGGAACTAATGGAAAAGGATCAACAGCGGCTTTTATATCTGAAATTTGTAAGGCAGGTGGATATAAAACAGCTTTATATACGTCACCGCATTTAATTAATGTTACTGAGAGAATTAAAGTTGATGATGTAGAGATATCAAGAAAAATTTTTGATAATTTATCAAAAAAATATTTGACAAAAGCATTAAAGTATAAGCTTTCATATTTTGAATATTTGACTTCGTTGTCTTTTATCTATTTTGCCGATTTAAAAGTTGATATTGCGGTAGTTGAAACAGGACTTGGTGGTCGCTTTGATGCAACGAATATTGTGGAGAAGCCATTAATATGTATAATAACGTCTATTGCAAAAGAACATCAAGAGATACTGGGTACTAGTATCGAAGAAATAGCTTTTGAAAAAGCTGGAATAATAAAGAAAGGTTCTTTTGTTGTTTGTGGTAAATTACCTTCTAAAGCCGTAAGTGTAGTGGAGAGTAAATCAAATCCATATCTATATGGAAGAGATTTTAGGAGTATAAATAGTAAAAATGAAGCATATGGACAAAAATTTGATTATATAAGCACTAGTATTAAATTAACAAATGTTAAGATACAACTTTTAGGTGTTCATCAACTTGTTAATGCTGCGGTTGCTATTTTTGCTGTAGAACTTTTAAATATGAGAGGATATAGTTTTAGTGAAGCAAGTATAAAGACGGGGTTGAATAATGCAGTTTGGCGAGGAAGATTTGACATAAAAAGAGTTACTTGGAAGAATAAAAATTTTGAGTTAATTATAGATGGTGCACATAATATTGAAGGTATTAATGCCTTTTTCAAAACGTTTGAGCAACTTGGTTTTTCGGATAAAAAGAGAATTTTTATTTTTGTCATCATGAAGGAAAAAAAATATGAGTACATAGTAAAAAAAATAGCTTTTTTTGCAAAAAGAGTAATATTATTAAAAGTAAATAATAATAGGGCTTTAAATCATGATTTTTTAAAAAGAGAATTTTCAAAATATGTTGAACATAATAAAATTTTTATACTAGATTCAGTTAAAGGTGTTTTTGACACAATAGAAAACAATGAAGTGGTTGTTGCAATAGGTTCTTTTTATCTCGCTGGTGAACTTTTAAAGTGTATAGAATAAATTCAGATAGATATTATAAGTGTTTTTTAACTTTTTAAGCTTAAGGATTGTTTAAAAATAAATAAAGTAAAAATAATACATATGGCTTATCTACAATAATTTTAAAACAGATTAAATTATTATTTAAATTGAAAAAAATAATCGCTTTTACTGCATTGTTGCTATTCTTACTGCTATTATGGTTAAATGCTTTTGCTTTTGAGATTAATTTAACCGCAGATAATCTTGAATATACTGGAAAGCAAGGGGATAGTTTTTCAGCGAAAGGCAACGTCGTTATTGGGTTGAAAGGTAAGAAGATTTATGCCGATTATATTGAATTCTTTCTCAAAGAAAAAATTGTAAATGCTTATGGTGATGCTAAAGTTGAAGAATCTAAAAGTGTAATTTATGCAGACAGTGTTACATATAATTATGACAAAAGAAACGGCAGTATGAGAAAAATTTTTGGATGTTATTCTAATAATGTGTTTGTACGAGCAGAATATTTTGAAGGTAATGGTAGTGAAACGAATACGTATAATATGAATAATATAAGACTTTCAAATTGTGATTCAGATAATCCTCATGTTTATTTTAAAGCAAAAAGAGGAAAAATTGTATTAAATGAAAGGGTGACTATTTATAATGCAATTCTCTATATAAATAAAATTCCAGTGTTTTACATGCCTGTATTTTCTTTAGGTGGAAAAGGTTTTTTATCTAAACTTAAAAAAGAAATTATGATGGTTTTCTATAAAGAAAAATTATCTTTAAAACTGGCACTTTCATATCCATTAACTAAATTCTTAACTGGTAAGGTCGTGCTCGGTCCTTTGGCTTTTGGAATAAAAACTTACTGGGATGGATCCCTTGACTATAAAACTGAAAAAATAAAAGGAATTATTCATGTTGATCGTGATGCCGATAAAAATGAGTTGGAGACTGAATTTAGTTATTTTCAAATGATAAATGATACTTTGACCATAAGATCTAAGGCAATTGCATACTTTACTCATTACAATTTAAGTAATTATAAAAATTATAAGCGTTTTCATATAGCTTTAATTAGACAAAAAAATGATTCAAATTTAAACGTTGGATTTGCTTTTCCACAACATGATGTACGACTAATTCAGTTACAAGATTCTTTTAGTAAAGAGTCTGCTGATAGTTATAAAAAAATATTTTTAATACGCCCTAAAATAAATTTTTCGTATTATCATAAACGTATTTTTTTTGGAATAATGCATAAATTTAGTTTTGCATATGATAGTATTTTATATAATAACTCTTATTCTGAAGGGTACAGTAGTTTGTATAGTGGAGATCCAATTTCTGATGTTATGCGCTTAAATTATACTCTGACAAAAAGTTTTAATTTTTGGGAAAGATTTACGTTAAAGCCTACTCTAGAAATACTTATAAACTTGGAAAATAAGTTAAGAGATGATGTTTATAGTGTTTTTATATTTGGTGTGGGTTGCTTAAATTTAAGATTCAGAGTTACGGATTGGATGGATTTTGATCTAAATTATTGTTCAAGAAAAGTGGAAAATAAAGAAAATATTTTTAATACTGTAGACTATTTGAGTTGGAATAATTATGGTCGTAATGTATTTTCTTTAGCAGATTATATTTATATTGGGAATACAGCTATAGTCAGAAACTCTTTTCAATATAGCAATCTAAGGCGATTGTCTTTTGTTACGGAAATAGTATGGAATCCTAAAAGTTTTATAACTATGTATGTAAAGCAGTCTCAATTATTAAATTTGTTTAAAGCTGATTATTTTCAATTTTATTCTAAAATTGGGAAATTGAATGAATTTTATTTGAATTTTAATATTTTTTGCAAAGATAATAAGATTGGTAATATATTGGGATTTGGATTGTGGTTTAGTCCTAAATGGAGATTTGATTACAATGTTATGGCAATGGTAGCTAAAAATAAACCTTTTGAAATGAGGGGTTTTGAGTTTAAAATTTACAGAAACTTGCATTGCTATAATTTTGGTATACTTTTTAGAATGACAAAAGATTTTTCTGGTTTTCTAAAACCGAGTGCATTTTTTCAATTTAATACCAAAACGATAGATATGCTTTTTAACAAAGAAAAACAAAAAGAAGATTATTTCAATGAATTTAAAGGTATGCCAGAATCTTGGTTTTATTAACAGATTATAAAATTATAAATTATATTTTTATAATAAAATTCATTTAATAGAGTTTATTTCAAATATGTTAATTTAAAATTTTACTATTAATGACTTAAAATTAGTGGTTGAATGTATAATTTTGGCTTATTGACAGGTAGATGTAAAATTAGCAGAGTATGTAAAGTGAGTAATAACCAACTTGGTGAAGTAGGGATTGGTTTTGTTTTTGAGTTTTGGACTTTGGAGAAGTGGCCGAGTTGGTTTAAGGCATCAGTCTCGAAAACTGATATATGGGAAACCGTATCGAGGGTTCAAATCCCTCCTTCTCCGATTTATATGGTTTTGTTTAATTAATAAAACAAATGAAATATAAAACATAGAATAATGAATAAGGGAATCTTAGCAGTTTATCCTGGAAGTTTTGACCCTCCTACAAACGGACATTTGGATATTGTATTTAGAGCTTCTTGTTTATTTTCTAAAATTATAGTTGCCATAACGGAAAATGCATCTAAAAACCATATTTTTTCTTTAAATAAGAGGATTGATTTATTTCAGAAAATTACGAAAAACTTAAAGAATGTTGAAGTAATATCTTTTTCAGGTCTTCTGGTAAATTATCTTGAGAAAATTAACTCTTTTATTTTAATAAGAGGATTAAGGGCTCTTTCTGATTTTGAATATGAGTTTCAAATGGCATTAATGAATAGAAAATTGAACAAGAAAATTGAAACAATATTTTTAATGACGGATCAGGCTTATACATTTATTTCGTCTAATATGATCAAGGAAATTGCGATGCTTGGGGGCAATATCGCTGATTTTGTGCCTGATTGTGTAGAAAAAGAGTTAAAAAAAGTATGTTATTGTGATTTATCAAAAAAAATTATACAAAGTAGTAAATATTAAATATATAACAATATAAATATTTCTGATAATGTATATGAGATTTATTTATCTGTCTTACTAGAGGTGATAGTATATATGGAGTAAAGGTATATATAATTTGTATGATTAAAAATTATCCCGAATATTAAAATGAATTATAACAATGACATCTTTTATGTGGAGGCTAATTTTAGTTTTTTGTGCAGGATTTGTAGCAGGAAGTGTAATATATAAAACATATTTTATTAAACTTCTTTGTGCGTTTTCTTTTGCCTTTCTTTTTTATAAGTTTTCTTTTTCTTTTCAATTCATTATATTTGTCTTTCTTGTGTTTTTATTGATTTATGTTTCAGTGATGGATTATTTTTATAGAATAATACCAGTGATATTTCCAATTCTTTTGATTATATTTGGCATTTTTTCAAGTTTTGTAAACTCAACTTTAGGCGAAATATGTTCATTTAGATTTGCAAATTCATTTTTAGGTCTTCTCGCGGGCGGTGGTATATTATTTATGGCTGGAATATTAGGTTGGTTTATTTATAAAAGAGAGGCTATAGGTGGTGGGGATGTTAAACTTATGGCAGCTGTTGGAACATTTATGGGATGGGAAAAAGTTTTATTTGCAATATTTATTGCAACAATTCTTGGTAGTATAGTGGGATTAGTCTTTATACTTTTAAAGAAAATTGAAAAAAAAGGATATATTCCTTTTGGCCCGTTTTTATCAGTAGCCTCTTTTATAGTTTTATTTACTCCTAAACCTTCATTAATTCTTCATAAGTTTTTTATATAAAGACAAATACACTCAGTAAGGATATGAAAATATGATTTGTAGTATAGCAAGATAAGAATGGGTTGATTAGGATGATAATAATTCAGTTTTTATTTGACAATAAGCTAAAATTGTTATAAGATCTCTCTTAAAATATTAGAATAGTTTGGGGATAGATATGGCATATAAAATTACTGTTATTCCGGGTGGATGGTACAGGGCCTGAAATTGCTGGAGTTACAATGAGAGTTGTCGAGGCTACTGGAGTGAAAATTGATTGGGAAGTAACGCAAGCAGGTGTTGATGTAACGGCAAAAGAAGGGACACCTCTTCCTTTGAGTACTTTGGATTTCATAAGAAAAAATAAAGTGGTTCTAAAAGTTCCAATAATGACTCCTATAGGTGTAGGATTCCGTTTTGTAAATGTTGCAGCAATAAGGAAAGAGCTTGATTTATTTGTTTGTCTTAGACCTTGTAAGACTTATAATGGTGTAAAATCTAAATATGAAAATATAGATTTAGTTGTTGTAAGAGAAAATACGGAAGATTTATACGTAGGTGTTGAATATTCAGAGGATTCAAAAGAATCTCAGGAGATAGTTAGGCTTTCAAATAATAAATCGAGAGAACATTCTGCAATATCAATAAAACCTATTTCATCTTTTGCTACAGAAAAAATTGTGCGTTATGCTTTTGAATATGCACTAAAGTACAATAGAAAAAAAAGTCACCGCCGTTACAAAAGCGAATATTATGTGTATGCAACTTGTTCAGAAACCAGAACTTTATGATATTATGGTGCTTTCAAATCTTTATGGTGACATTCTTTTAGATTTATGTGCTGGGCTTATAGGAGGACTCGGTGTTGCGCCTGGAGTAAATCTAGGAAAAGATATTGCAGTTTTTGAAGCGGTTCATGGTTCTGCTCCTAAATATAAAGGACTAAATAAAGTGAATCCAACAGCTCTAATTCTTTCTGCAAAACTTATGCTTGAATATTTGGGCGAAACAAATGCTGCATCAAGACTTGAGAGAGTAGTGTCAGATGTTATAATGGAAAAAAATGTGTTACTTATGATTTGGGTGGTGCTGCAGGAACAAAAGAAATGGGTCAAGCAATAATTGAAAAACTTTAGAATTATATAGTTTGTACAGGAAGTTGTTGCCTATAGTGAAAAATAAGTTTGAGAATAGTGAAGGTTTGCATTTATACTGTGAGTGATATGGAAAATATTATTTTAGTGAAGTTGTTTGATTTCTGATTACAATATATAAAGAAATTTATAGTATGAAAATATTAAAAGTATTGGTAGTTAATTGTGGATCATCGTCTGTTAAATATACTTTATTAGAGATGGTAAGCGAAAAAAAAGTTGCTTGGGGTATAGTTGAATGTATTGGTCTTTCTGAAGCGTATTATAAGAGACAAAGTGTCAATACCGATGAGAAAAAAGATTATATGAAAATTGCAAACCATAGGGAAGCTATTGAACTTGTAATCAAAAATCTTTTTGATGAAAAAGTTGGCAGTATTGTAGATAATAGTGAGATTGCAGTTGTTGGACATAGAGTAGCACACGGTGGTGTCAAATTTTCAAAGTCAGTTTTAGTAACTGAAAAAGTGAAAGAGGATTTAAAGGAATACTTTGCAATAGCACCTTTACATAATCCTGCAAATTATGCAGGAGTTCTTGCTATAGAAAAAGTGCTCCCTGGAGTTCCGTCAGTTTTAGTTTTTGATACGGCTTTTCATCAGACGATGCCCGATTATGCCTATATGTATGCTATTCCTTATGAGTATTATGAAAAAGATCATGTAAGAAGATATGGTTTCCATGGGACATCACACAACTATGTTTCTCAAAGGGCAGCTACGATACTTAATGAATCTTTAAATAAACTTAAGTTAATTACAGTTCATCTTGGCAATGGTAGCAGTGTAGCAGCAATTGAAAAAGGGAAAGTTGTAGATACCTCTATGGGATTTACTCCGCTTCAAGGAGTTATTATGGGCACGAGATGTGGTGATATAGATCCTGCAATTATACCTTATATTTTAAGTTTCTACCCACAGCAGTATAAAAATAGCAGTGATGCTTTGAATACTTTGATGAATAAAAAAAGTGGATTATTAGGTATTTCGGGACTTTCAGCTGATATGAGAATTATTATTAAAGCGATTAAATCTGGAAATAAGAGGGCAAAACTTGCTTTTGAAATGCTTTGTTATAGTGTAAAAAAATATATAAGTGCCTATTATGGAGTATTAAATGGTATTGATGGATTAATTTTTACAGCTGGTATAGGTGAAAATTCTCCTTTTGTTAGGGAAAAAATATGTGCTAATTTGCATGCTTTGGGAATTGAAGTGGATTCTGAAAAAAACAATCTAGAATCAAGTGAAGAGAGATTGATTTCATCTTCAAATTCTAAAGTAAAAGTTATTGTAATTCCTACAAATGAAGAGTTGATGATTGCGAGAGAATCAAAGATTTGTCTGGATGGAGTATAGACAGAAGCTTACTTTTCTAATTTGTGATTTTTTGCTATTTTATTTTTTTTGTTAAAAATACATACTTAATGGAAAAGTCAATTTTATTGTTTGATGTATTTACATTAGAGTAGGTTACCACTTTTTTATCAATTTACTTTTCTTTAATCTGTCTTTGAATTATTATATGTGTGAATGATGGATTTAACTTGTTAATAAATCGTTGGATAAAGTTTTATAAAAAATGATGATAATTAGAGCTTATTTGTGTTTCTTTTTAATTTTTGAAGTTAAAGGATATGTTGTTGAAAATAAGAACATAAAAGGATGAATTTTATAATAGAGTGTTAATAGAATTGTTAAGTAAAGACAAAGACAATTGGAGGAAGTAAAAAATGCCAAATCCAAAAAGAAAACACACCCCACACCGAAGAGATTGTAGGAGATCGGCAAATTCGAAACTTGATATGCCGAATCCGAGTAAGTGTCCAAATTGCAATGTAGCTAAACTGCCACATAAGGTGTGTACTAAATGTGGGTTTTATAATGGGAAACTTGTTATGCCTGAAAATGTTAAAAAATCTGTTGAAATATCACAGCAGGGAGTTATTAAAAAATGATAATTGCGCTTGATGCTATGGGAGGTGATTTTGCGCCAGTTTCCACAGTTGAAGGAGCAGTTTTTGCAGCTAAAGAATCTGAACACAAGATTATTCTTGTAGGTCCTGAAAAACTTATAGTTAAAGAGCTATTAAAGTATGATAAACGATATGGTCTAACGTCACTTAGTATAGAGATAGTGGATGCTCCTGAAATCATTACTATGGATGAGCATCCTGTGAAGGCTGTAAGGCAAAAAAGAAAATCTTCTTTATGTGTTTGTGCACAGCTTGTGGCGAATGGAAAAGCTGATGCTTTTATTTCTCTAGGCAATTCTGGAGCTGCTATGGCAGCAGCACTTTTTTATTTGAAAAGAATAGAGGGTGTTTTGAGACCTGCGATTTCAACAAACTTCCCTACTATTAATGGTTTTTGCATAATTGCCGATGTAGGGGCGAATGTAGATTGCATGCCTGAATACCTTCTTCAATTTGGAATAATGTCAAGTTTATTTTGTGAAAAAGTTGCTGGTATAGAGAAGCCTAGAGTTGGGTTAGTTTCAATTGGAGAAGAACCTATAAAAGGTAATAAGGTTACTTTAGCGGCTTTTGAACTTTTAAAGAAAGCTGATATAAATTTTGTAGGGAATATTGAAGGACGAGATATTCCCAGAGCGAAGGCGGATGTTGTTGTATGTGATGGGTTTGTAGGAAATGTAATATTGAAATTTGGTGAAGGGCTTGCAGAGATGATGCTTAAGCTTGTAAGAAAAGGATTGAAGCAGCATCCTGTGGCATGGGCATCACTTCCCTTTTTATGGCTTGCAATAAGGGATTTGAGGAAAAAAGTTGATTATAGCGAATTTGGTGGTGCACCACTTTTAGGTGTCGATGGAATATGTATAATAGGGCACGGGAGTTCAAATGGGAAAGCAGTAAAAAATGCAATCTTTGCCGGAGCAAAAGCTGTGAAGCATAATCTTGCAACTGAAATCAAAGAAGCAATAGCAAGATATGGTAAAGGACATAGGTAGATGAAAAAGAAAATAGGTGTGAAAATTTTAGGAACAGGTTCATATTTTCCTAAAAAAGTTCTTACTAATCTGGATTTAGAGAAAATAGTTGACACCTCTGATGAATGGATAAGTACAAGAACAGGTATTAAGGAAAGAAGGGTATCTGAGAAAAATGAACCAACCTCAGAGCTTGCTTTCAAAGCTTCTACAGAGGCTTTGAAATTTGCGAATATTTTACCTGGACAAATAGATATGATACTTGTGGCAACAGTTACTCCAGACATGTTGTTTCCATCAACGGCATGTTTTTTGCAGACAAAGTTAAATATTTCTTCAGTGCCAGCATTCGATTTATCTGCTTCATGTAGTGGTTTTATATATGGAATTTCAATTGCAAAAGCTTTTATCGAATCGGGATTGTATAAAAAAATTTTATTAGTTGGTGTTGATGAACTTACAAAAATTACAGATTGGACTGACAGGAATACATGCGTTTTATTTGGAGATGGTGCAGGTGCAATGGTTTTGTCTGCCTCGTATGAAGATGATGATATTTTATCTGTTTTTTTAGGGGCAGATGGTTCATACTCAAATTTACTTTTTTTGCCTGCGGGTGGTACATCTAAGCCTACAACGTTAGATACTATAAATGAAAAATTACATACGATAAAAATGCATGGTAAAGAGGTTTTCAGAGTAGCTGTTCCGAAAATGGTTCTTGCTGCTGAGAAAGCACTTAAGTTTTCAGAAAAAAGACTTGAAGATATAAAGCTTTTTATCCCTCATCAAGCAAATATGAGAATAATTGAAGCTGTTGCAAAGAAAATGGGTATTCCTATGGATAAGGTTTTTGTAAATATTCATAAGACGGGGAATGTTTCTTCAGCAACTACAATCACAGCTTTGGATGAAGCTATAAAAACGGGTAGGTTGAAAAATGGAGATATTGTAGAATTGGTGGCTTTTGGTGGTGGATTCACATGGGGTGCCGCAGTTATTAAAATTTAATTCTAGTAGTGTTTTAGCTAGAGATTTAATAGAATGGAATAAAATATTTATAAAATAAGATTTTGAAATTTATTAGATTTAAAAAAGTATGTGTGTTTTTTATTTAAAATAAACTTTTTTAGTTTTTGAGAGGTGTAATGGCCAAAATAGCATTGATGTTTCCTGGGCAAGGTGTTCAACGGCTTGGGATGGGAAAAGATCTTTATAATAAATATCTAAAAGCTAGGGAAGTAATAGATATAGCTGGAGATGAACTTAAAAGTGTTATTTTCAATGGGCCGGAGGAGGTTTTAAAACTCAGCAAATATGCACAGCCTGCGATATTTGCAGTGAGTGTAGCTGTTTTTGAGGTTTTTAAGGAGTTGTATGATGTTTCAGTCAATGACTTTGTTGCTGCGGGCCACTCTTTGGGCGAGTATTCTGCCTTATGTGCAGCTGGTTTTTTTGATTTTAGAGATGGATTGGCGATGGTCAGAGCAAGAGGAGAGTTTATTCAGAAAGCATCTGAAAAAAATCCAGGTACTA
This sequence comes from Candidatus Endomicrobiellum basalitermitum, assembly GCA_031282525.1. GTDB lineage: Bacteria > Elusimicrobiota > Endomicrobiia > Endomicrobiales > Endomicrobiaceae > Endomicrobiellum > Endomicrobiellum basalitermitum. Next base: position 64,207 of record JAITDN010000004.1, on the reverse strand, counting down.
TGGCTGCAATTATTGGTTTGAAAAAGTCTGTTGTTGAATATATATGTAAACAAATTTCAAGTTTTGGTATTTGTGAGCCAGTCAATTTTAACTCTCCCGAACAGATTGTTATAGCGGGGAGTTTGTTATCTGTAAATGAAGCAATTAAGCTTGCAACTGCTGCGGGAGCAGCAAAATGTATTATTTTAAATGTTTCTGGACCATTTCATTCTTCTCTTATGATTTCAGCTGCGGATGATATGGCAAGAGAGCTTGATAAGTATAATTTTAATGTACCGTCTTTCGGAGTGTTTACAAACTGCGATGCATTGCTAACCATTAATGAGTTATCAGTTAAGGAAAAACTTATAAGGCAAATTAAGAGTCCTGTAAAATGGGATGAGATTATAAATAATGTTATTGGTGCAGGTTTTGATAGATTTATAGAAATTGGGCCAGGTAGGATTTTATCTGGACTTTTAAAAAGAATAGACAAATCAAAGAAAGTGTTAAATATAGAGGACTCAATGAGCTTACAAAAAACGCTTGCGGAGTTAAGCAAATGAAACTTCAAGGTAGAACAGCAGTTATTACAGGTTCTTCTAAAGGAATAGGGAAAGCTATAGCAGAACTTTTTGCGTCTGAAGGAGCACAACTTGTAATTACTGGAACTAGTATGGAATCAGCTCAAGAAACAGTTAATGAAATAATAGCAAAATACAATTGTGAAGCTGTACCAGTTGCTTTAGATGTTTCAAGAGTAGAAAGTTGTGAAGCTTTGATTAAAACTTCTCTTGACAATTTTTCTAAAATAGATATACTAGTCAACAATGCTGGGATAACAAGAGATAATTTAGTTTTAAAAATTAAAGAAACAGAATGGGATGAAGTTATAGCTGTTAATTTAAAAGGTGTGTTTAATTGTATAAAAGCAGTTAGCAAGCCTATGTTTAGGCAAAAGTATGGTAGGATACTAAATATAACTTCTGTTATAGGGCAAATAGGGAATGCAGGTCAAATAAATTACTCAGCATCAAAGGGAGGTATAATTACAATTACTAAAACTTGTGCCAAGGAGTTTGCTTCAAGAAATATTTTGGTTAATGCTATTGCTCCTGGATTTATTAGTACATCTATGACAGATAAGTTAACGGAAGAGCGGAAGCAGACTATGGTTTCAGCAATACCACTTAGAAGATTTGGAGAAGCTATTGATGTAGCAAGGGCAGCGTTGTTTTTAGTGTGTGATGATTCTTCTTATATAACTGGACATATTTTGTCTGTTAACGGTGGTTTGTACATGTAATCTTAAGATTAAGATGGTTATAGTTTTAAATTTGATAGTCTAAGTTTTTTTTGTATGAAGTTGATGCAAAAATTAAGAGTATTGGGGGGGAATATACGAAATGGCAGATTTTGAGGATAGAGTAAAAAAAATTATTGTTGAGCAGTTGGGTGTAGATCCTGCTGAGGTGGTGATTGGTGCCTCATTTGTTAATGATTTAGGTGCAGATTCTTTGGATACCGTAGAACTTGTTATGGCTTTTGAAGAAGAATTTGGTATTGAAATTCCAGATGAAGAAGCAGAAAAAATTCAAACAGTTGGAAGTGCTATAGATTATGTTAAGGCTCACGCTACAAAGTAGGATGTTGAAATGAGCAAGAGGGTAGTTGTGACTGGCATAGGTGTTGTTACACCTATAGGTATAGGAAATTTTGAATTTACCAGGGCATTAAAGATTGGTAAGTCAGGTGTTTCTGCTATTGAATCGTTCGATACAAGTGCATATACTACAAGATTTGCGGCTGTTGTTAAAAACTTTGCCCCTGAGCAATTTATTGATAAAAAGAAAATAAAAAGAATGGCAAGGTTTACACAATTTGGATTTGCATCGGCAAAAATGGCTATTGAAGATTCAAAACTTAATCTACATGATGAAGATTTGTCAAGAATCGGTGTTATAAGCGGAACTGGAATTGGTGGTTTAGATGTAATTGAGGTTGAGGAACAAACCCTTTTAGCGCAAGGACCTAGGAAAGTAAGTCCTTTTCTCATACCTATGATAATTACAAATATACTTCCCGCTGAGATAGCTATTCATTATGGTTTTACGGGAACAAATTATACTGTTACAAGTGCATGTGCATCTTCTAACAGCGCTATTGGAGATGCTTTACAATTGCTTCGCAGTGGCGATGTAGATGTGATGATTTCAGGTGGTGCAGAAGGTGCTATTGTTCCATTAGGACTAGCTGGTTTTTGCTCTATTAGGGCTTTGTCTAGGAGAAATGATGATCCACAAAGGGCTTCAAGGCCTTTTGATAAGTACCGCGATGGTTTTGTTATGGGTGAAGGAGCTGGTATGATTGTGCTTGAGACTCTAGAGCATGCGTTAAATAGAGGGGCAAAAATATATGTTGAACTTGTTGGATATGGGGCGTCTAATGATGCTTATCATATTACTGCTCCTGAGCCTGAAGGTAAAGGGGCTGTTTTGGCTATGGAGAAAGCTATAATTGATGCAGGTATTTCTAAAGAAGAAGTTGATTATATAAATGCGCATGGAACATCAACTGTTTTAAATGATAAGATAGAAACTTTTGCGATAAAAAAAGTTTTTGCTAGAAGAGCATATAAAATACCTATTTCATCTACAAAGTCAATGATGGGACATCTTTTGGGCGGTGCATCTGTTGTAGAATTTGCAGCTACTGTTCTTGCTATGCAGGGAGGTTTTATACACCCTACAATAAATTATGAAACTCCTGATCCAGAATGTGATTTAGATTATGTTCCGAATACTGCAAGAATGAAATATATTAATTGTGCTATTTCAAATTCTTTAGGCTTTGGTGGGCACAATGCTACTGTTGTAATAAAGAGATATGTTGAATAAAAATCAGGAAGAGCTTCAAAAGATTATTGAGTATAGGTTCAATGACATCAAAGTTTTAAATGTGGCCTTAACGCATAAATCTTGTATTACTGAAGCTGAGAAAAGAGATTATAATGGACGGATGGAGTTTTTAGGAGATAGTATTCTTTCAGCAATTGTTGCAGAAACTCTCTATTTAAAGTATCCATATGAAAGTGAGGGAAAGTTGTCACAACTTAAAGCTCAGATTGTTTCAACTCCTAATTTGAGTAATTGGGCTAGAGAAATAAATCTAGGAATTTATGTGTTCTTAGGTAAAAATGAAAATACAAATGAAGCAAGAATAAAAGATAGTTTATTGTGCGATGTGTTTGAAGCTGTCATAGGAGCGATATATTTAGACGGTGGGTTTGGAAGTGCAAAAAAATTTGTTTTAAAATTTTTAAATAATCAAAAAGAAATATTGATTACTGATTATAAAAGTAGGTTGCAAGAAGTTGTCCAGTCTGTTTATAAAGAGCTGCCTAAGTATGCAATAATAAAAGAAGTTGGGCCTGATCATGACAAAAAATTTGAAGCTGTTGTGTGTGTTAATGATAAATTCTTAGGAAAGGGTATAGGGAATTCTAAAAAAGAGTCTCATCAATCTGCTGCTAAGCAGGCAATGAAAAATTTAAACCGTTCTGTGATAAAAATAAAAATATAAGTGATGTCTAACAATAAATCTTATTTGGCCTTTCTTTGTTACTATCTATAGGAGTTTTAATATGGTGATGGATTATATGTTGTCTGAAGAGGAGCAAATGATAGTTGAAACTGCAAGAACAATTGCACTTGAAAAGATGAAACCCTTAAGAGAATATTATGATGAAAAAGAAGAATTTCCTTGGGATATTGTAAAAGAGTTTGCCAAAGCTGACTTATTTGCTACATATATTCCTGAAGAATATGGTGGTTTTGGGAAAGGTGTTATGGGTCTTGTGCTTGTAGTTGAAGAGCTTTGTAAAGTTGATGGGGCGATTTCATTATCACTCGCTGCAACAGCACTAGGTGCTTTCCCTATTTTAATAGCTGGCAACGAAGAACAAAAAAAGAAATATTTACCTGATATTGCATTAGGTAAGAAAATTGCAGCTTTTGGTTTAACAGAGTCAGGAGCTGGTTCGGATGCGACTGGAATGACTACAACTGCTATTAAGGATGGAGATTATTATATATTAAATGGGGCCAAATGTTTTATTACTAATGGTGGAGATGCGGAAACGTATACAATTTTTGCAAAAACTAACCATTCTCGAGGTGCAAGGGGAATATCATGTTTTATTTTAGAAAAAGGTGATATAGGTTTTAGTTTTGGCAAGAAAGAGAAAAAAATGGGTATAAAAGCATCTTCTACGAGAGAACTCATATTTAATAATTGTAAAATACATAGATGTAGATTGCTTGGAAGAGAAGGTCAAGGTTTGATGATAGCACAGACTACGTTGGACAATTCTCGTCCGGGTGTTGCAGCTCAAGCACTTGGGATCGCGACAGGAGCTTTAAATGAGGCTGTCAATTATGCAAGAAAAAGAGTACAGTTTGGGCAACCTATAGCTTCTTTTCAAGCGATACAACATATGCTTGCAGAGATGGCTACTGAGATTGAGGCAGCAAGAGCATTACTTTACGCTTCCGCAAGAATGATTGATTCAGGAAAAGTAAAGCGTACAAGTAAAGAGTCAGCTATGGCAAAACTTTTTTGCTCAGAGGTAGCAATGAAAGTTACTATAAATGCTGTACAAATATTTGGTGGCTATGGGTACACTAAAGAGTATCCTGTAGAAAAAATGATGAGAGATGCGAAAATTACGACTCTTTATGAAGGAACAAGTCAAATTCAAAAAAATGAAATTGCACTTAATCTTATTAAAGAATATGTAACGAAATCTAAATTATAGAACAAAAATGTAGTTGTATAAATATGTATTATGTGTAGGGGGTGGGGGGGGATAATATGAATATAATTGTTTGTATTAAACAAGTTCCTAGCGTTACAAATGTGCAAATAGACCCCAAAACCGGAAGACTTAAAAGAGATGGTGTAGAATCTGTAATTAATCCTTTCGATGAATACGCTATAGAAGAAGGTGTAAGAATTAGGGAAAAAGTTGGAGGGAAAGTTATTGTTATTACAATGGGACCTCCACAAGCTGAATCTGCTTTAAGAGAGGCTCTCTCAAGGGGTGCAGATGAAGCATTTTTAATAAGTGATAGAACTTTCGGAGGAGCAGATACTTTAGCAACATCTTATACTTTATCTTCAGCAATAAAATTTATAGGTAATTATGATATTATTATTTGTGGGAAGCAAGCATCGGATGGTAATACTGCACAAGTTGGTCCTGGGGTTGCAGAAATGCTTAACATACCTCATGTAGCCTATGTAAGGAAAATAGAATTGCTTAGTGATAAATCGATTAGAGTAGAAAGAATAATGGAAGATGGATACGACTTAATAGAAAGTCCATTTCCGACTCTTCTAACAGTTGTTAAAGAAATAAATAATCCAAGAATTCCGTCTCTTAGATCTAAAATGTTTTCAAAAAAAGCATTTATTAGAATCCTTGATGCTGCTACTATAGGTGTAGATGCTAAAAAAATAGGTCTTAATGGATCCCCAACACAAGTTATGAAAATCTTTACCCCTCCACAAAGAAATTGTGGAGAGAAATTTAGCGGTGATGCAAAAGATATTGCAGTTGCTTTAGTTAGAAGACTATCTGAATTAGGAATAGTTTAATAAAGCAATTATAGATTTAGTGACAATTAAATATAAATTATTTTGTTTAGTGTATCCTCATAAGTTTTGCAAAAGAGCATGTCTAAAATTTTATTTGCTTTTGAATACTTTAAACTCTAAACTTTATTTAAGGTGTTGTTTAAATGGGAAATAATATAAGAGTGTTAACTGACAAATGTGTCGGTTGTAAGATGTGTGAAAGTGAATGTCCTTTTGGTGCAATTTCAGTACTTGAAAGACTAGAGTATAATAGGAGATTTGAGCTTGCAGTTATAGATTTAAATAAATGTTCGTATTGCGGATCTTGTATTCGTATCTGTAAGTTTGATGCAATAGAACTGAGAAAATATGAAGTACAAAGTGAAATTGATAAAAGCTTATATAGAGGTGTATGGGTTTATGCGGAACAGAGGCATGGTAAGGTATCAAATATTGTATATGAACTTTTAAATAAAGGTCATATACTTGCGGAAGAACTTGGGACATTTTTAAGTGCTGTTTTGATAGGTAGTGGTATTAAGTCAAAAGCTCAAGAATTAATAGAAAGAGGAGCGAATAAAGTTTATGTTTGTGACGACCCTATTTTTGTCGAGTTTCAGGACGATCCTTATGCTAGTATTTTAACTGAACTTATAGAAAGAGAAAGACCTGAGATTATTTTAATGGGTGCAACAAATATAGGCCGTTCATTTGCAGCAAGAGTTGCAGCGAGGATTCATACAGGCCTTACTGCAGACTGTACTTCATTGGAAGTGGATACTGTAACAAAAAATCTTCAACAAACAAGACCGGCCTTTGATGGAAATATCATGGCAACTATTTTGACTTCAAAACATCGTCCACAAATGGCTACGGTAAGATATAAGGTTTTCAAAGAAGCTAGAGCAGAAGTGGGAAGAAATGGAGAGATTATTGAATATAAAGTGGATACACGGACTTTGTTAAATAGAACAAAATTTTTAAGTTTTGTAAAAAATATTCCTAATATTGTTAATCTTAGTGATGCAAATATTGTTGTATCTGTCGGAAGAGGGTTAGGTAAACCAGAAGGTCTTAAATTAATTAAGGAACTCACTGAGTGTTTAGGTGGTGCTATAGGTGCTTCAAGGGCAGCTGTTGACTCGGGTTGGATATCAGATATGCATCAAATAGGACAAACGGGGAAAACTGTAGCTCCAAAGGTTTATATTGCTTGTGGAATCTCTGGACAGATTCAACATATAGTGGGTATGAGTTCGTCTGACATTATTATTGCAATAAATAAAGACGTAACTTGTCCTATGATGCAGATTGCATCTTATGCTATAAATGGTGATTTATATGAAATTATTCCTAATATAATAAAAGAGATAAAATTGTCTGAGTCAACCTAGATCTGTTTAAAATTTATAAATAAAAGAAATTCTAAGTGGTATTTGAAAATTGTAAAGAATAAAATTGTTTATTAGTTGAAAAGTGAACGTAGTTATCAGAAATGAATAATAGGAATGATTTAAATGTTATAGTTTTATAAATCCAGAGGTTCTAAAAGATCGAGCGTAATTGCGAGTTTGGGTTTTATTATAGGATGATAAAGTAAGGGAGATTGTCTGTAAAAGATGTATACCTAATAGAATTTACGTAACGGGTAATATGTTAAGGATATTTGTAACTTCATGTTGGATTGCGTATAAGTTTGATGCGCTAAGTATAATTAATTGAAAATCAATAATTAATAGTGGTGAATGTAAGAATTGTAAAATGTGTATAGTAGCATGTTTGTATAAATTCTGTTGTGAAAATAATTGTTTTTTTGTGAAGATGTTTGTCAGGTTAGTACGATTAAGAAAAATACAAACGGTACTGTAAAAATAAATTATATAGTGTGTATGCGCATATCAATAAATATTGTGGAAAAAATATATTCTAAGTTGTCCTTTTGGTGTCGTTTTTTGATCTTTATGAAGCCGATACAACTATTATAAATGAAGTGGGAGAATTTGATAAAAGAATTAAGTTAGGCGGAATCTTTTATGACGATTTCCTGTTATGCGAGTTATGTTCTTCAATTTATAAAAAAACATTTACTTGAAATAAAACCATTTTGTTGTATATGTTATGTTGCACATAAAACTAGAGCTAAATATCAAGATACTGTAATTGTTTTATAGGTTCTTGTATTTTAAAAAGAAAAGAAGAGGTATACGACGAAAATAAGGTTTGTGTGCATAAGGAGATTTAATTGAAGTGATGTGTTTGTAATGTAAGATGGATTGGTGTTAATGCGACAATTTGTATTCCAGGAATCTCTTAAGAAGCTGTGAGAATCTTGTTAAAATAAGTTAAAGAATACTTAGTTGTGACACTCACAGCATTGATAATTCAGTGACAATTAAATTCATTCTCGATTATTTCTCTATATAATAATGGTATATATAAAATAAATGACACATTAAAATGGATAAGACTATATGTTGAAAGTTTTGGTTACAGGTGCAAATGGTTTTGTTGGAAGTCATATTGTTGAGGCATTGCTTGAAGCAAAACACTATGTTATATGTTCTTTAAGGGAAACAGCAAATTTGAAATGGATAAGGGGTTTGTCTCTGGATTGTAAATATGGTAATTTAAGTGATAACAATTTTTTGGAAAAAATTGTTAAAGATGTGGACGTTATTGTTCATTGTGCTGCTGTTTTACGTGCCATGACTAAGGATGAGTATTTTAAAACAAATGTAGAAATTACCAAAAACTTATGTGAGACAATTTTAAGAGTAAATCCTAGATTAAAAAAAATTGTATTTATTTCCTCTCAAGCCGCTATGGGACCATCAATGTCAGATGGCTTTAGAAAACTTACGGATAAAGAAAATCCAATTTCAGATTATGGTTTGAGTAAACTTGCAGCGGAAAGAGAAATAAAAAAAAAGTTATATGGGAAAGTGTTATATACTATATTAAGACCTGCTGCCGTTTATGGTCCAAGAGACAAGGATATGTTTATATTTTTTAAACTAGTACATAAACACTTAAGACCTGTAACGTTAATGAGAAAATTATTACAACTTGTTTACGTAAAAGATGTTGCAAATTCTGTTGTAGATTGCCTGAAAAATGAAAAAACTAATAATAATTGTTACTATCTTGCCGATACTGTTGCGTATACATGGTCTGATGTAGGTAAAATTATATCCTTTTCTGCCAATTTAAAAACAGTTCCAGTTCTTATCCCTGATTTTATTTTTAAGTTTGTTGGGATAACAATGGAAATTTTATCTTATTTTACCAGAAGACCTGCATTATTGAATAGACAGAAAATCAATGAAATGCTTGAATATTGGATAGCAGATACTGAGCCTTCAACAAGAGATTTGAATGTTAGTTTTACGTCTTTTAAAGCTGGTTCTAAAATAACATATAATTGGTATTTAAACAATAGATTTTTTTGAATATTTTGTTATATCAAAAGAGGAAAAAATGGGCTCTGATATTTTTGAAAAATGTTATAACTTTAATGTTGTAAATAATCTTAAAATAAAGGGTTTTTATCCTTATTTTCACAAAGTTGAATCTGTACAGGGTCCGGAAGTTATAGTTGATGGTGAAAAAAAAATAGTTGTTTGTTCCAATAATTATCTTGGACTTGCAAATCATCCTAAAGTTATTGAAGCTTCTATAGTTGCTATGAAAAAATATGGTACCTCTTGTACAGGTTCTAGATTTCTTAATGGCACTAATGATTTGCATGAAAAAGTTGAAAGAAAATTTGCGAAATTTGTAGGTAAAGAAGAAGCTATTCTTTTTACAACTGGACATCATTCAAATTTAGGAGCTATTTCAAGTTTAGCAGGGAAAAATGAGGTTTTAATTACGGATAAATTAGATCATGCTTCAATTATAGATGGTTGTCGTTTATCTTTTGGCGAAATGGTAAGATTTAGACACAATGACATGTCGGATCTTGAAAGGCAAATTGTTAGGTGTAAAGGGAAATGTATATTGATTGTAGTCGATGGAGTTTTTAGTATGGAAGGTGATATCACAAATTTGCCAGAAATTGCAAGACTTGCAAAGAAATATGGAGTAAAGGTATTTGTTGATGAAGCTCATTCTCTAGGTGTGATAGGTAAAAATGGAAAAGGAACTGGAGAATACTTTAATATGATGGATGATATTGATGTACTGATGGCTACGGCTTCTAAATCTTTGGCTTCCATTGGTGGTTTTATTGCCAGTAAGGCTGAAGTTGTTGACTACATTAAACATAATGCGAGGACAATGATTTTCACAGCAAGTCTTCCCCCTGCTTGTGTAGGAGCTATAGAGGCTGCTTTGGATTTAATTGTTGCTGAACCTGAACGAAGAGCGAGACTTATAAAAATTTCTAAAAAAATGAAATCAGCTTTTAAATCTATGGGATATGACACAGGTTGCTCAGAATCACCTATTATACCTTTAGTTGTGGGAAGCGATTTAGTTGCTTTTAAGATGTGGAGAATGCTTTTTGACGAAGGAGTTTTTGCCTCACCTGTTGTTACCCCTGCAGTACAGGAAGGACATTCTATAATTAGAACAAGCTATATGGCTACTCATTCTGACGATAATTTAAATTTTATCCTTGAAAAGTTTGAGAAAGTTGGTAAACAGCTTAATATACTAGTTTAGATAAATGCCATAGAGAACTAATCAAGGAGAAAACTAATATATATAATGAAAGTAATCAAAGTAAGTACTAAAAGGCAATTTAAAGAATTCATTCGTCTACCTTGGAAAATTTATTCAAAAAATAGTCCGTGGGTACCACCCTTAATCTCAACTACTACAAGTATTCTTTCAGAAGTTAAAAATCCTTTCTGGATACATGCAAAAAAGCAACTTTTTTTAGCTTATAATGACAATAATGATGTTATTGGTAGAGTCGTGGCAATAATAGACCATAATTATATAAAATTTCAAAATGATAACTGCGGATTTTTCGGTTTTTTTGAATGTTTTGATGAGGACAAGGTGGCAAAAGCGCTTTTTTCTTCAGTAAAGAATTGGCTTAAAGAGCAAAATATACATAAAATGATGGGGCCTATGAATCCATCGACAAATGATGAATGTGGGTTTTTATTAGAGGGATTTGATATACCGCCAAGTTTTATGATGTCTTATACTCCTCAATATTATTTGCGCCTTGCTGAAGAATGTGGCCTTAGGAAGATAAAGGAACTCTATGCTTATGATATGGATGTCGCAGAGGATTCGAGAATTTACAGACTTGAGAAAGCCGTAACGATAGCTAAAAGAAAACTTCCTACGTTAGAAATAAAAACTATGCAAAAGGAATCATTTGAAAGATATTTAGAAGATATAATATCAATATATAATCATGCATGGGAAAAAAATTGGGGTTTTGTCCCATGGAGTAATGAAGAGTTTGCTGAAATTTCCTCAAAGTTAAAAATATTTATGGATCCAGAAATGATAATAATAGCAACAGTAGCAAATTCTCCTGTTGGAATGCTTATTTCTTTACCTGATTATAATCAGGTTTTTAAAAAACTTGATGGTAAGCTTCTCCCTTTTGGAATTTTAAAATTTTTATATTATAGGAAGAAAATAGATGGTTTGAGACTTATGATAATGGGTGTTTTAAAGGAGTATAGACATAAAGGTATTGAAGCTATTATGTATGAAAGAGGTTTAAAAAATGCAGTTAAGAATGGCTATAAACGTTGCGAACTTTCGTGGGTACTTGATGATAATGTAATGACACAACGTACTGTTGAGATGATGAATGGTAGGATATATAAGAAATATGCTATATATAGTAATTAAAGTTTCAGATATTTTTTTGTCAGTCTAAATTTATAATTACAGTTTTATCAAGATAAAGGTTATCTTTAGATATCACGAACTCACGAATCGCTCTCATCTAAATATTGTCTATTGGTAAAATGCGAACTCAAGAAAAATAAAGTTTAAATTTTTACTGCTCAAAAACAAACTATTCTATTATTAAAGAAAAAAAATAATAATGTACTTAAAAAAATTAAAAGTAAGTGATTTGGAAAGGACAGTGTCAAAATTTAAGTATGGAATTTCGGGTATTATAGGTCCTAAGGATGGGGCAAATATAATATAGTTGATTCTATACGTTGGTGTCTTTGAGAGTAAAAAATCAAAATCAATGAGAAGTTCTAATATGCAAGAAAGTTATATTTAGTGATACTCAAATAAGGACTACTAGTGGAATGGCAGAAGTTTCTCTTATTTTTGATAATTCACAAAGTGATTTTTTTAAGTATAAAGAGATGTCCTTAGATCCTCTATAAGAGTAGTATTGAATTTGGATGATTTTGCAAGGGGTTATTATAAGTAATTTGATTGTTATTGATATGGATAAACATGAATTTGTCGCGTCTATTTTAGGAGAAAAATTAAATTATCTTATATGTGAAACTTTAGAAAAGGCGAGTATGTTATTAGGTTTTTAGAGAATAATAATTTGAGTAGACTTTCGTTTATAATTGTTGAAAAGATTTTTGATTATCATAAAAGTGTCAATATAGGACTTCCTTTGGTGGTATTCTGAACTTATAAAATATTTAAAGCTACGATTTTTACGAGATGAAAAAAAATAATTCGTTTTATATGTTAATGTTCTTATCTCAGAGACTAGAGTTTATAGGAATGTTTTAGTTCAAGATGTGTGTGGGGGGGGTATTTTTTTGAGAACCGATTATTGATTGAAGGACAGGCAAAAAGACTTTACGATGAGTCGATGGGGTATAAAGTAGAATATTTCTAATATACAATTTAAAATACGGCAGCTAGATAAATATTGAGAGAGCCTCTTAATTGAGAAATAGGTTTTAAGTTTTGATCTGATAAAGATCAAAAAACACAGATTGATGAGAAACGGGTTCATATTGAAAAAAATAGAGAGTATCAATACATTATTGATAATATCACTAATTTTAGAAGTCAAGTAAAAAAAATTTGAATTTAAGATTTCTAAAAACAATAAAAAGATTCTAGAATTAGTTGCGTCTAATCAAAAATGTTTTAAACTGTGCTGAATACAAAAATAGACGAATTGCACAATTTACAAAGTAAAATAAATAGTACAAATAGTGGAATAAACAACATGCAAATCAATTTTAAGAATCTTGAATATCAGAAAAACGGTTCAGAAAGAAAGCTTATAGATACTTATGAAAAAAATATGAAGAAATAAAAAATAATTTTAGTAATAATATTAAAATTAATACTGAAGAAGTTAAAATGATAAGGAATAAAATTGAATCTTTGATATTTGTAAATCTTGTGGCACAAGGGGTATTAGATTATAGAACAAAAATATAATTCTCTTTTAGAACAACAACAAGACTTGCACATGAAATTATAAAAAAATTAATCACTCCACTGCTGAGAGTTTTTAAAAAAGCTTTTAACATTGTGAAGGAAAATTTTAAAAAGCTTTACATAAGACTTTTTTGTGGTGTGGGGAATGCGGATTTAATATTTAGCGATAAATGTGGTTTCTTGAAAGTGAGATTGATATTCTTGCGTACACAACCAGCAGGGAAAGAAATTGCAAAGTATTTCCCTTTGTTCAAGTGGTGAAAAAGCTTTAAGTCTGTTTTGCTTTGATTTTTCTTTTTTATGGCAAAGCATTCTCCTTTTTGTATTTTAGATGAGGTAGATGTTTCGTTAGATGAATGTTACAATTAAAGAGTTTTCTACTGCAATGCAGTTTTTACTTGTTACGTATAATAAACATAGATGGAAATAGTGGATGTTCTTTAGGTGTTATGTTAAAGTAAGTATTTGACAGAAAATAAAATTTTAGTATAATTACAAATTAAGAGTCATGAAATTATGCAATCGCGGGGTGGAGCAGCTTGGTAGCTCGTCAGGCTCATAACCTGAAGGTCGCAGGTTCAAATCCTGCCCCCGCAAGTTTTTTATATGTTAGGCCCCCTGTGCCTTAATAAAGTATGAGGGGGTTGTATTTTTTGGTTTTTTTAAATAGATATTGAAATGAGATAGATGTTAATTTAATCTAAATATTACAAAAGTTATTACTTATCTAAGGGTTGGATAGAAAATAAATGATAATTGGTTTAACAGGTCTTTATTGTTCAGGCAAAGATACAATTGCGGAGTATATGTCTAGAGAGTACGGATACATACATTATTCCTTATCAGATGTTATTAGAGAAATGATGAGAGGATTAGGTATTGAGTTTATAAGAGAGAATTTTATAGTGTTTGGAACTGGATTAAGAGAGAAAAATGGGAATGAGATTCTTGTAAAAAAAATTTTAGAAAAAATTGCTTTAGACGGTAAATATTGTATAACTTCTATAAGGCATCCGGATGAAGTTAATGAGTTAAGGAAAATAAAAGATTTTGTTTTAGTAAATATTAATTCTCCTCAATTTTTGCGTTTTAAAAGAATGCAAAATAGAAAAAGATTGGGGGATCCTGACACTATAGAGAAATTTATTGAACTTGAAGATAAAGAGTCGCAATTAGAAGGTTCGGGACAACAATTGAAAAGGGTGGCCGATATGGCTGATATTAATTTTACTAATGATTCAAACGATACAAGGGCTCTTGAAGTTGCAGTTGAGAAATTGTTGATGAGTATTAATAATGAATTGGATATTTAATATGCTGTTGCTTACCGATACGACTTTTACAAATTTAAAATTTTGATGTAGCAGAACTAGTTGTAATAAAAAACTAGGATATCACAACGCTTTTTTAAAACTAAATAATATTTATGAGAATATTTATAAGAGAATAAAAAGTGAATATATTTGTGAAGCTTAATGACGTTTTTTTTTCGTACTGCATGTGGTTTTCTCAATATATATATAAATCATATAATTCTAAGGGCAGTGAGGAAGATAAACTCTATATGTTTTTAATTTTGTGTTGGTTTTAGTAGATTGTCGTTTATATTTTAGGAATTATATAACTTTCAATAAATAATCCTTTATAATGTAAAAAAATTTATATTTATAGGTGAAAATAGTAATGCTAAATTTATTACTTGTAAGTTATAAGTGTATTAATGTGCTTTATAGTTTTTGGTGGTGCGGTACCCAAGTGGTAAGGGAGCAGTCTGCAAAACTGTTATTCGCCGGTTCAATTCCGGCCCGCACCTGTTTTGTATTTTATTTTCGTGACGCCCGGTTAGCTCAGTTGGTTAGAGTACTTCCTTGACATGGAAGGGGTCAGAAGTTCGAGTCTTCTACCGGGCACTTATCTATTTGAGGGTTGATAATAGTGAAAAAGACATCTAAGTCATTTATGGCAAAGCAATTAAGGACTCCTTTGTATGATGCTCTTTTGGCGCATGCAAAAAGAAATGTTATTTCATTTCATTGTCCTGGTCATAAGAATGGTAGAGGTATAGATAAAGGATTAAAAGATTATACTGGTGAAGAAGTTTATAAATTTGATGTAACTGTTTTTGATGAAGTTGATTCTTTACATGATCCAGTAGGTTCTATAAAAAAAGCTCAAGAGCTTATGGCTCAAGCGTATGGGGTAAAGCATTCTTTCTTTTTGGTTAATGGTACTTCTGTTGGAAATATAGCCATGTTTCTTGCTGCGTGTAATTCTGGCGATTCTGTAATAGTTTCAAGAAGTTCGCATAAGTCGATTATGGCAGGAATAATTATGTCTGGTGTATGGCCTATTTGGATTCAGCCTAAAATTGATCAAAATCTTGATTTGATATTTAATTCGACCTATGATCAGATAAAAGATGCTTTGGATAAATATCCAGAGGCTAAGGCTGTATTTGTAACAAGTCCAACATATAATGGTGTGGTTACTGAATTAAGTAAAATTGTTGATTTATGCCATAGAAGAGGGAAAATAGTCCTAGTTGACGAAGCACACGGTGCACATTTGCTTTTTAACAAGCGTTTGCCAGAATCTGCAGTTACTGCAGGGGCAGATTTATGTGTTCAGTCAACACATAAAATTTTATCTGCTATGTCACAAGGTTCAGTGTTACATTTTAATTCCAGTCTTATTGATTGTATTAGAGTAAAGAAAATAGTTTCAATGCTTCAGACTACAAGTCCAAATTATTTGATTCTTGCAAGTCTTGACTTAGCTAGGAGACAAGCATTTCTATATGGTGAAAAAAATTTTAACAGGGTTATAGAAGCTGCTGAAGAAGGACGTTCATATATAAATAACAATATTAACTCAATGAAATGTTTTACACGAAAGGAAATGCAAAAATTAGGATTTGATCTAGATATTACAAAACTTACTGTTAATGTTACAAAAACCGGTCTTTCAGGCTATGAAATTGAAAGTATTCTCGCAAAAGAGTATAATATACAACTTGATTATGCCGATTTATTTAATTTGGTTGCGATTATGGGTGAGGGTTCAATTAAATCAGATGTGGAAACTTTTGTGAATGGTCTTGAGGATATAAATAAAAAATATCATGGCGGGCAGAAGAATTGGATTCTTAAAATCCCATCTCTTGCTACTGAAATGGTTATGAGACCTAGAGAAGTATTTCTTTCGGGTGACACAAAAAAATTAGGTTTAAAGAAAGCGGTTGGCCATATTGCTGCTCAAACTCTTACTCCTTATCCTCCGGGTATTCCGATTGTGATTCCTGGAGAAAGAATTACAAAGGAAATATGTGATTATCTTATAGATATGTCTGCTAAAGACATAAGAATAAGTGGACAGGAAACAGAAATGTTAAAAACAGTAAAGGTTTTTACAAATTAGCGGGAAAGGCAATGAATAAAAAAGATTTAATTAATTTAAAAAGGACATTAATACAAAAAAGAACAGAGCTGTTAAATAAGTCAAATAATAATGCTCGTAGTGGAATGAATGTTGATTTAGATATTACTAATGTTGGAGATGAAATAGATACAGCGAGTAACAATAGCGAAAAAGAAATATACTTTGAACTTATTTCAAATGATAAAATGACTTTGAATGCTGTAAATGATGCGCTTAGTAAAATAGAAAAAGACAATTATGGTAAATGTGAGTATTGTGGATATATTATCCCATTAATGAGATTGAAAGCGATTCCTTGGACTAAATATTGTATTAAGTGCCAAGAAGAAATCGAAAATCCTAAAAAATAAAATAATGATATCATCTTTGTTTAATCAAATTTTTTTAAAGAATTTTACGTCTTGGATAAAAAGTATAGTTTTATTTGTGGTGGTGTCTTCTGTTGGGTTTATTCTTAGGAAGTACGTTGCAAAAACTATAAAAAATATCTTTTCAAAAGTCGGATTTGTATTAAGTAGTGAAGTGATTGTAATATCAAAAAATTATATTTCTTTTTGGTTTTTTCTCATAGCTCTTTATATTGCTTTTTTAATAGCACCTCTAAATAATATAAATACAATTGTTCATAGATTATTTTATGGGTTATTTGTTTTTTCTGTTGTTATTTTTGTTGCCTCAATTCTTTCTAAACTTTTATCCAGATCTATTCCTGAAAAGATCGTAATAAACATAATTAAATTTGCCATAATCTTTGTAGGATTAGCGTTAATATTAAATCAGTTTGGTGTTAAGTTAACTCCTATCTTTGCTGCTTTGGGAGTAGGATCTTTGCCGATGGCTTTTGGTCTAAGAGATACTCTTGCAAATTTTTTTGCTGGTATAAATATAATTGCAAGTAAACAAATTGTGAGGGGAGATTATATTAGGGTTGATTCAACGGGTGTTGAAGGAACAATAGTCGAAATTAACTGGAGGACGACGCTCGTAAGGGAAATGTCAAATTCTGTTATTAGCATACCAAATGATAAATTGTTATCTTCAATAGTGACGAGTTTTCATTTGAATAAATCTGGAGTTATTGCGTTTATAAAATGCGGGGTTGCATATGGTAGTGACTTAGAGCATGTAGAAAGAATTGCGATACTTGCAATGCAAGAAATAATAGATAAATATGATGATTCTGTGAAAACTTTTACTCCTATAGTGCAATTTACAGATTTTGCTGATTTTTCAATAAATTTTACCTTAATCTTTAAAGTAAAAAGTGTGTATAAAAAGTATTTTATGCAAAGCGAGGCTTTAAAAAATCTTTATAAAAAGTTTGACGATGAAGGGATAAAAATTTCTTATCCTCGTAGGGTTATTATGTTTGATAGTAAATAATATAATGATGTATTAAAAAAATTTATAGATGGGATATAAAAAATAATGAAATTTGTTTTAAGTTCAAAAATATTTAAAGCTAGAGTAACTCAGGCTAATATTAATTATGAAGGAAGTATAACTATAGATACTGATCTTTGTGATAAAGCTGGTTTTTGGATTGGAGAGAAAGTCCTTGTCGTTTCAAATACTACTGGAAATCGCCTGGAAACTTATATAATTTCAGGTGAATCTGGATCCGGTGTGATTTGCATGAATGGTGCAGCTGCTCATCTTATAAAAGAGAAAGAAGAAGTGATTATAATGGGGTTTAAACTTTCAGATAAACCAATTAAACCAAAAATCGTTTTTGTTGACAAAAATAATAAAGCTATAAAAATAAAATAGCTATGTGTGATCCTACCTAACTAACTATTTTTTTTCTTTTAAATATTAAAATATAGAAGATATATATATAACTGGCATAGCTTTAAATTGTAAAAATACTTTATTTATGCACTGCTTATTATAAACCTTTTATTTATAATATTACTATAATTTAGTAAAATGTAGGTGATTTTGTGCCCTGATAGCTCAATTGGATAGAGCAGATCCGTCCTAAGGATAAGGTTGGAGGTTCAATTCCTCTTCAGGGCGAATTTTTTGTTGTTTAGAGTTTGAATTTTGTAAATGATATCAATTTAAAGATTAGTCTCTAAATTCTGTTGGTGTTAATTAAACTGATATCTATTATTGTTTATAAAGAGACAATGTTATAGGGTTATTTTTGAATGTTTTTAAAAATGTATAAAGGGGTGTTATTGTATAAAATTTAGATATGAGAAAATGAGGAGAATAAGTGATGCTTGCGTTACTTGAAGATAGTACTGTAACTAAAAAATTTAAATATTGGCAAGTTCGTACAATGTTAGTAACATGGGTGGGCTATGCCATGTTTTTTGCAATACGCAAAAATTTGGGTGTGGCTATGCCTGGAATTCAATCTGAATTGGGTATAACGAAAGAACAACTTGGTATTTTCATAAGTTTAAATGGAATAATGTATGGGATGTCTAGATTTGCGAATGGTTTTATTGTCCATAAATTTATGGCCCGTAACTTTATATCATGTGGTTTGTTTTTGTGTGCCATATGTAATATTATTTTTGGCTTTAGTTCTAGATTGACGATTATGGGTGTTATATGGGTTTTTCATGGTTGGGTTCAAGGTATGGGTTGGCCTCCTAATGCAAGATTGCTTCCGCATTGGATCCCTCCTAAAGAACTTGCAACGAAAATGGCTCGTTGGACAACTTCTAATTGTATAGGAGCGGTAGTATCAATTATCGCTTGTAGCTATCTTGCTACTTGGAGTTGGAGAAGTGTTTTTTATATACCTGGAACTATTGCTATATTAGTGGCTGGGGGAATATGGCTCATCATACGTGACACACCTAGCTCTGTCGGTTTGTCGGAACTATCTGTAGGTGAAAATTATGAAATAACTGATGACAAAAAAAAGAAATCCACTGAATATAAACAATTTATAAATAAGATGGTATTTAAAAATCCTTATATTTGGATTATCTCAATTGCAAATTTCTTTGTTTATGTTTTAAGATTTGCAATTTTAGATTGGGGATTGATATTGTTAAAAGAGTGGAAAGGTATGGCTTTGAAAAATGCTGGTTTTATGCTTGCTGCTTTTGAAATATTTGGTGCTGTGGGCATATTATTATGTGGTTGGATTACGGATAAATATTTTGACGGTAGAGGATTACACGTTTGTATTATTACTATGATAATTGCTTCATTTTTTATGTTTTTATTTTGGCACACAATCACTGCACCTGCGTGGATATCTCTAGTGTGTTTGATATGTTCAGGATTTTGTATTTATGGCACTCAGTCGCTTATTATTAGCGCCGCATCTAATATAGCGACCAAACGTGCCTCAGCGGCAGCAAATGGTCTTGTGGGAATTTGGGGGTATGCAAGCACGATAGTAACAGGTTGGTTATTTGGTAGGTTGATAGATATTTATAATTGGCAGATTTCTTTTAAACTTATTATAGTAACTGGATTTTTCGGAGCAATTGTCCTTACTTTTGCTTGGAAAGCTAAAGCTACGGGATACGATAAAGTAAGTTAAAACTTTACAATAGTATAAATACTATGCTAAATTTAAATTTAGCATAACATGATTACTATTTTTATGGCTTTGGAATTTTTATTTTTAATTTAATATAAAATTTATGGGTTTTAATTTTTTAATTTTTGATTTAGACGGAACACTTATCGATTCTCAAATAGATATAACCTCGGCTGTCAACTCAGTTAGAGGAAAGTATGGTTTTGAATATTTATCTGTAAAACAAGTACGTTCTTATTTGGGAAATGGTATTGATAGACTTTTAGATAAGACTATTCCTAAAGAAAGAGAGATAGATAAATCAGAAACAGTTGAATTATTTAAATTTTATTATGGGAAATGTTTGACTGATACTACGGTTATGTATAATGGCGTGGTTGAAATGCTTAAAGCTTTAAAGAGTAAAAACAAAGCGATTTTATCAAATAAAACTGAAGGGTTTTCGTGTGAAATTATAAGACGATTAAAAATTTCTGATTATTTTATTAAGGTTTGGGGAGGAGATAGTGTAATGGGTGCAAGAAAACCTGATCCTAAACCCATTATAGAATTGATAAAAGCTACGAATTCTGATATTTCAAAAACTGTGATGATAGGTGATAGTGTAAATGATTTTTTAGCTGCTAAAGCCGCAGGAGTATCGTCTATAGCTGTATCATATGGTTATTCGGATTTAGGACAAATAGAACAATATAATCCTGACTTTATAGTCAAAGCTCCTAGGGACATTATTAACATAGTTTTTTAATTTTATGAGTTGTAAAGCGCGTCTTTTTTATGTTTGTCTAAATGTAGTGTTAAACTTTTTTTTGATACTAACAGTTAAAATTATAACAATCGGTTTATAGAAAAATTATCAAGTTTTAAAGTGAAGAATTTTACTCCTGCTGCTGAAAAAAGTTCTTTAAACGAATTGTCAGGGTACTCAATATCTGTGACTACTTTTTTAATAGCTGCATTTATTATCATTTTAGTGCATAATATGCATGGAGAGTGTGTACAGTAAAGTGTTGTATCCTTAATGCTTGTACCATGATATCCACCTTGTATAATTGCGTTTTGCTCAGCATGAATTGCTCTACATATTTCGTGTCTTTGTCCTGAAGGGATATTTAATGTGTTTCTTAAACAACCGAGATGTATACAGTCTTGCAAACCTACTGCAGCTCCATTATAGCCTGTTGTTAAAATTTTCTTGTCTTTTACTATAATTGCTCCAACGTGATGGCGTATACATGTAGATCTTTCAGCTACAAGCCAAGCAAGTTTCATAAAATATTCATCCCATGTTGGGCGATTATGTGTTTTTATTTTTTTATTTTTCATGTTAGGCATTAAATTAAAAAATTGGAATTATGTCAAATATACTTACGTTTTTTCGTTAAAGTTGAAATTTGTGATTATTTATGATTGTGATATTTAGGAGATTGTATGAATTTCCAGGAAATTATTATGGCTTTACAGAATTTTTGGTCGAAAAAGGGGTGTCTTTTGTGGCAACCTTATGATTTAGAAAAAGGAGCGGGAACATTTAATCCTGCTACGTTTTTACATTCTTTAGGTCCAAAACCATGGAATATAGCTTATGTAGAAACTTGTAGAAGACCTTCTGATGGTAGATATGGCAAAAATCCTAATAGGTTGCAACATTATTACCAATTCCAAGTTATTATGAAGCCTGCCCCAAAAAATATTCAACAGATTTATTTGAAAAGTTTAGAAACAATAGGAATTGACTCAAAAAAACACGATGTTAGATTTGTTGAAGATGATTGGGAATCTCCGACACTTGGTGCGTGGGGGCTTGGTTGGGAAGTTTGGATTGATGCTATGGAAGTAACACAATTTACATATTTTCAACAAATTGGTAGTATTAATTTGAACCCGATCTCTGTTGAGATTACGTATGGTACTGAAAGGCTTGTAATGTATGTTCAGAAAAAAAATAGTGTTTACGATTTACATTGGAACGATGATGTAACTTATGGAGAAATGTGTCTTGAAAAAGAAAAACAATGGTCTCTTTATAATTTTGAAATATCCGATATTAGTTTATTAGAGAAACATTTTAATGATTGGGAAAAGGAAGCAAGAAGACTTGCTAAAATAAAGCTTGCGTTTCCTGCCTATGATGCAGTCATGAAATGCTCTCATATATTTAATTTGCTTGAAGCTAGAGGAGCTATTGCGGTTTCTGAAAGAGTTGATTATATTTCGAGAATACGTGCGGTAGCCAAAGTTGTTGCTGAAGAGTACTTAAGATCTATTACAGAGGTATAAAGTTGATTAAAGAAAATAAAAAAAATGCCTTACTGGAAGTAGGTACAGAGGAAATTCCATTTTCTTATATTGAACCTGCTTTAAGGCAAATTGAAAAGTTTGCATTAGAAGCTTTTAATACCTTTGGATTAAAATATGAAACTCTTAAGACTTATGCTACTTCTAGGAGGCTTGTCCTAATAGTTGAAAATCTTGTAAATGAAAGTAATAATAAGATTGAATACATTTTAGGACCATCTTTGAAAGCTGCTAAAGATGAGCGTGGTGAATATACGCAAGCGGCTAGAGGATTCGCTTTAAAAAATGGCGTGAGTCCTGAAAAACTTGTTCTTAAAAGCACTGATAAAGGAGATTATCTTTCTTTTTTTAAAAAAACTAAAAGTAAAAGAACCGAAAAACTTTTAAGTATAGTTTTTTCTAAACTAATAAGGGGGATATCTTTTCCAAAAACGATGTTATGGGAAGAAAGTGGATTTAGGTTTGCAAGACCCATAAGAAATATAGTCGCACTTTATGGAACTAAAGTGATTAAGTTTAAAATTGCAGATGTAATTTCATCTAACTGGACTATAGGACCTCATACTTATAACGGTGAGAGAATCAAGATAGACCTACCTGAAAATTATCTTTTAATAATGAAAAACAAATCTGTGATTGTTGAGCAAAATAAAAGACGTGAAACAATAAAAAAATCAATGGAATTTGTTTCTAGAAATGTTGGTAACATAGTAGTTGATGAATCTCTTATTGACGAAGTAAACTATCTTGTTGAATATCCATCTGCTGTATTGTGTTCTTTTGATAAAAAATATCTTAATTTACCTTCGGAAGTACTTAGTGTGTGTATGAAAAGAAATCAAAAGTGCTTTTTAGTAAATGATAAAAATAATAATTTATTGAATTATTTTGTGGGTATTAGAAATGGTGTTTCAAAATATCAAGATACTGTAAAGGAAGGATATGAAAAAGTTCTTGCAGCGAGACTTGCTGATGCTAAATTTTTTTATGATAACGATTTGAAAAATGGACTTAAATATAATATAGAAAGGCTAAAGGGTGTTGTTTTACATAATGAAATTGGAACAGTTTATGAAAAAATTGAACGTATTAAATGTATAGCATCTCTTTTTAATAAAGAGTTTAATATGCAAATTGATGAGGATACACTTGAAAAAGCAGTAATGTTTTCGAAAGCCGATTTATTGAGTGAAATGGTTTTTGAATACCCTGAACTTCAAGGTGTAATTGGAAAGATTTATGCTTTTGAATTAGGTGAAAGTGAGGACGTTGCTTTATCTATAGAACAACATTACTGGCCATTGGTTGCTTCAGGGAAACTCCCATCAAATAATGTCGCACTTTTAGTATCTTTGTCAGATAAAATAGATACGTTGGTAACATATTTTACAATAGGTCTTGAGCCTTCGGGTTCAGCAGATCCATACGGCTTAAGAAGAGTAGGAATAGGCTTTGTGAGAATAGTAATGGAAAAACTAGCGAATTGTGATTTGGAATATGTCATGAGGAAAACTTTTGAATTTTTACCTAAAAATCTAGTGAATAATATAAAATCAGAAAATACTTACAAAAAACTTACAAGTTTTTTGTGTCAGAGAATAGAAAGTATTTTTGAGATGGAAGGATATAAGCCTTGTGAAGTAAAAGCTGTTACAAATATATTGAAATTAAATTATGGAATTAAAAATCTTGGTACTTTGCGATTAAAACTCAACGCTTTACAGAATGCCAAACT
The DNA here is from genome assembly GCA_031282525.1 of Candidatus Endomicrobiellum basalitermitum. Lineage (GTDB taxonomy): Bacteria > Elusimicrobiota > Endomicrobiia > Endomicrobiales > Endomicrobiaceae > Endomicrobiellum > Endomicrobiellum basalitermitum. The sequence goes on along the minus strand of JAITDN010000004.1, from coordinate 40,253 downwards.
AAGATGTGACTTTTCATCTATTACAATATTATTTAAGAGAATGGTCAATATTGTAAATCAAGCTAAAAAACAAAATATTAATATTTCTGTAGTAATAAGAGAGGATTTGCTTGTTTTAGACGTTGAGAAAGCAATTTTTAATGTTGCTAAGAGATTAAAAATTGAAGTTGAAAGACATATTTTGAAAGAAGAGTATAGTGAGATTTTTGATGAGGTAGTAAAAATAAAACCGTTAATTGATAATTTTTTTGAGAAAGTTATGATAATGACAGAGAACGAAATGATAAAATCAAATAGAGTTTCTCTTATAAATTACATAAAAGATATATTTGATGAATTTATTAACTTTTCATATCTATACTAATAGCTATTAATCTATAATTTTTAAGTTGAGAGTAGACTGTGAACGTTCCATGTATAAAACGTATATTGTTGTTGATTTTTGAATTGTAGTTTGTTAGAATCCACTTTTTAAAAGGGAAGTTGTTTAAGAAGAATATGGGTTGCGCTGCTAGCTCAATTGGTAGAGCAAACGACTCTTAATCGTTAGGTTATAGGTTCGATTCCTATGCGGCGCAGATTTTTATTGAGCTTTGTATGTGGGATGCGCGGACGTGGCGGAATTGGCAGACGCGTATGGCTTAGGACCATATACTGAAAGGTGTGAGGGTTCAAATCCCTCCGTCCGTAATGCTAAGAGTTTTTTTATCTTGGTTATACATTTGTTTTTGAGTTAAAAAGGGAAGCGAGATGACTTTTGCAAATAAACAAATTGATTTTAAATATAAAATTATTAATAGAAGATTGTGCTCTATAGATATAGAGGTTGAAGTTTCTGGGGATGTTGTGGCAAGTGAGGTTGACTCTATTTTTTCTCAAATACAGCAACAAGCAAAAATTGATGGATTTAGGCATGGAAAAATTCCTAGAAATATTGTTGAAAAAAAGTTTACCGATGAAAGTAGGAACAAAGCTATAAAAAGCGTTATCAATAAAACTCTTTCAAGTGTTCTTGAAAAGGAAAATTTTGATATACTCGGATTTCCAATAGTTGATGAGTTCAATTATGATTTTGGGAAGGATTTAAAATATCATTTTACTGCAGAATGTCATCCAAAAATTGAGATAAAAGATTATAGAAATATTCCTATAAAAAAAGAAATTTTTGAAATTAGTGATGAAAATTTAGATGTGGGTATTAATGCTTTAAGAGAAAGAAATGCAAAACTTGTTCCATCTAAATTGAGTGAGGTCGGTGAGAGTAGTTTTGTTTTTGTTGATTATGATGCTTTTGACTCTGATGGCAAAGTTCTTCCTGAGATTACGGCTAAAAACTATATGCTTGATCTAAGTTCTGGCAATACGCGCGAAGAATTTAAGAAGGTTTTAAGAAACTCAAAAGTTGGAGATGAAAGAAGTACAAAAATTGAGTATGAAACAGATTATCCTAATGAAACTTTGGCAGGTAAAACTATAATTTTTAAAATAAAGATAGTTGAAATAAAAGAAAAAGAACTTCCAAAATTCAATGATGATTTTGCGAGAGATTTGGGAACTGAAAATGTTAGAGATTTAAGAATGAAATTAAAAAAATCCATGGAATCTGAAGAAAAAATTCGTCAAAATACGGATGTTGAAAAACAAATTGTTGAATATTTACTTAATAATAATAAATTTGAAGTTCCATCCTCTTTAGTTGTAAGTCAGGAAAAGTCTTTGATTAAAAAGATGGAGAAATACTTAAAAAGCCAAGGTGTTTCCAAAGAATATATTCAAAAGCAAATTGAGTCTGAAAATGGGAAATTTAAAGAGGAAGCAGAAAAAAATGTGAGACTTTCTTATATTTTAAATGCAATATATAAAAGTGAAAATCTTGTTGTGACAGATTCTGATTTTGAAATAGAAAAGAATAAAATAAAGATTTTAAATCCTGGTAGAGAAAGTGTCGCTGATAAATATTTCTTGGAGAAAAAAGATAATATATTACTTTCATTGAAAGAAAAAAAGCTATTTGATTTTTTAATCAATAACGCAAAGATTGAGATATTAGAAAGATATATGCCGTTACGTTGAAAATAAATTAAAATTTTAGAGATAATTGGGTTGTAAGTATGGAATTATAGGAGAAAATGATGTCATCATTTGTACCTACAATAATAGAAAGATGGAGTCAAGGTTCTGCTGTAACGTATGATTTGTATTCAAAGCTCCTTAAAGAAAGAATTATTTTTGTAGGTGATGGAGAAGGATACGTCAGTACTGATTCTGCAAATACTTTGATTGCGCAGCTTTTGTATTTGGATTCTGAGGAATCAGATAAAAATATAAGTCTGTATATAAATTCCCCTGGAGGTATGGTTACAGCAGGACTTGCTGTTTATGATACCATGCAATTTATAAAGAGTCCTATAAGCACGATTTGCATGGGAATGGCAATGTCTTTCGGAGCTGTTTTGCTTGCTGCAGGAGAAAAAGGCAAAAGATTTGCTCTAACACATTCTCGTATAATGATACATCAACCATTAATTTATGGTTTATCCGGTACAGTTTCTGATATTGATATAGAAACAAAAGAACTTGTTTATACTAAACAAAAACTTTCTGAAATAGTTGCAAGGCATACTGGTAAAACTGTAAAACAGGTATTAAAAGATACAGATAGAAATTATTATATGTCTGCATATGAAGCAAAAGAATATGGGTTAGTAGATGAGGTTGTAGTAAGTCTGAAATAGGTAGTTTAATGGACGAAATTTTAAATTTCTGCTTTTGTATTTGTATTTAAAAGTGATATATGATAATGGTAATGAATTAGAATTAGTTTTTTGAATTGAACCATAAAGATATTAAAATAATAGAACTATCAGTGTTAAAAAGATTATAATGGAAAATAATTTTGATGAAAAGTTTTGTATTTTTTGTAATAAAGGGTATCCTCATAAATTATTAGGTGTAAATGATGTCTATGTTTGTGAAGAATGTGTAAGAAGTTTATTAGAGACTTTTGAGATTTTAAATAAAAAAAAGTCAAAAGAAGTTATCCTGAAGTTACCAAAACCAAGTGAAATAAAGAAAAATCTTGATGATTATGTTGTTGGACAAGAACATGCGAAAAAAGTTTTATCTGTAGCTGTGTATAATCACTACAAAAGAATAGAAGCTTCATTTTCTATGTCGAAAGGAGATGAAGTTGAGATTCAAAAATCCAATATTTTACTTATAGGCCCTACTGGAACAGGGAAGACTCTTTTAGCACAAACTTTAGCAAGAATGCTTAATGTTCCATTTGCTATTTCAGATGCAACTACGTTGACTGAAGCTGGATATGTTGGAGAAGATGTCGAAAACATACTTTTAAGACTTATGCAAAATGCGAATTTTGATATAAAAAAAGCTGAGAAAGGTATAATTTATATTGATGAAATAGATAAAATTTCGAAAAAATCTGATAATGTGTCTATAACAAGAGATGTTTCTGGTGAAGGTGTTCAGCAAGCTCTTTTGAAAATTATTGAAGGAACTATTGCGAGTGTTTCTCCACAAGGAGGTAGGAAGCATCCACAACAGGAGTATATTAGTATAGATACCACAAATATTCTTTTTATTTGTGGAGGTGCTTTTAATGGTCTTGAGGATTTAGTAGAGAAACGTTTATCAAAAAAGATTTTGGGTTTTATAAAAGATGCTGATAACAGAGATAGGTTTAAGAATAGTGATTATGTACTTTCTAAAGTTGAAAGTGAAGATTTAGTGAAATTTGGACTTATACCAGAATTTGTAGGAAGGCTTCCCGTGATTGCGACATTGGAATGTTTATCAATTAAAGATTTGGTTCATATCTTAACAAGACCTAAAAACGCTTTAATAAAACAATATCAAAAGATGTTTAAGTTTGAAAATGTAGAACTTGAGTTTGAGAGAGAAGCATTGGAAAAAATAGCAGATGAGGCATTGAAAAAGGGATCTGGTGCAAGGGGTTTAAGATCAATTATAGAGAATTTACTACTTGATGCAATGTTTGGTATTCCAGATGATATTTCAATTATAAAAGGTATGGTCACGGCTGAAACTGTAATGAAAAAGGAGAGTCCTAAATTTGTGTATAAAAACAAAAACACGAAGGAGCCTGCATGAATAGATTAGATAAATTTACTAATGATAAAAATGAAGTATCAAAACTTCCTGAAGTGCTTCCTCTTCTTCCGGTAAGGGAAATGGTTTTATATCCTGCGATGGTATTGCCTATTAGTATAGGTAGAGAAAAATCTATTAAAGCTTTAGAAGAGGCTATGTCAACAAATAGGCTTATTTTTATTGTTACACAAAAAAATATTCAGGTTGAAGATCCTACACCTAGTGATATTTATAATATAGGAACTGTTTGCGAAGTGCTTCAAATATTAAAAATGGCAGATGGTATGAAAGCTCTTGTTGAGGGTGTGTTTAGAGCTCAATGGACAGATTTTAAACTGAGTGATAAAGGTTATGTTGAGGTAGGGTTTAAAATTTTTGATGAGAAAGTTGAGAAGACTCCTGAAACCGAAGCAATTATGAGACAGTCTGTTGTTCTTTTTGAGCAATATGTAAAATTAAATTCGAGAATGTCTATGGAGGTTTTTGTTTCTGTAAATAATATCCTTGAACCTTCAAAACTTGCAGATACAATAGCATCACATCTTGTTATAAAGAATAACGATAAACAAACAATTCTTGAATTGATAAATCCAATTGAGCGTTTAGAGAAAATAATCCGAATACTGGATTCAGAAATAGAGATATTAAATATTGAAAGACGAATCCAAAGTAGAGTAAGAAGCCAAATAGAAAAAACACAAAAAGAGTATTATCTTACTGAGCAAATGAAAGCTATTCAAAAAGAACTTAAACAAAAAGATGATGCGCAGAAAGATATTGACGAATTGAAGGACAAATTAAAAAAAATAAAAATGCCGCGGCTTGCAAGAGATGCTGCAAGTAAAGAGATAGCAAGACTTGAAAGAATGATGCCAATGTCTCCGGAAGCTGCAGTTATAAGAACATACCTTGAGTGGATTTTAGGTTTGCCTTGGGAAAAGTCAACTCCTGATAATTTGGATTTAAGAAGAGCCAAAGAAATTTTAGATCAAGATCATTACGGACTTGAAAAGATTAAAGAAAGAATTTTAGAGTATCTTGCAGTTTTATCTAGAGTACAAAAGATAAAAGGCCCTATTCTGTGTTTTATTGGGCCTCCTGGTGTGGGTAAAACTTCTATTGCGAAATCTGTTGCTAGAAGTCTTGGAAGAAATTTTGTGAGGATTTCTCTAGGAGGAGTTAGAGATGAGGCTGAAATAAGAGGTCATAGGCGTACTTATATAGGCTCTATGCCTGGAAAGATTATACAGTCAATGAAAAAAGCAGGTTCCAATAATCCTGTTTTTATTCTTGACGAAATAGATAAAATAGGCTCTGATTGGAGAGGTACTCCATCATCGGCGCTACTGGAAGTTTTAGATCCTGAACAAAATTATGCTTTTAGTGATCATTATCTAGATGTAGATTTTGATTTATCAAATGTTATGTTTATAACTACAGCAAATACATTAAATAATATTCCAAATACCCTGCTCGATAGATTAGAAATTATAAGATTTTCTAGTTATACTAACAGTGAAAAGTATCGTATAGCAAAAGATTTTATAATTCCTAAGCAATTGAAAGAGCATGGGTTGAAACCTGAAGAACTCGTTCTTAATGATGGTGTAATTAGCGCTATAATCAAAAATTATACTCATGAAGCTGGAGTCCGTAATCTTACGAGAGAAATTGCAAATATTTGTAGAAAAGTAATAAAAGAATTAGAGTTCAATAAAGAATTGAAGTTAATAGAGATTGCTCCTGGGAATTTAAATGCTTACTTGGGTATAGCTCATTATGAGAGAGAAAAGATAACTGAAAATGGTATTGGGGTAGTAACTGGCCTTGCATGGACTGATGTTGGTGGGGAGGTGCTTACGATAGAAGTAAATAAAATGAAAGGGAAAGGTTCCTTGGTTCTTACTGGAAAACTCGGTGATGTTATGAAAGAGTCTGCTCAGGCTGCCTTGACTTATGTTCGTTCAGCTTCACAAGAGTTGTCAATAGATGAAGATGTATTTTCAAAAACCGATTTTCATGTGCATGTGCCTGAAGGAGCAGTACCAAAAGATGGCCCCAGTGCTGGAATTGCTCTAGCTACTGCTCTAGCTTCAGTATGTATGGATAAGCCTGTAAAAAAGAAAATTGCAATGACAGGAGAAGTCACATTAAGAGGTAGAGTTCTTGGTATTGGTGGACTTAAAGAAAAAGTTCTTGCTGCTCATAACGAAGGTATAACTACTGTACTGTTTCCTGAAAGTAATAAAAAAGATTTAGTTGATATACCTGGGGATGTAATAAAAAAGCTTAAGATGATACCTGTCTCTCATATGGATGAAGTAATTTCATTAGTTGTTGAATAAGAGTAAACATCATTAATTGTTTATTACTATTACTTATCTTGTTTGTATCACCACAAATAATCAGATGTGAGATTATTAAATGTATTAATGTTTATCATGCTGATACTTTTCGCTATATCATCATGAGGGTCGTAAGTTAGTTAAAGTGTGTATTGAGAATAATGAATTTGATTTTTAGTAAGTTAAAATTTAATAAAGAAATGAGTTATTTTAGAAGTATAAGATTATGCAAGTGTTTTAGTCATAATAAATAATTATTTGAAGTAAAATAAACAAGAAAAATGGAGGAAATAAAAAAAGTGACAAAATATTATCTTTTGACCCCAGGTCCTACTCCAATTCCACCAGAAGTCGCTCTTAAAGAAGCGTTGCCTATAATTCATCATAGGACGAATGAATTTGCAGTAATTTATAGAAATGTTGTTGAAGGTTTAAAAGATGTGTTTCGAACTAAAAATGAGGTATATATTTTAGCTGCCTCTGGAACAGGAGCGATGGAGACAGCTGTTGTAAATCTTTTAAGTCATGGAGATGAAATTATAGTTGCAAGTTGTGGTAATTTCGGTGATAGATGGCTAAAAATAGCTCAAGGGTATGGGTTAAAATTTATTTCTATTTGCGTTGAATGGGGGAAAGTTGTAAAACCTTCTGAAATAGAGAAAGCTCTTAAAAACAATCCTAATGTTAAGGCTGTTTATACTACATTTACTGAAACCTCAACAGGTGTTGTAAATGATATTAAAACTATTGGTGAAATAGTTTCAAAAACAGATGCTATTTTAGTTGTTGATGCAATTTCTGGACTTGTAGGTCAAGAATTTAAAACTGATGAATGGAAAGTTGACGTAGTAGTGTCTGGTTCACAGAAAGGTTTTATGCTTGCTCCTGGTCTTGCCTTTATAACTTTGAATGATAAGGCATGGGAACTTGTCAAAACTTCGAAACTCCCAAAATTTTATTTTGACATTAAAAAATATAAAAAATCTTATATTACAAATGAAACTCCTTTTACCCCTCCTGTGACTCTAGTGGTTGCGCTTGAAGAATCTATAAAATTTATTAATAAAAGAGGTTTAGAAAATATTTGGAATGATTGTAAGCTTCTTGCTAAGGCTGCAAGAGCTGGAATGACAGCTCTTGATTTAAAACTTTTTGGAGAAGTTCCCTGTGAAGTTGTTACGAGTGCTTCGGTTCCAATTGAAATTGGTGGTAAGATAGTTAAAATGTTAAGAGAAAAATATGGTGTCTCTATTGCTGGTGGACAGGGTGATTTAAAAGGTAAAATTATAAGGTTTGCGCATATGGGTTATATAGGTAAGGCTGATTTACTTATTGGGCTTGCATGTCTTGAAATGGTATTAGTTGAACTTGGTATAAAAATTGAAAAAGGTAAAGCAGTAGCAGCTGCTGAAGAAGTACTACTAAAAACAGAATGAAAATGTAAGTGAATATATTGTTAAATATTAAATTAAGAGTCTAGTTTTAGCAGTTATATGTTTATCGTATCATCGCAAATTGTTTAAGAATAAAGGAGGAGGAGATGTACAAAATTTTAATGACTTATAGTAACATTGAGGGATTAGATTTATTATTTTCAAGTAAGGAATTTAAAATTGATGTGCATAATAAGCCTTCTCCAGAAGAGTTTAAGAGACTAATAAAGGATTATGATGGGCTTTTAATACGTTCTGAAGTAAAAGTTACAGCTGAAATAATTGAAGTTGCTGACAGACTTAAATTTATTGGAAGAGCTGGTACTGGTGTAGATAATGTTGATAAAACTGTGGCAACTAAAAAGGGTATAGTAATTGCTAATGTTCCTGGGGGGAATACAATTTCTGCTGTAGAACACACGATAGGGCTTATGCTTTCTCTTGCAAGGAATATACCCGAGGCATATAGATCGTTAAAGGATAAAAAGTGGGATCGTAAGAATTTTGTGGGTACAGAACTTTTTAGAAAAACTTTAGGTTTGATAGGTCTTGGAAGAATAGGGACTGAAGTTGCGAAGAGGATGAGTGCTTTTGGAATGAAAGTTATAGCTTACGACCCGTTTATAGATTCTGACTTTGCAAAGAATAATGGAGTAGAAATAAAAAGTATTGATGAGGTTTATAGAGAAGCTGATTATATATCTATTCACTCCCCTTTAAATGATAGTACTAGAGGTATGATAAATACAGGCGCTATTGAAAAGATGAAAGATGGTGTAAGAATCATTAACTGTTCAAGAGGTCCTATAATTAACGAAAAAGATTTGTGTTGTGCTGTGAAATCTGGAAAGGTTAAAGGTGCCGCTCTAGATGTGTTTGTAAAAGAGCCTCCTGAAGATTGGACTATTATTGAAATGGAAAATGTTATTGTGACTCCTCATCTTGCTGCTTCTACAAAAGAAGCTCAAATAAGAATTGCACAAGAAATGAGTGAGGTTATTGTAGATTTTTTTACAAAGAATATAATAAGGAATGCAATAAATGTTTCCTAAATAGTAAATATAATTGTGCTTATGGAGTTATTATAATAAAAAATAAATGAGATAATAGTTTGAGAAAAATAATAAAAGAGAGAGACGAATTGTGTTGTCTCTCTCTCTTTCAACGTCGTAGCTTTACTGGAGATATTAAATTAAGGCATAAGTTAAAAACTCTGCTTTTAAAAAAATGTTTTAGGATAAAAAAAATATTGAACTACTTAATTAAAACATTAGGTTGCCAGGTAAATATGTGTGATTCTGATAGACTTGATTCTATTCTTTTAGCTTATGGAGCTTCTAAAGTAGACAATTTTTTAGATGCGGACGTATTTATACTTAATACTTGCTCTGTAAGAATGCAATCTGAGCAGAAAATTTTTTCTTATCTTGGTAAGATAGAAGAATTTAAACAACAAAATTCAGATATAAAAATAATTGTTATGGGTTGTATGGCTGAAAGACTTGGTTATGACATTAAGAAGCGCTTTAAAAGTGTTGATCTAGTTGTAGGTACGAAAGATATTGATAATGGTATTTCTAAAATTATTGATTTATGTTGTTTAAAAAACTCTTTTAAAAAAATAAATTCCAATGTTAAGCTTAGATCTAAAATTGTAAGTCATATTACTATTATGAAAGGTTGTAATAATTATTGCTCTTATTGTATAGTTCCATTTGTGAGAGGAATTGAGAAAAGTTTTGATTATAATACAATAATAAATAAATGCTCTTTAGTTGTGGAAAATGGTGTTAAAGAAATAATACTTTTGGGCCAAAATGTAAATTCATATAAGTATAGAAATGTAGATTTTTCTCTATTACTAAAAAATGTTGCATCAATAAAAAATCTCGAAAGGATTAGGTTTTTGACAAATCATCCTAAAGATTTAAATGATAATTTAATAGATGTTATAGCTAAAAACTCAAAAATGTGTTCGCATATTCATCTTCCTATGCAATCTGCGTCTAATAAGATTCTTCAATTAATGAATAGGAAGTATACTTATGAATATTATTCATATTTAATTAAAAAGTTAAGGTTTGCTGTGCCTGATATAAGTATAACGACTGATATTATAGTTGGTTTTCCTGGAGAAACTGATAAAGATTTTGAGTATACTTTAAATGCAGTGAAAACTATAAGGTTTGGCGGATTGTATGTTTTTAAGTATTCACCGCGTCCTAATACAAAGGCATTTGAAATGAGTGATAATGTGTCTACGGTAGAGAAAAAGAGACGACATGCTATTATACTTGAAGAGTCGAATAAAATTTCTGCTGAAATTGTTTCTAAAATGGTAGGGAGTAAACATCAAGTTTTAGTTGAAAATATTGGGAATGGTTTTATGGAAGCAAGAACAAAGAGTGGGCGTAAAGTTTTTATAAAGATTAATAAAGAATATTGTGGTAAGATTCTTAATGTCGTTATAAAAGAAGCAAAAGTGAATTCATTGTTTGGTGATGTGATAGATTAGTTATTTGTTTGTTTTTGCTTAAAGTAGAGAAATTTTTATTAAGAATAATTTTCTATGTAATGTTTTTGATAAATAGATGTATTTAGATTGTTATATATGAAAGTATTTATCGCAATTGTAATTATAATTTTTATCGTATTTATTCTTTTCAGGTTTGAGAATAAAGTCAAACTATTTAGTGAAAATCCATATGAAAGCTATATTGCTAAATATTCTGATTATTTTGGTGTTGATTCCCTACTTGTAAAAGTTGTCATGAAAAAGGAATCTAATCTATCTTGTAATGTCGTTTCAAATAAAGGTGCAGTGGGTCTCATGCAAATAATGCCTAAGACAGCTTTAGAGATTGCAAAACAATTAGATATTATGAATTATTCAGATAGTAAACTTAAAGAAATTGAAATAAATATAATGTTTGGGACATATTATTTAAGAAGACTCTTAAATAATTACAATGATAATTTAATTTTAGCTCTGTCTGCATATAATGCGGGATTAGGAAATGTTGAAAGTTGGTATAGTAAAAATCGTATGCTTGCCGAAAGAATATGTGAAATACCTTTTAAAGAGACGAGAAATTATGTTCGCTCTATAATATTTACCTATAAATTATATAAGTTTTTGTATGCTTTTAAGAATTGGATATGTTTTAAAAATTATAAAAATAAATTTAACTTAGGAAATAACGGCATTTCTAATTAAATAAAATTTAGTAAAACGTATATTTTAGTAGTTCTTGTTTTCATGAAAAATGTTTAAAGTTGTTTAGGAAGAGTTAAGATATAATCTTTTTCGGAGAATGAAAAAAATTAAAAAGTCTTTAGATAAAATGACGCCTTTAATGCAACAATACTGGGATATTAAAGCTAAATACTCTAATATGGTGCTTTTTTTCCGTTTAGGTGATTTTTACGAAATGTTTAGTGATGATGCAGTAAAAGCAGCACCTATTCTTGAAGTTGTACTTACACAAAGAAATGGAGTTTCAATGTGCGGAATTCCTTATCATTCAGCGAACTCTTATATAAGAAAACTTATAACAAAGGGACTCAAAGTCGCTATTTGCGAACAACTTGAGGTACCTGGAAATGTTTTAAAAGGCATTGTGAAGCGTGGAGTTACAAAAATTATAACTCCCGGTACGCTTTTAGAGGATGTCCTTTTAGAATCAAAGAAAAATAATTTTTTAATGTCACTAGTCTTTGATAATGCCTTGTTGTATACTGCATTTGCTGTAGCCGATATATCAACGGGTGATTTTTTTGCTTCCGAAATGGCGTTAAAATCTATTGAAACAGAGATATTAAAGTATAATCCAGGAGAGCTTATTGTATCTTCTGTTACCACACGCAACAAACCGATATTAGATTTCTTAGAAAAATTTAAAATCCCTATTTCTAATGTAAAAGACTCATTTTTTGATATTGAGGATGCTAAAAAAATAGTATGTGAAGTTTTTGGCTGTAATGCGTTAGAAAAATTTAAGCTTTATAAAAAAGAAATAATTTGTGCTTGTGGAGCATTAATTGCTTATGTAAGAGAAGTACAGCCACGAAGTGTTGATATCTTTTTAAATATAAAATATATAAATAATTCGAATTTCATGTATTTAGATAGTGTTGCTATAAAAAATCTTGAACTTTTTAACTCTATATCAAACAGAAAAACTACAAATTCATTACTTTCTGTAGTGGATTCTACAAAAACAGCTATGGGGGCAAGAACTATACGGCAGTGGCTTATAAAGCCACTTTTAGATATTTCAAAAATTGAAACTCGTCAGAGTATTGTAAAATTTTTTATAGATAATTCAAATCTAAGAAAAAAAATAGTTGAAAAGTTGAAAATTGTCTCCGATGTTGAAAGGATAATTGCGAGAATTACTTCCGGTAATGCAAACCCTAAAGATATGACGGCATTAAAATATTCTTTAAAGACATTTAACGATGTTTCTGAAATTATAAGGTGTGGGAATTTATTGGATTTTAATATTCCCGATAATAGTCAAGTAATAGATAAGATTTCATCATATTTGCTAGATGAACCTTCAATGTCTTTAAAAGATGGTAATGTAATTAGAAATGGTGTTAATTATGAACTTGATGAATTGAGAAGAATGTCTGCAGATGCAAAGCTTTATATATCTAATTTAGAGATTAAAGAAAGATCTTTGTCTGGGATAAGTAATCTTAAAATAGGTTATACTTCAGTATTTGGCTATTATATAGAAATTAGTAAATCAAACATTGCACTAGCACCTAAACACTATGTTCGCAAACAAACCCTTGCGACTAGTGAAAGATATATAACAGAAGAATTAAAAATACTTGAAGAAAAAATCTTATCTTCTCAAGAAAAAATCTTAAGACTCGAAAGTAATATATTTAATGCTTTAAGGCTAGAAATATCTACTTTTAGTTCTAATATTTTAAAGGCTTCAAAGATTATTTCAGAGATTGATATTTTTTGCGGATTTGCCTCAAACGCAGTGGAATACAATTATTCCTGCCCTAAAATTTTGTGTAACAGGGATCTTTTTATTGAAGGTGGTAGGCACCCCGTTTTAGAAAGAATATTAAAAAGTGGTGAATTCACAGCAAATGATATTTCATTTAAAGATGATTCAAGCATAATGATACTTACCGGGCCGAACATGTCTGGGAAATCTACTTATTTAAGGCAAACGGCTCTTATTATAATAATGGCGCAAATGGGGTCTTTTGTCCCCGCTTATAGTGCTAAAATAGGGCTTATTGACAGAATATTCACGAGAATAGGTGCGGGAGATAATCTTGCAGGTGGTGAGTCGACTTTTATGGTAGAAATGATAGAAACAGCTGGTATTTTAAATCAATATACAGAAAGAAGTCTTATTATTTTTGATGAAGTGGGAAGAGGAACATCAACTTATGATGGGATAGCTATTGCCTGGGCAATTATAGAATCTCTTGCAGGGGATAGAAGAAAATCAAAAGTACTTTTTGCGACACACTATTTTGAACTTACTGGTCTTTCTAAGACACTTAGAGAGGTAGTAAATTATAGTGTTAGTGTTAAAGAATGGAATGACAGAATTATATTTTTGCATAGAATAGTACAAGGTAGTGCAGATAAATCTTATGGAATATATGTTGCAAAAATTGCGGGGATACCACAGCAAGTTATTGAGAAAGCTTACAATATTTTAAATAGACTAGAAAAAAAATTCTATAAATCCGAAATATGATAATAACCTAAAATCTGAATTTTTTTTCTGTTGATAAATCTCAGATTTTGGAGGAACTAAAAAGCATTGACATGAATGTTTTAAATCCTATAGAAGCATTTAATTTATTATGCGCTTGGAAAAAGCGATATGGTAATGGTTAGTGTTTGAATTTATAAATGGGTTTTGTCATTAGACTAAATGCGATGCGTAAGAATAATAAAGTAGTGTTAAAGAAATATCAAAATGTCAATAAATATTTTGTCTCACGAAACAATCAATAAAATAGCTGCAGGTGAAGTAATAGAACGTCCATTAAATGTTATTAAAGAACTTGTAGAAAACTCTTTAGATGCTTTTGCTTCTTCTATTATTGTTGAAATATTAGGAGCTGGAAAAAAACTTACGAGAGTTTCTGATGATGGTTTTGGTATGGATAAGAAAGATTTAAAACTTTCTATATTGAAACATGCTACAAGTAAAATTAAAAATTTTAGTGATTTGTCAAAAGTTCATTCATTAGGATTTAGAGGTGAAGCTCTTGCCTCTATAGTAACTATTTCAAATTTTAGAATGAAAACTAGAAAGAAAGGTGAACTTTCTGGTTGGGAACTTTCGTCAAATGGTGGAAAAAATGTTGAAGTCATTCCATGGTCAGGAGCGGAAGGAACAATATCAGAAGTTAGAGATTTGTTTTTTAATATTCCAGCTAGACAAAAATTTTTGAAAAGTGATTCTACGGAACGTTCGAAAATTATAAGTTTATTTGAAGAGATAGCTCTTGCAAATCAAGGTATAACTTTTAAAATGCTTTCTGAAGATAAAACGATTTTTTTTACCTCTAAAACGAATAATAAAATAGAGAGAATTTCAGATATTTTAGGTAAAGATTTTTCAGAAGCAGTTAAAAATGTAAAATTTAATAATTCTAAGATTTCATTGGATATTTATTTTACGGGAAGAGATTATTCATTATCTAATAGGAAATGTCAGTACTTTTTTGTAAATTCTAGATCAGTGAATTATCCCAAGTGGCTTATACATTGTATTTATCAAGCGTATAAAGAATTGATTCAGCGTGATAAACATCCAGGAGTGTTAATTTATGTTGATATAAATCCATCTGAAATTGATGTGAATATACATCCTACAAAAAGGGAAGTAAAATTTGCGAATGAAAACAGTGTATACGATATGCTTTTAAAATTGTTAAAAAATGCTCTCATTTCATATGAGTATTCTAGAATACCTATAAACTTCCAAATGAATGATAGTGTATCTAGTTTCGATAAACACTATGAAAAAAGCTATGTTTCAAACTCTTTTTTAATGAATAAACCCATGCTTAGAGTGCCATCTTCTGATCTTTATTGTACTAAATCTAACTTCAACTATACTATTTTAAAAGAAGATAAATATGCTGATAATGTTCTAAAAGAAGAATTTTCGCAAGAGAAATTTTTTGATAATAATATAAAAATTATCGGGCAAATTTTTGGGACTTATATTGTTGTTGAAAGTGAAGATGATTTGTGTATTTTTGATCAACACGCTGTTGCAGAAAGAATTAAGTATGAGCTTTATCTTTCTCAAATAGAAAACCAGGCCATTAAAATTCAGCAAGTGCTTATAGCTGGAAGTTTTGATTTGCCTTCGAGTTTCTCTGAACTTCTTAAAACGAATATAGATTTTTTCAATGAACTTGGAATAATCGTTGAAGAGTTTGGACAAAATTCTTTTAGGATTACGGCATATCCAACATTACTTGGCAATATATCAATAGAACAGCTGATTAGAGCAATATTATCAGATATTGAAAATGATAGAACTGTGAAAGGAATAGAGCAAGTCAAAGATAAGATTATTCGTTCAGCATGTCGTGCAAGTATAAGGGCTGGCGATAGTATTACGTTGAATGAAGCTGAAAATTTAATAAATGATCTTTTTAAGTGTAAGTTTCCATTTACATGTCCTCACGGCAGAGCTGTAGTATATAAAATATCTTTAAAAGAATTAGAAAAATTCTTTAAAAGAAGATAATAATTTTTGTTGTTAAATATGAATAAGAATATAGAAATAATAATTATTTCTGGACCGACTGCAAGTGGGAAGACAAAAAAAGCTGTTGAGATTTGTAAGGAGAGAAATGGTGAAATAATTTCATGTGATTCGAGGCAGATTTATAAATATTTAGATATTGGTTTAAATAAAGAGGGTGTTCTTTTAAAGAGTGGACTTCGTGAAATTAATGGAGTTTTACAACATCTAACCGATATTATAAATCCCGATCAGAATTATACTGTTGTGGATTTTGTGGAAGATGCTGATCTAAAAATTGCTGAGATTCTTAAAAAGGGAAAAATTCCAGTTATAGTTGGGGGAACTGGGTTATATATTAAGTCTTTGCTTTATGGACTTGATAAAATGCCAAAAACTAACAGAAGCTTAAGGGATGAATTAAAAGCTAAACCTTATGTTGAATTATATAATAGACTGTTAAAATTAGATCCAGAATCAGCTGAAAAAAATAGAAAAAACCCACAAAGATTGCTGAGAGCACTTGAAGTTAATATACTCTCTGGAAAAACTCTGCAAGAACATTTTAAAATTAAAAGTCCAAGATATAAATTTAGTCACTTTAATATTCTTATTGAGAAAAAAACTCTTTACAATAGAATTAATGAAAGATGTAAGTATATGATTGAAAATGGAATGATTGAAGAAACACAAAAAATTTTGGATATTGGTTTTAATGAGAATTGTTTTGCGTTAAGTGGTATAGGATATAGGTATGTTGTGCAATATCTCAGTGGAAAAATTTCAAGGGAAAGTTTAATTTCGGAATTTTCAAAAGATACGAGGCGTTATGCTAAACGTCAAGTCACGTGGTTTAAAGCACAATCTGGTATAGAATTCATAAATGGAAAATAAAATACTAACAAAGTATGTTGGAAATGTGGCTTTAGGAACTATACTTTCTAGGATTTTAGGTTACATAAGGGATATGCTTGTAGCGAATTTGTTTGGTACGGGTATGTTCGCTGACGCTTTTTATGCAGCCTTTAGAATCCCTAATTTTTTTAGACGTATATTTGGAGAGGGATCTTTTTCGGCGGCATTTGTACCAGTGTTTAGTGAATATTTAAATGGTAAAGCAAGAACAGTAACTCAAAATTTTTTAGATGCAGTGTTTTCAGCTTTATGTTTAATGCTTATGATTATATCTGTTTTAGGGATGTTTTTTGTGCCTGTTTTTACAAAAATATTTGCAGGAGGTTTTTCAGATGATCCTGCAAAAATGCAACTTACTATAGAAATTGCAAGATTTATGTTTCCATTTATTCTTTTTATATGTCTTGCCTCTTTTCTACTAGCTATACTCAACACTTTGCGTACGTTTTTTTTGCCGGCGATCGCATCGGCAGCATTAAGTTTTTCAGAAATTTTTTATATTTTCCTTATTGCTCCTATGATTGTCCCTGGCAATCAAATTAAGGGGCTTGCTGTGAGTGTTATTGTAGGAGGGTTATTGCACTTTCTTGTACAATACCCGAAGCTTAAGAGTTTAGGTTGGAATTTAAAATTTAAGCTTAATTTAAAACATCCTGGTGTGAGAAAAATTATATTTCTCATGATACCTTCGATTATAGGTTTATCTGCGGATCAAGTGAATGCATTAGTTGATAGTAGATGTGCCTCTTCTTTAGTACAAGGTTCTGTGTCGGCGCTTTATTATTCTAATAGACTTATGCAAATGCCACTTGGAATTTTTGGACTTGCACTTACAACCATATCACTTCCTGTAATGTCAAATGCTTATTTGAAAAATGATATGTTAACTCTCAAAAAATCTCTTAGCTATTCTATAAGATTTGCGATTTTTACTTTATTTCCCGCAGCAACAGGATTGATGGTTATTGGGTTACCTATAGTTAGACTTTTGTTTGAACATGGTAAGTTTGATTATTTAGAATCATCAATTATGACAAACAATACTTTATTTTACTATTCTTTAGGACTTCCTGCTTATGCTTTAGTAAAAATTTTTGCGAATGCATTTTACTCATTTCAAGATACAAAAACTCCAGCCAAAACAGCAATATGGACTGTGATTTTGCATGTTATACTATGTTTCGTACTAATGTATAAAATGAGTGTGGGTGGACTTGCACTTGCAACATCTCTATCAGCTTATTTTAATTTATTATTGCTTATCATATATCTTAAGAAAAGAATAGGTAGACTTGATGTTCAACAAATATTGTTTTCATTTTTGAAAACTTTGTTAGCATCTGTTATTACAGGTATTGTGTCTTATAATGTGTGTAAAATTTCGGAAAGATTATTTATATCAGTTCCTATTTCTATAATTTTAGGTGTAATGATATTTATTTCAGTTTCATATATTTTAAAATCTGAAGAGTTAAAGATAGTTCTTTCCAATATTGTTTCTGGTAAAACATGAAAAATGATAAACTTATGCAGATTCCTAAACTCCCTGGAGTTTATGTAATGTGTGATGGTGTCGGTAATATTATATATATTGGCAAAGCAAAAAATCTTAAAAGCAGAATTTCATCGTATTTTAATGCTGATATAGATTCAAAAGCTACTGCTATTATTACGTCTATGCGAAAGATAGACTATATTTTATGCATGTCTGAAAGAGAAGCATTGATAATTGAAAGACAGTTAATAAACAAAATTAAACCACATTTTAATTCTATGTGGAAAGATGATAAATCTTATCCTTATATTAAATTTTCAATAAACGAAGATTTCCCACGATTGATATTCACTAGAAAAAAACTTAAAGATTCAGCTTTATATTTTGGCCCTTACCCACAACTTTTTTATATAAAAAAACTTGTTCGGTGGCTTAGAAGACTTTTTAAGATTCGCCCATGTGAAATAGATCTATTTGAGAGATCTCTTCATAAGAAAAAAAATGTTAAACCCTGTCTTTATTATCATACAGGAATGTGTTATGGTCCATGTCTTGGTAGAATTGCGTCAAAAGAATATAAACAGAAAGTTAAAGGGATTAAATTGTTCTTAGATGGTAAATTCAAAAAGCTGGAAAATGAGTTGAAAAAACAAATGTTTCATTTAAGTGTAAATATGTATTATGAAGACGCAAAAGAAATAAGAGATAGACTTTATGCACTGCAGAGCATGTCTGAAAGAGTTATGATAAATGAAATTAGTCAGGAAGAGATAAATCAATCTGTCAAAAGAGCGGATAGTATAAATGAGTTAAAGAATTTTCTAGAATTAAAATGTCAACCTGCAGTAATAGAAGGATTCGATAATTCCAATATACATGGAATAGATGCTGTGGCTTCTATGGTTAGATTTCAAAATGGGATTGCTGATAAAAGAAATTACAGAAGGTTTAAAATTAAGACGGTATATGGTATAGATGATTTTGCAAGTATGAAAGAGGTTATCTTTAGGAGATATTCATCATTGATAAGGAAAAATGAAAAAATGCCAGATTTAATTTTAATTGATGGTGGGAGAGGACAACTTAAATTTGCATTAAGTGCATTGAATGAACTTCGGTTACAGATTCCTGTAATTTCACTTGCAAAAAACAATGAAGAGATTTTTTTACAAAATAAAAATAAACCACTGATTTTAAGTAAACATTCGGAGGCTCTAAAACTTTTGCAATCTGTCAGAGATGAGGCTCATAGGTTTGCTGTAAGTTATCATAGAAAGCTTAGGATGAAAAGCTTCTTTAATTCTGTTTGATATTGGACAAAGTTGTAGTTGTTTTTAGTAAATGTTATGAAAAAAATACCAAAAAATATTTTAGAAAAAATGAAGAACTATCCTATTTTTTATGTGAAAGTTTGGAAAGCTTCCTTTGGAATACCTGCTGGAGAAACTTTAACTTATTTACAAATTGCTAGAAAAATAGGTGCTCCTAAAGCTGCGAGAGCAGTAGGTATGGCTTTAAGTCAAAATCCTTTTGCTCCGGTAATTCCTTGCCATAGAGTTATAAAGAGTAATGGGAAAATAGGTGGATATTCTGGTATTGGTGGAGTAAGAAAAAAAATGGAAATGCTTAAATATGAAAAGGAAACTAAAATTGGCACTTAAATTAATTGACGATATACCAAGAAATGTTGCGATGAACATGGCACTTGACGAAGTACTTTTTAATAAATATAAAAATGAACCAATATTAAGGGTTTATTATTGGGATAATTCATATACAACGATAGGATACTTTCAAAAAGTGAAAGATATTCCTGAAGTTGAGTTTGTAAGAAGATTTACTGGTGGGCTTACAGTGAATCATCACAATGATATATCTTATAGTTTTATTGTGTCATTAGAGTTTTGGAATATTTATAATCAGAGGGAAACTTATAGAAATATTCATTTGGCAATACAGAAAGTCTTACGATCGTTTGGTATTAATTCGATAATTTTAAGTGATAAAGTAGGAAATGTAAACAATATGTGTGTTCAAACTTTTTATGAAAATGATTTGATTTCAGAGGGTAGAAAAATTGTAGGTTCATGTTTGCGTAGACGTGGAAGTAAGCTTATGGTACAAGGCGCGATTCATGTAAATTTAGATTATAATGCCAAAAGAATTTTTTCACAAGATTTTGCAGAAAACTTAGCAGAAGTATTAAAGACTGAAGTGAAAAAAGAAAACTTTATTGATGATGATATTAAATCTGCCACAAAAATTGCTAATGAAAAATATTTGAATCCACAATGGAATAATATGTTTTAATGATGTTTATATATAAAAGAATGATGTTAATGTTTCCCATATGTTAAATTTTATTTTTAATTTTGGCTATTTTTTTTGAGATTTTATTCCTCTCTTTTGGCAGATTAAAAAGTAACTAAAATTATAACTGTTGTTTTGTCACATTGTTTTATCTAAGAATAAACTATCTTTGAGAACTGAAAATACTACGTTTGAGATTAGTAAATTTTAGTTTTTTAGAAAATATCTGATCATAAAAGCTCTTACCTTTGTAATTTTTAATAAATGTATTGAAATTGAGTGTTTGGTATTATGCAAGGTATAAATGGTTTTTGGATTAACATATACATAGGGTAAAAAGATGATTTATGGTTAAAAGGTTTTGAATTTATAGATAAAAGTTTAGGGAAAACAGTTAAAAAATTGATTGATAATTACACTGCCATAATTGATCGACTATGATAAATCAAAAATTGAATAAAAAAAATATTTTGGATATTCTTTCACTCACCAATCCTTTTATCTTTATAATTACTTTTCTTATCGCATTAATTGTAAATGTGTATCTCCATTCTGTTATTAGTTTTTCATTAGTTGCAATTTTAGTAACTGTGTTTTACTATTTTTTGGAAAATGTATATGCATATAGCAGTATTTTAATAGTTTCTACTATTATTACGTTTATTTTAGATATTGTTCTCATAAAACAAAAATACGAAGTTTGTATTGTAATACTTGGATATGCGTCAATAGTGTGTTTATGTCTCATTCTTGAAATGTATAAGATTAAATATGTTTCAATAAGAAAATGTTTTTTTGAGAGATACAATATTATTAATAAAGAAATTATATTGATGGATTATGAAATATTAGAAAATAGAAAAATAATTATAGATTTAACCCAGCGTATAAAAAATTTCAAAAAAATAGGTAAAATTCTTCAGTCACTTCAAGTTTCGTTTGATGAAATGGAAATTATAGAGAAATCAGAAAATATTGTATATAAATTTATAGGCAAAGGTTTTTGGAGGTTAAAAGAATACAGAGATGACGATATTTTTGCCTCTTATATGAAAAATACATCTTTACCGTTAATGATTAAGGATATAACTAATGATAAGCGATTTTTATTAAAGCAGAATAGTGGGAAAGTATCATTTATTGCTGTCCCTATTGAATTTAATGGAATTTTTTGGGGGATACTTCAGGGTAGTTCTAGTATAAAAAATTTTTTTTCTGAACGTGACTTATATCAATTATCCTTATTGTCAGGTATAGTAAGCGCAGTTTTAAACAATTCTTATCTTTATAAAAAGCTTCAAACTCTTACAATTACTGATGGATTAACAGGATTTTATAATCAGATTTATTTTAAGGAAATGGTTAAGGAAGAAATTGATCGTTCTATGAGTAATAAATTATCATTGTCTTTAGGAATATTGGATGTGGATTTTTTCAAAAGTATTAATGATGAATATGGTCATCAAGCAGGCGATTCTATTTTGCTTCAGATTTCTTCGCTTTTACGTACAAGGCTTAGAGAGACTGACTTTATTGCTAGATACGGTGGTGAAGAGTTTGCTTTTATGATGCTACGTACTAATTCAAGAGAAGCAGCGAAAATTTTAGAATATATACGTTTGAAAATAGAAAAACAAAGATTTTTTTTACCTTTTGGGAGTTCATATCCTATCCAAATAAAAATAACTGTAAGTATAGGTTTTGTCTCACTGATTAGAGGTTTTCCTATTTCAGAAGAAGAATTTATAAAAAATGCCGACAAGGCTTTATATAAAGCAAAACAGTTGGGAAGAAATAGAGTAGAAGGTTTTTTGTGTGAATAGGAAAATATTGATTTTGATATTTATCCTTTTGGTGCTTGTAATTATATTTTTTGTGACGTCTAAATTAGATGATAGTATTACAACTTTATCGTTTTTTATTGCCTTGGCCGGATTATATTACTCATATTGGTTTAAGAAAGCGGTTTTAATTTCTTCAGTTATATCATCATATATTATAGTTTTTTTCTCAGTGAAAAAATATTCATTTTCTATATTAAGTATTTATTTGTTTTTTATAGTAATTATCCCGTTGCCTTATTATTTTTATTTAAAATCAAAAAATCTAAAGAAGGAGCTTTTTGAGAGAAATGTACTTCTTAAAATTAAACGAAAAAAGATTCTTTTAGAGCATAAGGAATCTTTAGCTGAGAGGCAAAGATATGAAAGTAATATGGAGAGGATAAGGCAATTTTATATTATAGGAGAGAAATTGTTTAAGTGTGTTTCAAAAGACGAATATTCACAAATAGTATTAAACTATATTGAAAAAAAGTTGCAAACTGTAGGATGTTGTATTTTTGAGAGAGTTAAATTTAGTTGGAAAAGACTTGTATCTTCAGGTGCTTTACGAGATAAAAGTATAAATTCTTTAGAATTTTTAAAAGATTCTAAAAAGTGCAGTATTATAAAAAATGAAGAATTTGAAAACTGTGATTTTAAAATGGTTTACTGGCCTCTAAAAATAGAGGATGAGCTTATAGGTTATATCTTGATACTAACTGGGATAGATTATGCGGATGTATGTGTTGAAGAAGGTTTAATTTTTACCCCTCAAATTTCCTTATGTTTAGAAAGAATAAATTTTTTTAGTGAAATTTCTGAGAAATCAAGAAATGATGGACTTACAGGACTATATCTAAAGCGATATTTTTTACAACGGCTAGACCTAGAAATGGAAAGAAAGAAACGATATAACGATGGATTCTATATTTTAATGTTAGACTTGGATTATTTTAAAAACGTAAATGATAGATACGGTCATTTAATGGGAGATAAAGTACTTGCAAATATCGCTAGACTTATTCTGTCAACTGTAAGACCTGGCGACTTAGTAGGCAGATATGGTGGGGAAGAATTCATAATACTAATGCCCACGATTAGTAGGGAAGAAGTAAAAATTATAGCAAATAAGATAAAGAATTCTGTGCAAAATGTAATATTTAAAGAAAATGGTAATAAATTTAATGTAACAATAAGTATTGGAATAGGTTGTAATTCAAAGAATATTGCTGATATAAACTTTATAATTAATACAGCAGATAAAGCTTTGTATAAAGCAAAAAACAATGGTAGGGATCAAGTTGTTTTATATGATGAAATACTGTAGTATATTTTTATCTGTTGTCACTTATTGAACTTCATTGACATTTTTTGCTTTAACTTGAATATCAAATAACGGGTAAATTTGTTTACCATGATAGTTATGTCTAATAGATATGTTTTGCAACTATCATATTAATGCATTTTTTCTTTTGTGTATTTATTATTTCTAAGTATAAAATCTATAGCATCACGAGTAAGATGTTAATGCAAAATATGGCTCTTGTAAAATTATGTTAATTTCTCACCATCTTTATATTAGTTGTAACTTTCTTCTAAAAAAAGTTTATATGTTACATCCTAATTCAAGTTTTTTTTAAATTCTTCTACTAAAAACCACCACTGTCATAAACACTGTCAATAATTTTATCTTTAGAACAAAGACGGGAGATGTGGCATAATAACATAATAGATGGGAAACATAAAAAAAAGTATAATAATGTAAAACCTTAAAAGGCTCATTTAGGGGCTTATGCTCTCATTCACAGTATAGTCTAAAAAAGAGATAATTGGGTTTTACAGATGCTTAAATATGGTGTTAGGATAGCAAAAAACAAAACAACTTTATAGTGTAATAAAAAGGAGTAATAGAAATGGAGAATGGGGAAAACGAGGAAAAAGAAAAATTAATTTTGGAAAATAAAGTTAAATTGAAAATAAATGCCCTTAATGTTCTTGAGAATAGATATTTGAAAAAGGATGAGAATTGCAATGTTATTGAAAGTCCTGAAGACTTATTCTATAGAGTTGCTGAAAATATTGCGCAGGCAGATAAGATTTATGATAAACATGTGAATATAGGTGCATTGATAAGAAAATTTTATCTTAGTATGTCATCTCTTGATTTTTTACCTAATTCACCTACTTTAATGAATGCAGGTAGACAATTGCAACAACTTTCTGCTTGTTTTGTTTTGCCGATAGATGATTCAATGGATTCAATTTTTGAAACATTGAAGAATACTGCCCTAATACATAAATCTGGTGGTGGGACTGGATTTTCGTTTTCAAGATTGCGTCCTAAAAAAGATACAGTTAAAACTACAAGTGGAGTGTCTTCGGGTCCTATATCTTTTATGCAGGTTTTCAATGCGGCGACAGAAGCTATTAAACAAGGTGGTACAAGACGTGGAGCAAATATGGGAATACTGAGAGTTGACCATCCAGATATTCTCGATTTTATAGTTTGTAAAGACAAAAATGATAGTTTAAACAATTTTAATATATCAGTTGCGATTACAAAGGAGTTTATGTCTGCCTTGGAAAACAACGGTGATTATAATCTTTATAATCCACGTAACAGTATGGTGACAGGAAAATTAAGTGCAAGAGAGGTTTTTGATAAGATAGTTTATCAGGCATGGAAAAATGGTGAACCGGGTATAATTTTTATAGATAGAATAAACGATTATAATCCTATTCTTAAAATGGATTCAATAGAATCTACAAATCCTTGTGGAGAGCAACCGCTTGTGCCTTATGAGTCTTGTAATTTGGGTTCTGTAAATCTTGGTAATTTTGTAAAAGATGGTGATGTCAACTGGAGAAAGCTTGAAGAAACAGTTAAGATAGCTACTCATTTCCTTGACAATGTTATAGATATGAATAATTATCCTGTTCAAAAAATTCAAGATGTAACTTGTTCTAATAGAAAAGTGGGGCTTGGCGTTATGGGCTGGGCAGATATGCTTTTTTGTTTAGGTATACCTTATGGATCTCAAAATTCTATAATTCTTGCTGAAAAACTTATGAGTTTTATTCAATCTAAATCTCATAGTGCTTCTGAAAAACTTGCAGTTGAAAGAGGAGCTTTTCCAAATTTTAAGCAAAGTATTTATGTAAATGGAACTCCTATAAGAAATGCGACAACGACTACGATTGCTCCAACAGGGACAATTGGTATAATTGCGTCTGCTTCCGGTGGGATTGAGCCAATTTTTGGGCTTGTCTATAAAAGAGCGCATTGTCTTGACGATAAGGAAATGTATGAAATAAACTCGCACTTTGAAAAGCTTGCAAAAGAAAAAGGATTTTATTCAATTGAGCTTATGGACGAGATAGCGAATGAAGGAAGCATTCATAAATGTAAGGGAATTTCTGATGAAATAAAGAGGATTTTTGTTACTTCACATGATATTAGTCCGGAAGATCACGTAAGAATGCAAGCAGCTTTTCAAAAATTTACAGATAATGCAGTATCGAAAACTGTCAATTTCAACAATTCAGCTACAAAGGAAGATGTAAGAAAAGTTTATGTTCTTTCTTATGAAATGGGATGCAAAGGAGTAACTGTTTATCGAGATGGTAGTAGGGATAAACAAGTATTGAATCTTGTAAATAAGAAAGAAAAAAAGAATAAGGATGTAATCCCAAGGACTCGCCCTAAGAAGACAACAGGATCTACATTTCTTATGCGTACCGGTTGTGGTAAAATGTATGTTACAGTAAATGGGGATAATATTGGAGCATGTGAGGTATTTACACAGCTTGGCAAATCTGGAGGATGTACCTCATCTCAAGCTGAAGCAGTTGGTCGTTTAATTTCTTTGTCTTTGCGCTCTGGTGTTGATCAACAAGAAATTATAGATCAATTAAAAGGTATAAGATGTCCTTCCCCAACTATTTTTGATGGCGGAGTGATCTTATCGTGTGCTGATGCGATTGCTAAAGCTTTAGAAGCATACAATAATGAGAGAACGATACAAACTCTTTCTGCTTCGGAACCTAAAAACTCTAAAAATAAAGAAAGGCTTTATACCTCTAATCCAACTGATAATTTGCTAGGTGCGTGCCCACAATGTCCAGAATGTGGTGAGATGTTAAGTTTTTTGGAAAGTTGTGCTACGTGTCATAACTGTGGTTATTCTAAGTGTTTTTGATTCATATTCACTAAATATTAGTCTATGCTGATCTAGTTTTATTATTTATTATATAAAAGGAAGAATTAAGTTAATGATTAAAAGTGATATATGGATAAAAAAAATGTCATTTGAGCATAGAATGATAGAACCATTTGAGGAAAGACAAGTGAGAAATGGGAAAATTTCTTTTGGAACTTCTTCTTATGGTTATGATATGCGGCTTTCAAATGAATTTATGATTATGAAGAAAGAGCTAGAAGAAACAGTACTTGATCCTAAAAAAATACAAGAAAAATTATTCAAAAATATAAAAACTGAAAATTATATAGAGATTCCTCCAAATTCTATAGTTTTAGGTAAAACAATAGAATATTTTAGAATTCCTAAAGATGTTTTGACAATTACGTTCGGCAAATCCACATATGCAAGATGTGGGATTTTTGTGAATGTTACTCCGTTTGAACCTGAATGGGAGGGATATGTTACTATTTCAATGGCGAATATATCACCACTCCCTGTAAAAGTTTATGTGAATGAGGGCATAGCACAGGTCCTATTTTTGGAAACAAGAGATACTTGTGAGGTTTCTTATGCTGATAGAGATGGAAAGTATCAGAAGCAGAGAGCCATAACTCCTGCGAAAATTTGATACAATAAAAATGGAAACTGAAAAAACGTGATTTGATTCAGTGAAAAGAGATTTTAATGCTATTCCAATTCATTATTTTATATTATCTATATATTTTTAATGTAGATTAAAAAAGGTAGGTCAAAATAAATGATTTTGATATTAGATTTTGGTTCTCAATACACTCAATTAATTGCAAGACGCATAAGAGAAGAAAAAGTGTATTGTGAAATATATCCCGGGAATAAACAAATTGAATCTTTTTCTGAATTTAATGATTTGAAAGGCATAATCTTTTCAGGAAGTTATGATAGTGTTTATTCAAAAGATGCTTCTTGGCCTGATGATAGTGTGTGGAAATTTGGTGTCCCTATTTTAGGAATATGTTATGGTATGCAACTTATAGCAGAGTATTTTGGTGGAAAAGTTGCTCCGTCAACGCATAGAGAATTTGGTCTTGCAAATATTAATATAAAAAGGAGTTACTCCTTGTTTGATGGTCTTAATTCTAATGAAATAGTGTGGATGAGTCATGGTGATAAGCTTTCAGAGATTCCAATAGGTTTTAAGGTGACAGCAGAATCTGACAATTCTCCTTATGCAGCAATAGAGAATGTAGAAAAAAATATTTATGGAGTTCAGTTCCATCCTGAGGTAAAACATTCAGTTAACGGAAGAAAAATTTTGAGGAATTTTTTATTTAAAATTTGTAATTCTAAATCTGATTGGACTATGAAATCTTATATTGTTGATGAAGTTAAAAGGATTAAAGAGCAAGTTGGGGATGGTAAAGTTTTGTGCGCTATGTCAGGTGGAGTTGATTCTTCTGTTGCGGCGGTAATGTTATACAGAGCTATAGGAAAACAACTTATATGTGTTCATGTAGACCATGGGTTTCAGAAACTTTTTGAAACTGAAAGAGTACGTGATGTATTTGGCAAAATATTTGGAGAAAATCTTATTATTGTTAGCGCAAAAGAAATATTTTTATCAAGACTTAAAGGTGTGGTTGATCCTGAGCAAAAGAGAAAAATTATAGGTCATACTTTTATAGAACTTTTTGATAGAGAATCTAAGAAATTAAAAGATATAAATTTTCTCTTGCAGGGAACAATATATCCTGATATTATAGAAAGTTTTTCTATAAAAGGTTCTAAAGTACCAATTAAGAGTCATCATAATGTGGGTGGACTTCCTGAGAAAATGAAAATGAAACTCGTTGAACCTTTAAAATTTTTATTTAAGGATGAAGTGAGAGTTTTAGGAAGAGAACTTAGAATTCCAGAAGAAATTATAAACAGACAGCCATTTCCTGGACCTGGTCTTGCTGTGAGAATATTGGGTGAAGTAACTGATGAAAAATTAGATATTTTAAAGAAAGCTGACAATATAGTGATAGAGGAAATAATAAAGGCTGGATTATATGAAAAAATATGGCAATCCTTTGCCATATTATTGCCCGTTAAAACAGTGGGTGTTATGGGTGATGCTAGAACTTATGAGTATGTGGTAGCTATAAGAGCCGTGAATTCTGATGATGCGATGACTGCAGACTGGGTAAAATTACCTCATGAATTGCTTGAAAAAATATCTTCACGGATTATAAATGAGGTTAAAGGTGCTAATAGGGTGGTTTATGATATTTCTAATAAGCCTCCTGCAACCATTGAGTGGGAATGATGGATTTTTGATGCCTCTCCTACAGCATATTGAAGGTATAAGATGATGATATATGTACAATTGTATTGAAAGGTTTAGTAATGCGTTTTAACAAATATCTGGGATGTTGTTCTATAAGATTTTTATTCTTTTTTTTAACGTTTTTATTTTTCTGTTCCTGTGTAAAGTTGCAAAGTGAAAAGGATAAATATTTCACTTCTATTCAAATAAAGGGTTCTGATACTATTGTAAATCTTATTCAAGAATTATCTGAAGAGTTTAGTAGGCAACATCCATCGCTTAACATAAGCGTTACCGGTGGTGGTTCGGGGACTGGCTTTGTATCTTTAATAAATGGAACATGCAATATTGCGATGTCTTCTCGTAAAATAGAAGAAAAAGAAGTTATATTAGCTAAAAACAGAAATATAGAGCTTGATGGGTTTAAAATTGGACTTGATGGTATTGTGGTAATTGTGAATAAAAATAATTCTGTGGATAAATTAACCTTAGAACAATTGCGAGATATTTTTGTGGCGAAAATTACGAATTGGAAAGAAGTTGGAGGTGAGGATAGAGAAATAGTGATTCTTTCAAGAGAAAGCAACTCAGGCACACATATATTTTTTAAAGAACATGTTTTGGGCTGTGATGATGAGAATAGAGAGAATGAATTTGCTACCCAATCGCTTATTATGCCGTCTTCACAGGCTATTTGTAATGAAGTTTTCCAAAATCCTAATGCCTTGGGGTATGTCGGCATAGGCTTTGTGAATGATAGAATAAAAGCTGTTTCAGTGGCGATAAACGTGAATAGTGAATATGTTTATCCGACATTAGAAAATGTAATGAATTATACTTATCCGATATTGAGACCATTGTATCTTTATACAAATGGAAATCCACATAATGTTGTTAAAATGTTTATTGATTATGTTTTATCTGAAGCTGGACAAAAGGTTGTTCTAAAAGCTAGTTTTGTTCCAATCAAAAGATAAAAACAAAAAATTGAAAATATCTGAAAAACACTATTAAAAATAAAATATATTTGGTGTTTTGTTTTTTTGTTATTTTTAAAAATTTAATATGACATTTTTAGATTTGATGAGTGTTTGCCTAAAAATTATTAGATTGTTTTTTTTGAATTACATTATTGTAGTTGAGGGAACACAATAAAATGAGAAAGATTGTAGATACTATAATTGAAAAAATAATTTTTTTATGTGGGATATCATCTGTCATTTTTGTTATTTTAATTTTTAGTTTTTTGTTTATAGAAAGTTTTGTTTTTTTTAAAGATTTTAGCATTATTAAGTTTATTACTGGACGATATTGGTATCCAGATTCAAAACTTGCATTATTTGGTATCTTTTCCTTGCTTGTAGGTTCTTTTTTAGTGACCCTAGGAGCATGTTTAATAGCAGTACCGATTAGTATTATGACTGCGCTTTATATTTCAGAGGTTGCTAGTAAGAATGTAAGAGATATTTTAAAATCCCTAGTCGAACTTATGGTTGCGATCCCAAGTGTAGTTATAGGTTTTATTGGAATGATCGTACTTGTTCCTTGTGTTAAAAAATTGTTCAATATTCCTACTGGACTTACTGCTTTTTCAGGATCAGTAATGCTCGCTTTTATGGCTATGCCTACTATAGTAACAATATCGGAGGATGCTATACGTTCTGTTCCTTGGCAGTATAAAGAGGGGGCGCTTGCTTTAGGTGCAACTAAGTGGCAGACTATGAGGTGGATTGTATTAAAAACGGCAAGACCTGGAATAATAGCTGCAACAATGCTTGGGATAGGTAGGGTAATAGGTGAAACTATGACTGTTATTATGATAACAGGAAATTCCTCTCGTATACCTCATTCAATTTTTGAGCCAGTGAGGACTATGACGGCTGTGATAGCTACTGAAATTGGAGAAACTGTTAATGGTAGCATGCATTATAAAGCATTGTTTTCTATAGGTCTTGTACTTTTTTTAATAACATTTTTAATAAATTTTGTAGCAGATTTATTTCTTGAGAAGAATAAAAATAAGTAAATGATAAGATTAAGCCCTAAATTATCACAAAAATTTTCGTATTTAATTTTGTTTTTAGCAACTACTCTAGCTATTACACCAGTTATTGTGATAATTTTTATAATTGTAAAAAATGGAATGTCGGTTATAAATTGGGAATTTTTAGCGTCTATGCCAAAAAACGGAATGCGCGATGGGGGGGTTCTTCCTGCTATAGTAGGTACATTTGTAATAGTTACGTGTACTATTATATTAACTCTCCCGACAGGTCTTTGTGCAGCGATATATTTAAATGAATATGCAAGAGATAATATATTTGCAAGGGTTATTAAGCTTGGTATTTTAAATTTGGCAGGTGTTCCTTCTGTAGTTTATGGATTGTTTGGGTTTGGTATTTTTGTTATGTTTTTAAAATTAGGTGTTTCTATTATCGCTGGGGCTTTGACTTTATCTATAATGGAACTTCCAGTTATCATAACTACATCACGTAATGCCTTAAACAGTGTACCTTATTCATTTAGAGAAGCAAGCTGGGCACTTGGAGTAAGTCGTTGGCAAACTATAAGACATATAGTTCTCCCTAATGCTCTTCCTGGTATTATGACAGGAGCAGTGCTTAGTATTGCAAGAATATCAGGTGAAACAGCACCAATATTATTTACCGCTGCAGCGTTTTATGTTCCACATCTACCGCATTCAATATTTGATCAAGTGATGACTTTACCTTATCATTTGTATATTATTTCAACTCAAATCCCGAATATGCCCAATAACATTATATTTGGTACAGCTCTTATACTTTTAGTTATGGTTTTAGCTATAAGTTTTGTTGCAATTTTCGTTAGGATTTATTTTAGGAAACATAGAAAATGGTAGATAAAATTAAAGTTGAGAATTTAAGTTGCTATTACAATAAAAAATGTGTGTTAGAATCATTAAGTATTAATGTTATTCAAAATGAAATTTTAAGTATTATAGGTCCGTCAAACAGTGGTAAGACGACATTTTTAAGGACTTTAAATAGAATGAATGATTTAGATTCGATACATTCACGCAAAGGTGAAGTTTATCTCGATAATAATAGTATTTTTGATATGGATATGGAGGATTTAAGGAGGCGTATCGGTATGCTTTTTGCAATGCCCACACCTCTTCCTATGAGTATATATGAAAATATTGTTTATGCTCCAAAACGTCTTGGACTCATTTCTAAAAAACCTGAACAAGATGCCTTAGTTGTACGAGCCTTAAAGGATGCTTCTTTATGGAACGAGGTTAAAGATAGATTAAAATCATCCGCCATGGAGATGTCCGGAGGACAACAACAAAGACTTTGCATTGCTAGAATTCTTGCAATTAATCCTGAGGTCATATTATTTGATGAACCGTGTTCTGGACTTGATCCTATATCTACGGCAAAAATTGAAGAATCAATGATTGAATTAAAACGAAAATACACTATGGTACTTGTGACAAATAATGTGAAGCAGGCATCCCGTGTTAGCGATAGAACAGCATTTTTTCTTATGGGCAAAATTATTGAGATTGATACGACTGATAAAATGTTTGTATCTCCAAAAGAAAGACAAACAGAAGATTACATAACAGGTCGATTTGGATAAGGTGGGGGGGGGAATAAATACAAAAAATATTAGATTATAAGATTGTAATATTTTGTATATGTGCATATACAAAAAGAATGATATGTTTGTGTGAATTCAACTTTATAATCTTTTCTTTCCGTTATTTCTAATTCCTAAACATTGAATTTATAGTTTTAATTTGTAATTGTTAAATTATATTAATTTTGGAAAGATAATGTCTAAGATAGAAATAAAGAATTTTAATTTATACTACACAAATTTTCATGCTCTTAAAGATATAAACATTAATATCGAAGATAGAAGAATCACTACTATAATAGGTCCGTCTGGTTGTGGTAAATCTACGCTTTTAAGGTCAATAAATAGGATAAACGATACAATAGAAGGTGTACATACCACTGGTGAGATTAATATTTATGATGAAAATATTTATGATGAAAATACTGATGTGGATATCTTAAGGAGAAATGTAGGAATGGTTTTTCAAAGACCAAATCCATTTCCAATTTCAATTTATGAAAATGTTGCATTCGGTTTACGAGTAAATAGGATAAGTACAAGTAGAAGTATTATTAGTGAAACTGTAGAAAAAAGTTTAAAAGCTGTTTTATTGTGGGATAATATAAAAGATAGATTGTATAAATCAGCATTAAGTCTGACTTTAGAAGAACAGCAAAGACTTTGTATTGCAAGAGTTATTGCTGTAGTTCCTCATATTATTCTTCTTGATGAGCCTTGTTCTTCACTTGATCCAGTTGCGATTCAAAAAATTGAAGAACTTATAATTCAATTGAAAGATAGATATACCATCATAATTGTTACACATAATATGCAACAAGCTGCAAGAGTTTCTAATGATACTGCTTTTATGCTTTTTGGTAAGCTTATTGAGTTTGACAAGACTGAGAAAATATTTACAAATCCATCAAAGAAAGAGACAGAAGATTACGTAAGTGGTAGATTTGGATAAAGTTACAATAAAAAATAGTGATAGATAATAAAAATAGAAGAAAAATAATTAGTAAATATTATTTCTATTTTTTACCTTTTAGTGTAAGAGGGGGAATATGCGGCACTTTGATATTGAAATGAATGATTTACAAAATCGTCTTATTGATATGGCTGCACTTGTTCAAGATATGATAAGAGCTGCGACACAAGAACTTGTCGTAAAGGAGTCAAGGAAACAATCTAATTGCGTATTTCATTTAGAGAAAGAAGTTAATGTTCAAGAGATAATTATTGATGATAAATGTTTAAAGCTTATAGCTTTAAACCAACCTGTAGGTGTCGACTTAAGATTCATAACCTCAGCAATGCGTATTAGCAGTGACTTAGAAAGAATGGGTGATGAAGCTGTTAATATAAGTAGAATGACTTCGTGCTTAATCAAGTATCCGGAATTTATTCCTCCTGTTGATATTTCTAAGATGGTAGAAATTGTACAAGATATGGTAATGGATTGTATAAAAGCTTTTAATACAAACAATGCTGAACTTGCATTATCAGTGCTTGCAAAAGATAGCGAAGTTGACAAATTAAGAGATAGAATTTTAGATAATATTAAGAATTTGATGATTAAGTTTTCAGATATTAATGTGATTCGAAAGGCGATTGATTTAATTTTTATAACAAAAAGCATAGAAAGACTTGGTGACCATGCTACAAATATTAGTGAGGATATTATTTTTATGGTTCATGGTAAAGATGTTCGTCACTTATAAACTGAGTAAAATAATATATTGAATAATTATATAATGTGTGTGTAAGATCAAATGTTAATAAAGATAATTATTTTTTTGATATAGAAAAAATGTTATATTACATCTAAGTTTTATTTGTCAAAATTTGTTAGATCATATTTAAAGAATATGATTTTAATAAGCTTGTTAATACTTATTCAGACATTATGTTCTTAATTATTCCTATCTTAATATATGGAAAGAGGAAACATCTAATTTTTAGTTTTTATCGTATATATTAACTGAAAAATATAATTAATATCCACTTTTATGTTATTTTATATCAGAAATTTATTTTATAAAAATTAGTCTTTTTGTGTTTAGAGGTGTATAAATTAATTATGTTAATACTGAATATAGGTGAGGGTAAAGGTAAGACAACCGCTTCTGTAGGTCAAATAATTCGTTCTTTAGGGCACGGATTTAAAGTTTGCCTTATACAATTATTTAAAGATAATTATTTTTATGGAGAGCAAAATATTTTATTGAGATTAGAAAATTTAGATTTTTTCTCTTTTGTAAAAAAGCATCCTTGTTACTTAGGAAATGTAAATTCTGAGAAACTTGTAAATCTATGTGATTCTGCTATGAAGAAATTGATGGAACTTACCAGCATTAATTCTAAAAGATATGATTTGATTGTTTTAGATGAGTTTAATGTTGCATTAAGAGATAAACTTATAAATGAGAATGAATTTGTTGCTCTTATAGAAAAATTATCAAGGAAGTCAAATGTAATTGTGACAGGTAGAGGGTCTTCAAAGATATTGCTTGATATGGCAGATTTAGTGACTGAGATGAAAGAGGTTAAACATCCTTATAAAAATGGAGTACAAGCACAAAGAGGTATAGAATACTGATAATAATTTGTAATGAACCTAATGAAAAAAATTGTTATTTATATTTTTATATTGTTATTTTTGTTAACAGATACTGCTTGGAGCAAAAACTATAGACGTATAGTTTCTTTGGCACCGTCAGTTACAGAAAGTCTCTATGAATTAGGTGTTGAACAATCTGTAGTGGGTATAACAGTTTATTGTCCTAAAGGACTGATTAAAAAAGAAATAGTAGGTACCCTTCTAGAACCTAATATAGAAAAAATAATACTTCTTAACCCTGATTTAATTATTTTAACAAAAGAAGGGAATATTAAAGCAACAGCTGAGAAATTTAAGTATCTTGGTTTTGAAGTGTATATTATGGAAACAGCTGAAAGTTTTAATGGGATATGTGTGAACTATTTTTACTTAGCTAAAAAGCTTAATAAAGCAAAAAATGGAAAAAGAATAGTAGATACTACGAGATGCTTATTGCGTGAAATCTATAATAAATTAAAAGATTTTAATGAATTGGGAGTATTTTGGGAAATTGGGACAAGACCACTCTTTACATTAGGCAAACAAAGTTTTATCAATGACTATAGCTACTATACAAGAACTATAAATGTGTATAGTGATTTTAATGTACGATATTTTACTGTTGATATCGAAGATGTTATTAAACGAAATCCTGATATTATATTGATAGCTAATGTGGATGGTGTCAATAATAATGGAGAAATAATAAGATGGAGTAAATATAAAATGATAAAAGCTGTAAAGAATAATAAAGTTTTCGTAATAAATGTTGATAATAATTATATGTTTAAGCCAACACCTTTAAAGTTTGCAGAGAGTGTGGCTATACTTATAAAAACTATTCGTGAAAATATCTTTAATGATAAATGATAAATAGGAAATTGTTGTTTATTTATCTATTAATGTTTATCTTGCTCGTTATGACGTTTTTGTTTTCTTTAATGTATGGTTCAAATAAAATCTCGTTTATCGAAGTTTCAAAAGCGTTGTTTGGTAGCATAGATATAGATGAAAATATAGCAGTGATAATAAAACAAATACGTTTGCCTAGAACTATTATGACTTGTATTGTAGGGGCAGGTCTTGCTGTAAGTGGTTGTGTATTCCAAGCGATATTGAAGAACCCTTTGGCTGATCCTTTTACTTTGGGTATATCAAGTGGTGCCGCTTTGGGTGTAACTATAGCTTTTGTACTAGGGCTTTCATCTATAAGAAATTTCTTCATTCCTTTTTGTGCTTTTATAGGTATGACTATATCAGTAATCATTGTATACTTACTAAGTGTAAGAAGAAGATTTGCCTCAAAAACAATGATTTTATCTGGTGTTGTTGTGAGTTATATTTTTTCATCTGCTGCAATGCTTTTATTTGCGTTATCTCCTTCAAGTAGTGTTCAGACTGCTTTCATATGGCTTTTAGGAGACTTTTCTAATTTTGATGAAAGATTACTTCCATTTACTTTTGTAGTTATACTTGTGAGTATAATAATTCTGTCTTTATTTGGAAATGTAATTAATACTGTATGTTTGAGTGATGAAAAGTCGAAAACTTTTGGTATAGATATTGAAAAAAATATAACATTTTTATTTTTTACAGCTTCAATAATTACGTCAGCAACGGTTTCAGTATGTGGTATCATAGGTTTTATTGGGTTGATAATACCACATGCTATGCGAAAAATTATTGGGACAAATAATAATATGCTTCTTATTCCCGCTTCGGCTTTCTCTGGAGCATTTTTTTTGCCTTTCTGTGATACTTTAAGTAGAGTTTTATTTTCACCAATTTTAATACCTATAGGAATTATAACAAATATAATAGGTGGTTTTTTCTTTGTTTATTTATTATTGAAATCTGATGGAGCAATACAAAATGGTGCATATAGATAATGTTTCTACATGTTATTTAAATAAGGAGATTTTAAAGAATATTTCATTTAAAGTAAATGAAAGAGATTTTTTAGGTATAATTGGGAAGAATGGTGTGGGGAAGAGTACTTTATTGAAAGTTTTATGCAAATTGGTTAAACCTTATTCTGGTAATGTATTTATAGATTGTAAAAATATAAATTGTTTTTCAAAAAAAGAATTTGCAAAGATGGTTTCTTTTTTACCTCAATATCTAGATACTTCTTTATCTTTTAATGTGTTTGAGTTTATTATGTTTGGTAGATATCCTTATATGAACGCACTTAAAATTCCTTCAAGTAAAGATTATATTGCAGTAAAAAAAATCATGAATTTTCTGCAAATAACAAATTTATCCCAGAGGAAAATTAATGAACTTTCAGGTGGCGAGAAGCAAAAAATTTTAATAGCACAAGTTTTGGCTCAAGAAACTGATATTATTGTTTTTGATGAGCCTACCTCACATTTGGATATAGGTGGTCAAAATGACATTTTAGAGATATTAAGAGATTTAAATGAGAATTATAATAAAATAATTATTTTAACTTTACATGATTTGAATGTTGCAAGTGAGTTCTGTAATAAGTTAGTTCTATTAGAGAATGGTTCTATTTGTAAGCAGGGAGTGCCTGAAGAGGTTTTAAATCATGTAGATATTGAGAGAGTTTACAATACAAAAGTTATTGTAGAGATGAATCCAATTTCCAATAGACCTTACATTATACAAGTAAGCAAAAACTTAATTGCTTAGATTGTTTTTAAACAGATTAACAACTATGAGAGTAGAAAAGATTCCTATCACTGCTCCAACTAAAACGTCAATCGGGAAATGATTCCCTGAATATATTCGTTCAAAAGCTACTCCTAGGGATAAGATTGTATACCAGTACCAATATTTTTTTACTTTCATAAACATAAACGTACATGTGGTAAATGCAATTTGTGTATGTCCTGATGGAAAGGAATCTGTTGTATGTAATGTCTCAAACATTATATTGATATTTTCATTTCCAAAAATTATCAAAGGACGCGGACTTTTAAAACAATACTTTAAAATATTTGTTAAAATAATTCCAATTACTAGAGTGATTGCAAGAAGGATAAGCATTAACCAAAAATAATCTTTTTTATTGTTCCAGAGTATTTTTATAGATATTATTAATATAATGATAAAGCTTAGATTAATTTTTTTAGAATCGCAGTAAGATATCAATGATATATAAAAGTCTAAAAATTTACATTTTATGTCTGAGTTTATATATTTGAAAACTTTATAATTTGTTTCTATAAGTTCTTGACGTATTTTGTAGCATAAAAAATCTTTACTAGATAGTTTATTGTCATAGTTTTCTTTATCATCTGGAAGAAGGCATAGGTGATCATTCCTAATAATGCTGGTGGTGTACTTTGTTTCTTCATTTTGTTTTTGAAATATTGATTTTTTTGCTTTTATCGTGTGCAAAGAAATAATGATAATTATGAATAGTGAAAATCCCAATAGTATATGAGAACAAACTCTAAAAAATCGTTTTAAGTACCAAAACTTTAACATTAATAAGCAGTTTATTATAAATCTTGAAACTGTTGAAATAATAATATTTATAATCCAGAATAATGATATGTAATTCATTTTGATTTTTTATTTTTATTGATATATGATATTGTATGATACAGCTACAATTTACTATATTTATCGCATATTTGTACATTGCAATATAGTATGTAAAATGGTAGGTAGTAGAATGTCGACTATAATAGATTTGTGATTATGGATGTAGAACTATTATTGAAAGAAATTAAAATGAGCGTGGAAACAAAAATTGAAACACCATACTATTTGATTGATGAGGAAAACCTTCTTAAAAATCTAAGAAGGATTGAATATTTACGAAATCATTCAGGAGTTAAATCAGTTTTAGCTTTAAAATGTTTTTCTACATGGTCAATATTTGATTTAATGAGTAAATATATGGATGGTACAACTAGTAGTTCTTTATATGAAACTAAATTGGGTTATGAGAAATTTGGAAAAGAAACACATGCTTTTAGTGTTGCTTACTCTAATGATGATATAAGTGGACTTAAAGGTATATGTGGTAAAATTATATTTAATTCTTTATCGCAACTTAGAATGTTTTATAAAAAAGTTAAACATATTAAAATTGGGTTGAGAGTAAACCCTGGTATTAGTTATTCGCATTTTGATTTAGCTGATCCTGCAAGAAAATATTCAAGACTTGGTGTTATCTCTAAAGAAGACGTTATGTCAGTGTTAGATGATATTAGTGGTTTAATGTTTCACTATAATTGTGAAAATGATGATTTTGAAAATTTTAGTGATACACTTGATAAAATATCTATGAAGTATGAAAAAGCTTTAAATAGAGTTGAGTGGGTTAGTTTTGGTGGTGGGGTGTGTTTTACAAAGGATGATTATCCTTTGGATAAATTCTGTAGAAAATTAAAAAGTTTTAGTGAAAAGTATAAAGTTCAGATTTACTTGGAACCTGGTGAAGCTGCGATTACAGAAAGTTGTGAACTTGTTACTACGGTCTTAGATATTGTAAAAAATGTAAAAACTATAGCAATAGTTGACGCTTCTATTGAAGCCCATATGCTCGACTTGCTCACATATAGGATTGCTGGTAAAATTAACGCTGAGATAGGTGAGAATGAATATATTATAGCTGGTAGTTCTTGTCTTGCGGGAGATGTTTTTGGTGAATATAAAATCAGAGATAATCTTAAAGTTGGTTCTAAGATACGTTTTGCTAATGCTGGAGGATATACTATGGTAAAAAAAAACTGGTTCAACGGACTTAAGATGCCTTCCATTGTCATCAAAAGACTTAATGGAAATTTAGAAATTGTAAAGAACTTTTTATACAAAGATTTTTTAGACAGTTTATCATAAAAATGGAGGGATTTTATAAAAAATGAAAAAGAGGAATATACTTCTTATAGGAGCTGGAGGTGTGTCTCACGTCGCTGCCCATAAACTTGCGCAAAATAATGATTTATTCGGAGATATTTATTTAGCCTCACGTTCGATTGAAAGTTGTAAGCAAATACTAAAAAGTATAGAACGTAAAGGAAATTATAAAGATAGTTCAAAAAAAATTCAAATAAAGCAAATAAATGCTTTAAATGTCTCAGAGATGGTTAAGTTAATAGAAGACTTCGAAATTTCTATTACTGTGAATTTAGCATCTGCATTTTGTAATATGTCAATATTAGAGGCTTGCATAAAAACATGTTCTGCTTATATAGATACTGCAATACACGAAGAACCTTATAAAGTATGTGAAGATCCTCCATGGTATGCAAACTATGAGTGGAAACGCAGAGATCGTTGCAAAGATAAAATAACTGCGATTTTAGGTGCTGGATTTGATCCTGGCGTTGTAAATGCTTATGTGGCATATGCACGAAAA
>JAITDN010000001.1 GCA_031282525.1 Candidatus Endomicrobiellum basalitermitum | reverse complement strand
GTTTACTCCTGTCAAACCTCTCCTTTCCCATTCCCTATCACCTCACCTTTTTTTCTACTTATTCCTTTCCTTTATATCACTATCTAACTCATTCCTTACTAATTTATATCTTTATATATTAATCAATTTATAATAATTCCAAAATTATATATAGCCGAGGACGGGAATCGAACCCGCGACCACCTCCTTACCAAGAAGGTGCTCTACCACTGAGCCACCTCGGCGGATTCTCGGAAAATATACTTCCAATAAACTTTCTAAAGCGGGAGACGGGAATCGAACCCGCATGACCAACTTGGAAGGCTGAGGCACTACCATTGTGCTACTCCCGCACACTATATAATATATAAAAACAGTCATATATTTACACCAATTGGGGGCGGATGGATTCGAACCACCGAAGGGCAAGCCCGCCAGATTTACAGTCTGGTGCATTAAACCGCTCTGCCACACCCCCCCACCATCTAAAACATACCATACATCCACACAAACTTTAACACTCTATTAATTATAACAAATAACACTCAGCCTCACATAAGAATATCAGCTTTCTTTATTTTCACAGATAAAATAATGCTATATTACAATTAATTTTTAGTATATATAACTCATAACCCCCCATATTTATTACCGTGTATTATAAATATGGCCAACTAAACACTATACACTCACATTATATTATATAATAAAATTATAGTACTTTATACATATTCCAAATAGATACTTTACTAAATTTAATTATAATATAGTTTAATATTAAAAAAAGAAGACATTATTACCATCAAAAAAGCTGACATTAAAAACAATGATCTCTCTTTTAAAGTTTTGTATCGTAACTTCTAGATTAATTTCACTCACCTTGATCATATATAATAAGAATATATAGGAAATTTTTATGACACATTTTTATGTAAAACCTGAAAATATAGAAAAAACTACTTTTACTATTACGGACATGGACGAACAATTACATTATATATATAATGTACGCCGATTTAAACTTAACGATGAAATAATGATTTTTGATGGAATTGGAAATTCTTACAAAGCAAAAATTAACTATATAAATAAAAATCTGATTATGGGAAACATCTTATCTTCCTCATATAAAATACCCTGGTTTATAGTAAAACTTTATGTTTCAATATCTAAAACTAATAGATTCGAATGGCTAATAGAAAAATGTGTTGAAATAGGAGTTTCAGAAATTATACTCATTAGTGCTAAAAGAAGCACAAATATTATTTTTTCAAAAAACAAGTTAAAACGATATAAAAAAATAGCTATCACTGCAAGCTCACAATGTAGAAGAAATGATATTGTAAAAATAAATGAATCTACAGATTTTAAAAGCGCCTGCGAAAATGCCATAATAGAAAAAAATCTTATAAGCATTTTACTATGGGAAAATGAAAACAACAGTGAAAATAAAACTTTTGTCAATAACATTTTTAAAGAAAAATTAAAATATAATGGAATAAACATATTTATAGGGCCAGAAGGTGGCTTTGAAAATGAAGAAATAGAATTTGCTAAATCTCTAGGTATACAAACTGTCACACTTGGAGAGAACATATTGAGAGTAGAAACTGCTGCAATTGTTGCGACTGCTCTAACCTTAAACTATTCCAGAATTTTTAAATGAAAAAATATCATATATATACTTTTGGTTGTAAAGTAAATCAATATGAATCGCAACTTATTTCTGAAAAATTTAAAAACGACAATCTCATATATACAAAAAATCCTGAAGAAGCCAATATTATTATTTTTAATTTCTGTACCATAACTGCAAAAACCGACAAAGAATGTGAGTATTTTTTAAGAAAAACAATAAAATTACCTCAAAAACCAAAAATAATATTAACCGGATGTATTGTAAAAAACAGAAATAATTATATTAAAGAACTCTCATCTGATCATCATAATATAGAAATAATAACAGACAAAAAAAAACTTTTTATCAATCCTAAAAACCAAACAGTTTCAGGTTTTGATAGACATTCAAGAGCATTTCTGAAAATCCAAGATGGTTGCAATAATTTTTGCAGTTATTGTATAGTCCCATATGTAAGAAATATCTTATGGAGTAAACCCGAAAAAGAAGTCATATCGGAAATTGAAAATTTTGTAAAACATGGCTACTCTGAAATAGTTATTACTGGGATAAACATAGGAAAATACAGAAGTGAATTGTCAAAAACAGAACTGTCAGAACTTATTGAAAAAATAATAAAAATCCCTTTAAATTTTAGAATACGAATTTCATCTATTGAATTAAATGAAATTGGTAATAAATTAATCGAACTTATCAGAGTAAATCCGGGAAAGATATGTCGTCATTTACATATTCCATTGCAATCAGGTAGTGACGAGATATTAAAACAAATGAACAGAAAATATTCATCAAAAAAGTTTGAAAAAAAAATAAATAAAATAATGCAAATTTTGCCAGATCTTGCACTTACTACAGATATCATCACCGGATTTCCAAATGAAACTAAAGAACATCATAAAGCAACATGTGATATCATAAAACGAATTTTATTTGCAGGACTACATATATTCAGATATTCTGATAGGGAAGGCACAAAAGCTTCAGCAATTAAAAACAAAGTTCCTATAAATGAAATCAAAAACAGATCAAAAGAATTATTTGAAATAGACTCTGAAAAAAGAAAAATATTTTTAAGAAAAAATATAGGTACAAAAAGAAATGCCGTAAAAATTGGGGAACATAAAGCTCTTACTGACAATTACATCAAAGTTGAAATCCAGCAATCTAGAAATAATAACTCAGCAACTTATTCTACACCTAAATGCCTAAATACAACTATACACACTAACCACAACCAATATTCATCACAGTCTTTTAAAAAAGGTATCTTTGAAATAGAGATAACAAAAACTGCTAAAATTTAATAGAATTCACACTTAAATAATATAAAAATCAATAAATCTTATTTTAAAAATTGTTCTAAGGTATATGCAACTTTCGGTAAAGCGTCTTCTCAATATTAAAATTACTATGATGCCACGGATATGAGGTATGTTCATCCTTTAAAAACCTATATGCATAAAGAGAAGTTGCCAGATACTAATTTAAATACTCTAAAAAATCTTCATCGTCCCATAGAAGGCTTCCCAATATTCCAAGATTGTTTTCTCAGTAGAATTCTTCTATTGACCTCACACAAACGAGGTTAAAGCATCTATATTTCTCACAAAACTATTTTTTCAAGAAACACCACTCTTTAATGTGTCCATACCTCCAGTTTCTCCTACACATTCATGTGATATTTTTAATTCCCCAAGCTCAGGCTCAATAAAATCTGCAGTATAATATTCACTCCCACTCTAAATGTTTAATAGTATAACAGACACTTTCAGCAATATCACTTGCAATAACACCCGTAGCACCTTTATATTTTTCGACAAATTCACCAGCAAGCCCATGTACAAAAACTGCAAATTTTACAGCTTCAAATGTATCATCTATAACATTTACAAAAGAGGATATTATTCCGCTTAAAATGTCACCACTACCAGCAGTAGCCATTGCAGGAGTACCAGTATTATTTATGTATGTTTTTTCACCGGAAGACACAATAGTATTATTACCTTTAAGGACACAAATAAGAGAATTTTCTTTGGCAAAATCTGTAACTATTTTCTCTCCATTACTTTTTATCTCAGCACTATCCATATCTAAAAGTTTAGCAAACTCACCCAAATGTGGCGTTATTATAAGTTTAGCTTTTATATTTTTAAATTCGCTTGAAATATTATTAAAACAAGCAAGACCCGAAGCATCTAAAACAACCGGAACATCAACCGAACAAATAATTTCTTTAATAAAATCGTACATTACATTAAAATCTGTTTTTAAACCAGGACCTATAACAATGGACGAAATTTTTCTACAACTAATAAAATCAAAAATTTCTGTTACTGTTTTA
Organism: Candidatus Endomicrobiellum basalitermitum; assembly: GCA_031282525.1. Taxonomy (GTDB): domain Bacteria; phylum Elusimicrobiota; class Endomicrobiia; order Endomicrobiales; family Endomicrobiaceae; genus Endomicrobiellum; species Endomicrobiellum basalitermitum. The sequence goes on along the minus strand of JAITDN010000001.1, from coordinate 154,671 downwards.
TATAAAAAAAACATTATTTCAGGTTTTGAGACTGAACAAGCTTGATTTAAAAAATCATCTTTGACAGCGTAAGTTACCAATCCTGCCCCGGAACGTAACGCCCCTAAACAACACAAAGCGCCTGCACCTGGCATAGTTTTAGATCCTGCAATTACTAAAACATGACCATAGTTGTACTTATAACTATCAGAATCTCTTTTTAACTTTAAAACAAAACTTCTAATTTCTTTTTTTCTCATAAAATGCTTTAAAAAACAATCGCAAATGCAACAACATATTTACTAGTATGAGACAATGAAATATCTATTTTTTTATATCTCTTATTTTTAATATAGACATTAGGCTTACCAACTTTATTATTTTTAATTGAGATATCAGTAATCATAAACTTCTTATTTTTAGAGCTTAATGCTTTCCAAACAGCTTCTTTGGCTGCAAAACGAGCAGCTAAATGCTGTAAAGAATTCTTTCTAGAAATTGAATAAGATATTTCTTCATCTGAAAAAATTCTCTCCAAATATTTTTTGTCTTTCATACATTCCGCAAATTTCTCAATTTCCTCAATATCAACACCTATATTCATTTCCATTCCTTAAACTTTATCAAAACAAAAAAAAGACAAAACACAATAAAATTATTCGACTGTAACAGACTTAGCAAGATTTCTTGGCTGATCCACATTACAGCCAAGAAGAACTGCAATATAATAAGCTAAAAGTTGTAATGGAACTACTGTTACGAGTGGAGACATAAACTCATTGACTTTAGGCACATAAATTATATAGTCGCTTTTAGTTACAATTTCTTCATCATATTCACTTGCCAAAGCTATAATAATTCCACCTCTAGACTTAGCCTCTTCTATATTTGAAATCATCTTTTCATAAACTCTACCTTTAACAGCTATTGCAACTATAGGCATAGACTTATCAATTAAAGCTATTGGACCGTGTTTCATTTCACCAGCAGCATAACCTTCAGCATGAATATATGAAATCTCTTTCAGTTTCAATGCCCCTTCTAGCGCAATAGGATAATTCACATGTCTACCCAAATATAAAAAATCTCTTTTATTTACAAATACTTTTGCAATATCTTGAAGCAACTCGATATTCTTCAAAAACTCGCCGATCTTTAATGGAATTTCCCACAATTCATTTAAATATTCTTTTAATTTTTCCTTTGGAAGGTTTCCTCTTTTATTAGCCCAATCAAATGCAAGCATATAAAGGATAGTAAGCTGACTTGTAAAAGCTTTTGTTGATGCCACACCTATTTCAGGCCCACAATGGGTATAAATTATGCGTTCAGCTTCACGACTAACACTCGAACCTACAACATTACACAATGCAAGTGTTCGACAATTTTTACTTTTTGCGAGCTTTAAAGCTGCTAAAGTATCTGCAGTTTCGCCAGATTGCGAAATAATTATAACCATTTTTTTTTCATTTAGGATAGAATTTCCATACCTAAACTCTGAAGCAATACCAACCTCAGTCGGTATTCCTGTAAAATTCTCAAATAAAAATTTAGATACTAATCCCGCATGATATGATGTTCCACAAGCTACAACATGAATGCTTGATATATTTTTAATATCTTCATCTTTGAATCCAATTTCCTCAATATAAATTCTACCCTCGTTCGGGTAAATTCTACTTCTGAAAGTTTCTTCTATCGTACGAGGTTGCTCGAATATCTCCTTCAACATAAAATGCCTATAGCCATCTTTCTCAGCTTGAGCAGCATTCCACTGTATGCTCTTTATTTCTCTATTTTTTATATTGTTTCCAATATCCTTTATAATTACTTTCTCTGCTGTAATTTCAGCGATATCCCCATCCTCAAGAAAAACCATATTACGAGTGTAAGGAAGTAAAGCTGTAACATCAGAAGCTACAAAATTTTCACCTTTACCAATACCTATAACCAAAGGAGCATCCTGCCTTGCAAACACCATCTTATTAGGCTCATATTTACACAATAGCCCAAACGCATAAGAACCTTTAATTTCACTCAAAGTTTCTTGAACAGCATGAAATAAACTATTTTTATAATTTCTCTTTATAAGATGTACTATCACTTCACTGTCAGTCTCAGATTCAAATTCCTGACCGCATTTTAAAAGTTCATTTCGTAATTTAATATAATTTTCTATTATACCATTGTGAACAATAACTATACTTTTTGTAGAATCCATATGTGGATGAGCATTTTTTTTAGATGGTTTACCATGTGTTGCCCAACGAGTATGCCCAAGTCCTATATTCGCAGTTATAGGATCTTTCAAAATATCCGATCTTAGATTATAAAGTCTACCCACTTTTTTTCTTACATGTAACTTTTTATCGACAATGACAGCGATACCAGAAGAGTCATATCCCCTATATTCAAGTTTTCTTAAACCATTTAATATTACATCTACACTATTTCTCTTTCCTATGTATCCAACAATCCCACACATATTTTAACTCTCACTAATAAGTTCTTTCATATTTTTTACAGCCATTTCAAGACCTATAAATATGGATTTTGCAATGATTGAAAAGCCTATATTAAATTCATTTACACCAGAAATCCTACAGAATTGTTTTATATTATCATAATCTAGCCCATGTCCAGCATTTACCAAAAGCCCTTCTTTTACTGCCACTTGTGAAGCTTCAGAAATCTTTTTGATCTCTTCTTTAAATTCAACCCTGTTTAATGCCGGTTTCTCTAAAAAATTTTGCGTATTGTCCTGTGTGTAGCTCTACCGTATCAGCTTTTATATCACTACATGCTAAAACTTGTCCTATATCTGCATTAATAAATACACTTACAACAATTCCAGTTTTTTAAGTCTACCAACAATATTCAAAAGCTCAGCCTTATGCTTTTTGACATCAAAGACCGTCTTCTGTAGTAAGTTCTTGCCTTTTTTCAGGCAATAGGCATACAAAATCTGGCTTTACATCTAATGCTATTCTGACCATTTCTTCATTCGAAGCCATTTCAAGATTCAATTTCGTGTTAATAGAATTTTTCAAATCATAAACATCTTTATCTTGAATATGTCGTCTATCTTCCCTCAAATGTACAGTTATACTATCCGCTCCGTTCTTTCCACAAACTTCTGCCGCTTCAATAAATGAAGGGAAGCCTTCTCTTCTCGCCCGCCTTATTGTAGCTACATAATCTATACTTACTCCAAGCTTTGTCATCTTATTATATTAAATCGACCCCTCTCCTTCTCTTTTACTTTTTTTTATATTAGATTTCCTATTAAAAGAGGTAACGTATTTAATAAATTATTTCATATTGTTTATCAATCAAACTAAAAAAGCAACTCCTAAAGCAAACAGTTTAAAAATCCAATCTTTTCTTATTTTTGCACATAATTTTTTCATTTTTATTTTAAAGATTCACCATTGCTTCTAATTATTCCTTTAAGTTCTAAAAGTGATATATTTGTTTTTAACTTCCCCTTTTATAAGCAACAGCTATTTGCCCGGTTTCTTCAGAAATAACGATTGTAATTGCATCCGTTAATTCACTCAAACCAAGTGCCGCTCTATGTCTTGTCCCAAACATTTTTATATTGGTATGACTCAAGGGAAGCAAACATCCATCAGCAGAAATTTTATCATTAAATATTATTACAGCTCCATCATGCAAAGGAGCAGAGATTTATTCTTAAAAATTGAAAGCAACAATTCTTTTGAAATATTTGCGTTTAAAGATATCTCAGTCTCCGTAAAGTTTTTCAAACCTATTTCATTCTCTATTGATATAATCCCACCTGATAGAAGACATACTTAAATCTTTTACAGCTTCTATAATCTCAGTTATATAAGAATCCTTAACTTTTAACCTAAATCCATAAATTTGTCCACCAATTTGAGCTAATACATTTCTAATTTCAACTTGAAATACAACGGAAAAGATGATGACTGCAGCAAGCCAAAAACTTTCCAAAATCCACAATAGTGCTTTTAAGCGTAAAAATTTTGCAATTATCGTAAAAAACAAAATTATAAATATACCAAAGATTATCTATACTATATCACCCTAGTTTTTTTAATAACAAGAATGATCCTGTAAAATACTATTGCAAGTACAATAACATCAAGAAAACTGGCTATATACTACTTATTGTAAACATTTAATAAAAACTTTAAATATGGTGTAATTAATTTACAAATATTATCTAGACTTACATATTTAAATATAGTTTCCATTATAATCTCTGGAAAATTTCAACTATTTTTAAAACATTCACTGTTTCTTTTACATCATGAACCCTCAGAATATCAGCACCTGAAAGTGCTGTAAGAAAATTTGTAACAATAAAAGCCGTTTTATCTGTATCTTCAGTAAGGGTTTTTATAAATTTTTTCCTCGATACTGCACCTACAACTACTCCAAGATTTGAAAAAACATTCATATTTTTTATCAATTCAAAATTGTGTTCTAAATTCTTTCCAAAACCAGGACCCGGATCAATTGCAACGCACTCTTCAGCTATACCAAAACTAATTGCATACTTTTTACGCTCCATAAGAAATTTATACACCTCAGACGTACAATTTTTATAACATGGAGATATCTGCATATTTCTAGGCACACCTTTCATATGCATAAGTATTAAACCAACCTTAGTATCCGCAACAAGTTTTGCTAGCTTTCCTCCACCTTTTCTCAAAGCAAAAATATCATTTATTATATCCGCACCTTCATCAAGAGCTGCCTTTGCCGTCTCGTACTTATAAGTATCCACAGAAATAGGAATACGAATATCTTTCCTTATTTTCCTAAGAGAAGGGAGTAATCTCTTTATTTCTGTTTTTGCATCAATGGGTTCAACCCCTGGTCTAGAAGACTCTGCACCTATATCTATTATCTTAGCACCGAATTTTTCAAAGTTAATAGCTTGTCTAAGTGCTTTATTAGAATCCGTAAGCCCATCACCTGAAAAAGAATTAGGATCCATATTTATAATGCCCATAACAACAGGACTGGATAAGTCAAGATATTTATTACCGTATTTAAAAACTTTTTTTTCACTTAATATCTTGTCAAGCTCAAAAGCAACTTCTTTTAACCCAAACAATTGCAATTTAAGCTTATTTATTAATTTTTTAGTCTGATTTATAGTAGCAAACAAAATTGTATTTGATGTACCGTACCTAAACTTACTAACGTCCTCACTTACTATAGAATCTGCTCCGACAGAAATAGCTTCTTGTTTCAAAACATTTGCTGCTCTATTATCTATTTTTTCAATAATTATCGGTTTAATATACCCCTTTTCTGCAAGTGATTTATGTACACTAAAGCTACAGCCAACACTTTTCACAAGCCTTAAAGCATCACTAATGTTATTAATAGTTGCTTTTCTTATAATCATTCAAATTTATAGTAGCTTTATAAGATTAACTCTACGCTGTAATGAATATATATTCTCTAAAAAATCGAACATTATTTTTTTCACACCTTTAATAGTGACATCGCCTCAGAACGAGTCCTTACATCTTTTAAAAATATACCACGTATAGCAGAAGTAACAACCTTTGAACCAGGTTTCTTAACACCTCTCATGGTCATACATAAATGTTCTGCTTCAATAACAACCATAACTCCATGTGGCTTTACGCACTGCATTAAGGTATCTGCAATATCTTTTATAAGTCTCTCCTGAAGCTGTAATCTACTTGTAAAAACTTCAACAAGTTTTATAATTTTTGACACACCAATTATTCTGTCTTTTTTAGGTATATACGCTACATTCATCCGACCAAAAAAAGGAAGTAAATGATGCTCACATATAGAATAAAAGGAAATATCTTTGACCAAAATTATTTCCTCATGATTTTCAGTTGAGTAATGCACTGGAATAAACTTTGAAGGGTCGATCTCACTACCTGATAGAACTTCTTTATAAAAATCTGCAACTCTCTCAGGAGTATGTTTAAGACCCTCCCTCTTCAAATCTTCACCAAAAGATTCAAGTAAAAGTTTTATAGCTTTCTGAGCTTTTTCTCTATCAAAGTTAAACGTTTTCACCTTCTAAAACCTGGTCGTCTATAACTTTTTTCTCAACTATATTATTCTTATTATTATTATTGTTCAAAGTATTTTCAGACAAAGAAACTAATTCTTCTCTCTTTATTATTTTATCTATATCCTCACCACTCAAGTTTTCTCTTTCCAAAAGATAACCCACAACCCTATTCAAAATGTTCATATTTTCTTTTAGAATCTTTGAAGCTCTACTTTTTGCAATATCTATAATATTTTTAACTTCTTCATCTACAAGCTCAGAAATTTTTCCAGAATGCCTTACATCTCTTGAAATATCTCTCCCCAAAAATACCTCTTCCTCTGGGCCTTTCAGAGATATAGGACCTATTTTATCACTCATACCAAATTCTGTAACCATTTTCATAGCTATATTAGTAGCTTTAGATATATCATCTCGAGCACCTGTAGTAATCTCTGAAAACACAAGCTCCTCAGCAACGCGGCCACCAATATATATTGCAAGATTATCCGACAATTCAGCTTTAGAAGATAAGTATTTATCTTCTTCTGGCAGTTGAAGCGTATATCCTAAAGCAATTCCTCGAGGGATTATTGAAACTTTATGAACAGGATCTGCTGTCGGCATAAACTTCGCAACAAGAGCGTGCCCTGCTTCATGATAAGCAATAATTTGTCTTTCCTTGTCAGACATTAAACGAGACTTTCTCTGAGGACCAGCAATAACCCTGTCTATTGCTTCTTCCATATTTTTCATGTTCACAGCTTCTTGATTATTCCTGGCAGCAAGAAGAGCAGCTTCATTTACAAGATTTGCAAGATCTGCACCAACAAAACCTGGAGTCCTCCTTGCAATAACATTTAAGTTTATATCACGTCCGAGTTTTACTTTTCGTGAATGCACATTAAGTATTTCTTCCCTATCTTTAAGATCAGGACTTGTAACTACCACTTGTCTATCAAATCTTCCAGGTCTTAAAAGTGCAGGATCTAAAACATCTGGTCTATTTGTTGCAGCAATTAAAATCACACCTTCTTTAGTTTCAAAACCATCCATCTCAACAAGAAGTTGATTCAGTGTTTGCTCTCTTTCATCATGTCCACCACCTATACCTGCAAACCTGTGCCTACCTACAGCATCAATTTCATCTATAAACAACAAACATGGTGCGGACTTTCTACCTTGTTCAAACAGATCTCTAACTCTTGAAGCACCAACACCTACAAACATTTCAACAAATTCTGAACCACTTGAAGAAAAAAATGGTACAGCAGCTTCACCCGCAACGGCTTTTGCAAGTAGCGTCTTCCCTGTCCCAGGTGATCCAAAAAGTAAAACACCTTTAGGAATCTTACCTCCAAGTTTTTTAAATTTTGATGGATTTTTCAAAAACTCTATTATTTCTTTAAGTTCTTCTTTAGCTTCACCGCAACCCGCAACATCTTTAAAAGTAATTTTTCTTACAACACTATTCTTTCCAGCAAGTTTTGCCTTTGCTTTCCCAAAAGAAATAGCCCGCTTATTGCCACCACTCATGCCTCGCAACATCCAAAACCAAAACAGAAGTATAAGAATTATAGGTCCCCAGTTTAACAACAAAGGACCAATCCAATCATTTTTAGTCGTAGCCGAGAATTCAAGTACTTTATTATCCTCCATATCCCTTACAAGATTAGGATCGGACATAGGAATAGTTCTAAACTTTTTCAAAATTCCATTACCATCTTTAAAATATCCTCTAATAAATTCTGGACCGACTAAAACCTTTGATATACTTCCTGATCTTATACACTGTTTAAACTGAGAGTATTCAAGTTCAAGATCTTGTGGTCTTTGTTTAATAGTATTAAAAATCATAAATATAACAATAAATAACATTATCCAGAAAAATAAAAACCATGGATTTTTCTTTGTCATCTAACAAACTCCTTTAATTTACATATATAAGGCAATCCTCTGAAACATCCATTATAATCTAACCCGTAGCCCACAACAAAATCGTCACCCATATTTGCAGCCATTTCCAAACAAACATATTCAATAGATACATCTTTTTTACGCATACATCTCTTATCAATCAAAACACACGTCCTAACACTTTTAGGTTTTTTTGAAATAACTTCTTTAGTTATAAAATCTAAGGTCATACCAGTCTCAATAATATCATCTAATATAAGTACGTCTCTACCACTAACATTTTCTTTAAATTTTGAAACCACTTCTATTTTTTTTGTTGAACGCATACCCGAATATGAACTTAACGAAATAAAATCCATCTTAAATTTCATATTCACCAAATTACGCACTATATCGGCACAAAAAATAAAACTACCATTTAAAACTCCAATAATCAATACTTCCCTATCTTTATAGTCAGATGATATTTGATCTGCAATTTCAGTAACTCTTTTCCGTATTAACTTTTCAGAAAAAAGAACATTCATATATTTACTCCTTTCTTTATAAATTCCTACTCTTAATAAAATAAACTTTCTTAGAAGTCATTTTAAAAATCCAATCAGAAGATAACTTAAAAGTAGTTTTATCTGATGACAAAATCTTATACATTATAAAGTTAATATATGAATTATATTTACATTGAGGCAATACGTTTTTTAGAATTCTAAATTGTATGGCCTTATTATACTGTAAAAACATTGCCAAATCAAGCAAAATTCGACTTTTACCCAATTTTACACATTTACTCAAGAAACCAATTGAAATTTCATTTAAATATGCATTTTCTCTATTTTGTATGCAACTTAAGTCAAAAATATGTTCCACAAACATAGGATTTATCATTTCAAAAGCAGGTATAAGTGATAACCTTATTTTATTTCTTGTATACACATCTGAAAAATTAGACCTATCAACACAGAATTGAAGATCATGACTCTTAACATATTCTTCTATAAATTTTCTTTTGATCGGAAGCAATGGTCGTATTATGACAATGCTCCTTTTCAATTCTCTTTTCTGAGGTATGCCTATAAAATTCCCAGTCCCTCTCAAAAGCCACATAAGTACAGTTTCAGCATTATCGTTTGCATTATGCGCAGTAGCAATCTTATTATATTTATACTCACTTGCAATTTTTTCAAGACTTAAATATCTTAATTCCCTCCCAGCTGTTTCAATTGAAACAGAATGAATTTTTGAATGCTTTTTCACATCTATTTTCTCAACAAAACACATAATTCCAAGCTTTAATGACAAATTTTTTACAACGTTTGCTTCATTTGAAGATTCTTTCCTTAAATTATGGTTAAAATTTACTACTAAAAAATCGATATTTATTTTCTTTGCAAGACGCCAAAACATATGCAACATACAAACAGAATCCATTCCTCCTGAAATTGCTAAAACAATTTTATCTTTCGCTACAACAAAATCATTTTGAAAAATGTTTTTATAAAAAATATCCCAAGCTTTCATACTTTAAAGCCTTACAAAGAAATATCTCTCGCTGAAAATTTTACAGAAGGAGAGATTAGTATTATAAAATTTCTAATAAACACATTAATTTGTTTTGTTGGATAAATAGCGATATATTTGTTATACCACATTGGGCAAAACCTATCTTTAAATTCTCTCAAAGATGAAAGATTATAATTGAAATGTTCAGCAAACATGAACATTTTTGCAAAATATTTTATTACCACATCTCCACTTTCTATTGATGGGAAATAAGCAAGCCCTAAATCAAACATTTTATATCCATTTTCTTTAGCCCACAAAATATTTTTAAATATCATATAGGTAAAAATATTTTTATTACATTTCGTATACCTTATAATCCCAGAAGATAATTCATTTTTGTTTTTAGTTTTTGTAATCACAGAAAAGGCATAAATTTCATTATGTTTTTCAACTATTGCAAAATCCATATCCCTCATATAAGATTCATCATACTTACCTGGTACAAATTTTCTATCAACATAGTTCATATTTTTTCTCCACTCATTGTTTATATGAGAAAATATATTTTTATACATTTCAAAATTTTCAGCTTTCAACACTCTATACTTAAATCCAGCATTTTCAATATTTTTTTCTATATAACAAAAATACCTAAAACGTTCTGATTCTTTATCAAAAGCTTTTAAAGAAATTTTTGCCTCCTGTCCTATTTTAAAGGTATCGAGTCCTATGTCATTATAGATTTGCACATATCTATGATCCACACCTATAAAAGCAAGTCTTGCTGAAGCGCTATCTGCGATTTCCTTAAACCTCCATAATAGCTCGTTTTTGTTCTTATCATCATATCCGCCAACAGGATCACCTAAAGCAATCCAACTATTTTTTGATTTTGCATACATAATAAATGCATTTTTTTTGTCATTCACAAAATAATTTTTATCACAAGACAGTGCATTAAATGAATACGTATAATCTGAAAAATCAATTATATTTTTTATCTCGTCACTCGTGAATAAAACAGTTTTTTTTAAGAAACTCCTTGATATTTGTTCTAAAATAACTATAAAAATTATAATACCCATACCAATACTTGACCTTAAAAATCTCGCAGGATCCGTAGTATTACTTAATATATTTTCAAGCAATACGTTTAAACGCGTCCAATGGGAAACAGTCTGTTTGTTTACGAAAAATCCTATCCATATTGATAAAATAAAAACTACAATAACAGCATTAAACCACCATACACTGAATGCTGTATTTAAAATTGAAATATTTCTGTAAAAATACTTTTTTGAAGTTAAAAGCGCAATTAATAACAATACAAGACATAAAAGAACAAAATACGATTCACCAGTAATAACTACAAGAACAATAGCAAAATTTATTAAAATACAAGCGAATTTCCATGCACTTTTAATTCTAAGTTGCAAAGCTCTTGAAATAAAAAGCAATCCCAACGTCACAATACTTAATAGAAAATGTGATAGATCCGCTATCCACCTCGGAAGTAAGCCTAGTATAAACTTTAACCGATTCACATTAAAAGGTGTCGATGTTAAAAATATAGCAATCATACTGGTAAAAAATGACGAAAACGCAATAACTTGAACTATAAATGAAGAAACAGTTCTGCCAAAAATTTTTGTTGTTTTTTTAAATTTTTTTGTGAAAATAATTATCTCAAAAGAAGCTAATAAACCAAGTGCTATCAAGAGTGGGAAAAAATAGAATATTGCTCTATAAGCTAACAATCCACCTATGACCTCCGGACTATTCAAAGAATTTGGAAGTAGTGAAGTAATAGAGGCCTCAAAAATTACTACTCCACCAGGTGTTTGACTTATAATCCCCAGTAACTGAGATATGAGAAAAATCTTAAGTAAAGTAAAATATGATATCTCTCCAATTGGCATAAGAGCGTAAAGAACAAAAGAAGCAATAAACCAATCACATGTAGCAACTAAAATTTGCAAAGAAACAATTTTAATATTTGGGAAAGTCAGAGTCCATTTAAATAATTTTATAGGCTTTAAACACAATATACTCAACAAAATATACGAAACTAAAATTGCAATAAAAAACAACCCTATTGTTCTAACAGAAAAACTAAAATCAACAATTCCTTTTAGTGAAATAGGCGCAAAAGCAAAAACAAATCCTCCAACTAACAAAAGTCCAGTCCAAATCGTTGCTGAAGAAAAAAGAAGAACTTTTGTAACATCAGTTATTGAAACATTGTACAATGAGTAAAGTCTATAACGTATTGATCCACCAAAAAGCATTGAATATCCAGTATTATTTCCCAAAATATTGCTTATAAAACATGTGAATATTATATCCTTAGTTTTTAGCGAAATTTTTGGATTTATGTATTTAAACGCTATGATATCGTATCCACCTAAAATTAGATAATACAGTAATGATAAAAACAAAACCACTATTATTCTATTACAAGGAAGAGTTTTTAAGGCGTTTATAATCTCGCTATAGCTCATGTTTTTTAATTGATTGTGAAGGAATAATAATGCCACAATAAAAAATAAAAAACTTAAACTTACAAGGATATATTTTATAAATCTTTTCACATAGATAAACCTCTAACTTAATCAACATTTAAAATACTAAAGATTAATAAAAACAACCACTTCACATACAAATATTTGACATAGGAATTTGTTTTCATTGACACTATTGAACTTACGCCTTTTAAAACATAGTTTTATTTTGCTCTTTCTATCTTCACAGCAATTCAAAGCAAAAAAAATTAATCTTACAATATTGTAATACTACATAAATCGTTACTTTCATGTAGTTTCACTTTTAGTTCAAAAAGAGAAGAGAGTTTGTCACTATTAAAGATTTCAGCACGTTTTCCATCAGCAAACACTTTTCCATCTTTAAAAAATATAAATCTATTCATTTCTGGAATAATATCAGACACCAAATGAGTCACAAGTATTATTTTGGTTCCATAAGACAAAATCTTTCTCATTATATTATAAAGTTTTATAAATGACGCAACATCTAAACTATTTGATGGTTCATCTAAAATTAAAACTTTCGGATTATTTACAAGAGCTCTTGCAATCAAAAATATTCGTGCCTCACCAGATGACATAATTTCAAGTTTTTTATCTTCTAAAGCATCTACTCCCAAAAATCCAATAATATCTTTAGCTTTTTTAGTCATCTCCTTCGTAACAACATGATTACTAAATATACCGATACTAGAAAAGAAACCAGATAAAACAGTATCAAAGCCTGTTATCCTACTCCTACTATTATGAAAATCATATTGTAATTCGTTTGTTACTATTCCAAGCATGCTACGTAAATTGTGTATGTTCCATCTTTCAAATCCAAACAATCTACAAACTGTATTATCTCCAGTGTAAGATGGGTAAAATTTGCCAGTTAAAAGCTTTATAAAAACAGATTTCCCAGAACCGTTTGGACCTATTATCGCAACATTTTCATCAGAATCTATTTCAAGATTAATATCATCCAAAATTTTTCTAGCACTACGTATAACAGAAACTTTTTTAAATTCAATAAAACTATTCATACTCATACCTTTTTCAATTATAAAGTATTCACTTACAAGTACGAATTTTATAACATATAGTCAGAAAAATAAAGCATCTTAATAATTTATAAAATTACTTAAAGCTGGGGTGGTGGAATGGTAGACACACAGGTCTCAGAAGCCTGTCTCCGAAAGGATGGTGGGGGTTCGAATCCCCTCCTCAGCATCAATCCAGAAATTAAATCAAATTTTTGTTAGTTTAACAGATTTTTAAATTCTGAATAAAACCAGGAATATTTTTATTTTGATGAGGTCATTATTTCTGTTACTCTAACATAAAACCGATAAGGAAAACTTTTTACACTACTCATTATATAATTCACAGGTAATTATCAAGGCTGGGAATTACTGAAATCGCTTAATAGTTATTTTAATGATGAAGTTAATAAATTGGAAGATATGAAAAAAGTTAATAGACAAGAAAAGAAGAAAATTGATCTTGTGGATAAAAGATTTGCCAAAATAAGATTAACATATCATTAAAAAATATGGGGAGTACTTCTTTTTCTTTACATTAGTAAAAGATGATGATAAAAATCAAAAAGGCGAGAAAAACATTATTGCTTTTCTTTATTTTGTTTTTGCTCTTTGGAAAATTGATGATAATAATAAGCCAAAATAATTGTAACAAAAAATATCATAGAGAAGATTACTTTATTCTACTAATTGCCACTTTTATCTAAATACTCGCTAGTGGAAGACTAACGGCAAGTTTTATCAAAGATCATGGCAATTTCCACTCATATTCAGATGAGAAACTTTCTTAGGCAACACACTATTACAAGAAAATTCTGTAATGTTAATAAACACAATTCTGATAATTTGGAAGCTGAACTGAATGATAAAATAAGAAATGAAATCACAAGTACGCTCGACTAGTTATTTAAGAGAAATAAAACCGAAGAGCATTTTAATAACTATTTAAAAAAATCTAGTGAAAATAATTGAACAACTGTTTAAAATCTAAATTAACTTTTTTAATATTAGAATATTCATTATAAAGAGTCTCTTTTGATTTGGTTAGAATTGGTGACCTTATTCCATAATCCAATGCTATTGAAACTTCAATATAAGCACATAGTTTGTCACATACTTCAATTAAGCTTCCATCAACAACATTGTATTTATTATTAAAATTCGCTACATTGTAAACTTTTTTGATATTATTACCTTCAATAATTTTATCTGAAAATTCATCTTCTATAAAATACCGCATTTCTAAATGCCAGTTTAACGGAATCAAAGAAAGTATTTTATCATTAATATGTTTCTTTTCATAATGTTTTATTATATCTTCAAGACCAGAAATTGAAGTTTTTACAGGTTTAATAATGTCTTTAGTTAAAATCTCGGGAAGATCATGGAATAACGAAGAATAAAAATTATTAAATCTTCTTCTATCTGAAATCCCTACCTCCAATGACAATATGTATGCAAATATTGCAACGGTAAGCATATGCCCTAATACATTTGTCTTTGGAACTCTAAAAGCATGTGACCATCTTTGCTGAAACCGTAACTGACCACACAAATCTAAAAATCCATAATACTTTTTATTTACTATTAATTTTCTCACGCCAACAAAATCATAAAAAGCACTAACATTATGTTCTATTTTTTGCTTTGTTTTTTCTATATCATAAATCATTGAGTTCCAAGGATAAATTATGTCAAATTCCCATTTTGTTGATAAACAATGAGCCGCTTTCAGGATTCTCTTTTCATACGTCGCATAATCTGACTCTAAAAGATATTTAGTACACCTTTCATCGAAATTTTCTTTTAAAGCTGATAAATCAGCACTTAAATTTTTTATGACCCATTTGTTTAACTCCTTCTCTTTCTTTGACATTATTTCATGAAAAATTTCAGGTTTTAAATCCGTAAGCATTATTCTCTGGAAAAATTCGAAAATTCCACCCTCAATGAGTTTCATCCAATCAATTAATCTGCCGTCCTCTTCTTCAAATTTTGCAATGATATAAGCAATTATCATTTTATGAGCTTGTTTATCAAGTTCATAAAAATTAAGTGGACGTATATGATCATTCCACCTTAAAATATTTGCAGCTGAAAAAATTCTTAAAATTAAATCTTTTGTTATCATTATTTTTTTAAATAATACTTTCTTTCTTCATCAGATAATCCTTCAATTGAATATCTCAGCATTGTTCTTGGCATAAGCCTAGAATATGAGTCTAAAAATAAAATAAGCGACTTTGGACTTATTTTACCTATTTCTCTAAGCATCCAACCTAATGCTTTATGAATTAACTCATGTCCATGCGACAGAAATAATTTTGACAAGTTTAAAGTTTCCGTAAATCTCCTATGTTTTATAAAATAAAGTGTTGAAACTATAGCTGTTCTCTCTTTCCAAAGATTCCCTGATCCCGCGCATACCTCCATAAATCTTTCAAAGAACTTTCATACCAGTAGTGTCCCGGAATACGTGGAGCAGATAAATCAACTAAGTCCCAATTATTAATATATTTGAAATTTCTTAAATACATTTGCATTATATTAAGTCTTAAACTATTATTGGCTTTTTTATACATTTCAATTAAAATTATTAATGTGATAAATCTCACCTCATGAATATTATGCTGCAACAGTTCTTCGGTGTCTTTTAAAGACATGTATTTATAATACTTTACTGCTATGGATCTTTGATTTAGAACTCGAATTCCCCAAAAAAAGTCTCCTTCACCATACTCTTCTCTCTGGGTTTGAAAAACCTTTGCCTGATACTTTGCAAAAACTTCCTCTTTATGTATACTTAAATCCTTTAAAAGTTCCTGTTTAAAATCTATTCTCATAAATATAAAACAATCCTAAAATTATAAATTAATATATGCTCATAAAAAGATTCTCTCTAAACTATTAAAATCGTTGAATATAACTTCACCAAATTCAAAAATATTTTACCTTCCAATATCTCTATACATAATACGATTCATATATTCCTTCAAATAGCAACCCGTAAAAGATTTTTGAATTTTCATTACGTCCTCAGGAGATCCTTCCGCAACAACTTTACCACCTCTTTCACCACCATCAGGACCTAAATCAATAAGCCAATCAGCAGTTTTAATAACATCAAGATTATGCTCTATAACAAGCACTGTGTTACCTAGATACGAAAGTCTATGTAGTATATTAATAAGCTTTTCCGTATCAGCAAAATGTAAGCCAGTGGTTGGTTCATCAAGAATATACATTGTTCTTCCAGTAGCCCTCTTTGAAAGTTCAGTTGCAAGCTTAACTCTTTGCGCTTCCCCACCTGAAAGCGTAGTCGCTTGTTGTCCTATTACTATATACCCTAATCCAACATCATTAAGCGTTGATAATATTCTTTTAAGTACAGGTATATTTTCAAAAAATTTTACACTTTCTTCAACCGTCATATTTAAAACTTCGTCAATATTTTTACCTTTATATTTTATTTGTAAAGTTTCTTCGTTAAACCTCTTTTTTCCACAAACATCACATTTTACGTAAACGTCTGGCAAAAACTGCATTTCAATTTTCAAAGTTCCATCGCCTTGACAATTTTCACATCTCCCACCCTTTAAGTTAAAAGAAAACCTTCCAGGACAATAACCTCTAGCTTTCGCTTCTGGAACTTGTGCAAACAAACCTCTTATTATTGAAAAAGCACCAGTATAAGTTACAGGATTTGATCTCGGAGTTCTCCCTATAGGTGACTGATCAACAATTATAACTTTATCTATATTTTCAATTCCGAACATACTTTTAAATTTTCCTGGTTTTTCTTTTGATCTATAAAGCCTATATGCAAGATTTTTATATATTATTTCATGTATCAAAGTAGATTTACCACTACCAGAAACTCCAGTAACACAAACAAAAATTCCAAGTGGAACACGCACACTTATATCTTTTAAATTGAATTGCTTTGCACCTTCAACTATAAGCCACTTATCCGAAGGTTGTTTCCTCTTTTTAGGAATCTGTATCCGTAACTCACCTCTTAAATACTTTCCAGTCAAAGAGTTTTCAGATCTCAATATTTCTTCCAATTTTCCTTCCGCCACTACATAACCACCATGCACACCAGCACCCGGACCCAAATCTACTATATGATCTGCTAGCCTAATTGTGTCTTCATCATGTTCAACAACAATTAAAGAATTACCTAAATTTCTAAGTTTTATTAGAGTTTTTAAAAGTTTACTATTATCTCTTTGATGAAGACCCATGGATGGCTCGTCAAGCACATATAAAACTCCAGTAAGTCCAGAACCTATTTGCGTCGCTAAATGTATTCTCTGAGCTTCTCCACCCGAAAGTGTTCCACTTTCTCTAGCCAAATTTAAATATTCTAAGCCTACATTATTCAAAAACTGCAGTCTTTCACGTATCTCTTTTAAAATAGCCTTACTAATAATCTTATCTTTATCGTTTAGTACAATTTTATTAAAAAAATTGAATGCCTTTTCAATAGGCATTTTTGTAATATCAAAAATTGATTTCCCATCAATTAAAACCGATAGAGCCTCTTTTTTAAGTCTCTGCCCTTTACAAAGCGGACAAATTTTCTTACACATATATTTATTATAAATCTCTTCTTTTACAAAATCAGATTCTGTCTCCCTGTATCTGCGTTGCATATTTGTTATAACACCTTCAAAATTATCACTTCCGTAAAGAAAAATTTTTTGCTGTCTTATTGTAAGTTCTTTCCAAGGAATATTTAAAGATATATTATTCTTTTTTGCTGTTTCAGTTAAAAGTTTCCAATAATATCCACCCCAACTGCTCTTCCACCTATTAGTTCTCGTTGTTATTGGTTCAGCCCATGCAATAATAGCTCCTTGGTTTATAGAACGATTTTTATCTGGTATTATCAAATTCTCATCAATTTCCACCTTATTTCCTAAACCCCCACATTCTGGGCATGCTCCAAAAGGTAAATTAAAAGAAAATAATCTTGGCTCAATTTCAGGAAGATTTATTTTACAATTAGTACAAGAATAATGTTCACTATAGGTAGTCTCTACAATAAAATTTCCGTCTTTTATCACCGCAACGGAAAGTGTTCCTTTTGACTCCCTTAAAGCCGTTTCAACTGAATTAGCAACTCTTGAACGTATATTTTTATCAAGTTTTATTCTATCTATCAGTATATCTATTGAATGTTTTTTATATCTGTCTAATTTTATATTCTCATCAAGCAAATATATATTTTTATCAACTCTCACTCTAGAATATCCACTCTTTGCAAGACGTAAAAAAAGTTCTTCATAAGTACCAATTCTTCCTCTTACAATTGGTGAGAAAATATTAATCATAATTCCATAGGGCATATTCATAACCTCATCTATTATTTGTTGGGCAGATTGAGATTGAACCATTTCCCCGCACTCTGGGCAATGAGTAACACCTATTCTCGCAAATAAAAGTCTCAGATAGTCATATATCTCAGTTACTGTTCCCACTGTAGAACGCGGGTTATGTGACGGTTTTCTTTGTTCTATTGAAATTGAAGGGGATAAGCCCTCAATAATATCCACATCAGGTTTTTCTATAAGTTCTAAAAACTGTCTAGCATAAGCAGATAGAGATTCCACATATCGCCTTTGACTTTCGGCATAAATAGTGTCAAAAGCAAGAGAAGATTTCCCAGAACCTGATAGTCCCGTAATGACAACAAGTCTATCCCTAGGTATGTCAAGGTTTATATTTTTTAAATTATGTTGACGCACACCACGAATTTTTATTATACCCATACTTTCTCCACATTAAATAAATTCGTTTAAAATACTCAAATAAATACCTTAATTACTCCAAAAATACATCACAACAATAGATTAAGCATAGCAAAACGATAAAAATAACTACATATATAACTAAAACTCCTATACACTTACATTCCAGATATACATTTACAGTTAATTCTATCTTTAATATAGGCTACTAATCAAAGAAAATGCCTTACTTTTATACTTTATTTATATTTATTATTGTGTCTTTAGGATCAGATAAAATGAAAGGATAATCGATATTAAAATGTACACCCCTACTTTCCTTCCTATAAATTGCAGAAGTCATAATCATTTCAGATATAAATACTACATTTCTTAACTCAATTCCATCTACAGAAAAATATACTCTCTTAAAATACTGCTCAATTTCGTCTTTTAAAATACTTATTCTTTTTTGTGCTTTAAAAAGCTTTTCATTCGAACGAGAAATACCTAAATAATTCCATGATATTCGTCTAATTTCTTCCCATTCATGCATAATAAAACCGGCATCATCAATTACTGAAAAATCAACATTTTTAAATGACTTGACATTAATCTTTGAATATTCTTTATCTAAAAATTGTAACGAATCTTTATAAACTCTTTCAGCATACACAATACCCTCAAGCATAGAGTTTGAAGCAAGCCTATTCGCTCCATGTACTCCAGAACAGGCAGCTTCTCCTAACGCATAAAGACTCTTAATACTTGTTCTTCCGTTTTCATCTATTGCAATTCCTCCGCAGAAAAAATGTGCAACTGGAGTTACCGGAATCATATCTCTTGAAATATCTATGCCATATTCGAGACACTTTGAATATATATTTGGAAATCTTTCCACGAGAAAATTTTTACTTCTTATAGTAACGTCTAAATAAACAAAATTTTCTTTCCTAATTCTCAATTCGTTATCTATCGCCCTTGCTACAATATCACGTGGAGCAAGCTCTTTTAAAGGACTGTACTTATCCATAAATGTTTTACCATTTTTTAGTTTTAAAATAGCCCCTTCACCACGAATTGCCTCAGATATTAAAAAAGATATTGCACCGCTATTATACAAACATGTAGGATGAAATTGCACAAACTCCATATTTGCAATGTCTGCTCCAGCCCTGTAAGCCATCGCTATCGCATCACCCGTAGAAATATCAGGATTTGAAGTATATAAATACACCCTACCAGCTCCACCACAAGCTAAAATCGTTAACTTAGCCTCAAAAATTTCTGCAACACCATTTCCATTATTAAGCGTATATACGCCACAACAAACTTTATCATCATTTAAAATTAAATCTATTGCCGTATGGTTTTCGTATATAGATACATTCTCATGTTTCTTTATATTTCTTACCAAAACTCGCTCTATCTCATTTCCTGTAATATCACCAGCATGAAGAACTCTCCTCTTACCATGTCCACCTTCAAGAGCAAGTTCAAACTCTGAGTTAGAATGGTTTTTTTTACTAAATTCAACACCTAGCGCTATAAGTTCTTTTACCCTTTCAGGCCCCTCACGAACCATCCTTTCAACCATTTTCTCATTACAAAGACCTCCCCCAGAGACTATTGTATCGTGTATATGTTCTTCAAAAGAGTCAGTTTCATTGATAACACATGCAATACCACCCTGAGCCCTCCAAGTAGCAGAATCAAATATCTTTCTTTTAGTTACTAAGCAGACACTACCACTTTTTGATGCCTTTAACGCCAAACTAAGCCCTGCTATACCACTTCCTATAATTAAATAATCTGACTTTATAGTTATCGACATTTAGCCTGTTTAATCATAACAGTATTATCTATAAGTCTTGTGCGCCCTATCCATATAGCTACTGCAAAAACAACTTTTCTAGTATTTCCATCTGCAAGCGATAGATCGTTAAAATCTACAATTTCAGCATAATCAAGCTTACTCTCAGGTATTTTTTTGAACTTATCTAAAACACTTTCTTTTATAAAATTTAAATCTTTTATCTTAAAATCTTCTGAGGCTTCTTTTAGAATCTTAGAAATATTTTCACTTGCCTTTCTCTCCTCAACACTTAAATAAGAATTTCTACTTGAAATAGCAAGACCACTTTTTTCTCTTACTATAGGACACGGAATAATTTTAGTTTTAAAGTTTAAATCCTTAGTCATCTTTTCTATAATTTTAAATTGCTGAAAATCCTTCATTCCAAAGTAGCTCCTATCAGCACAAGATATGTTAAAAAGCTTAACTACTGCCGTAACAACACCTCTGAAATGATTTGGTCTGAATTTACCACATAAAACATCTTGTAAAATCTCCACTTCTATAAAAGTTTTATGATCCGCCGGAAACATATCATTTACTGTTGGCATAAAAACATAATCCACATGATTTCTCTTACAAATCTCCACATCTTTCTTGGCAGTTTTTGGATACTTTAAATAATCTTCATTAGATCCAAATTGCGTAGGATTCACAAAAATTGACACTATAGTAATATCATCGTTTCTTTCAGATTTCGCAATTAAAGAAATATGTCCTTCATGTAAAGCACCCATCGTAGGAACAAGTCCAATCTCATCACCATTCTTAACGTGACCTAAAGCAATTTTTTGCATCTGCAAAGCATTTTTTATAATTCTCATTTATAAACATTACCTTCTTGTGGAAATTTCCCTGCTCTCACTTCATCTATATAATTTTTCACTGCAGTTTTTATTATATTGCTAAGATCCGCATACCTCTTAACAAATTTAGGTGTAAAATCATCAAACATACCAAGCATATCATCAATAACTAATACTTGTCCATCGCAATAGCGTCCCGCGCCAATACCTATCGTTGGAACCTTCAAGCAATGAGTAACTTCTTTAGCAAGCTGTTCAGGAATAGCTTCCAAAACAACTGCAAACACGCCTGCTTCTTCTATCGCTTTAGCATCACTAATTAACTTACTACATTTGTCTTCCGTCCTGCCTTGAACTTTAAAACCGCCAATTTTATTTATTGCCTGCGGAGTAAGTCCCAAATGACCAACAACAGGAATTTTTGCATTTGAAATTGCCCTAATTTTGTCTACAATTTCAATCCCTCCTTCAACTTTGACTGCTTCTGCGCCACCCTCTTTAATAATCTTAGCTGCATTTTTGACAGCATCTTCAACAGTTATTTCATAAGACATAAACGGCATATCAGTAATAAGCAAAGCACCGTTATTACCTCTTTTCACTGATTCTGTATGATATATCATATCTTCAACGGTGACGGGAAGAGTATTTTCATATCCTAGTTTTACATTTCCAAGAGAATCTCCAACTAATATAACATCTATATCTTGAGAAGAAACAAGTTTTGCAGTAACATAATCATAACAAGTAAGCATCGTTATTTTATTCTTAAGTCGTTTCTTCTCTAAAATCGTTAAGACTGTTTTTTTATTCATTTTTTCCCCTATAAAAGTTCACTCCATTTTCTCTTCCCAACGATTAACTTAATCACTGTAATTCATTTGTTAGCATACAATTTTAACCTTTTGGTATCTAAGTGTCAATGATTTATCATGTAGAATATCACCTATTTTCCGCTTTAAAACCGGATGCACGAAATCAACAGCAATTTCGCATAATGGAATTAAAACAAATAGCCTATTTTGTAACTCTCTGTGCGGAATAAATAAATTGAGTTTAGTACCTGGGATAACTTCAATATTAACAATTCCTCTACCAAAAAAAAGTATATCAATATCAACAACACGAGGTCCCCATTTTATCGTTTTCTCGCGACCTGAAATATTTTCTACGTGTTTTATGAGTATAAGCAATTCGGTCGAACTTAAATTGGTCTTCGCCTTAACTGCAATATTATAAAAATTTCTTTGTTTAGGTCCAATAGGAG
Organism: Candidatus Endomicrobiellum basalitermitum; assembly: GCA_031282525.1. Taxonomy (GTDB): domain Bacteria; phylum Elusimicrobiota; class Endomicrobiia; order Endomicrobiales; family Endomicrobiaceae; genus Endomicrobiellum; species Endomicrobiellum basalitermitum. The sequence continues at coordinate 131,998 of JAITDN010000001.1, read as the reverse complement.
AAGTCTCGTGAAAGGAAGATATTTCCTTAATATCTACAAGTCCACTACTTTGTAAAAGAGATAAAGCAAAATTTATATTTTCTGTTCTATCGCCTATATTTGACCCTAAGCTTAAGTATATATTTTTAATCTTAAAATTCCCCACACTATTAACTATATTTTTTACACCACTAAAATAATAGAATATAAAAAATATTCATTTCTTATCTTGATTTTTTATTAGTGATGATACAATATAAAAAAAATCAATTCACCACCTATAAATCCGTTGTTTTTTTATGTGAAACCGAAAAAACGGAACATAAAAATTGACTTTTTTAGCAAAAATGTATAGAATGGCCCCGTTATTTTTTTTGTTGGCATCATTTATGGCGGTGTAGCTCAGAGGTAGAGCAGAGGACTCATAAGCCTTTGGTCGTAGGTTCAATTCCTACCGCCGCCATTTACATAACAAAATTATTTGCTTCCAGAATTATGAAACAGTTAATAAATATAAACCTAAAAATAAAAAAATTAGGAGCTGTCAATATAAGTAAATACACCTGAAGTCGTAATTACCAATAAAACTTTTTTAGCTTTTATCCGGCAATAAATTTTAAACTCTTATAGCGCCATGCATATATACTTTTTGAAAATGTTTATCAATAGTTAACAACAATTCAATTTTAACAATAAATAAAAAAAGACCTTAGAAAAAAAAATCTCCAAGGTCTTTTTCGAGTTCCTGATTTTATAAACTAAATCTTTTTTATGTTCGCTGCTTTAGGACCCTTATCTGAGCTTACAACTTCAAACTCAACACTATCACCCTCCGCTAGGGATTTAAAACCCTCAGACTGAATAGCTGAATAATGCGCAAACACATCTCCCGATCCATCATCATTAGAAATAAACCCATAACCCTTCTGGTCGTTAAACCATTTTACTTTACCTTGTGCCATTGCTCTACAACTCCTTATTTTTTTTCTGTCCGTTTTACGGACAACAATTAAACTACAATTAGCTATTGTGATTGCTAGAGCATTGTAGTAGAATAATTGTATAATGTCAATAACATTTAGGCTGTCAATAGGGAAATATGAAAGATAAAATATTAAAGATATTAGATAGGTATCAAGCAGATAGTATACTTTTTACAAATAATAAAGAAATTTTTTACATTACTGGCGCAGAATTCGACGGATTTTGGCTTTTATTTTTAAAAAATAAAACATATTTGATATGCCAAAAAATAATTGAAAATCAGGCAAAAGAATATTTCAATAAACAAAACCTATATATTGAATGTACGGATTTATCTTTTTATAAAACTGTTGCAGAAATTTTAAAACAAAATAAAATAAAAGCTTTATTAATCGACCCTAAATATATGAATGCAGCAAATTTTATACTAATAAATGAAAGTTTAAATCATGAAAAAATCGACATTATAAGAAAAATTGGTATTCTAGATGATATTAGACTAGTAAAAAGCACAAACGAAATTAAAAATTTAAAAAAAGCTTGTCAAATCGCATCTGAAATATGTAACACAATTAAATATGAATTAAAATCAGGATTAAGTGAACTTGACATCCATTACAGAATACTTGAATTATTTGCTAAAAATCGAGTATTGGAGAGTTTTAGCCCTATAGTTGCCTCTGGGATGAACTCTGCCAACCCACACCACAAAAGTTCAAATCGCAAAATAGCTGAAAATGACATAATAGTCATAGATATGGGCTGTATGTACAATAATTATTGTTCAGATTTAACCCGCACTTATTTTTTAGGGGAACCACCTAATAATAGTAATTATAAAAAGGTTTGGAATATAGTAAAAAATTCTCAAAATGTGGTTTTAAAAGAAATAAAATCAGGGTTGGCAATATCATGGGCAGATAAAATGGCAAGAAACATTATAGAAACAGCTGGATATAAAGAAAACTTCATTCATAGTACCGGTCATGGAATAGGTATAGAAATCCATGAAATACCTTCATTAGCATTAAATACCAAAGGTGTTTTTTTAACGAATATGGTAGTCACAGTAGAACCTGGTATATACATTGAACACGAATTTGGTATAAGAATCGAAGATACTATATTAATAAAAGAAAATGGTTGCGAAGTTTTAACTTCTGCAGAGTATTAGATTAGGAGATAAATAATGATATCAACATCAAACTTTAAAAATGGTCTTAATATTTTAGTTGATGGAGAACCTTATCAAATTATCTGGTTTCAAAATCACAAGCCCGGCAAAGGTGGTGCCATTATGCGCGTAAAACTTAAACATCTTAAAAAAGGAGGCGTTATTGAACGCACTTTTAAGTCGGGGGAAAGATTTGAAATGTTAAACATTACAAGACAGAAAAAACAATTTTTATATAAAGAAAGTGGAAACTATAATTTTATGGATATGAACACTTATGAACAAATAACAGTTCCTCACGAAGTCTTAGGAGAGGCAATAAACTTTCTCAAAGAAAACCTTGAGGTTGACACAATATACCTTGAAAATGAACTTATAGGTATAGAACTACCTGTAATTATGGTAATGAGAATAGCAGAAGCAGAACCTGGAATTAAAGGCGATTCAATTTCCAATATGACAAAAATAGCTAAACTTGAAACTGGGGTTAGTATTCGAGTACCTCTTTTTATTAAAGAAGGTAACAAAATAAAAGTTGATACAAGAACCGGAGAATATGTTGAAAAAGCATAAGTTATAAGTTTAAAGCTCAATTAAAAAGTAAGTAACAAAATACAAAAACTTGACTTAAAATATTATTACATTTTTAAGTATACCCAGAGGTAAAAATGAATCCGCAAAAAATCAAAGAATTTCTAAAATCAATTAAGGATACAGATATCAAGGAAATGCGATATCAAAGCGATGAAAACTTCTTTTATTTTAAAAAAAGCGATGTGACAACAACCATAGCACCACCCATAGAAAACAAGATTATTATAAAAGAAGAAAAAAAAGAGAAAAAAAAGCTTACACTAACTTCCATCAAATCAACAATGGTAGGTACGTTTATTAACGTACAAAACAACAACAAACTCCCATTCATTAAAGAAGGAGATAATGTAATTACCGGACAAAAAATAGGACAAGTTGAAGCAATGAAAATTATTAAAGATGTGTATTCTAATACCAAAGGCAAAATATTAAAAGTTTTAGTCTCAAATGGCCAAGTAGTTGAATATGGACAAGAATTGTTTTTAGTAGATAACACAGATGACAATAAATAAGGTAAAAAATACTAATTAGTATTTTTTTTAGTAAAAATTTCAAACTGCAGTTGTAAATAGGAGATAAGATGTTTGAAAAAATCCTGGTTGCCAATAGAGGAGAAATAGCCTGTAGAGTTATAAGAGCTTGTAGAGAATTGGGTATTAAAACTGTTGCTATACATTCAGAGGTTGACAGAGAGAGCATGCATGTAAAACTTGCTGATAAAGCTATCTGTATCGGTAATGCGAGTGCCTCCGAAAGTTATCTAAATATTCCAAGTATTATAGCAGCTGCAGAAATCTCAGGAGCAAATGCAATACATCCCGGATATGGGTTCTTAGCTGAAAATGCTTATTTTGCAGAAGTTTGTGAAACTTGTGGACTCAAATTCATAGGTCCTTCAAAAAAAGCAATAGAACAAATGGGCGATAAAATCATGGCTATAAAACTTATGAAAAAATCAGGTGTTCCAGTAATTCCTGGTTCTGACGGACCCGTTAACATCAACGATTCAAGAATTTTCCCTATGGCAAAAAAAATAGGCTATCCTATCATTATTAAAGCGAGTACAGGTGGAGGCGGAAAAGGTATGAGAATAGTTGTATCTGAGGAAACATTGCAAAATTCTATAGTTACAGCACAAACAGAGGCAAAAGCTGCTTTTGGAAATTCTGATGTATATATGGAAAAATACATAGAAGAACCACATCATATAGAATTTCAAATACTTGCAGACAAATACGGAAAAACTGCTTATCTCCCAGAAAGAGATTGTTCCATACAAAGACGACATCAGAAACTTCTTGAAGAAAGTCCTTCACCACTAATGGGCGATGCCTTGAGAAAGAAAATGGGTAAAATAGCAAGAAATGTCGCCTCATCTATAAAATACACTACTGTAGGCACAGTGGAGTTTTTATTAGACAAAAAAGGAAACTTTTATTTTATGGAAATGAACACTAGAATCCAAGTAGAGCATCCAGTTAGTGAAATGCTTACAGGTATAGATCTCGTAAAAGAACAAATAAAGCTTGCTGCAGGTGAAAAACTTTCAATTGATTCTGAGAAAATTAAAATTATGGGACATGCCATAGAATGTAGAATAAACGCTGAAGATCCTGATAGAGATTTTATTCCATCGCCAGGAAAAATCGGGAAATTATTTTTGCCAGGAGGACCTGGAATAAGATTAGACACACATGTTTATTCCGGATACACAATACCGCCTTTTTACGACAGCCTAATCGCAAAAGTTATAGCTTTTGGTAAAAATAGAGAAGAAACCATTGTAAAAATGCAAAGAGCATTGGGAGAAGTTGAAATTGAAGGCATTAAAAACACTTCCTCTCTTCATAGTAAAATTATGGCAAATGAAAAGTTTCGAAGTGGCAGTATAAGTACAGCTTTCCTTTCAAAACATATTTTTGAAAAACAATAAATAATATCATAATAATTCCTTAATTTTTAAACATAAAGAGCTAAACAGTGACTACAAAAGAACTCATTAAAAATATTATCAACGATAATATTGAGGCAAAAAAAGAAATGCTTAAACCTAAGCATATTGAATATGTTTACAATATTGCAAACAAAATTGTTAAAACTTACAAGAATAATAAAAAAACAATTATTTGTGGCAATGGGGGGTCTGCCGCAGATGCTTTACATTTTGCCACTGAAATAGTTGTAAGATTCGAAAAAAACAGAAAAGCCGTTGCTTCTATTGCTTTATCTGAAAACGTGTCAACAATAACTGCTATCGGCAACGATTTAGGCTATGAATTCACTTTTAGTCGCCAACTTGAAGCTTTTGCAAAAAAAAACGACGTATTCATAGCTATATCAACAAGCGGAAATTCGTTGAATATTATAAAAGCTCTGGAAGTAGCAAAAAAGCTAAATGTATTTAAAATAGGTATGACGAACTCTGAAGGTGGAAAAATGAAAGATATGTGTGATTTATGTTACTGTGCTCCATCAAAAACTACAGCTAGGGTTCAGGAGTGTCATATACTCTTAATACATATTATTGCAAGAATCATTGAAGAAAAAAATTTCAATTAATCTTCATCTTATGAAGTCAAAGTTAAAGTTTTAAAGTTTTAATCGCGGACTCAATAGTTTCCACTCCAATCAAATCTATCTTGCCTTTGTACAACAAGTTTTTTAAATTACCCCTCGGTATTATTGCTTTTTTAAAACCGAGTTTTTCTGCTTCAAAAATTCGTTCCGCTGCAAACACTACAGAACGAATTTCACCAGAAAGACTAACTTCTCCAAAAACTATCAAATCCTTGGGGCAAATAAAACCTAAACTCGCAGATATTATAGAGCAAGCGACCGATAAATCTGCAGAAGTTTCTTTGATTTTCACACCACCTGCAATATTTACAAAAACATCTTGCATTCCAAAAGATAGACCTAATCTCTTCTCTAAAACCGCTATAAGGATGGTAAGACGATTCGCGTCATAACCGGAGACCATTCTACGTGGTAATCCAAACACAGTTCTTGAGGTAAGAGCTTGAACTTCTAAAAGAAAAGGTCTTGTTCCTTCAATTGAAACAGTTACAACATTCCCAGCAGCATTTAAAGTACGTTCCCCTAAAAAAATAAGTGAAGGATTAGAAATTTCAGAAAGACCACGTGAATTCATTTCAAAAATCCCAATTTCATTTGTAGGTCCAAACCTATTTTTATAAACCCTTAAAATTCTATATGTACGTTGACGTTCACTCTCAAAGTATAACACAGTATCAACAATATGCTCTAAAACTCTAGGACCTGCTAAATCACCTTCTTTTGTGACATGACCTAAAAGGAACACAGTGATATTCTTTGATTTTGCGATTCTTAACAACTCCGCAGTTGTCTCACGTACTTGGCCAACTGTACCAGGAGCACTTAGAAGCTCAGGATGATAGGTTGTCTGAATTGAATCTACAACTAAAAATTTAGGATTTATTTTATCCATAGCAACTATAATACTTAGAAGATTTGTTTCAGAAACTAAAAAGATATTATCCTTTTTTATTTTAAGGCGTTCAGCGCGCGATTTAATTTGCGAAAGAGACTCTTCACCAGATACGTAAAGAACTTTATTTTTATCACTCAAAGCACTTGATATATGTAACATCAACGTAGACTTACCAATACCAGGCGCACCACCTAAAAGTATTAAAGAACTAGGAACAATTCCCCCACCCATTACATTATCAAATTCCTTTATTGCGGTCTGATATCTTAAAAAATCTTTAACCGAAATATCATTTAACTTTAAAACTTCAGATGAAAAACACGTAATCTGTTTAGATATGAAATACGACTTTTGACTAGACTCTGAAAACTTCTCTCTCGTAAAACTATTCCATGCCTCGCAAGACGGACATTTGCCAAGCCATTGAACAGAATTGTATCCACATTGTTGGCATAAAAACTTATTTTTTTGCTTTTTCATTCGCATAAATTTTAACACATTTCAATTATATGTCATAAGACTACTATATAAACTTCTAAATTAAATAAACTCACAAAAATTTACTTACTGATCATAATAGAAATCTAATTGAGTCATTCTCAAAAACAGATAATATTATTTTCTGATAATAGAAAAGAGATAAAATTCACAATTCCAGCAAACAGTAAAGACAACAAATTCTTGTCATTAATTTCAAATTTTTATATATGATATGTGATTGTAGCTTTACACAAAATATTCCCAACAATAAATCCAGTATGAAACTATTTTTGTTAATTAAAATCTTAAATCTGCATCAATTTTCGATTCACTAAAATTACATCAAAAATTAATGATGTCATAAAATCCAAAACTTCTGAGCAAGCTGTAAGAACATAATCTAACTCTATAACTAAAGAAGAATCTGTTATTTACAAACAGATTTTTAAAAATATTTGCAGTCTCTGACCCTACCTGTAAAAAAGCTAAAACCATTTCTATAAAAAAGATGTAAGTACTATTTATTATAGGAACAGATCGCCATTCAACATTAACTATTTGAGAAACAATACTTCTTAATAATATATTATCTCACTTATACTTATATTTATAGTTTTTCAAAAGCTTTCAAAGTTTTTTAAGCTCTTATTTAAAACAAATTCATATTAATACAACTATATTTTTAGGTAACAACTTAATTATACTATAATCCTAGGAATATGTGCGGATATATTGCATGTGATTTCATAATTTATAGTATTCTGTATTTTTGCAATTTCATCAACTTTTATATGTTCTTTACCTTGCGTTCCTATCAAAACCACTTCATCGCCAACTGTAACATCCTTTATTCCAGTCACATCTATCATCGTCATATTCATTGTTATTCTTCCGACAATCGGACAACGTTTTCCACGCACCAAGACATCTGCTTTATTAGATAACAATCTATTATAACCATCGTGATAACCAACAGGTATCGTAGCAATAATAGACAGCTTATTCGTAACAAAAGCTCTCCCATAACTCACACAAAACCCAGATGGAACTTTTTTTAAAAATGTTATTCTTGTTTTCCATGACAAAACCGGCTTGACTTTTAAAAATCTTTCTGAAAATTTAAAAGGTGTAAGTCCGTAAAGACCTAATCCTGGACGTACCATGTCAAGATGAGTGCGCTTATTTTTAAACAATGCCGCTGAATTTGCAACATGAGCAATGAATTTTAATCTAAGATTTACGCGTGCAAATTTAACAATCTTTGTAAAAGTACTAAGTTGTAATTGTGTAAAAAGAGGATCTGTGTCCGCAACCGCAAAATGAGTATACATGCCAATCATACTCACTTTGTTACTCTGTGCAATTTTTTGCAATACCGAACATGCAATTTCAGACAGCGATCCGATTCTTCCCATACCAGTATCTACCTTAAAATGGAAATTAATTCTTTTGTTTAATCTTATCGCTAAATTCTCCAAACTTGCAAACTCCGACATCTTAGAAATTGTAGAGGTTAAGGAATGCGCTATCGCAACTTGAAAATTCTCATAAGGAAAAATATTCCCTAGAATCAAAATATCACTTTTTATACCAGTTTCTCTGAGAATTATACCCTCTTCAAGTGAAGAAACAGCAATCCAAGTCACACCAGCTTCTTGAGCTTCTCTCGCAAGCGCAACAGCGCCATGACCATAAGCATCAGATTTTATAACGGCCATAATTTTAGTATCTTTTGAAATATATTCTTTTATCTTTTTTAAATTGAAATAGAAATCACTTTTATCAATTTCTACCCAGTTTTGTCTAAAAAAAACTGTTTGTTTCGTACCATTCAATTTACTATTTAAAAGCATTTTAACAGATAGCTGTTTATTCATTAACAATTTTTATCCTTCTCTTGGAGACTCATCAGAAAATCTCATATACTCACCTTCAAAAACCAAATTTATTTCTCCTGTCGGACCATTTCTCTGTTTCCCCAATATAAGTGTTGCTTTTTTTTGCACTTCGGAATCTTCTCTGTTATAATATCCTTCTCTATAAAGCATCGCAACTATATCAGCATCTTGTTCTATCGCACCAGAATCTCGTAAATCTGAAAGTTGTGGCTTGCTGTCTTTTCTCCCTCTATCTTCCGTCCTTCTCGAAAGCTGAGATAAAACAAGAACTGGAACATCTAAATCCTTTGCTAAAGCTTTAAGAGATCTGGAAATATCAGCAACTTCTTGTTGACGAGACTCAAACTTTCTGCTTAAGGAAGCATTTATAAATTGAATGTAGTCTATTATTATTAAGGCAAGCTTTGTATTATTTGCTTTAAGTTCCATTGCAAGTTTTCTTGCTCTAATTCTAAGATCTATAACACTTATATTAGAATCATCATCAATAAAAATAGGAGCTTCAGCAATTTTTTCTGCAGCAGTCGTAAGTCTTGGCCAATCTGCACTATTATATTGTCCATTTCTTAACTTGATAGTATTAACTCTGGCCAAAGAAGCAAGAAACCTAAACATTAACGCTTCCTGTTTCATTTCTAATGAAAAAATGGCAACAGGTTTTTTTTTTATTACAGCCACGTGTTCTGCAACATTTAGAGCAAATGCAGTTTTCCCCATAGATGGACGCGATGCCAAAATTATAAGTTCAGATGGATAAAATCCAGTAGTTTTAGAATCAAAATCCGCAAAACCAGTAGGGAGTCCTGAAACTTTTCTCGGATCAGAATGCAATTTCTCAAGATTATCCAACATTGGTCTTATAAGCTCAGAGACAACTGAAAAACCCTTCCTGACACCTTTACGTTGTGAAATATTGAACAAAACTGTTTGCGATTTATCTAATATTTCTTCAGGAGTATTTTGTTCATTAAATGAATCTTCAACTATTGTAGTTCCAGCATTAATAAGCTGCCTTAATATTGATTTATCGCGTATACTAGAAGCATAAGACTCCACATTTGCGGCAGTTTGCACTGAATTAATTAAGTCTGTAAGATAAGATACTCCTCCTACTTTATCAGATATCTTCTTTTTTTTTAGAGCTTCGGAAACAGTTAATATATCCACCACCTGATTTAATGAATAGAGCTCATAAATCGTTAAAAAAATTTGTCTATGCTTGTCTTTATAAAAATCGCCTTCGTTTATTATATCTATAACTTTTAAAATAGCCTCTTTCTCTATAAGCATTGCACCCAGTACAGCCTTTTCCATGTTTATAGACTGAGGCGGAACTTTAAACATATCTGGTATTTTATTAGAATTATTCTTTTTCACTTATAACAGAAAGCTTTGTTTTTGCAATAACTTCCGGATGAAGTCTTACACTTATTTCATAATCACCTATTTCCTTTATACTATTAGAAAGGAAAATGTCATGCTTTTTTATTTCAAAACCATTATTTTTAAAAATCTTAACAAGATTTAAAGTAGTTATTGAACCAAAAATTTTACCATTCCCACCAATTTTAACTTTTGCAACGAATTTTGAAGTCTCCATTTTAGAAGCAAATTTTCTCGCTTTATCTATCAATTCTTCTCTTTGCTTTTCAAGTTTTACTCTTTCTCTTTCCCAAATTTTAAGATTCCGAGTATTTGCTTCCATAGCAAGACTCTTAGGGACAAGATAATTCCTAGCAAAACCAGCTGCAACATTTTTAATTTCACCTTGTCGCCCAACATTAGTAATATCAGACCTTAATATGACTTTCATTTTCCCTCCGATATGCATTCCATATCGTGTTCAATTAACTTCTTTATTTTCAAACATAAAAATTTTAGTTTATTGTAAAAGGTAAAAGAGCAAGCATTCTTGCCCTTTTAATTGACCTATCCAACTTCCTTTGATGCTTCGCACACGTGCCAGTTATACGCCCTGAAAGTATTTTACCTTTCTCAGTTGTAAATACACGAAGTAAACTCACATTTTTATAATCTATTTCAAGTTTATCTGCACAGAAACGACAAACTTTTCTCCTTATTGGACCAAACTTCCTAAATTTTCCATTTATCAGACGTCCTTGATTATTAATTGAAGGATTTTTAGACCTCATTTGTGATCCAGGTTTCCTTATAAACGCCATTTTTTTCTCCTAATCCGTTAAAACGGTATATCATCATCGTCAGAAACATTATTAAGCTGTCCCGAAAATTCATTTATATTGCCACTGACGTTGACCACTTTTACATCTTCTACTGACTCTTGTCTAATTATAACAAGAAACTGTACTCTTAAAGCCACAACTTCTAAACGACTCTTCTTAACACCATCATTACCTTCCCATTTATTAGTTTGAAGTTTTCCTTCAACATACACAGGCATCCCTTTTTTTAAGCGAGTTCCACATCTCTCAGCTTGGTCACCCCAAACAACGGTAGGGACAAACGTAGGATCAGCATCTTTCCACTCATTTGTAACAACATCTTTTATTCTTCTACTGATAGCTATATCAAAAGAACATACTGCTTTTCCAGTACTTGTACGTCTCAATTCAGGATCTCTAGTAAGTCTGCCAACTATAATAACGATGTTTTGTTCGGGTAATCGGAAATTATTCTGTTGATTGTTTAGTTGACTCATTTTGCTTTACCTCGATTATCTCTGTTGTTACAGTATTGGTCTCTAAAGTCTTGTCATTCTGTTTTATAATGGACTTCTTCACTACAACTTTTTTATTTTCAGATTTAACTGTAAGAAATCTCATGATTGAATCATTAAATTTAAAAAAAAGATCAAGCGACTTGATTATCAAGCCACTTCCATTTCCATCAAACTCAATATAAACATAACTCCCTTCATAAAATTTATCAATTGGATAAGCAAGTTTTTTTTTCCCAAGTTGTTGAACTGTTTTAACAAATCCCTTTGAAGTTTCAATAACTTCTAATACTTTCGTAGTAACTTCTTCAACTTCTTCAGTTGACAACTTAGGAGAAATAATAAATGTACTCTCATAGTTCATGTTTCACACCTTTTTTATGGAATTCTCTCAAAAATTCTAAGAGATTTAGCCTTATTATACACCTTAAACGTGTACATACATAAAGCAAAAAATTATAACTCATATTCACTCTACAACAAGAGAGACTTATGTTATATAAAATAGACAACTTTTTCAATAGAAAATCATTTGAAAATCTTTTTGAAAAAACTATCATTTTGAAATTGAGCACTTTTTGGAACTTCACCCATAGATTTCGCATATTCAAAAAGCGCTCGTTTTTGGACATCATTCATAGATTTAGGAACAGAAATATTTACCTTAACATAAAGATCCCCCCTACTTTTTCTTCCCAGTTTTGGAAATCCTTGCTCACGCACTCTCAAAACAGTTCCAGGTTGAGTTGACGGAGGAACTCTTACTTTTACATGTTCTCTCAAAATTGGTACATCATATTCAACCCCCATTGTAGCCTGAGGAAAAGAGATAGAAACTTCCGTATATAAATCATCACCATTTCTTTTAAATCCAGCAATCTGCTTCATATGTATCACAACATATAAATCTCCTGCCGGATACCCATTGGAACCTGCATTACCAGAACCTGATATCTTTAAAGACGTGCCTTCATCGACACCAGCAGGAATTCTTACCGTAACAGTTTTTCTATTCCTTATAGTTCCCTCACCTCTACACTCATAACAAGGTTTATCTATGACACTCCCTCTACCCTTACATTGCGGACATTCTTGATTAAGTGAGAAAAAACCTTGCGAATACCTTACTTGCCCCTTACCTTTGCACTTAGTACATTGTTTCGGAGCAGAACTGTCTTTACTGCCGGTCCCATGACAAATCGAACAAACATCCTTTCTTGTTATATTAATTGAAACCTCTGCACCATTCATCGCATCAAGATAAGAAATTTCTAAGTCATAGCGTAAATCCTCTCCACGTTTATGAGAACTTTCGTTGCTATGTTTACCTCCGAAAATATCACCAAAAAAATCTCCGAAAATATCACCCACGTTTGAAAAATCACCACTATATTTAGTATATCCTCCCTGAAATGGCCCACTTCCACCATTGTTGACAGAGTCGTGTCCAAAAGTATCATATTGATGTCTTTTTTGATCATCAGATAACACTTCATAAGCTTCGTTTATTTCTTTAAATTTTTCTTCAGCTTCTTTATTCCCCGGATTTTTATCGGGATGGTATTTTAGAGCCAACTTCCTATAAGCCGATTTAATTTCATCCGAAGAATTACTTTTACTAATTCCAAGCACTTCATAATAATCACGTTTCATTCTATTTTGTTCCTTGAATACTTGCTCTTTTGTTTACTAACTGTCCCCATCCAACTAAAAAATTCTTATCACCTTTAAACATTATTATTCTTAATAACCTTCTAAACCCAATAATTTCTTTATGATCTTAAACATCTTCATTATTAAAGTAAGGAATTACCTGGCATAAACAAAGCAAAAATCTAACATACATTTTTGCATTTATTACATTCTCTCAGTTTAAAGGAAAAACATTGCTTATTTTTTGTCTTTATCATCAACTACTTCTGCATCAACTACTTTTTCTTCAGTATTAGTATGAGATCCTTGTTGCGAATCATTATCCGTATTTGCATTTTGATTCTGTGAAGCTTTATATATTGCCTCAGCAAGTTTATGAGACGCTTTTGTTAATTCATCTCTGGTTGATCTAATCAACGCTACATTGTTACCTTTTAAAGCCTCTTTTACAGTAGTTAAAGCTTGCTCAACTGAAAGTTTATTATCAGCAGAAATCTTATCACCATGCTCATTTAAGTTCTTTTCAACTGAGTAAACAAGATTGTCAGCCTCGTTTCTCACTTCAATTTCTTCTTTGTGTTTTGCATCCTCAGAAGCATACTGTTCCGCTTCTTTAACATATTTGTTTATATCTTCCTTTGAAAGCTTAGTTGATGAAGATATTTTAATAGACTGTTCTTTACCCGTACCTTTGTCCTTTGCAGAAACATGTAAAATACCGTTTGCATCTATGTCAAAAGTAACCTCTATTTGAGGAACACCTCTAGGTGCAGGTGGTATCCCATCAAGCATAAATCTACCAAGAGATAAGTTATCCTTAGCCATAGGTCTTTCGCCTTGAAGAACATTGATTTCAACACTTGGCTGATTATCAGCTGCCGTTGAAAATATTTGAGAACGCTTTGCGGGAACTGTAGTGTTTCTATCTATAAGTGCAGTTCTCACACCACCCATAGTTTCAAGTCCAAGTGTAAGTGGAGTAACATCTAAAAGAAGAATATCTTTAACGTCACCAGTTAACACTGCAGCTTGGACCGCCGCTCCAAAACACACACACTCCATAGGATCTATTCCTCGTTCTACTTTTTTACCGACATAATCTTCAACAAACTTCTGCACAATAGGCATTCTAGTAGGACCACCCACTAAAATTATTTTTGTAACCGTTTCGGCTGTAAGCTTTGCATCTTTTATCGCCTGTTCAATAGAAATCCTGCACCTCTCAACTATAGGCCTTACTAAATTCTCAAGTTTTGCTCTTGTAAATTTCATCATTAAATGTTTTGGACCTGTAGCATCGGCCGTAATAAAAGGAAGATTGATATCAGTTTCCAAAACATTTGAAAGTTCAATTTTCGCCTTTTCAGAGGCTTCTTTTAAACGCTGTACAGCCATTTTATCTTTTCTCAAATCTATGCCGTTTATCTTTTTAAAATCCTCAGCAATATAGTCAATTAAAGCATTATCCATATCAGTTCCGCCAAGTTGAGTATCTCCTGAAGTTGAAAGAACCTCAAAAGTTCCTTCCGTACCCATCTCCATAATAGTCACATCAAGAGTCCCTCCTCCAAGATCAAAAACCAATATTTTCTGTTCTTTGCCGACTTTATCTATACCATAAGCAAGAGATGCCGCTGTAGGCTCGTTTACAAGTCTTACAACTTCAAGACCTGCTATTGCTCCAGCATCTTTTGTAGCCTGCCTTTGATTATCATTGAAATAAGCCGGTACTGTAATAACAGCTTTAGATATTGTTTCACCTAAATAAGCTTCTGCATCTTTTTTTATCTTCTGAAGTATAAAAGCTGAAAGTTGCTGAGGAGTAAATTCTTTGCCGTTTACATTGTATTTATAGTCTGTACCCATTTTTCTCTTAAAAGCACTCAAAGTACCTTCAGGATTTGTAACTGCCTGCCTTCTAGCAGGTTCACCAACCAAAAGTTGTCCGTCTTTCGTAAATGCAACATAAGATGGAAATGCTTTGCCTCCCAATGTTGTCCCCTCAGCTGAAGGGATAAGAGTAGTCTTCCCACCTTCCATAACGGCTGCTGCGGAATTTGATGTTCCTAAATCTATTCCTATAATTTTTGCCATTTGCTACCCTCCAATTTTTTTATTTTTATTTATAATGAATTTTTCTAATTTTAACTTCACATGGCAAAAGTAAAACTTACCACAAACTCATAATCTATTTAAGTTAAACTTAGAAAAAATAACAGTTTAATCCATACTTTTTATATTCTTTGCAACCTTAACTTTTGCTGTTCTCATCAATCTTTCGTTTAGTTTATACCCTCTCTGGTAAATTTCTAATATTTTTCCATCTTCTTCTTCGCTTTCAACATAATCTAAAGCTTCGCACACAGCCGGATCAAATTTTTTACATCGTATTTCTTCAACACCTTCTTCCTTTAACATTTTTGAAAATTCTTTGTTTATCATTTCAAGCCCAAGTATTATACTCTCCATATCATTCCCCGCTTTTACACTCCGCAAAGCTTGTTGAAAAACATCATAAATATTGATCTGTTTAAGAAGAATTTTTTCCTTCCCCCATTCTAAATAATCTTTTTTTTCTTTTTCAGAACGTTTTCTATAATTTTCAAAATCAGCTTTGAGTCTTAAAAGCTGGTCATAAAAATCCTGCGCTTGCTTTTTTTTCTCTTCAACTGATTGTTTTAAAATCTCAAGTTCGAAAATCTTTTCATCTCTTGCTTCATTATAATAACAACTTTGTGGTTCATCTTCATTTGCAATTTTTTTGACTCCCTGCTTTTCGTTTTCCAAATTACTCCCCCTCCCTAAAAGTAATTATTATCTAGCTTGTTTTTTGCTAAGATTGTCTTGACATCTCTTTAAAAAACTTGTTTAACACCTCAGAGACATGATTTACAATCGACATCATTTTCTCATATTCCATTCGTTTAGGACCAATAATCCCCAAGATACCAATTGCATGCTCTCCATTATTGTAAACTGCTGTTACTACGCTTAAATCTTTGAGTTCAGAAAGCATATTTTCAGAGCCTATCTTCACATTTATCCTACTACTGTCAAAATCTCTATTTATTATTTCAATAAACTTTTCTTTATATTCTTTAAAATTAACAAATGATTTTATCAAGTCAAAGTCATTGAAACCTGAAATTGTAATTCCGTTTGATGCACCATCTATATAAATATCATCTTGTATACTGTAAAAAACATCACTTATTTTTTCAGCAATTTCTAAAATTTTAGCTTCATTCTGTCTAAAATTTCTAATCTCTAAAGCAATTTTCTTGTTTGCTTCAGCAACTGATACTTTCCTTAATTTCTCATTTAAGAAATCCCTAAGTCTGCTCACTTGCTCGTACGTAAGACAAGCTTCTATCCTTTTATGCTTTATCATCCCATTTTTAGTGAGCAAAACAACCAACAACTCTCTTTTTGAAATCTGCACAAATTCAATACTTTTTACTTGATCACAGTGGGCTTTAGGCGTCATAACAAAACCTGTATATTTTGAAAGTCCTGATAAAATACGTGAAGTCTCAGAAAGAAATGTTTCTATTTCATTATGTTTTTGCTCATATTCTCTTCTTATTCTCTCATCCTCTTCAATTGCAAAATTTTGAAGTTTGACAAGACTATTAACATAAGATCTATAGCCTTTATCAGTAGGAATCCTACCTGCAGAAGTATGCGGATGAGTTAAGTACCCATCTTTTTCAAGATACGCCATTAATTTTCTGACAGCCGCTGGAGAAAGAGAAATATCATATTCCTCTATTAAAACATTAGACCCTACTGGTTTCCCAGTTTTAATATAATGATGTATAATAGTACTTAATATATGGTTTTTCCTCTTCTCTATAACTTCCAAGGATACATGTCGCATTTCAATCACTCAAAAATTATTTTAAACAACCAATTTTTATTCATAGCACTCATTACATTACAGTGCTATCATTGTAGCAGTAATATTAGATCCATGTCAAGACCTCCATAAATAAACATAATAATTGACAAAATACATAATATATCATAGTATTCATAATTAGCTATTAACATACGAAGGTATAGTAATCTATCGATACTATATGAATAATAAGTTAAGCCAGAGACAAATAATATGCAAAATAAAATAATAATAGCTGGTTTTGGAGGGCAAGGTGTTCTTATAGCAGGAATTTTAATCGCGCAAACAGCGATAGAAGAAGGATTACATACAACTTGGTTCCCATCCTATGGAGCCGAAATGCGTGGGGGTACGGCAAATTCCACAGTTATAGTGTCAAGTGACGAAATAGGTTCTCCAGTTGTTCCAATCCCAAATATTTTAATAGCACTAAATGAAATATCATTAAGTAAGTTTATGCCGAAAATAACTAATGAAGCCTTATTAACAATCGCCAACTCTTCAATTACGTCGCAAAATAATAAGCGCAATCCAAAATTTTATTCTATACCTATAACCGATATTGCAGACAAAACAATTAAAAACTTAAAAACTGTAAATATGGTTGCAGTAGGATTGCTAATAAAACTGCTGGAAAAACATACTTGTAACTCTAAAAATATGAAAGAAAAAGATAAAAAACCTCTCCACTTAGAAAGCGCTTTACGCGCATGTGAAAAAGTATTTGAGTCAAAACAACAACTTGTTGATATTAACAAAAAGGCAATTCAAACAGGGTACAATTTTATAAAGTAAGAAATTTCTAAATATTAATTTATTTTATTTGAAGCGTAACATAATGCATATTTAAGAGGTTCTTTTGTGATAGTAATAAGACCAGCTAAAGTTACAGATATAGAAAAAATACACGAAATTATTGAACATTACGCAAATAATAAAAAAATGCTACATAGATCTCTAAATACACTATATGAAGATATTCAAGAATTTATTGTTTTTGAAGATAAAAAAAAAGTAATTGCTTGTGGAGCATTACATGTCTCATGGGAAGATCTAGCAGAAATAAAAAGCTTAGCGGTACTAGCTGAATATCAAAAACAAGGACTTGGCAGAAAAATAGTCAATAATCTTCAAGAAAATGCAAAGGACTTAGGAATAAACAAAGTTTTTGTACTGAGTTTTAATCCAGAATTCTTCGTTAAACTTGGATATAAAAAAATCCAAAAAGAAGATCTACCACACAAAATATGGCGGGAATGTGTTGATTGTCATTTCTTCCCAAATTGTGGAGAAATAGCATTATCCATTACATTATAATAACAATAGAAAGGTCTTAATTCTAAAACGTAATTATTATATTAATAAAAGAATAATTGACAAAAAATTGTTTCTTGTTATAGAATAATCTTTTCCTAGCCGAGATGGTGGAATTGGCAGACACGTGAGACTCAAAATCTCAAATTGCTTATGCAATGTGCGGGTTCAAGTCCCGCTCTCGGCATAATGTAGAATATCTATTAATTCTAGTACACAACTATTTTATAACTATATATATGCATATATATGGTACAAAGAATTTAGTATTTTTCAGATTTTTCTAAAATGTAAACTATTACATCTTTAAGCATCCAAGCTTTTTACTCTTTGACGTTATTTACACCCAAATCAACTCGATTCCCTTTATATAAGACCTCCCGTATCACCTGCATGGCCATAATCTGGGATAAAAAGCCGTGTTTTCAAAGGTATAATTCTCGGATCAACAGGCTGCTCTATACCCCTTTGCATCTTATATCCAAGAAAAGTTATTTTTCCATCTTTCCATGCAAGTGGATCTCCAAGATAATAAGCAGTAGCAATCATCTTCATTTTTTTTACTTTTGATAAATCATAAATCCTTTCTGTTACATTATTTGAATCAAAAAGCACAAGACGATAATATTTTTTAGTTCTTATATTCTCACTTAAAACATTGCTATTATACAAATCACCATCATGAAAAACCTCTTCAACAGTTTTCATAATATTTTTTTTACACATTTTTGAAGTTCAACTTTCCTCAAGTTCAAATTATATTTTATACTCCAAACTATTTTAGATGGAACATTTACAACATACTTTCTTCGCTTTTTTGTAACACGTGTAATCCTCACTTCTTCTAAAGAACCTAGAGACTTATTTATATCATGTGATATCCATATCACCACTATTAAGCAAAATATTATACTCATCTAAAATTATTTTTAAGGATATATTTTTTAAAGGCTACAGTGTGAGTGATTTTTCCTATGACAATATACGACCACGTACGCATAGAATTTATTGACGCCAGGCATTTTGGATAACAGTAAGATACTAAATGCTACAAAAAAATAATTTTAACAGGTTTATTATAGTAGACTTAATTATCCTCATCACCTAGATAAGGACGGATTCTAAACTGTACGCCAATTTCTTTTGCAATTCTTTCAACTTTTAATATGTCAAACCCAGGAAATTCTATAGCAGTTATAATAACTTTAGGTATATAATTTTTTGCTCTCTTAGCAAATTTTACCACTTCACCAAAAGATTCTTCTTCAAACATCGGCTTATTAATATCATTGTACTCTTTAGGATCTGACCCATTTAAGCTTATTGATATAATATCAATAAGTCCCTTCAGCTCAGGCAAGATATCTCTACCATAATAACGATTTGCAAGACCAGCGGTATTAACTCTAACTCTTCCACTATTATCTTTTATCCACCTTGAAATTTTTTTAACTGTCTCAATATTAATTAAGCAGTCTCCATATCCACAAAAAATCACTTCGTCGTACTTTTTAGGATCTTTTATAACATCTATAACTTCCTTGTAAGACGGTTCTACATCAAGTTTTAAATCATTTCCTTCAAACTTGTTACCCCACTTACGCTTTATGCAATACGGACATGACATCATACACCTATTAGTTATATTTAAATATAGATTATTTCCATAAACATAAGAAATTGTATTCATATATAAAAATCCTTTATTAAATACATTATTTTTGACAATCTACTTTAAAACATACTCTTGCATACTTAATCATTCAATTTAATATACATTAAATAATTTCAACGCATTTTGCGTCATTACTTGCGCCACTTCACTAAATAACATCTTTTTTATCTTCGCAATTTCTCTTAAAGTTTCAATTATATAAGATGGCTCATTTCTTTGTCCTCTATATTTTTGAGGAGCAAGATAAGGGCAATCAGTCTCACATAACAAATTACTTATATCAGTTTCAAAAACAACCTGTTTCAATTTATCAGATTTATTGTACGTCAAAATCCCGCCAATTCCAAGCAAGAATCCAGATTTAACAAATATTTTAGCTTGTTCTAGATTCCCAGAAAAGCAGTGTACTACACCTTTTGGAGCAAATTTATATTCTTCTAGAACACCAATTGTATCCTCATATGCATCACGACAGTGAATAATAATAGGTTTATTATATTTATTAGCAATATCAATTTGTTTTATAAATAACTCTTTTTGAAAATTAATATTTTCTATTGAAGAATCATAATGATAATCCAAACCTATTTCACCAAGAGCTATACATTTTTTATTTTGAACTAAAATTTTTAATTTATCAAAATCTTCATGAGTTGTTTTCAACACATCATTAGGATGAATCCCAAATGATGCAAAAATGTTATCTCTTTTTAAAAACTCTAAAGCCTTATCCCAATAACTACTTTCACAAGCTACCTCAAAAATTATTTCTACACCCAAATTAAAAGCATTTTGTATAACAACTTCCCTATCGACATCGAACTTCACATCCGTTATATGAGCATGTGTATCAATTATCATTTTAATCTACCTTTAATCATCAAAACAAATATTAAAAAGCATTTAAACGTTTACTTAAATATAAGAATTTTAATTACAAGAAGTTTTCTTTATAGTTAATAACTACAAGACACAATCTATTTTTCAATTCTCGGGAATAAAATTTCCATTGCATTTAATTTTATCTGCGGAACTAAAAATCCATTTTCTGGAATTATCATGTCTGCAAAATATTTTTTTGCAATCTCGTTTATATTACCAACCCCACCTATCATATCCCATATTTTTTCAGATAATGTCGGCATAAACGGTAGCAAGTACATTACAACAATACCTATCGCCTGCAAATAAGAACTAGTACAAGAGGAAAGTTTTTCTATATCTACTTTAACAAGCTTCCATGGAGAGTCAATTTCAATTTGTTTATTTACAATTGTAATCACATTTTGTAAAACTTCGGCGGCTCTATGAAATTGCATATTATCTATACTGTCAGCAAAATCTTCTTTGAGAATCACCGCAACTTCTTTTGCCAATTGTAAATTAATCGTGCTTTGCGGCAATTGGGAATTAAAATATTTTTCAATCATTTTTATAGTTCTCGAAACTAAATTTCCAAGATTATTCGCTAAATCGGTATTATATTTTGACGTTAACTCTCGCCACGAAATATCGCCGTCAGGACCAAATGGTATGAGAGTCACCGTAAGATATCTCGTAGCGTCAACACCATATTTATCAACAAGCTCACTAGGAGATATGACATTACCTAAAGACTTTGACATTTTATCTCCATTTATAGTAAAAAATCCATGCGAATATATTTTCTTAGGAAGCGGGAGTTTAACGGCCATTAAAATAGCAGGCCAAATTATTGAATGAAACCATAAAATGTCTTTTGCCATTAAATGCATATCAGCCGGCCAGTATTTTTGAAACTTTGCCTCATCTGTTATATAACCTACTCCGGTTATATAGTTTATCAATGCATCAACCCAAACATAAACTGTTTGTTTACTATCAAAAGGAAGCGGGATCCCCCATTCTACAGTTGTTCTTGAAAAACTTATATCTTCAAGACCCAATTTTAACTTCCCTATAATCTCGTTTCTTCTCTCCTCTGGTTGTATTTCTATATACTCTTTGTGATTTGGATCAGATATCCTTTCTAAAAGTTCAGTTTGGAAAGACGACAGCCTAAAAAAATAATTTTCTTCGGACTGAATTACTGGACTCGTTTTATGAAACGGACAATTTCCACTTTCATCTAAATCCTTTTGAGAGTAAAATTTTTCGCACTCTAAACAATATAATCCTTCGTATTTTTTCTTAAATATAAAATCTTTTTCGAATAAAATCTTTACTATTCTCTCAACAGAAATAAAATGTTTTTGTTCTGTAGTGCGTATAAATTTTGTATAAGAAATATTTAAAAGTTTCCACATTTCTTTAAATCTAGCACTCATCTCGTCACATAGATCCTGTGGAGTTTTATTTTTCCCACTCGCAACAGTAGCAATTTTTGCACCATGTTCATCAGTTCCTGTAAGAAAAAAAACATCAAAACCATTCAATCTTTTCCATCTAGCAATAACATCGGAAACTAAAGTCGTATAAGAGTGCCCTATATGAGGAACATCATTCGCGTAATAAACAGGAGTTGTAATATAAAATTTCATTTATTCTCCACCAGTCTACAATCACATAGATAAAACCATTAAAAAATTTCCATAAAGCCCTATCAACTACATTTTACTCTTAATACTTTTAATTTGGTTTATCTTAAACATTTTAAGCGTTTTATTGCCAAAATCAACAACTACTTTTTCCTTTATACAATCTATCGCTACAAGCTTTGCTTTACCATCTGAGGTAAAAACAGTCTTCCCTATTTCAGGTAAACTTTTCTTCATATCTTTATAAGTTTCATTTTCATAAGCTATGCAACACATAAGTCTACCGCAAAGTCCTGAAAGTTTTGTCGTATTTAAATATAAATCTTGTTCTTTAGCCATATCCATAGTTACAGAATTAAAATCCTTTAAAAAACTCCGACAGCACAAAATTTGCCCACACATTCCAATCCCACCAAATATTTTTGATTCATCCCTCACACCTATCTGAACCATTTGTATTCTAGTTTTCAAAGCATGTCCAAGATCCTTAATGAGTTTCCTAAAATCAACTCTTGTCTCAGAAGTATAGTACACGAACAGTTTTGAACGATCAAAAACATATTGAACACATGTCAATTTCATATCGAGATTATAATCTTTAACTTTTCTCAATACTATACTTCGAACTTTTAAACTTTTTATATTATTTTCAATAAACTTCTTTTTGTCATCATCCGTCATCTTTCTCAAAATTTTATTCACAATAATCTCATCTTTCAACACACCTTCAACCTTATTATAAACTGTTCCAACCTCAACTCCATGTTCAGTTTCAACTATAACTTTATCATTAAGTCTTAAACTAACATACCCAGTATCAGCATATACCCTATCTTTAATACTCCTTAGCATCACTACTACAATCATAAGAAGATAACACTCCTATACTATCAAAATAGCATATCCTATTCCAAAATTAAAACGGACAACTTACCAAATAATATTTTTATAATATATCTATTAAATACACGACGCTATGTATTCTTATATTTAAAATAACTCACTAAATCCAGTAAATTAAAAAACAAATTATCTAGAACTGTCTGAGCATTTACATTTCTAAGAAGTAACCTCTTTGAAGCAATTAATAACTCGACTGCGGGAGCAATTGTTTTGGGATAAACTTTAAAATCTTTTTTCGCTTCACATATCATGGCATTGACACATTCTAAAGTAGTACTCTTCATAACAATATTTTTAGACAATTCTAAGATATCAGAAATATAAAAACTCTGAGCTTTAAATCTAAACCATAAAGAAAGTTCATCTTTTTTATTTTTATTTTCATCGGCAAGTTTTTTTGCATTTCCTATGGATCCATCACTCAAAGAAACTATTCTTTGAACTTCTGTGCTATGTATTGAATAATTTGATATAAGCCAATTTGAAATTTCACTTACCCCTAAGGGTTGAAAAAACATAATTTGCGACCGTGAACTTATTGTCTGAGGAATTGTCTCTTTATGCCTTGCAATTAAAATTATAATTGTATTCTCAGGTGGCTCTTCAAGCGTTTTAAGTAACGAGTTTGATGCTGCAATATTCATTTTTTCAGCGGGTTCAATAATGAAAAATTTCCACTTTCCTTCATACATTCTTGTTAAAATCTTTTTTTGCATGTATCTAATAGTTTCTATTTTCAGTATCTTTTGTTTTTCTAAATCGCTTTTTTCAAGTTCGGCTTGTTTTGTAAAATCTATGAAATGTATATCTGGATGGATATTTTTTGTTATCTTCTCACAAGAGATACACTTTTCACAAACACCCACGTCAGTTTTAGTAAAATCATTTACACTACAATTCATAACTTTAGCAAATTCAATGGCAGTAAGACGCTTTCCTATACCATCAATCCCAATAAACATATAAACCTGTGCAATTTTACCACTTTTTATTTGAGTTGAAATTATCCTTTTTACTTTTTTCTGACCTAATATTTTTTTAAACACTTACAAAACCCTATCTACAATATTTTTTATCAGTGTATGCGTTTTCTCAGCTGTTTTTTGCGTTTTAACAATTTTTATTCTTTTAGAATATTTTTTCGCCTGCTTTAGATAGCCTGTTCTTACATCCTCATGAAATCGCATAGATTTTCTCTCAATCCTATCACCATCATATCCATAAACTTCCCCATTTAACTTCTTTGCCCTACTCAAACCATTAAAAGGTAGTACATCAAGATATAACGTTAAAACTGGCTTTAACCCAACTGAAGCAATTAAGTTTAATTTATTTATAAGTTCTAAATTCAACTTTCTTCCATAACCTTGATATGCAACAGTAGCATCTATGAACCTATCACAAACTACAACTTTCCCCATTTTTAAAGCAGGATAAATAAGTTTCTTAATATGTTGAGCTCTTGCAGCCTCAAAGAGAAAAAGTTCACTTAATGGAACAATATCTGATCTTGGGTCTAGAATAATATTTCTTATATTTTCTGCCAAAACAGAACCACCGGGCTCTCTAGTTAGAAGCACCTTAAAACCCTTTTTTTTAAGGTACTCACTTAAAAGTTGAGATTGTGTAGTTTTGCCAGAACCTTCACCACCTTCAATAGTAATAAAAATATTTTTTTTTCCACCAATCATCTATATAACCTTGTTTTAGATTATAACATTTTATTATAATACACAAAATTAAAAGGATAGAAGGAGGAAGCTTAATAAATGAATATTTACACTTTTATAATATTTTCCTTTATTGTCGCCGTATATTTTGTACAGACAATAGCGGATCTACTTAATATTAAAAATCTTTCAATCAACATTCCATCAGAATTTGAAGGATATTACGATAAAGAAAAATACGCAAAATCGCAAAAATACTTAAAAGCAAACACAAAATTTTCTATATTTTCATCCACATTCTTTTTAATAGTTCAAATTATTTTTATAATTTCAGGGGGTTTTAATTATGTAAACACAGTGGCAATCTCTTTTGGCCTTGGACCAATATTAACTGGGCTTATTTTTGCAGGAACGCTTTTTTTTGCTTTTGAAATATTAAAAATACCTTTTTCAATCTATTCTATATTTATAATAGAAGAAAAATTTGGATTTAATAGAATGAATATAAAAACTTTCCTCGTAGACTTACTGAAATCCTGGATTGTAGCCACTATAATAGGGTCTGCTATTTTCTCTGCAATATTATGGCTTTTCACGAATGCTTACAAATATACTTGGCTATACGCTTTTATAACTATTGTTATTTTTGAACTTTTTATAACTTTTATCGCCCCAACAGTTATAATGCCTCTGTTTAATAAATATACACCCTTAGAAAAAGGTGAACTTAAAGATTCTATTGAAAGATACGCAAAAAAAGAAAATTTCAAAATGAAGGGATTATTTAAAATGGATGGCTCAAAACGCTCTATGAAATCAAATGCGTTTTTTACGGGAATAGGAAAATTCCGTAGGATAGTTTTATTTGATACCCTAATCCAAAAACACAGCGTTGACGAATTGACAAGTATTTTAGCACACGAAATGGGTCACTTTAAACTTGGACATATATTAAAACATATGATTTCTTCATTTGTTTCAGTCCTAATTATGTTGTTTACCCTTCCATTTTTCATAAACGAAGTATGGCTTTACGACGCCTTCTTAGTGAATACACAACCAGTACACGCCGGAATAATATTTTTCTCATTTCTTTACGAACCCATATCTCTAATAATATCAATAATCTCAAGCTACTTCTCAAGAAAACATGAGTATGAAGCAGACGCTTATGCAGTAAAAACTTACGGAAAACCAGAATCTATGATAAACGCTCTAAAAAAACTTTCAGTTGATAACTTGTCAAATTTGTATCCTCATAAATTTAAAGTGTTTTTAGAATATTCACATCCACCTGTCTTAGAGAGAATTAAAGCAATAAATAAAACTTCTACTTCAAAATAACTTTAGCTCTATAAAGATACAAGTTCATATTTAAATAATTTTAGTGGAAGTTTAAATATAATAATATTAATAGGTATATCGTTATGATTGAGTTGTAAACATTATTCTTTAATCAATGATTTTTTTTCTGTATTTAAACCTCTTTATAATTGGTATGCTAATGGAGAATTAAAATGGAAAAACTACTTAATGATTTATTAATGTGTGAGGGAATTTCAGGTTATGAAGAAAATGTCGCAAAAATTATGGCCGAAGCTCTTCGTAAAATGTGCTATAACACTGAAATTGACAATTTTGGCAATGTCCTGGGAAAACTAGGCAAAGGCAAAAAAAAACTAATGCTCGCAGCACATATGGATGAAGTCGGTATGATTGTAAAACACGTCAATGAAAAAGGATTTATATATTTTATTAAGGTCGGTGGCATAAGCGATTCTATTCTCTCAGGGAAAATAGTAAAAATCATAAACAAAAATGGAGAACGTATTACCGGCATAATAGGAACAAAACCACCACATTTGATGAGTATGGAAGAATCAAAAAAACTAACTAGATACGACAATATGTTTATAGATATAGGTTTATATTCAAAAGACGAAGTGTTAAAAACTATAGACATCGGAGACCAAATAATTTTTGAGCCTAACGCAGGTATCTTAAACGACAACGTTTATTACGGGAAAGCCGCAGATAACAGGATAGGTTGTTATGCTATGATAAAAGTTATGGAAAATCTCGCAAAATCAAAAGATCTAGATGCTGAGATTTATGCATGTGCCACAGCACAGGAAGAAGTTGGATTAAAAGGAGGCAAAACTGCATCTTTTAATATAAATCCTGATTTCGCGCTTGTCATAGATACAACCATAACAGGAGACATACCTGGAATTGAAGAAAAAGTTTCCATACTAAAACTTGGCAAAGGTGTCGCTATAACAACGATAGAGGCTTCTGGAAGAGGAACAATAGTCTCTCAAAAAGTACGCAAACTTATGCTTAACGTCGCACGTGAAAATATGATTCCACATCAAATAGACGTAATTGACGGTGGCATGACAGATGGTGCAACGATACATATAAACAGAAAAGGAATACTTACAGGAATTCTAAGCATTCCAACAAGATATATTCACGCTCCAACATCTGTATTCAATATTAAAGACGTAAACTCTGCTGTTGATTTAGCAACAAAAACGATATACAAAGTAGCTAAAGAACTGTGAATCTAAATTTTTGTATTCTATATTAAGTGGCAATTATTTAATTGCCTTGACTGAAAAATCAGCTATTTTTGATTGACTACAGTTAAGAAGATATAATAAAAATTCTATTGCTGGGATCACAAAATCCCTTCAACAATCAAAGATAATCCAAAACATGTTTCTCTCTAGCACACATATAAATAATTATCACAACAAAACCGGAATTGCTTTAAAAAGACAAAAAAATACTCGTAAGTAAGATATATTTATAGTTTATATTTTGATTGATATAATATAGTTTTCTACTACCCCCAACTGTCATAAAAGCATAACCGCACTAATAAGATAAATATCATCAGAACTAGAACCTCTGCTCAGATCACTTACCGAAAGTGCAAGACCTTGAATTATCGGACCAATAGCTCGAAATCCACCATACCTCTCTGCGATTTTATAGCCTATATTACTCGCATTTAATTCTGGAAAAATCAAAATATTAGCATTACCAGCAACTAAAGAATCTGATGCTTTTCTCTTTCCAATACTAGGCACAACTGCAGCATCAAACTGAAGTTCGCCGTCAACATTTACATCACTCCGTCCTACAAAATGAGATTTAACAAGTTCTGTTGCCTCCTGAATCTTTAATAAAATTTTATTATTTGCACTTCCTTTTGTTGAGAAAGAAAGCATTGCAACGTTCGCTTGTTTCTCAGGAAAAAGTCTTTTAAAACTCTCAACTGTTGCAATAGCAATATCCTTTAAACCTGTAGCCTGCGGATCAGGATTTACAGCACAGTCAGCAAATATTATAGGGTCTTTCACAAAACTATGTCCTTCTGGAGGTATCATGAGAAAATATGAAGAAATCATTTTTATATTTTCGGCAGTTCCAACCACGTGAATAGCAGCTCTTAAAACATCTGCAGTCTCATAAACAGCACCACCAACGCAAGCATTACAATTCCCACTTTTTAAATACATCATTGAAAAATATAAAGGACTTTTTAAGAGACTTAACACCTCTTCTTTAGTAACTGTACCTTTTTTAATTCTAGCATTAACAAAGTCTTTGACTTTCTCTTTATCAAGAATATCTCTGTCAATCTTAATTACTTCAATACTCCTTAAATCGATATCGGCTTCGTAGGCGATTTTTTCAATTTCCTTTACATTGTCAGTTGGCAAAACAACCGATGCTATACCATCTTTAGTAAGTTTCTGGGCAGCTTTCAAAACTCTCACATCAAATCCCTCAGGCATAACTATCTTCCCTTTTTTCTTTCTCGCTAATTCTAAAATATGTTGTCCTATATTCACAAATATATCTCCCTAAAAATAAGTTAGTATTCTTTATAAACCGATTTTTAAAAACATCCAAAACTAAACTGTAAATATCACACAATATACCTAGCTCCAAATCATTTTTTAGATCTACCTTGATTTACTACTGCTTCCATCGCTTTTCTGACAACATCAGTATCACTAAGGTAATAATTTTTAATAGGTTTTAAGTTTTTATCAAGCTCATAGACCAGAGGAATTGCGGTAGGTATATTTAAATTTACTATATTGCTATCGCTTATATTATCTAAATACTTTACTAAAGCTCTTAAACTGTTGCCGTGCGCTACTATAATAACTTTTTTACCTGACTCTATCTGCGTAGAAATCTCTTTTTCCCAATACGGCACAACTCTGAACACGGTGTCTTTTAAACATTCTGTCAAGGGTATTTCACTTTTTAAAATATTTAAATACCTCACATCTTTTCCAGGGTATCTTTCATCATTTTCATTTAATGGCATCGGGGAAGTATCGTAACTTCTCCTCCAATTTTTTACTTGATCCTCACCATATTTAGCAGCTATTTCAGCCTTATTAAAACCCTGTAAAGCTCCATAATGCCTCTCATTTAATCTCCAACTCTTAACAACTGGAATCCAAACCAAATCCATTTTATCAATTATATTCCAAAGAGTTTTTATCGCTCTCTTAAGAACTGAAGTATAAGCTAAATCAAAAGTGAATCCATTTTTTTTTAACTGTTCGCCAGCTATTAAAGTTTCTTTATTGCCTTTTTCAGATAAATCTACATCCTCCCAACCAGTAAATCTGTTCTCTTTATTCCAAACACTTTCACCATGTCTTACTAAAACGACTTTATACATTGCGTTTACCCCTAATCTCATTTATAAATTTAAATTTTTTACAATTTAATTACAACTACAATAAGTCGACGAATAAGCTGTACTAGCATCAATCGCATTATCCTTAAAACACACTACTACTCCCACTCCACCCCATACCTTTTTATTAAATTATTAAATAAAAGCCAATACAAAACTTTGCTGAAGCCAAAAATAATAATTTTCTCAATAATAACAAACGCCCATTTAACATCAGTAAAACAATACATTAATAAGAATAACGATATGTTTGTCAATAATGTCGAAATAGTTATATCAGTCTCCTAAAGATATTTTTTTAAAAAGGAGTCAACTTTTATATACACAAGATACAAACGAAGATATACATCCCTGTT
Organism: Candidatus Endomicrobiellum basalitermitum; assembly: GCA_031282525.1. Taxonomy (GTDB): domain Bacteria; phylum Elusimicrobiota; class Endomicrobiia; order Endomicrobiales; family Endomicrobiaceae; genus Endomicrobiellum; species Endomicrobiellum basalitermitum. The sequence continues at coordinate 101,996 of JAITDN010000001.1, read as the reverse complement.
ATCTATATAATTAAATTTTGATTATTATATTAACTACAAACACTATAAAATAATTTTACCATCAATCTGATAAAGTAGGCAATTAAAATGAATGTCAGGCACACATCTGCGATAAGTTCAAAAAGTAAATCATTAATAGCAAATTAACAATTTTAAGTTAGAAATTCTAAAATGAATTTAAAACGAATAATTAAGACTATTTGACACAAATACCAAAATACAAATACATATCCACGACGATTATTAAATCAAAACATATTTATTAAAAAACACTTTTTATGAACACAGTAGTTTTGACGATATCTTTAATTATAAAATCTGAGGCCTGTTTTAAAGTTTTACAAACAGCAAATGGCTTTATTTTCTCATATGTTATAGTACTTTGCTGTTTTCTTCCGTGCCCCGTAAGAACCAATATACCTTTACCACCCATATTAAAACCAAACAAATAGTCCCTCACGCTATCCCCAACAGCATAAGATTTCTTTAGATCTATATCAAAATCTTTTACTCCTCTTAGTGCCATACCCGGTCTCGGTTTTCTACAACAACAATTATCAAAATCAGAGTGTGGGCAATAGTAAATGAAGTCTATCTTAGCTCCTTCCGCCTTAAGTAAAGACAAAAGTTTTTCATTTACTTTTATTAAATCTTCTTCGGTAAACATTCCCTTGCTGATACCAGATTGATTTGTAACAATTATTATTTTAAAGCCTGCTGTTCGCAACCTATTTATACTTTGTGCACTAAACGAATAGAGCTTCACCCTTTTTGGAGAACTCAAATAATTTCTATCAAAAATAATTGTTCCATCCCTATCTAAAAAAACCGCAGGGGCTTTAATACTCTCTCTTCCCATTGCCACCTTCCAGTCTTAAATTGCGGTTCCACAACAAGCACCACAATTTTTTCTTTTATTTCACGGCTAATAATATCTTTCAACTTAACTGCATCTTTTGCCGTAATAATAAAAAAAGAATTCTTTTCCTTTCGGTTAATTATTCTTTTTATCATATTATCGTTGTAATTAATATGATCTCTCAGTACTATATCACCCCTTAATATTATCCCCGACTTTTCAATAGAATTCTTAAAACCTTTCGCAAAACCTATTGCACTCAAAGAATACACACTAGATTTTTTTAAAAGTTCAGTGTCAAAATTTGTATTTAAATCAATAGTTTTATACTTAAAATTACCATAATATGTCACAATAGGCTCTTGCCCTGATAAAATAAAAACTGACTCTTTCAATTTTTTTAGTTTTTCATCAGAAATCATATCTGAATTTGTAATAACCACAATATCAGCTCTTTTTAAAGCCTTTGGATTTTCTCTTAAAATTCCAGCAGGTATAAGCATTCCATTGCCAAAAGGATTCGCCGCATTTATACATACAACATCTAAATCTCTTTGAATACTCCAATGTTGGAAACCATCATCTAAAACATAAATATCGGGTTTTACTTCGTTTTCAAATCTTAAAGCACTTCTATACCTATTAGATCCAACAATCACAGCAGTTTTAGGAACACTTCTTGCAATTAAAAGGGGCTCGTCACCACTATTTGAAGTATCAACTCCAGTGCCCCCATTGCTTAAAAGCAAAGGGACTTTATTATTCCTGTAATAGCCGTGCGTCAAAACTGCAGGTTTTAAATTATTATTTATCAGTAAATTTAAAATTTCCACCACAATCGGAGTTTTACCTGTCCCGCCCCACGTGAGATTACCAACACTTATAACAGGCTTTGAAAGTCTTTTTGAACTTCTAAAAGTTCTGTCAGCTTTAGATAAAATAAAATAAATCAAAGAAAACGGATACATTACAAACATAAGTTTGTTTGACATAAATATTCGCTCACTTTTTTAAAAAAATTCTCTTCAATAATTTTCATTTATATTTTAACTTTTTTTGTAAAAATAAAAAATAAACTGACCAAAAGTTATGAAACAATCTTTCACAATCAGGTGAAGATTCTTGCTACAACGTTTTGACAAAATGATAAAAATTATTTCAAGTAACAAAGATCCAGATATGGCCTTCTCTGGCGATTAACATCAAGTATGAATAAGAAAACTTTTGAAGAATACGAAGTCTATCGCTATGCCAAACTACATGGACAGATACTTGCTCAAGATGAAAATCACAAAGAAACTCTTTACAATAAACTTGACCAGAAAATATAAAAAACTAAGATATGAAACAGGCTTCTGAATAAAGAGTAGAACTTCCAGGACAAACATTGAAAATTATCGTAAAAAATATTATATATCTAAAGCCTATTCCTGTAGACAGATGTAATTGTGATGGGAGATTTTTTTTGAACTATTGCTTGAAGTTATGGCAATTTTCTGTTTGCTTATGATTGCCAGATATTACAGCAACAGTTATGGAAACTATTAACCCAGAAAAACATTTAATAGCTTTACAAAGCAGAGCGAATGTTATCATGCCAAATGCTATTGAAACAACTTATAGAAAATATTACTAAAATATATCCTGGCGGGATCTACATTAACGATTTATTGTCATATTGCAGGTTTTGTATAGAAAATAAATTAAATATATAACAGATCTATATCAACCAGAAAAGGATTCCTAATAAGAAACAAAAAAGAGGTTTAAAATGAAGATACTAATTGGATTAAGCGGAGGAGTCGATTCTGCAATCGCAGCTTATTTGTTAAAAAAACAAGGCCACGAAGTAACTGGTATAATGATGTCTATATGGGATAAATCTATTAAAACAACAGAAATTAAAAATTATGACACTTGCTTTGGTCCTGAAGATAGAGATATTGAAGCAGTACACAAAATAGTTGATTTTATCAAAATTCCTTTACATATAATAGATTGCCGCGAAGAATATAAGAAATGTGTTATTGAAAATTTTAGAAAGGAGTACAAAGAGGGACGTACACCAAATCCCTGCATTTTATGCAATACTCATATCAAATTTGGACTACTTCCCGCTGCAGCAAGAAAAGCTGGGATCATTTTTGAAAAATTTGCCACAGGACATTACGCAAACATAACTTTTGACAAACATCATAATATGTATCAGCTACATAGTGGTACTGATCCAAATAAAGATCAAAGTTATTTTCTATACAGATTTACGCAAAAAACACTTTCAAAAGTCTTTTTCCCAATTGGTAAATATACAAAAAATCAAGTAAGAAGCATTGCAAAAAAAATAAGAATTCCAGTAGCTGATAAACCTGAAAGTCAAGATTTTTATTGTGGAAACTACAACGACATCTTAAGATTTCCAGTAAATCAAGGGAATATTATAGATAAAGAAGGGAAAATTCTCGGCAAACACAATGGAATATGGAATTATACAATAGGAAAACGCAAAGGTCTTGGACTTCTGGGTGGAACGAATAATCCTTTGTACGTTATAAAAATTTCATATAAACAAAATTCTGTAGTAGTAGGTTTAAAAGAAGACTTATACTCATCATCGCTTAAAGCTGAAAAAATATCATGGTGTTCAATCCCAAATCCCAAAGGTCCTATTGAGGCAACCGTAAAAATACGTCAACAGCACAAACCAGCAAAAGCAATTATCACTCCAAAGGGAACGTTTTCCGTAGAAATTAAATTTTCTGAACCTCAAATATCCATTACTGCAGGACAAAGTGCAGTATTTTATAAAGGTAGCATTGTCTTAGGCGGTGGAATAATAAAAAACAACGACTTAAACTATTAATATACGCTACTAACACACGGTCATTTATTAAAACAGTAAAGGATAATTTTAGACTTTATTGATGTTATTTCTTTTGTAAAAACATTAAATACTTTAATTTCATACAATTTTACCCTAATCCATGAATCTTATATAAATATATTTTTCAATTTCGGAATTTATATTTCTCAACCTTTTTCAAAAAAATACTCAACGAAGGGCGAGATATATAATTTGTAATGTAAAACTCAACACAATTCCATATTTTCTCATCTTCTAATTCATCCATAGAATCAATATCGTTACCAGAACAATTTGAAAGTTTTTTTATAGCATTCTCAATATCTTGACTGACAAAAGTGTTTGCACGTTTCAAATAATCTGAAAAAGCGTAACCAGAAAGTTTTAAAAAACGTAAAATAAAAGCAATAAGAGCACGTTTAGGGTATTTACAGGTTTTAAGTATCTCCCAGATTCTTACTATTAAATTATATTTTCTAGAGTTTTCAAGATTGAAAGGAGTAAATTTGTCACTTATTTCTGCAGCATATAAAGCATATATATTTTTGTTTAAATCTATCTTTATTCTTGTATTATTTTTGATTATACTTGCACCGGTAATTTTAACTCTCATGGCAAGATGAGTGCTAAAAACCAAGAACTCACTTTCAGTCAAAAGCTCAGTCGCCGATGAAAGCCTCGCTGCAATTTTTTTTGCACTAGGAACAATAGCTTGAACTTTCCCCAATTCATAAGAATATAAAGTTATAAGCTTATCATATTCACCATGTATTTTTGTATTTAGAACTAGTCCCTTTATAATATAGTGCATTTATTCAATCCTTGTAGCTTCTAGCCATCTCACAAACTGAAAAATAAGAAAACTTACCTCAAGTATTATAAAACAAAAATTTAAATATCTTATCCTGCCTATCAAACATTTCAATCCTGTTTACAACATCATAATCCGTATATCCACAAAGATGAAGCACACCGTGAATTATTAAATATGCAAGTTCTTGTTGCCATGTATTACCATATTTTTTCGCTTGTTGTTGAGAGCGTTTTTTAGAAATGTAAACATCACCCACAAAAAATTCTGGAACTAACAAAAAAGATATAACATCAGTTACACATCTGATTTTTCTATATTTTATATTGAGATTTCTTATTTCTTCATTACTCACAATTATAAAGTTTATTTGATATTTTTTTATTTTTTCCGATTTTAAAGTAATCAAAGCGGCCTTTTTAAGAATTGACACACATTGTTTTGGAAAATTAATAAAATTCACACTCTTATTTTCTATCTTTATATTCAATCCTTGCATGGTAAATACCTATAAGAGTTGAAATTACACTGTCTCTTATCACTTTTAAATCTCTCAAAGTTACAGGACAATCTGAAAATTGACCGTCAATAAATTTATTATTTATTATCCTTTCAACAACATTTCTTATTCTTAATGCAGTTGGTTCCTCAATACTACGACATGCAGCTTCACAAAAATCAGCTATCATGACTATTGCAGATACTATAAGTAGTTGGCTTTTGACCCGGATATCTGAAATTTTCTATATCTATCTCAGGACTTTCCTCTAAAGCCCTATGATTAAAAAGCATGTATTGACGTCGTTCCGTGGTGTTGTTCAATAATATTGACAATCTCATTGTCAATATTATACTCTCTAGACAAAGTAATACCGTCTTTAACATGCGAGATTAAAATCAAACTTGACATTGGTGGAGACAGTTTGTCATGAGGATTATAATTAGAAATCTGATTTTCTATGAAATATTGGGGATTCTTGAGTTTGCCTATGTCGTGATAATAAGCACCAACTCTAGCAAGAAGTGAATTTGCATTTATGACACTAGCAATTTGCTCAGCAATATCAGCAGTTATAATCGAATGATGATATGTACCTGGGGCTTCAAGCATAAGTCTTTTAAGTAAAGAATTATTAAAATCAGAAAGTTCAATTAATTTAATATTCGTCGTTCTAGAAAATAATTTCTCAAATAGAGGTACAAAAACAAGCAAGAGAATAGTCACAAATACACTATTCAGTGTAGCATAAAAAAAGTTATATTTAAACTGAGAGATATCATACTTATTAAAAAAATAAAAGATCGCCATCATAGCTATACTTGCAACAGCGGTTTTAAAGTCAGCTCTTCCCCGTATATTTTGCGCATTTGTCATGGTAAAAAAACACTGCTGCAAGGCATCACAAGAAAAATATCAAATCTCACATATCATTTAAAAACGCTACAAATAAGCTTAAAAAAACCGCATACATCATTCCAATCTTTGGCGACAAAAGCATTGCTGACATAAGAGCGAAAGCTGACACTGGGGAGACGAAAGAAGATATGTATTCCTTTGAGACTTGAAAAACAAACATTGAAATAATAAAAAGTAGACACATCAAAACAACAGCATCACTGTCTCCTAATATTGCTTTTTCTATGCTTTTAGTCTGAACAATAAAAAGAACCATACTAATTGTAATAATAACAGTTGCAATTATAGTTTTGTAACTTACGCCAAGTCCTATGACAAACATGCAAAATATTACTATTATAGTGAAGGTTAACGAAACATAATAGGTATTTTAATTTCTTTTGAAAATAAACTTTTGGGATACCGTATAACAGGACCTTTACGATATTCTACCCTAAGTTTTCTTGCAAATTTTAAAAGAATACCTCTTATCCAGAACCTCATCTTTCCTAATAGATTGTTCATTTTTATACTCTGTCATCAGCAACATATAACTAGATTCTTAGAATAATCATAAATAGTAAAAGTTTACAATTTTTATAAATAAACAAATTAAGAGTAAACTAATTGTATTATTACGCAATAACTTATGAATCTAAAAAAACCAATGTTTTATCATAGAATTACTTGTAAACCTAACTCTTTTAATTGCTTATCACTTACTTGACTTGGAGCATCTAAAAGAATATCCATTCCCTTCTGCGTTTTAGGGAAAGCTATGACTTCTCTTATTGATTCTTCTCTTAAAATCAAAGCACACAATCTATCGAAACCAAGTGCTACGCCTCCATGCGGAGGCGCTCCATAGCTCAGAGCTTCAAGTAAGAAATTAAATTTTTCTTTTGCGAACTCCTCCGTAATATTTAAAACATCAAAAATATTTTTCTGAACGTCACTTTTGTGTATCCTTATTGATCCACCACCAAGTTCAACGCCATTTAAAACAATATCATAAGCTCTCGCTTTTGCCTCATTTACATTTTCTTTTGTAAGAGAATTTTGTGAACATTTAGGAGCTGTAAAAGGATGATGTAATGATTGCCACCTATGTTCTTCTTCATTCCATTCCATAAGAGGAAAATCAACAACCCATAGAAAATTAAATTTATTTTTATCTATAAGACCGCATTTTTTTCCCACTTTAAGCCTCAATGCTCCCAGTCCTTGAACAACCACTTTTTCATCATCAGCAAGAAAAACTACCAAATCGCCTGGTTTGGCGTTAAACTTAGAAACAATCATTTTTATTTCATCTTCTTTAAAATATTTTACTATATTTGACTCTGCACCAGTACCGGTAATTTTCATCCACGCTAAGCCTTTAGCTCCGTAGTCACCAACAAATTTTGTAAGTCTATCAATTTCAACCCTAGAATAATTTATTCCTCTCGGAATACATAAACCTCTTACAATCTTCCCATTCAATATAGCCGATGAAAACACGCCAAACTTAACATCCTTAAATTCTTCTGTAAAATCCTTTATCTCCACTTTAAACCTAGTATCAGGTTTATCAGAACCATATCTTAATATCGCATCGGCATAAGATATCCTTTCAAATGGTATTTTTACTTCAAAATTTAATAGAACTTTAAAAACTCTTACAAGCATTCTCTCAACAATATTCATTATATCTTCTTCATCTGCAAACGACATTTCAATATCAACCTGCGTAAATTCAAATTGTCTATCTGATCGTAAATTCTCATCCCTAAAACATTTAGCAATTTGATAATATTTATCAAAACCGGCAACCATTAAAATCTGTTTAAAAAGTTGCGGAGATTGAGGTAAAGCAAAAAAATCCCCACGTTGAAGTCTTGATGGCACCAAAAAATCTCTAGCACCTTCGGGAGTAGATTTTGTTAAAAACGGGGTTTCAATTTCTAAAAATCCTTCTTCATTTAAAAAATTTCTTATTTCCCTTGAAATTCTATGACGCATTATAAAATTCTTCTGAAAACTTGGACGACGCAAGTCAAGATATCTATACTTCAATCTCAGCTCTTCAGTAGCACCATTATAATTCGAAATTTCAAAAGGAAGGCACGGTGAAGTATTTAACACTTTAAGGCTATTAACCAAAAGCTCTACCTTCCCAGTAAATATATTAGGATTTATTGTACCATCAGGTCTATATCTAATTAGACCTTTAATAAAAACTACATATTCATTTCGCAGGTCCTGAGCTAATTTAAATACTTCTTTATTTTCAGGTTGGAAAACAATTTGCAAAATTCCTTCTCGATCCCTTAAATCAATAAAAATCACACCGCCATGATCTCTACGTGAATGAACCCATCCACATACAGCAACTTCTTTCCCTACACTACTTTCTCTTACGTTACCACAATAAATACTTCTCTTCATAAAATCCTCTTCCTTACATTAGATCAAGAAGTTATGCTTATTGTTATGTTGATAAATACAAAAACTCATTCTAGATAAGATTTTCTATATTTATATAAATAATATATACAAATACACAATCAAATAAATACAATAACCCAAAATATATTTTTATTTTCAATTATTTATAAAATTAACTCTTAAAATATTTTCAAAGTATATCATTTTCTATTGCAAGATCTAGTATCATTTTTACCCTATCATTCTTTCAAATACCAAAAACAAATAGAGACTTACACAGGAAGTTCTCTTCAGCCTCTATTTATTCATAACTATGCAATTACACATATACCGTGTACGTGTAAAATTATAAATTAAAAATGCATTACATATTTTTATACTCCAAATTTCTTCTTAAGGTTAGATAGATGATTTCTTAAATCCATAGGAATCTTATTCCCAAACTTTGCGTAGAAATCTTCTATCATTGATATTTCTTTTTTCCAATCTTTCCTATCAATTTTCAATAATTTCTCCATGGTTTCCTTTTTAATGTCCAAACCACTTAAATCTATAGAATTCTCTTGAGGAAACAAACCTATTTCACATTCTTTGGCACCAGTCCTTCCTTCAATTCTATCCAACATCCATTTTATAATCCTAGAATTATCTCTGAAGCCAGGCCACATAAACTTACCATCTTCATCTTTTCTAAACCAGTTTACCATAAATATTTTAGGAAGTTTTTTTGCTTTTTTACCAATATTCAACCAATGTTGAAAATAATCTCCCATATTATATCCACAAAAAGGAAGCATAGCCATAGGATCACGCCTTACATTTCCCAACTGTTCACTTGCAGCTGCAGTTGTTTCAGAGCCTATTATGGAAGCAGTGAATACTCCACTGTTCCAATCTTTAGTTTCATAGACAAGTGGAATTGTGTCCTTTCTACGTCCACCAAAAATTATTCCCGAAATAGGAACACCTTTAGGATTATCATATTCTGATGAAAGTGTAGGGCAGTTGTAAATTGAAACTGTAAATCTAGAATTTGGATGGGCCGCAGGCTTATCAGAATCCTTATCATACTTTTGTCCTTGCCAATCACTTAAATCTGAGGGAATATCGTTTGAAACTCCTTCCCACCACGGAGTACTATTAGAATTATCAATAGCTGTATTTGTAAATAACGTTGGATAAAACTTATCATTTTTAAGCGTTCTCATCATGACAGGATTTGTATTTAGTCCTGTTCCAGGTGCCACACCGAAAAAACCAGATTCAGGGTTAATTGCATAAAGTTGCCCATCTTCTCCAATATTAATCCACGCTATGTCATCTCCCAATGTCCAAATTTTATAACCCTTAAGCACAGGCTCTAATAAAGCAAGATTAGTTTTCCCACATGCAGATGGAAAAGCTCCAAGAAAATACGTTATTTTTCCTTCAGGAGACTGTACACCCATAATAATCATATGCTCAGCAAGCCAACCTTCTTGATAGCCTAAATAAGAAGCAATCCTTAGAGAGTAGCATTTCTTTCCAAGTAAAGCATTACCACCATATCCTGATCCAAAACTCATAACAAGGTTTTCCTGAGGAAAATGCATAATAAATCTTTTATCAGGATTTATATCACCTACAGAATGAATTCCTCTAAAAAAGTCAGATGAATTACCTATTCTTTCAATAGCTTGTTTACCTATTCTTGACATAATTCTCATACTTAAGGCAACGTAAACAGAATCTGTTACTTGAACGCAGTCTTTTGCATACTTTGATTTAGGAGTTCCCATAACAAAAGGAATGACATACATTGTTCTAGCTTTCATAACACCTTTAAAAAACTTTATCATTCTTTTTTTTGCTTCCTTAGGATCCATCCAATTATTATTTGGGCCAGCTTGTTCTTTTAAAGTAGTGCATACAAAAGTCAAATGCTCAGTACGCGCAACATCATTAGGGTTTGAACGATGATAATATGAATTTGGATATTCATAACCGTTTAATTCCTTTAAAACAAGCCTTCCATCTACCTCTGATTTTTGAGCAATACCTACCAGTCTTTCAGCTTCCTCTTGCGAACCATCCATAATATAAACATTATCAGGGGTAAGAAGTTCTCGCATCTCTTGTACAAATAAGTCTAATGATGTTGCCATTTTTCTTATACACTCACAAATTTTATTATTTTAGTTAAAAAAATATCTTTTTTTATAAATCCCAAACTACTTTTTCTTCCTTATCAACTATAATTCTCTTTATAGCATATATATCTTTTACTATTTCTTGAGGTTTAAACCACAGCTTGATTTCTCTTTCAGCTTCCAGCGAATCGGAAGAACAATGTATGACATTTTCATATACGCCTTTAGTAGTTATTCTACCATATGCACCCCTAATAGATATAGGATCTGCTTCTTCTGGATTTGTTACTCCCGTAACTTTTCTAGTTTTAGAAATGGCATCTTCACCTTGATACACAAATGCTAGTATTTTATTCCAAGATTCCCCATATATTTTACCTTGAATATAGTCTAAAAGTTCATCAAAAAACGGTCTACCCTTCAGTTGATAATAATGCATTTCCGCCAACTCTCTACTCACTTTAACTACTTTTGCACCTATTATAGTCATCCTTAATTGAGAAAGTTTATCCAGAATATTCCCCGTTAGAGATCTCCTAATTCCATCTGGCTTAATAAGAATTAAAAGCTGTTCATTTGCCATTGTTCCCTACTTTTTTTAGATACATCTTTTTTAAATCCTTCCACGATTTTACCATATAATTACACATACCAGAAAAAATATATATAAAAAATAATACAAAGATAGTACTGATAACATTTTGCACAAATATACCCATAAAAAGCAATATTAAAACTAGAAAATTAAATATCTTATAGTGAGAAAATTTTAATTTCTTAAAAGAAGCATATGGGACATTTGAAATCATAAGCAAAGATAAAATTATCATTATGACAGGCATCATATTTAGTAAGAAGGGTATACTTTTCATTAAAATTGGGGACGTCTTAAATGTCAAAGACTCAATAGACAATTCATAACTCAATACAAAAGATACTAGAAATCCTGCAGAAGCTGGCGTCGGTAAGCCCACAAAAAAATTATGCACAATACCGCTTTGGGCCATAACATTAAACTTTGCAAGTCGCAAAGCACTACACAGAACAAATAACACAGCTATTGCAATACCAGTTTTATTCGAATTATTTAAAACAAGTTGGTACATAATAATTGAAGGAGCAACTCCAAATGAAACTAAATCACTTAAAGAATCTAACTGAACACCAAAATCGCTTGTCGTATTTGTTATCCTAGCTATTCTTCCATCCATCATATCGAAGGCTATCGCAAGTACAAGAAGCCATGATGCTTTTAAAGAATTCCCGCCCATCACAGATATTATAGATAGACAACCACATATTACATTACCACATGTAAAAAAACTCGCTACACTTTTTTTTAATCTCTTAGCCATAACATCGCTCTTTGTCTTTAATAATTTAGAGTTGCAAAAATTGTTACACCGGCTACAACTTTATCACCTTGCTTTACTCTAATGTTAACAGTTTTAGGCATGTGTAAATCAACCTGAGAACTAAATTTTATCATACCTATTTTATCTCCACGTTTTAAAACATCGCCTGATTTTACCCATGAAACACATCTTCTCGCAAGTATCCCTGCTACTTGCTTTACAAAATACTTTCCGCTCTTATTTTCTATAATTATAATGTTTTGTTCGTTGACTATATGAGCCTGAGGTTTCATAGCTTTTAAAAATTTTCCAGGCTTATACTCAACACTTACAACTCTTCCCGCGACTGGCGAACGTTGTAAATGCACATCTAAAACAGATAAAAATACTCTCACAATCTTATCTTTTTCAGTCTCACTTACCTCTAAAACCATTCCATTACACGGAGAAAGTATTAAGTTATCACCATCTGTTATCTGTACTTTAGGATCTCTGAAAAAATAAATACAAAATAACGAAACCAAAATAAATAAAATCCCTATTATAATTGAAATTTCATTTCCACCAACGCCAATTAACACTAAGCCAACAATAAGCGGAGTTCCAATAAATGAGTGCCCTTCCTTTAAAATTTTCATTACAATTTTGCCATTTATCTTCCTATCTACCAGACGATTTTAACAAAAATTCGGCTTGATGTCAAAACCTACAAGAATTAGTTTACATATAGAGTAGAGAAACAATACAAATTTATATCTATTATATCTGTGCAAAAACAAACAATCTTCCTATTCAACACTATAATAAAATAGTTTTTAGGATTTCACAATTTTATAACTATTAATTTTTTACAATAGTCCTTACATATTTTTTTTACTATTGCTTTTTTCCAGTTTCCATGACAAATATGCATTTATAAATTCGTCAATTTTTCCATCCATAATTAAATCCAAACGTGATGTTTCGTATCCTGTCCTATGATCTTTGACAAGCTGATAAGGCATAAAAACATAAGAACGTATCTGACTACCCCATTCTATAGAACCTTTTTCATTATAATGTTTCTCATAGCTAGCACGTTGCTTTTCACGTTCAAATTCATAAAGTCTAGCCTTTAAAAGTTTCATAGCAGTGATTCTGTTTTTTATTTGTGAACGATCATTCTGTGACTGAACTATTATTCCTGTCGGAAAATGGGTAATTCTCACTGCTGAATCGGTCTTATTTATATGCTGACCTCCCGCTCCAGAAGATCTGTAAGTATCTACTCTTATATCTTTATCTTCTATAACTATATCAATACTGTCTGTCGCTACAGCTATGACGTCAACTGAACTAAATGAAGTATGTCTTCTTTTATTTGAATCGAATGGAGAAACTCTAACAAGTCTATGAACACCCACTTCTGATTGTAAAAGACCATAAGCATAATCGCCTTTTATTATCATTGTTATACTTTTTATTCCTACTTCATCACCATTTAAAATATCAACAACTTCTATTTCAAAATCTCTATCCTCGGCCCATCTAAAATACATCCTCATCAACATTTGCACCCAATCGCAAGATTCTGTTCCACCTGCACCAGCGTGTATAGATATAATTGCGTCATTCTTATCGTGCTCATCGTCGAGTTTCACTTTGGTTTCAAAAACCAACAGATCTTTTTCAAGTTTCTTGCTACCATTTTCAATACCCTCTAAAAGATTTTCATCGTTTTCGTACCTAGCAAGCTCTCTTAAGTCTATCAAATCCTTAATATGGGTATTCAAATCATGCCATGACTGACAAATATTTTTTAAAATATCAAGTTCCGCCATAACTTTTTTAGCTCTATTTTTATCGTCCCAAAAGTTAGAATTCAACATTTCAATTTCAAGTTTCTTAATCTGACTCACTTTTAAATCAATATTAAAGGAACCCCCTTAACGCATCTATTATTTCTTTTTGTTTATCAAGCATTTTATAAACCTTCTTATTTATTGTATAAGTTCTCAATAAACTGCAAAATCCAGATTTCAAGTTTAATTGTTAAAGCATCTATAATTTTGTGTTTAACTTAATAAAATTTTATATATGACCCCCCACCTCTATACCTCACCACTAACAATAAGACCTAATCTTAGAAGCGCTAAACCTAAAAGCGAAATAGCACATAAGCCCACAAATAAATCACCGTATTTTGTATAAAAAGTTTTAAAGTCATTTTGAAAAAATTTACCAATAAGCAAAACTTCCTTTGACGATAAAGTCTTTCCGACAATTACACCTGACGCTTCAATAATTCCAGAAATCCCAGAATTTGCAGACACTATAACAGGCTTGCGGTTCTCAACTGCTCTAAATACATTCATCATAAAATGCTGGTATGGCGCAGCTGTATCAAAAAACCATGCATCGTTTGTATGGTTGGTAAAAACTTTCGCTCCAAAAAGAGCGAATCTTCTTGAGATATTCGGTAAAAAATTCTCAGAACATATGGTTGATCCTATGCTCATTTTATTATTGCTAAAAACTTCAGTATCCTCACCTTTCGTCAAATCACTCATTTGACTTAAAAAACCAAAAAAATTCGAAATTTTAAACGGAATAAATTCTCCAAAAACCACAAGATGATTTTTCTTATGCATAGCTATATAATTGCCATTTTCAAAAGCTAAAACAACATTAAAGTGTCTATTTTTTTCATCAGTGTAAAAAGAACCAACAATATTAAACCCACCAGCAATATTAGTTATTTGTTTTACATTATTGTACAAATATTCATCTTTATTGATAGAGCCTACAAACACAGTTTCAGGCCATACCACCAGATCAGCTCTAATCTTAGAAATTTCAAAAGCATACTTTTTAAGATTTAATAAAACACTGCTTATATAATCTAGATTCCATTTCTCATATTGATTTACATTTGGTTGTACAACAACAGCAGTAAACTCTTGATTTCCTGAAGCTCTAAATTTATTGGCTCTTGTTAGTCCAAATATTGAAAGTACAATAATAAGTAGCAAAACTGTAAATAGATATAAATTATTACACTTTAAATTTTCTTTTTTTCTTGAAATCCAAAAATAAAGGCACAAATTACAAAATACTACTAAGAAAGATACGCCATACACACCGGTAAATTCAGCTATTTGTATAATTTCAGTAAACTCAAATTGAGAATAACCAATAAGCATCCAAGGAAAACCAGTAAGTAAATATGTTCTTAAATATTCAAGTAAAATCCACACACAAGAAGCAAAAAAAGCTAAAAGAATATTTGAGTAAAATATATTTTTTAGAATATTTTTTGATATCAAGAGATTTAGACATAAGCCCCATATCCCCCAGTATAGTGCAAGATAAATCCATAAAACGCAAGATGCAACTATTGACTGTATGTAAGAACTAGTATTAAAGTAAAGTATTGGAACAAGCCAGTAAAGTCCCAACATATTAAAAACAAACCCAGAGAAAAAACTATAAAAAAAAGAACTTTTCAATCCTGTTTTTATTAGTACAAAAATCATAGGGATAAAAGATATCCACACCAAAAAAAACAAATTCAATTTAGGAAATGCGGATGCAGTCAAAAATCCTGTAGCGCTGCAAAGCACAATCCTTTTATAATTTAATTTTATCTTCATATAATTAATATTTAAAGATTTTTGCTAAACTCTTCTTTTATTCATAAATAAAAATCTGTTGAATTTTAATTTAATAAATTAGATAAACTACAAAACTAAATTGGCATAAGATTAAAATTACTTAAACTAGGCAAAAATGTACAACATATGAATAAAGATATCCTTACTATGTCAAAATGTATCTTTAAAAAATCTTATAAATATATAAAACTTCATGTAATTATCATTGTTATATAACACTACAAATAAATCCTCTCTCAGATTTATTTCCAAAAATACTAACTCAGCAATAAAATTTTAGTAATTGAAGACTCTTATGTATAAAATTTTTATTTAAGATACACCACAACATCTTTTGTATTTTTTACCACTTCCACAAGGACACGGATTATTTCTTCCTATTTTTATCTTGCTCAAATCTTCATCAAATTTGTTCTGTTTATCCAGCATATTTTTCTCAAAATTAAAGTTTAATTTATCAGATTTAAAATCCTGTAGTTTTAGTATTTCATGTGGTTTTATATCAACATGAACTCTAAACATATATTCCATTGTATTTTCTCTTATTCTTTTCATCATAGATTCAAATAAAACAAAAGACTCTTTCTGATATTCAATTTTTGGATCTTTTTGAGCATATGCCATATAACCAATACCATGCCTTAGCTGATCAAGTTCATACAAGTGATCTTTCCATGAAGAATCTATCATTTGCAAAAATATTATCCTTTGGAAATTAAACATAACTTCCGGTGTAAGCTGTTCCTGTCTTCTATCATAAGCTTTAAGAATTTCTTCAAAGATATTAGACTGAACGGTCTCTTTACTCACAAAGTTTATTTCATTTTTATTTTCAATCTCATACTTAATATCAAAAGTTTTAAGTAGCCATGTTTTTATACTCGTCCAATCCCATTCTTCTAAATATTTTCCAACAGCCCATAAGGAAACTTTTTCTTTAACTGATTCATCTATCATATCTTTAATTGTACTTGTTATATCTTCACCATCGAGAATTTTATTTCTTAATCCATAAACAGCTTCCCTTTGTTTATTTATAACGTTATCAAAGTCTATAAGCTGTTTTCTTATGTCAAAATTCATACCTTCAACTTTTCTTTGTGCACTCTCCACAGCTTTTGATATCCAAGGATGTTGAAGATCTTCTCCTTCTTTCAATCCAAGTTTTCGCATTAAAGTAGACATTTTATCAGAACCAAAAAGACGCATAAGCTCATCTTCCATTGAAAGAAAAAACCTAGAAGATCCAGGATCACCCTGTCTTCCCGCACGACCCCTCAACTGATTATCTATCCTTCGTGATTCATGCCTTTCCGTACCTATTATATGAAGTCCACCACATTTTTTAACTTCTTCATTTTGTACTGGGTCACCCTTTCCAAGAACAATATCTGTACCTCTACCAGCCATATTTGTGGCTATCGTAACTGCACTTTTAATACCCGCCCCAGCGATAATTTGCGCTTCAAGCTCATGATACTTAGCGTTCAAAATTTGATGAGGAATTCCTTTTCTTTTAAGCATCATCGCAATTTTCTCGGATTTTTCTATTGATCTTGTACCTACAAGAACAGGTTGTCCCTTTTTCCACAGAGATTCAATCTCAACTATTATTGCACTATATTTCTCTTTTTCAGTCCTGTATATAACATCAGGATAGTCTTTTCTTATCATGAGCTTGTTCGTCGGTACCTCAACAACACCAAGCTCATAAATTTCCCAAAATTCAGCAGATTCAGTTGAAGCAGTCCCAGTCATACCCGCGATTTTTTCATACATTCTAAAAAAATTTTGAAACGTTATAGTCGCAAGTGTTTGATTTTCATCTGCAATTCTTAAGTTTTCTTTTGCTTCAATTGCCTGATGAAGTCCATCAGACCATCTCCTTCCAGGCATAAGTCTTCCTGTGAATTCATCCACAATAATAACTTCGCCATTTCTTATAACATATTCAACATCTCTATGATATAAATTACGTGCTCTTATAGCTTGTGTTATATGATGTACCCATTCAGATTGTAAATCATCATAAATATCTTTTAATCCCAACATTTTTTCGGCTTTCTGAACACCTTGCTCTGTTAAAGTAACTGAATGGTTTTTTTCATCCACAATATAATCATAACCCTTTGTTAAATCAACACCTTCATATTTCGCTTTTATTTCTTCATTTTCGGTAACCTTTCTTCCAATAAAATTAGAAATAATTCTATTTGAAACATAATATTTATCGGTTGATTGTTCAATTGCACCAGAAATGATAAGAGGCGTCCTTGCTTCATCTATTAAAATTGAATCAACTTCATCTATAATCGCATAACTCAAATTACGAAGAACTCTGTCCTCTTTTGTAGTAACCATATTATCTCTTAAATAGTCAAAACCAAGTTCGTTATTCGTCACATAAGTTATATCGCAGTTATAAGCCATTCTCCTATCTTCATCTTTTGTCTCATGCCCAATATTGCCAATTGTAAGTCCTAGTTTTTCATAAATTACCCCCATCCATTCCCTATCTCTCTTAGCAAGGTAATCGTTTACGGTTACTATGTGTACACCCATCTGAGGTAAAGCGTTAAGGTATGCGGCAAGGGTAGCAACCAAAGTTTTACCCTCACCAGTTTTCATCTCAGCAATTTTGCCTTTATGAAGAATATATCCGCCTATTATCTGAACATCAAAATGTCTTAAACCTATTGTTCTCAATGAAGCTTCCCTAACACAAGCAAAAGCTTCAGGCAAAATATCATCAAGAGTTTCTCCTTTAGAAAGACGCATTCTAAATTCAAAAGTTTTTGATTTCAATTCATAATCTGAAAGGTTTTTTATATAAATCTCAAAAGCGTTTACTTTTTCTACTATAGGTTTTATAGCTCTTATATCTCTCTCATTTTGAGACCCAAAAATAGCATTCAAAATACCTTTTAACATCCAATTACCGCCGTATTTTATATTTCTTTAAGTAAGTTATAAATAAAGAGAGGGAAATTATATAATTTATCTAAGCATTCTTACAATTTTATAAAGATATAAGACTTCTTTGTATTCTTACTGAAAAGATAAACTCATACAAGGATTCTTACTAGCTAGGTAAATTTTGAAGCAATTTGATTAAAAACAAAAACATACTTTTTAGCAAGTTTTATTTTCCCATCTTTTATTTTTAGCGTTTTATCTTTTAAACATCTTAAAAGTATATTATAATGTTCAGGTTTTTTAAAACAGCTTACATCTAGTCCTTCATCTAAAAGCCTTAAACCCAATATAATAGTTTCCACGCTATAAATTCTATCGTTAATATATTCATTTTCAATCTCAGCATTACAACCATTTTTCAGTAAGCCTATATATCTACTAACATCCTCAACATTTTTATATCTTTTCCTTTCCAAGTATCCTGCAGATCCAGCGCCAAGACCTATATATTCAAAATTACGCCAGTAATTTGTATTGTGAAAAGACTCTCTATTTTGTTTAGACCAATTTGAAATCTCATAATGAATATATCCTTTACTCGTTAAAATTTCTGTTGCTCGGTCATACATATTCCTCTGAACATCATCACATACAATAACATTACTTCTATAAAACTGAGTATCCTCCTCTACTGATAAAGGATAAAGAGACAAATGCTCGCTATTAAAAATTAAAATTTTTTTTATAATTTGTTCCCAATCTTCTAACTTTTGACCTGGCAAACCATACATTAAATCAATGTTTATATTGTCAAAACTCTCCTTTCTAGCTATATCATAAACATCACAAAAAGTTTTAAAATCATGTATTCTACCTAAAAATTTTAGAGACATATCATCAACCGATTGAAGTCCTACGCTCAATCTATTCACTCCAATTTCTTTAAGAAAATGTAATTTCTCTTTCGAAACTGATTCCGGGTTCAACTCAAATGTAAATTCCAGAACTCTTGATAGATCAAAAATCTTATACAATGATTGTAAAAGTTTTTGCAACTGTCTTAAAGATAAAACTGATGGCGTTCCACCACCTATATAAACTGAATCTATCTTTTTATCTTTAAATTTCACTGCATGTTTTAGTAAAGCATAAATATACTTGTCTGCCAAAATATCGTTATACTGCACAGAAAAAAAATTGCAGTAAAGACATTTCTGAATACAAAAAGGTACGTGAATATACAGGCCTCTCACAGCATTTTTATCATAATATCTTCAAAATATTTATAAAACTACTTATCTGAAGCTGTTTTTTCCATCTTCGAAGTATCTTTAAAGAGTTCCGCTATGCCGCCAAGTGAAGCCGTGACCCCAGCAGTTTCCAACGGCAGAAAAATCTTTGTCGCCTTCCCATCAGCAACTTTTCCAAGAGCCTCAAGATATTTAATGGCAATAAGATCATTGGTAGGATTACCTTTATGTATTGCATTATACACCACTTCAACTTTATATTTTTCAGCTTCTGCAACTTTTCTTATAGCCTCAGCTTCTCCGATAGCTTCTAAAACTTGCTTTTCCTTCACAGCTTCTGCATCAAGGATAACAGCTTGTTTTGCACCCTCCGCCTTAAGAATTGCTGCTTGTCTTAGACCCTCTGCTTCTAAAATATTTGCTCTCTTTTCTCTTTCAGCTTTCATTTGCTTTGACATAGCGTCTGTAATATCCCTAGGAGGATCTATCTTTTGTATCTCAACTCTTGTAACCTTTACTCCCCACTTATCAGTAGCTTCATCCATAACAACTCTTAACTGGGTATTTATTTTTTCCCTAGACGTAAGAGTGCTGTCTAGCTCCATATCACCAATTACATTTCTTAAATTTGTTTGCGCAAGCTTTAAAGCAGCCAGCGCAAAATTTTCAATATTATAAACAACTTTCACGGGATCAGTAACCTGGAAATAAATAATAGCATCTACAATTACGGAAACGTTGTCTTTAGTAATAACACTTTGTGGAGGGACATCAATAACTCGCTCTCTCATATCAACTCTTAACATTCTTTGAAACATGGGAATTATAACATTTGCTCCAGAATTCCTTGTACCCGTATATTTGCCCAGAGTTTCAACAAGCCCCTTTTCATATTGCCTTATTATTTTTATAGAATTCGCTACAAAAATAATCGTAAAAACTACAATCAGCATAATAAGCGTCAACATATCAACCCCCATTTTTTAATACTTGTAAGTATTTAATTTTATTTATTGATTATGCAACGTTATAGTAAAATCATACATCTATCATTAAAAAGCGAGTACATGTTTTTTATCGTTTTACTATAAGCGTCGTTCCACTAACATTTTCTATTCTCACCATCTCCCCTACCTCAAACTCTATATCTAACGACTTAGCCCTCCATATCTCACCTAAAATTTTCACAGAACCAAACTTTAAAGGAGTTATTCTTTCGATAACTACAGCATTCTCTCCAATAAGGGCATCAACATTAGAATTTATCGTCTTGGATTTGCTAAAAACTTTTTTTAATAAAGGCCTCACAAAATATATAGACATAATAGAGCCAACTATAAAAACAGCAAATTCAATCAAATCTGAAATATTAAGATAAGATATTACCGCCGCAAATGCAGAACCGATGGAAAGACAAAAGAAGAAAAAAAATGATTGCATAATCATCTCAAAAATTACAAGTGTGACAGAAATTACAAGCCAAACAATCCAAGTCATAATATCCTCCAACGTTTAATTGGCCAATACAGAAACAACGCCTTGCCTTTTACATACTTGTCGGGCAATGGTCCCCAAAACCGCGAATCAAAAGAAAAATCCCTATTATCACCCATCATCATATAATGTCCATTAGGAACAGTTACGGGACCAAAATTGTCTCTTATAAAAATCGCTGGAATCGAGACAAACTTACCTTGTTCCCAAACTTGTTGATATTTTTCCATATCGCTAAATAAATAAATTTTTTGAAAAACAGAAAGGTCATTAAAAGTCGCATAAGAATCATCAACACGCACACCATTTACAAAAAGCACTTTATCTTTTATCTTAACCTCATCACCTGCAATAGCCACACATCTTTTTATATAGTCTTTTTTTATTACCCGATATCCGTCTTCTTTACAAATCCCTGAAGCTTCTGGGGGAGACTGGAAAACAACTATATCGCCCCTTTTAATGTTTTTTAAAGCAGCAAATCGTTTTCCATTACTAGTAAAAGGAACATGAAAGCCATAAATAAATTTATTTACAAAAAGATGATCGCCCTCAAGAAAAGTATTTCTCATACTGCCAGATGGAATTTTGAAAGCCTGTATAAAAAAGAACATAACAAAAGAAGCTATTATGAGAGCAGACCAAAATGTATCAATCCATGAATAGATTTTTTTAAAATATTTTTGCGATAACGGTGTTTTAAAATACTTTTTTACGGCAAACATGAACATAGCTACAACAAAAAGAACAAGACCGGTAAGAAAAAGTTTAAACTCCATAGCTACACAATCACTCCTATCATAGTTACATACAAAATTGTAAACAGTTTTTGTTTTTAATATCTTATATTATTACTACGATGAAAGTATACTCATTATACTGACTATTAATTATAGCTACTACACAAATATACTCTTATTTTCATATTTATAAGATTTTACGATTATACGCACCACTTAAAAAAACAATACTATAATAAAACAGGTTTATTCACTCATTTTTAATACCGCAACAAAAGCCTCCGATGGTATTTCCACTTTCCCAAACATTCTCATTTTACGTTTGCCTTTCTTTTGCTTTTCAAGAAGTTTACGTTTCCTTGTTATATCTCCACCATAGCACTTTGCAAGAACATCTTTACGTACCGCTGAGATAGTCTCTCTGGCAATTATTCTATTGTTTATCATCGCCTGTATTGGGACTTCAAACATATGTTTTGGAATAATACATTTCAATTTTTCAGTTAGATAACGCGCTCTAGATTGTGCCTCATTTTTACAAATTATAGTCGTAAAAGCATCAACGACTTTTGCATTTATCACAACCTCAAGTTTTACCAAATCGCCCAACTGCGAATCAATATGCTCATAATCAAAAGAGGCATAACCTTTTGAAACTGATTTTAAAGCATCATAAAAGCCAACAATGATTTCTGCAAGAGGCATATGATACTTTAAAATTATAGTTTTAGCATCTATATATTTTATTAATACTTGTTTCCCTCTTCTTTTTTGACACAAATCAAGAACAGAACCTAAAAAACCAATAGGGCAAATTATTGTAGTTTTAACATACGGTTCCCAAATTTCCTCAATATTTGAAGTATTTGGAAATTTTGAAGGATTGTCTATTGTTACAAACTTACCTTTATACTTTATTTTATATATAACGTTTGGTGCCGTAACTAGAATATTTAAACCAAACTCTCTCTCAAGTCTTTCCCTAACTATATCCAAATGTAAAGATCCTAAAAATCCACATCTGAATCCAAAACCCAAGGCAACTGAAACTTCTTGGGAAAATACAAGAGAAGAATCTGAAAGTCTTAATTTTTCTAAAGCAATTTTCAAACTACTATATTCAGACGCACTAGTTGGATAAAGTCCTGCAAAAACAAAGGGATTAATCTCTTTATATCCTTTATGATAATATTTTGTTGGATTCATGCTTTCAGTAATCGTATCGCCAATTTTTATATCGTGTATATCTTTTACTCCTGAGACTACATATCCAACTTCTCCAGACGAAAGCTCATCTAATTCAGTCATTTTTATTTTCATACATCCGACTTCAAGTGCTTCATGTTCTGCGTTAGATGCCATAAACTTAATTCTCATACCCTTCCTGACTTTTCCACAAAAAACTCTTATCATAACTACAACTCCGCGATAAGAATCGTAAAATGAATCAAAAATCAAAGCTGACAATGGTTTTTCTTTTAGTACTTCAGCTGGAGGAATTTTTAATATTACTGAGTCAATTATCTCGCTTGTACCTATACCTTCTTTTGCGCTCACAAGTATAGGGGGAATAGTAATTCCCAATCCTTCTTTTATTTGCTCATAAGTACCTTCAATATCGGCAGTAGGCAAATCTATCTTATTTATCACTGGGATAATTTCAAGTTTTGCGTCTTTTGCTAATATAGTATTTGCAAAAGTTTGTGCCTCCACACCTTGGGTAGCATCAACTACTAAAATTGCACCTTCACACGCAGCAAGAGCCCTTGATACTTCATATGTGAAGTCCACATGTCCAGGTGTATCAATCAAATTAAATATATATTTTTCACCATTTTTAGTTATGTAACTCATTCTTACAGCTTTAGCCTTTATAGTTATACCTCTTTCCCTTTCTAGCTCCATGCCATCAAGAATTTGGTCTTTCATTTCTCTTTGAGAAATTGTTCCAGTATACTCAAGAAGTCTATCAGCAATTGTACTTTTCCCATGATCTATATGAGCTATAATGCAAAAATTTCTTATATTAGACATCATTATTAAGCACTCCTATAAATACAAACATTGGTGTTTATTGCGTATAAATAGTGTTCATGATTTTCAATATCGCATCCTTACTACCACATCTTAAAACTTCTTCTGAGATTTTCTTTGCATCTTCAAAAGAAATACTTCTTATTATCCTTTTAATCTCTGGAATTTGCGCAGATGATACACTAAACTGATCGAGACCAAAACCCAAAAGAACAGGCACATAATGTGGATCGCCTGCCATTTCTCCACATATACTTACACTTATTCCAGTTCTATGGCTTTCATCTATAATTCTTTTAATAAATCTTAAAATTGCGGGATGTAGTGGATCATAAAGACCTGCAACATTTTCATTTACTCTGTCAACAGCAAGTGTATACTGTATCAAATCGTTAGTCCCTATTGAAACAAAATCAACTTCTTTAGAAATAATATCAATTATCATAGCAGCAGACGGCACTTCTATCATAACACCAACTTCCATTTGTTCATCAAATTCTATATTTTCTCTTCTTAAATCTTGTTTTACTTTATTGAGAACCTTATTAGCCTCATATAATTCCTCAATTTCAGATATCATCGGATACATAAGTCTAATTTTTCCATAAGCTGACGCTCTTAAAACACCTCTTAATTGGTCAATGAAAATTTCTGGATATTTAAGAGAAAGTCTTATAGCTCTTAAGCCTAGGAATGGATTCTTTTCATGCTCTACGTTTAAAAGACCCAGTTTTGTGAGTTTATCACCTCCCAAATCAAACGTTCTTATAACAGTTGGATAAGGAGACATAATCTTTGCAACTTTAGAATAATTTTCAAAATGGTCTTTCTCAGTTGGCATACTATCGCGGTTGAAGTATATAAATTCTGTCCTATAAAGACCCACCCCCATTGCCCCATTGCTTAAAACTGACTGTATCTCATCAGGATTATCAATATTTGCAAAAATCAAAACTTTATGACTATCTGTTGTCTCGGCTGATAAATTTTTTAACTTTTCAAGCTCTTTTCTCTTTGCAAATTGTAAAGTATATTCTTTCCTATATTTAGCTATGGTCTCAGGAGTCGGACTTAATATAACCTCACATCTATTACCATCAACAATAATGACATCACCAGTTTTTGCCTGTGAAGATATCGCCTTTAAACCTACAACGGCTGGTATGGAAAGTCCCTGGGCAACAATTATCGTATGAGAAGTTTTTCCGCCAATATCTGTAGCAAAACCTTTTACTAGTTTTTCTCTTATCGTCATAGTATCAGCAGGAGTTAGATTATGAGAAACTACTATTGAATTCTCCTCCAAGCTTGCGAGAGTTTTTCTTTGCTTATCAAAAAGATTCCCAATAATTTTTTTTCCAATATCTTGAATATCAATTTTTCTTTCCCTAAAATAATCATCCTCTATAAATTCAAAAGAACAAACAATCTTATCTATAACTTTAAAAACAGCATATTCCGCATTAACACCACTATCTATAAGCTCATAAACATCTTTCTTCATAGTCGGATCGTCCAAAATTAAAAGATGGACATCAGCTATTCGTGCATAATTTTTACCAAGAACCTCATCAATCTTAGTATAAACTACCCTAAGCTCAGCTCTGGTTTTTTCAATAGCACTATTTAAGCGTTTTTTTTCAATCTCTCTAGCGTCCCTGGTAGGTAAGTCCTTGCGAATGACACAAAAATCATCTTCTTCAAGAAAAAAAACTTTGCCAATAGCAATTCCTGACGATGCTGCAACGCCTTTAAGAATAATATCTCTTTTAGCAAGCATTTTTTCTCCTATACGTCAATTAAATTCACGACACAGATAAACTTAATCTACCATAGATTCAAATAAATCTTCAATCGCAATTAAAACTTTACTTTCATCTGGACCATCAGCAACAAATTTCAATGTACTTCCGTGTCCAGCAGCTAAAGCCATAACACCCATAATACTTTTTGCATCAACTTCAAAATCATCTTTTAAAATTTTAACCATAGAATTATATTTAGCTGTAGTCTGCACAAGCATCGCTGCTGGTCTTGCATGTAAACCCATTTTATTTGAAACAATAATAATTTTTTCCTTCATCGTTTATATTCCTAAGCAGGAAATACCAACACATACAAATATCGTGCTGTAAAATAAAAAAACTGCACTAAATTTCCAAGAAACAAAAATTGAGAGCACAAATAAAACACTATATATAAGAATATCACAAACGTCATTTCCAAAAAGTCTAGTATTTAGAGAGCCAAAAAACAAAAATTTAAAATACAAAATCAATGCCCCTATCACAACTATGACTTCACTGCAATACAATATTTTCCCCAAAAACATAAATTTAAAACTTGACAATAAAAAAATATTCTTTTCCATATTAAACTTGAAACCCATAAACATAAGCAAAAACCTCACGGGAATATGAACAACATTGTAAAAAAAAATAAATACTAAAGGAATCCAAAAATTATACGCTATAAATTTATTACCAAACAGATTCACAAAAAGGAAAAGTATAAATATACTTACAAAGGCTACCAAATATCTTAATGTCCCTCCAAAAAACGAATCCCCTATCGCAGCTAATGGCCCCTCCATTATATTTTTAACCGAGTTTACATCAGATTTTTTTCCGCCACGTTTGCATTTGGATAATTCTTTTTCCATATTTGCAACAATCGCAATTATTAAACTGGCCATATAGGGATGCGTGTTAAAAAATCCCATATGTCTTAAAAAAGCCTCTTTTCTTTTGTCATCATCTGAATAAACCTTGCATAAAAAAGGCTTTAATATGAATAAAAAACCAACATTTTGCAGTCTTTCGTAATTCCATAAAGCTTGTATAAAAAAAGTCTTTATAAACATACTAAAGTATATTTTTATCATCTTAAAACCCATATTATTATTCACATCATTAACACCAGGCATTACCAAAATATATATTTAATGTTTAAAAAGTCTTTTTATTTTTCTGAAATTAAACATAACCATACCAAAACCACATACTGGTAACAAATACCAAGCCTTCTGAAAACCTTTAAGAACAAAAGTTGGAAGCTCTAGATATATAAACCTATATATCCATCCACCAACAATCATTGAAAATACGTAAAACAAAAATGTTTTTACTATAAAAAAGAATACTCCAACAAATATACCAATATTTATATACCTATATTCTCCATTTTGCACTCTTCTCTCAATCCAATGCATCAGTTTAGTGTTGAAATCTCTTCCAAAGATATCCACTAATCTGTACAAATAAGCAAATGGCACAGCCAAAACTAAACCCCAGATTGCAGCTTCATGTAAACCCTTGAAATACTTACACATCCAAAACGTAGACAAAATACCCAGTATGGAAACATCAATAGGTACAGCGATACCTATAGGTGCTGCATTTATCCAAATCATCTCAACTATCATGCCTATCCAAAGTCCTATACTTACATCACCCATAAAAAAACCTAAAAGAGGAGCGCAAAATATGGGACGGTAAATCATAAACTGTCCCATAGTGATTACGTCTGCACTACATAAAGTTGAAATAAATGCAAGGAAAATAGTATTTCCACTTATAAATGATGTCATAGTATCTTCTCACACATTATAAACTATTTATAGAATAAACAAAGAAGTACACTTTTTTTAACCTAATAAAGTCAAATTATTTACAATTAAATAACAAAGTGAATTTTTTTATGAATTATTTTCATTTTACTTGATAAGATTTTCTAAATACTACTCAAACTCTATAATAGATCATTAACCGTTAAATATATGTAAAACAAAATAAACTTTACTTATTCTATTACCTACGAATCACCAAATACTCTTTTTCTATTAAATGCATAATATTTACTTTCTCATCCTTGGGGAAAATGCGTCCTTCTATTTCAACACCTTTTCTACATATCTTATATAAATTTTCTAAATCAACGACATCTGCATAAAGATTGTACAAAAGCTGTTTTTTCCCATTTTTAAAATGCATTCCTCCAACATTTACAGATTTAAAATCGGTACCGTTATCTAACATATATAGTACATCTGACGGACTTGTCGTCAAAATCATCATTTTTTCCCTAGCATATTCCCCACGCACAACTTTGCTCGTTGCATCTTTAAGATTCTCCACCACAAGTTTCACATCACTAGGCATAGTCATAGCCATAAGTATCTGCTGAGTCTCATCTTGAGCTACCGTATCCGAAGCAATCAATACGACATCAACATTTATCGCTTTTAACCATCCCTGTACTACTTGTCCATGTATTAATCTGTCATCTATTCTTACTAAAACTATAGGCATTTTTTTATTCTTATTAATCAGAAATTAATATATTTATCATAATATTAACCAACAAATAAATAATATCGGTAATTTTAAAAATCAAGAAATACACTTAGTTATGCCTTTCATTCATCTCATCAAATAATTTTTTTTTTACATTTATCATGCTTTTCTGTCCGTCAAGTAGAACTTTTTCTGCCAAATCTGAAATAGTTATATCTTTTTTACTTGAAAATATTGCAGATAATATCATTGGAAGATTAACGCCGGAAAGGATCTCTGCATTAAATGACATACACATAGGAGCCGAAGCATTACAAGGTGTTCCGCCAATCATATCAGTAAGTATAAGACTTCCGTCATCATCATTTATATCTTCCAAGAGACCATTGACTCTTTCCCTCATCTGTACCAAACTATCACCAATCTCTATTTTAACAACATACAAATTAGGCTGTTTCCCAACAATAGCTTCTACAGAATTTACTAACTCCTGCGCTAACTCTCCATGAGTAACAATAATAATTTTGACCATATTTCAGAATCTCCCAGATGAAAAAAAAGCTTTCCTCTCACTTCCCTCATTTTAATACTGACGTTATTATTTCAACCAAAACTTTTGCAAGTTTATCAGGATCATGTCTTGCATAAATTTCGTTAGAAAACAAACTTCCTTCTACAATTTTAGTACATATCTTATCATTTTCAACTTGACAAGCCCCATATTTCTCATATCTTTTCATAAGATTTTCTGTAATTGTACCTTTATTCGCTACCACACAATCAAATATTCCATCATAAGAATGTTCTTCTATCGCTGTTACATGATCTGAAAGTTTATAGTTTTTTGTTTCACCAGGCTGTGTCATAATATTGCAAACGTATATTTTGTAAGCTTTTGATATCTTTATCGCATCAACAACTCCATCAACTAGCAAATTAACTATTATTGAAGTATATAGAGATCCAGGACCTAGAATTATTATATCTGCATTTTTTAAAACATCAATTACATCAGGAGTAGCAGGTGGACTCATAGGACTTAAACCTATACATTTAATTTTTTCTTCTACTTCTGAAATTTTGCTTTCGCCTTTTACCTTTTTTCCACTTTTAAGCTCAGCCTCAAGCACAATTGAAGAAAGAGTAACGGGTAGAACTCTTCCTCTTATGGCAAGAACCTCACCGCAATTAGCTATAGCACTATCAAAGTTACCTAAAATTGAAGACATAGCCGTCAAAAAGAGATTCCCAAAAGAATGCCCGGACAAAGTTCCTCTAGCTGGAAATCTATACTGGAAAAGTCTTGACATCAAACTTTCCTCTTCAGAAAGAGCAACTAAACAGTTCCTTATATCTCCCGGTGGTAAAACTCCAAATTCAGTCCTTAGTTTACCAGAACTCCCCCCATCATCTGCCACATTCACTACAGCAGTAATAGATTTGTTATATTTTTTAAGACCTCTTAAAAGAGTTGATAATCCACTTCCACCACCAAGAGCAACAATCTTCAAATTATTCATCATATATTAACCTGTATTGAAAAAAATTGATACTCAATTAATTTTTTATTTAGACATTACGATATAAAAATATCTCTGTGCTTAAGTTTCACTTTATATTTTTTATTCTTTAAAAATTTTTCAAGCTTTATAGCTGTAAAAACTGATCTATGTTTCCCACCCGTACACCCTATTGCTATAGTTAGATGACTTTTACCTTCTTTAACATATGATGGTAAAGTAGTATCTATAAGCTTTGAAAATATATTAAAAAAAATCTTGAATTCTTCTTGTTTTTCTATATAATCCCTAACAGTCTCATCCTTCCCAGTTTTAAATTTTAACTCACGTACATAATTTGGATTTGCTAAAAAACGCACGTCATAAACTATATCAGCATCGTTCGGTATACCGTATTTATACCCGAAGGAAAGAATAGAAACATTCAAATATTGCTCTCTACATTGACAGACGCCTATAAGTACAGAAATTAATTCCTTAAGTTCAATCACATTAATATTTGTAGTGTCTACTATCTCATCTGCAAATTTAAAAATACCATCTATAATTTTTCTCTCAAGCATTATCCCTTCAAGTAACGATTCCCCTAAAGGATGACAATGGCGAGTTTCAGAATAACGTCTTATCAAGACTGAATCAGAAGCATTGAAAAAAATAATCTTACATTTTATATTTTTCTCTCTTAAAGCAATAAGCAAATCTTCAAAGCAAGCGAGAGATTCTCCTGCACGTGAATCTATACTTATTGCTGTATTTTCATATTTACTATTAGGATTTTTAAGACATATATCTATAAAATCTAGAACTACTTGGAGAGGCATATTATCAACACAAAAAAAGCCAAAATCTTCAAAAATTTTGAGAGCTTGACTTTTACCTGAACCCGACATTCCTGAAATTATATATAACTTCACCATTATTCTTCCAAAGATATGTTATTTTGCTACTACGTATTTACAACACACGTATTGCATTGGCACTATTTTTTTATTTAAAACTTTTTAATGAAAGACAACAAAAAATGATTAAAACACAGATCATATATTAATAGACTACTACTCCTTTAACTCGTAGAGGCTAAAAACAAGCGTACATAACTATTACATACACCTTGTTATGGCATTTGCTATCTTTAGTTTTTATTATATTCTTCTCTATTAATTTCTTTTTTTAATTTACAATCTAGATCTTTTGCCGTAAAACATCCCTTACTTTTAAGCCTTTGATTTAAGCTCGCCGTTTCAACAAGCACAGCAAGATTTCTTCCAGGTCCAACAGGAATTGTAATTTCAGGGATTTTTACACCTAAAAATTCAGAATAATACTCATTAACTCCCAATCTTTCATACTCTTTTTCCAATTCCCATACTTCGAGTTTAACAACAAGCTCTATATAAGTCTCATTTAAAATGCTTCCTACGCCAAAAATATCTTTAACGTTTATTATTCCTATACCTCTCACTTCTATAAGATGTTTTGTAATTTCCAAACCACTCCCACTCAAAGCACATTCAGAATGCTTCTTTACGACTACAATATCATCAGCGACAAGTTTGTGTCCTCTCTTTAAAAGCTCAAGAGCACATTCAGATTTACCTATTGCAGACTTACCTAAAATCAAAACACCCAAACCATAAATACTCGTCATAACCCCATGTATTTTAGTTGATGGAGCAAGCTTCCAATCTAAATAATAAATTAAATCACCAATAAACGAAGAAGTTCCCCATTCTGTTTTCAAAAGTGGAACATCTAAACCAGAAAATACCCTTACCATTGCATTATTGGGCTTGAGCCCTTTTGTTAAAATACAGCACACAGCAGTTTTATGAGAGAAAATTTTGTACAATATTTTTACCTGATTATCATAGTCTATATTTTCTAAATATAAATACTCACTCATTCCAATAATCTGTATACGCTCGTACGGAAAATGTATAAAAAAACCAGCGAACGCAAGACCTGGCCTGTTAACATCAGAAGTTTCAATTTTTCTCTTAAGACCAGTATGTCCCATTAAAAGCATAAGCTTAAAATCTTCACTCTTTTCATTGATAAATGTACCCACATCAATAGATATACTAATAATTATCCTCTTGTTGTATTATTTTTACAACTTCCTCTACCGTAGTTGCACTTCGTACGGCTTGTCTTAGAAATTTATCCTTAAAAAGTCTTGAAATTCTAGACAACGCTTTTAAATGTTGTCCCATCACCTCAACAGGTCCCACCAAAAGAAAGATTATATGAACCGGCTCACCATCAAGAGAATTGAATTCTATTCCTTTTCGTGAAATCCCAAGAACTCCTATCTGTTCTTGTAAAACATCAGTTTTTCCATGTGGTATTGCAACTCCTTGTCCAATTCCTGTTGAACCTAGTTTCTCTCTTTCTAATACAACGTCAATAACTTCATCAGTCTTTTTGACTTTTTTCTTATTTTTTAAAACGTCTACAAGTTCAACAATTGCTAACTTTTTATCCGATGCTTTTAAATCAACAATAACCGAATCTTGATCCAAAAAATCCATAATCTTCATTTCTCTCACCTCTGGTGTTTTATATTTAATTTGGCTTTAAAAGAACTATTGTCCCATCCTCATTGCGGTAAATAACATTCACTCCATCACATATATGCCATCTTTAAACATATAAACCTTATAAGCAAGATTATCCATATTGTCAATTGCTTCTTCTAGTGTTTCTGACTCTAAATCAAAACGTCTTATTTCTGAAATTTTCTCTCTTGAATTTTCTATATCATTACAAGAAGACACTTCTTCAATGTTATACTTTTTATTTCTTGAAACTTTTAAATTATTCTTTCTATGAACTTTCGAAACTTCCTTTTGTTTTTTAATTTGTTTTTCAAGTTTATCTACAGTTAGATCTATTGAAGAATATAAATCGTAAGAATATCCTTTTGATACTAAAGAAAGTTTACCTATGTATAAAATTATTTCTGTTATATGCCTAATTTTTTCAACTGACAAAATAACGTGTACACATATATCATCAGTATCATAAAACTTGCCAACTTTTGTAATTTTTTTTCGCACATAAGAATCAATGGAACCAGTCAATTTGAGACGCCTAGCTGTAATATCAATTCTCACCTATCTCTTCCTTCACCGCATAATAAACACTGGCATTTTTCATTCACAAAATACATAGAACTTGCTTTAAACTTCTAGTTTTTTTATCTGTATAACAATAAGTAACTACGTTCAATACATTTTAAAATTATTACCTAAATATACTTTTTTAGCCTCTGAATTTTCAAGCAACTCTTTTGCGTCCCCTTCAATTAAAATCCTACCCTCGTGAATTACATATGCCCTGTCTATGATCTCAAGAGTCTCTCTGACGTTATGATCCGTCATAAGAATACCTAATCCTCTTGCTTTTAATTTTTTAACAGTTCTTTGTATATCATCAACTGTTATAGGATCAATACCGACAAACGGCTCATCTAAAAGTAAAAACTTAGGATCCACTATTAAAGCTCTAGCAATTTCGAGTCGCCTTTTTTCTCCTCCGGATAATGTGATGCTTAATTGCTTACGCAGTTTTGTGAGACCAAAATCCTCAAGTAAAAGTTCAACTTTCTCTTTTCCCTGAGCTTTTGAGGCTATGATTATTTGAGCAATAGCAATAAGATTATCCTCAACAGTGAGTTTACTGAATATCGATGGCTCCTGTGAAAGATATCCTATCCCAATTCTAGCTCTCCTATACATAGGCCAAGCAGTTATTTCAATATCATCGATATAAACACTACCATCATAAGGTTTTATAAGGCCAACAGCCATATAAAAAGTTGTGGACTTCCCTGCACCATTAGGACCAAGTAAACCTACTATTTCACCTTGTTTCACACTTATACTCACACCGCCTACAACCATTCTATACTTATATTTTTTATATAAATTTTCAGTTCTAAGTATCACTTTTTTTATCTTCCATTTCAATTTTTACTTCAACTAAACCACTCATAATTATTCTTTTTTTTTCTTTTGAATCACAAAAAACCATTTTATCTGCCTTATAAACACCTTTCCCGCCATCATGAAAAATATTAGCCACTGGTCTTTTCTTATCTTTTTCAAAAACTGTATATAAATCCTCTTTTTGAGAAAAAACAGCATTATCTGAATAAACCTTACCATAAGAAGTTACAACCTCGACATCGTTACAAGCCTTCAAAGTTTTCAGATTATCGTCAATATAAACTTCACGAGCACATATAGTAATGGTGGTTAAATTTGAATTATTCGCAAAATGTTTTAATTTTAATATAGCATCTCCCCAGATTTTTCCCTTTTTTCCATTCATATCATAGCGTGCAAAATTTCCATAACCTTCGATCGTTTTTTTATTGTCTTTCAAATTTGACAAAAATCTAACGTCGCCGTAAGCCGAAACAACATATTTACTTTTATTATAAATTACATTACTAGCTGTTATTGTATTTAAATCGCTACTAATCTTTGAATTCCCTTTAAAAATTGTAACTTCTCCTTTATTTTTTATTTCCATTCTATCTCCAGTTATAACAACCCTACACAAGGCACGATCAACAAAACAAAAGATAATAGCCCCAAAAATAAAAAAGGTAATAAAAAATATTTTACTTAGCTTAATCAATTAAAACCTTCTGGTTTTTAATAACGATATCATTTAGCTTTATATCTGACTTAAAACCCGTACCATACACTGTTTCACCAGGTTTTATAAACTTAACATCATTATCGCTGTAAATCAAATTGTTTTTAGCATCATACATTAAATTTGTAGTTTGCAAGTTTTCACTGTTTATAGTATTCATAACACATTCGCCACTACATTTAACATCATATGTTTCCATATTTACCATGATACTTTCAGCAATTAGATTTGAAACATATTTTCCTTCATCATAAAACCTTATTAGAGGATTGTCCAAATAAGCAATATTTTTAGCATCTATAATAGCGGATTTCCCCTCTACAATCATATTAACTTTCCCTTTATAGAGTCGCGTTACTACAAATTCTTCCACTTTTTGATCATAAGTAGGTAAATTTTTCTCAACTATAACTCTCTCAGGTTTATAACATGAAAATAAAAAAATAGAAAATATTATTACTACAGGCAATATGTTATAATTTTTATAAAACATACATCTCCAGATCCAAAGAGAAAAAAATAAATAATAAATTTATCTTTATTATTTACAAAACACTCCCAACTATTTAAAATTCTTTATAACTCCATAATATAAAACTTTATTACTCATATAAAGTTTTTTTTACAAAACCATGGCTTTAAAACAAATATTCATCTTATACAATAAACCCTGATACTGACAAATTATTATATAAATCTCATTCATTGCTCATTATAACTACTCAAAGCTTTTTCCCATTCACCTTTAGTCTTCATAATAAGTTCTATCACTTCTCTCACAACACCTTCACCACCGTTAAAAACTGAAACATAATCAACATGTTTTTTTACTTCTTCACAGGCATTCATTGGGCATATTGACAACCCTACCGTTTTCAGTACAGATATATCTACTATATCATCACCAATATACGCCACCTCAGAAGTATTAAAACCATTTTTTTTTAATATTTTTTTCAAAGCCGACATTTTATTCATACAACCTTGTACAAGGTAGTCAATACTCATATCTTTTGCACGCTCTTCAACTTGAAGAGATTGCCTACCAGTTATCCACGCAGTCTCAATTCTAGGCTGCGTTTTAAAAAGCTCATTATAGCCCGTTCCATCTTTAACATTCCATACTTTTATTTCTTCACAGTTATTTAAAATTATTAATTCACCACGTGTTAAAACACCATCTACATCACTGGCTAAAAGTTTAACTTTTTCTGCTTTTTCTATAATATCTCTTTTAATTTTCATCATTCATTTACCATATCCCTATATTTAATGTTTAAATTTAGAAATAACATCTAAGAAGGAGCTTACTCTATTCAAATTAAAAATATCAGAATCTTAAAAAATTATTGTGCCATGTATCACCACCACTAATCCTTAAATTTACTTAAACCATCTTTTTTTAACTTCATAACACAACATCTTTCCCATATTCTTTTACCGACCTATCTATGACTTTTACATATTTAAGTATCTGCTTAAAAGATTTCAAGTCAACACTATTTTCTCCATCTGAAAGTGCTTCACTAGGATTATCATGAACTTCTAAAAACAATGCTGCAATTCCAAGAGCCGTAGCTGCTCTTGAAAGAGGCAAAACAAATTCTCTATTCCCACCACTACATACCCCACGACTACCAGGAAGTTGAACGCTATGTGTAGCGTCAAAAATGATAGGATAGCCTGTTTGTTTCATTATTTCTAATCCTCTAAAATCTACCACAAGATTATGATATCCAAAAGAAACCCCCCTCTCAGTAAGCAACAAATCCTTAGTACCACAATTCTCAGCCTTCTTAACCACATTAAACATATCATCAGGAGATAGAAATTGACCTTTTTTAATATTAACAGGCTTACCAGTGAGAGCACATGCTTTTATTAAATCTGTTTGACGTGACAAAAACGCAGGAACTTGAAGCAAATCTACGACTTGAGCAACTTTCGGAACCTGAATTTCAGTGTGAACATCTGTAATAACAGTTAAACTTAATTCTCTTTTAATTCTAGTAAGAATTTCAAGACCTTTTTCAATACCTGGCCCTCTATAAGAGCAATCTAACGAACGGTTCGCTTTATCGTAGGAGGTTTTAAAAATGAAAGGAACTTCAAGCTGTGACGTTATTTCCTTCAAACTTAAAGCTAAACTTAAAGCTTGTTTCTCACTCTCAATCACACATGGTCCCGCTATAACAACAATAGACCTATCATTTGAAAGAATAATGTTTTTATTTTCTCCGACTTTTACCTGTTTATTAAACATTTTTAATTCCCTTTTTATTATAAGTAACAAATATATAGAAATTTACCTAAAAATAAACTACATTACAACATACTTACGAATTATAAACTTATAAAAGTAATTATAAATATTTCTCAACTTTTAAAATATCATCAGGCGTATCAATCCCTATAGAATCGCATTTTGACATAACAACTTTTATTTTTTTTCCATTTTCTAAGGCTCTTAACTGCTCAAGATTTTCAGCTTTCTCTAAAAATGAAACATTATTCTTTGAAAAATTTAACAAAAATTTTCTCCTGTATCCATACACTCCAATATGTTTGTAATATCTAACATCTGCATTATCTCTATTATAAGGTATTGCAAACCTTGAAAAATACAGTGCATATCCATATCTATCAAAAACAACTTTAATATTATTAGGACTTTCTATAACTTCTTTTTCAACTATTTGAAAAGCAGCCGTCACATACTCAAGGGACTTATTTTTTTTTAGTAAAACTGCCAACTCATCTATAAGTTTAGTATCTATCAAGGGCTCATCGCCTTGTACATTAATAAAAATATCGTAACTTTTAAAAAATTTTGAAGCCGCAAAAGCTACTCTATCCGTACCACTTTTACATGTTTTAGGTGTCATAAATACACTAAATCCTAGCTTTTTAACAACATTGTAAATACGCTTGTCGTCAGTTATAACTGCCATAAAATCAACTTTCTTACATTTTTTAACTCGCTCTAGAGTATGCTGTATAAGAGGTTTCTTTTTTATCAAAATCAAGGGTTTACCGGGGAATCTACTTGATCCATACCTCGATGGTATAATTACAGCTACTTTCATTTTCTATAGAAATCCATTATTGTCTTTATCAACTCATGTTGATTTATTGTCGCAGTTCCAAGTTTACC
Source organism: Candidatus Endomicrobiellum basalitermitum (assembly GCA_031282525.1). GTDB lineage: Bacteria > Elusimicrobiota > Endomicrobiia > Endomicrobiales > Endomicrobiaceae > Endomicrobiellum > Endomicrobiellum basalitermitum. The sequence continues at coordinate 64,432 of JAITDN010000001.1, read as the reverse complement.
AATAACCAATCCAGCGGCAAAATTTGCGATTTCAGCAGAATTTATTAAATCCGCTTTTGCAGCTAATGCTAAAGTCATCGCAGATATAACAGTATCACCTGCACCGGTAACATCAAATACTTCTTTTGCTCTTGTAGGAATATTTGTGATCCTATTTTTAGATTGAATAAGCATCATGCCCTTCTCACTGCGTGTAATAAGAACTGCTTTTGAATTTAGAGTCTCAAGAATTTTTACGCCAAGCGTGGTTATATCCTCGTCAGTTTTTATATTTTTTGCATTCATTCCCTCAATGGCTTCATTTTCGTTTGGAGTTACTACCGTAACTTTCTTGTATTTCTTGAAATTATATATTTTAGGATCCACTGTAATACAAATTCCATATTTCCTCGCAAGATAAATTGTTCTTTTGAGAATTTTTGGACTTATAACTCCTTTGCCATAGTCAGAAATCACAACAGCATTCACCTTAGTTATGAGTTTTTCTATATTTTCTATAATTTTAGATTCAATTTCACAATCAAAAAAACCTTTTTTCTCCCTATCCATCCTCACAATTTGTTGATTTGCAGCTATGATCCTTGTTTTCAAAATTGTCGGTCTTTGAGAATCATAAACCAAATAATCCGAATTTACCCTTTCTTTTAAAAGCATTTTAATTAAAGAGTTACCTATAACATCTTTATCTATCACGCCTACAATAAATGCTTTCCCACCTAAAGCAGTTATATTATTTGCAACATTGGCAGCTCCTCCAAGACTTTCAGTCTCCTCTGTAATCTCTATAATCGGAACAGGAGCTTCTGGAGAAATCCTTCTTGTCTTACCCCAAATAAACTTGTCAACCATCACATCACCTACAACTAGGATAGTTTGTTCTTTGAATAAATATACAAATTTTAAAAGTTTTATTTGCCTCATAATAACAAGTTATTTATAAGTAAGATTTATCCTTCAAATAAATACAATAATCCCTAATGGAATCTTCAAGTTTCATAAAAGGCTTGGTATATCCTATATCTATAAGTTTATTTATCTTTGCTTGCGTAAAATACTGATATTTAAGTTTTAGACAATTAGGCATTTCAACGTATTCTATGTTTCTTTTCTTTCCAGCCACTAAAAACATGGATTTAGCTACGGCATTCCATGTACTAGACTTTCCAGAACCCAAATTAAAAATACCAGTTTTTGAATGATTTTTAAACAGAAAATACATAACGTCTACAACATCTTTAATATACACAAAATCTCTGGATTGTTCCCCATTCGCATAATTTTTATCGTAAGATTTAAATAACCTAATGAGCCCATCGTCAAATACAGCGCTGTAATTTCTACAAATAACGCTACGCATATCACCTTTATGATATTCATTAGGGCCAAAAACATTGAAAAACTTTATACCAGTAACTTTATTGAGATGATTGTTATTCAAAAGCCACAAGTCAAAGATATGCTTTGAAAAGCCGTACATATTTAAAGGCGATAAATCTTTTATTTTTGATATATCATCATCGCAACCACATTCACCTCTCCCATAAGTTGCAGCAGATGAAGCATAAATAAAAGGAATTCCCAATTCAAAAGCCCATGAAGCAAGAATTTTAGAATAATTGTAATTATTTTTTATGTAATAACCCGCATCATTAATAGTCGTAGAGCTACAAGCTCCAAGATGGATAATAATTTGTGGTTTTGATATCTGTCTCCTTATTACAGCATCCAAAAAATCGTCTTTTTGTATATAATCGTAAAAAATTTTACCCGTTAAATTTTTCCATTTTTCATCATTGCCGAGATGATCAACAACTAAAATATCTTTTATGCCCTCCTTATTTAATTTCCACAGGAAACAACTACCTATAAACCCCGCTCCACCGGTTAATATTATCATTAAAACCTCTTATTATTTACAAACCTTCATTGTATAAAAAGACAATTTCAACTGTCAATTAAAAAGACAATTTGAAATAATAAACTAGTTATAAGAAAAACTGTAAAACGCTAAAATATGAAATTATATTCAAATAAAGATAGCAAGATAGGTTGTCCTTCTTATACTCTGCCCTGTAAAACTATTTTCATAACTTTATTTTTCCTTTCTTCTGAAAACATAATAAAATCGCTATTACAATAACAACACTTTAACACAACTACACAGTTTATGATTGTACATAATTATAATTCAAATCAAGAAAATATCTCATTCTCTTATTGTCAAAGCTAGTTAGTTTTATAATTTTCTAGAAATATTATCAAAAGCTTTAATATTTTACTTTTTTTTGTTTATTACAATATATTTACTTTTTACTTGTATAAATAATTTTTGTAGAATATTTGATTATGGTAAATGTTTCAACTGTAGAAATCCATTACAATGAATTACTTGCAAGATTGGGATATTCACACAATAAAACTAGACTTGATATAAAAATTATTAGTTCAATAAGAGAAAATTTAAGCTTAGCTCAAAAACTTATTAAACCTAAGTCGGCAATCGCAGTTGAGAACATTACATTACATGGAAATTTAGTTTCATTTGAAAATGGATATAAAATTAAAAGCAATAATATCGCAACACTTTTAAAGAACTGTTTCAAAGCATACGGAATTGTTGTAACTATAGGCAACGCATTAGAAAAAAAAAGAGACGACTGCTTAAAAAAAAGAGAAATTTTTGAAGCTCTAATATTAGATGCAGCAGGCTCTGTGGCTGCAGAGGAAACCATAACTCTTGCCAACTCACAAATCAAAGCTTACGAAGAAAAAAATGACAATATATTAACGAGAAGATACTCTCCAGGGTATGGCGATTGGTCACTTGAAGCCAATAAACAATTCTTAAATTGGATCGGTACAACACGTATAGGAATTACTTTAAATAAATCTTATCATATGAAACCTGAAAAGTCTGTTTCAGCTTTGATAGGAATCAAAAAGTTAGCTTGTAATGCGACAGTTTAAAAAATATTTATTAATAAAATAAAAACAGAGAAGAAGTATTAAAACCAAACGGTATACAGCTTAAATGATACCTTTTTTTTAAATAATTTTCTAGATCAGTAAAAACCTTACACTCTAAGTCATACAACTGATAGACGAGTGTGTATAAATTAGGATATTAAATGAACAAATCAAATTTTTTAAACATGCTTAAGAACCGAGTGCTAATTATGAGTGGAGCAATGGGAACTGAACTACAAAAGAAAAAATATCTTGACGACGTTACAATCCCCGAAGAATTAAATATTAAATTCCCTGAAAGAGTCTCTGAAATTTATTCCTCTTACATAAATGCAGGGGCAGATATAGTTCTCACAAATACATTCGGAGCAAACTCCATAACACTACAACAACACAAACTCTTAGATAAAGCCGAAGATATAATAAAAGCGGGAATTGATTTAACAAGAAAAATTTCTCCGCATATTATTGTCGCTGGTGATGTGTCTTCAACTGGCGAATATATTGAACCGTTAGGCACATTATCTTTTGACGATGCTTATAAAACTTTCGCATTACAGTCATCTCTTCTACAAAAACACGGAGCAGATATTATAATCATTGAAACAATGACTGAAATAAAAGAAACTAAGGCGGCAATTCTCGCAGCAAAAGACAACTTTGAGGGCGCGATTATCGCCACTATGACTTTTTCTGCAGATGGGACAGCAGTTACTGGAACAGACTTAAAAAGTTTTATCACAATGGCAGAAAGTTTAGGCGTTGATGCAATTGGATTAAACTGCTCTATAGGTTCTATGGAATTGGCTGAACTTGTAAAAGTTTTGTGTGAAAATACAAACCTGCCTGTATCCTTTAAGCCTAATGCAGGAATTCCAGAATTAATCAACCATGAAACAAAATTCCCAGAAACAAAAGAAGAATTTATAGAAGCAAGCCTAAAAGCCTACTCTTATGGCACTAATATATTAGGTGGCTGCTGTGGAACAACTCCTGAATTCATAAAATCTCTATCTAACGAACTTAAAAACAAATCTCCCAAAAGGCGCAAAATAAAAAACAAATATTTTCTCTCAACAAGAATAAAAGCCATAGACATAAATGAAATTAAAAGACCTGTTTTTATAGGTGAAAGAATAAACCCAACTAATAGAAAAAAATTTCAAGAAGAATTATCTAAAAACAATTTATCAACCATAAAAGACGAAGCACGTTCACAAGTTCAATCAAACGCAAACTTGTTAGATGTAAATATGGGAGTTCCAGGAGTTGATGAAGTAAAACTCCTTGTAAACGCCGTTAATCAATTACAAGAAATAGTTCCGGTTCCTTTATGTATAGATTCAAGTACTATCAGTGCTTTAGAACAAGGAGTTAAAAACTGCGCTGGCAGACCTATCATAAATTCCGTAAATGGTGAGCAAGCAAAGCTCAACGCCATATTACCTATAGCAAAACGCTATGGTACAGCACTTATCGCATTAACAACAGATGATAATGGAATACCTAAAACAGCACAAGAAAGATTGAATATAGCCAAAAAGATTTTAAATTTTGCTGACCACTACAATTTTGAAAGAAAAAATATTATTTTTGATTACCTTGTTTTATCCGTAAGCTCTTCACCCGAGCAAATACAGGAGACACTAAAAGCAATGAAGGAATCGAAAAAAATATATCCAGACTGCAAGCTTGTTTTAGGAGTTTCAAACGTATCTTTCGGTCTTCCTTCAAGACAAACAATTAACTCAACTTTCTTAAAAATGGCTGTAGATGCTGGACTTGATTTTGCAATTGTCAATCCATACGCAAAATGGGATATTGACGATCATTTAGCCAAAAACTTACTTGAAAACAAAGACAAAGGCGCAACTAATTATATGAAAGCTTTTTCTTCTTTTTCAAAACAAGTTTTACCAAAAACTGAAACAAAAAAACTTTCTCTAGACAAACAACTCTATTTTTCGGTCTTAAACGGAAACAAAGAATCTGTAATTAATATCTTAGATAAAATTATCGAATCTTACGACAATCCGTTCAAAACAGTAAATGACAATGTTTTAAAGGCTTTGAATATCGTCGGAGAGAGGTTTGCTGCAAAAGAATACTTCTTACCACAGATAATTATGTCCGCCCAGGCAGCTCAAGCAGCTTTTAGTACAATAAAAACCATTTTAAAAAGAGAAGAAACATCTTCCGTTGGGAAAGTTATAATGGCAACAGTCAAAGGCGATATGCATGATATAGGCAAAAATATAGTAGGAGCAGTACTTGAGAGTTATGGTTTTGAGGTTATAGATATGGGTATAAATGTTGATGCTCAGGAAATAATAGACAAAGCTAATGAAATTAACCCTCTAGCAATTGGACTCTCAGCTCTTATGACAACCACAATGCCTGAAATGGAAACGATTGTAAAATTAAGAGATATGAATCATATTCCAACAAAGGTCATTATAGGTGGCGCTGCAGTTACTGAAAAGTTTGCAAAAGAAATCAGAGCAGATGCTTACGCTAGAGATGCTATGGGGGCTGCCTCTTATATTAAAACTATACAAAAAAGATAAGGATTTAAATTAAACTCTAAAAAAGAATTTTAAAATTGATGTTCCACACTACTAAGTTAATCCACAATAAATAATCACTTTATTTAGAGAGGTTTATCATTTATATATCTGATCCAGACTTATGTCTTATTTCGAACTATAGATAATGACAAAAACCTACATCAGCATGTCTTATATCTGCTATTATAAATCAAATTACTATCCCAATCTTTTTTCTTTATTCGCATTTTCAAGCGTTTCTATTAAGTTTTACAATATAAACACCTAGTTTTCATTTGATAAAATGCTGCCAATTTCGTAATATCATCTTTACTTGAAACCTTTTTGTCTTTGTGTAATTCTCAACATTTTCAAAACTGGATGGTAAGCTTTTTCTCTTATATTATCTGGAACAGAAATTAAATTTTTCATATTTATAAGTACATCCTTGACTTTTGCCAAGGTATTTTTTTTCATATTAGGACAGATTGCAAGAGGCGATGCTGGATAAAAGTTTTTATTCGGGTTGTCTTTTTTAAGCTTATATAAAATTCCATTTTCCGTTCCTATGATAAATTCCTTTGCAGAACTCTCTTTAACATACCTACACATAATACCTGTTGACATAATATGATCTGTCAAAGATATGACCTCTGGACGACACTCTGGATGTACTAAAACTTCAGCATACGGACGTTCTTTTCTAGCTTTTAAAATATATTCTGGCAAAATAAAATTATTGTGTGTAGGACAGAATCCATTCCATATTTGCATTTCCATACCAGACTTTTTTTGGACATAACTACCCAAATTTCTATCAGGAATAAAAATTATTTCTCTACCGCTTTTAATACTCTTTACAATATCTACTGCATTCGAAGATGTACAACATATGTCACTTTCAGCTTTCACTGCAGCAGAAGTATTCACATAAGCTACAACTACCGGATTTTTGCATTGTGATTTAAATTCTCTTAACTTTTCAACTGTTATCATATCTGCCATAGGACAATTGGCATTTATATCTGGAATTAGAACTTTTTTATTAGGATTTAATATTGCTGCGATCTCCGCCATAAAATAAACACCACAAAAAACAATTATGTCCGCTTTTACTTGAAAGGCTTTTCTACTCAAATCTAAAGAATCACCAACAAAATCTGCTATATCATGAATTTCAGGTTGCTGATAAACATGAGCTAAAATTACAGCATTCATTTCTTTTTTTAAATAATTTAATTCTCTAACAGTTCCATTCATTATTATATTATTCTTTCAAAAAGATTTATTATTTATTTTAAAACTAAAAATCCACACTATTAATAAACAAACATATTTTTGGTTGTAAATACCCTATTCTTAATGTACAATAAGCACAAGAATCAATGCCCACATACTCAAAAAACTTCATACACTTATGCCCCTAAACCACAAAAACTAAATATTTTTTTGTAAGTTATTATTATAATCAAATATTTCACTTTAAACAAATGACAACTTATCTTTACATGCTTTATTTACTAAGTAAAAATGATTTATTATAATCTCTCTTGAGGAATTATAATCAAAAATGTATGTAAAATAGAAACTAAAATTTAGACATTATAGAAAAGAGCTAGGGGAGCTTTATAAATGTAGTGTGTCTGAAAGTCTCTTTTGGCTTACTTTAACGCTATAAATTTTGCTGTTTGTTCATATTCTATTATAATGAAGATACGACTCTTTCTTATATTAATTTTAACTATATCAACTTCATCCTTAACGTCATGTTTGATTTTAAACTACCCAAACCGACTATTAGGTTTCTCCATTGAAAAATTTGAAAATGAAAAAGTTGGAAGATTTAATGCAGTTTTTACAAAATCTAAGAAAACTTGTTTTATTAAAAGCTTGTATATATTAGAAAAACTTAAAGCAACAGTCACGCATAAAAGTTTTAAAAACGGATATATAGTTGCCTTCAATTTCTCAAGGAGTTTTGATTGCTGCTTAGCTTCAACAGAAGTAGGTATTTTTATAACTGATATAGAAAACGGCAATGTAAAAGTTGAAATAATATCAAATAATAGTCTACTTGCAAAGAAGTTTTCAGTTAAGTTTCTCGAAATACTTGCCGAAAACAATATAAGTTCAATGATAATTAAAACTTACATAGAAAGTAGCAAAAAAAATTTATTCTTACTAATGCATAAACCATGAAATATACAATGAAAAAGATTAAAATACGCTATATAATCTTTAGTGGTATTTTACTGATTTTAATTTTTAACGAAGGCAATAAAACTCTTATAAGGCGTTTTTTTGAACAAAAAAAATTAAATGAAAATATTAAAAATGCAAAAAAACAAAATAAATTAATAAAAGAACGAATATATTATCTTGAAAATGAACCATCTTACTTAGAAAGAATGGTACGCAGTGAATTAAATGTCATAGCACCCAGAGAAATAGAATACAGATTCTCAACTAAAGAATAAAAAACTTTACTTTAAACTTATGTAAATTTTAAATAATCAAAGTATAAAATTCAAATCACTAAATTACTACTTAAAAATAAATTCAAAATCGCCAATTTTAACTGTATCACCAGACTTGACACCCATTTTTCCAAGCTCAATTTCCAAACCCATCTTTTTAATTATGTTTTGATAACGCCTCAATGCTTCTTCTTCGTTAAACTTCGTCATTTTTGTAAGCATTTCAATCTTAGTCCCAGTAACTATAAAAACCCCATTTTCAACATTAACTTGAAATTCAGGCTGATAAATATATTCTTTAACAGAAATATCCTCTATTTCTTCTTCAAATTTAAAAGCAAGAGGTTTTTCAAGTATCTTTACCATTTCTATAATTAATTTATCAACACCCTCTCCAGTCGCAGCAGAAATTTCAAATATTTTCTTATTTCTTAAATATTTTCTAAATTTTTTGATATGTTCTTGACAGTTAGGTAAATCAATTTTGTTTAATGCTATTATGATATGTTTTTTTAAAAGATATTTTGAATACTTTCTCAATTCATCATTAAGTACTTTATAATTTACATAAGGACTACTGCCATCAGTAGCACTTGCATCTATAATATACACAAGAATATTTGTACGTTTTATATGTCTTAAAAATTCAAGTCCAAGCCCTCTACCTATATGAGCTCCTTCAATTATTCCAGGTATATCAGCAACTACAAAATTTTTACCTCCATAACCAACAACACCTAAATTAGGAGTTAAGGTTGTAAAAGGATAATCTGCTATCTTAGGCCTTGCAGCTGAAATCTGTGATAAAAGAGTAGATTTCCCAGAATTAGGAAGACCTACAAGTCCGACTTGTGCAATCAAAAGAAGTTCAAGATTTACTTCTGTGGCTTCGCCAGGTTCGCCTTTTTCAGATATTCTAGGGGCTGTGTATCTCGCTGTTTTGAAAGAAGCATTTCCTCTACCACCTCTACCACCCTTGACAACTAAAATTCTTTCGTTTGCTATTTTTAAATCAGCACAAAACTTTCCATTTTTAAAAACTAAAGTTCCCAAAGGAACTTTCAGTATTAAATCTTTACCTGATTTACCAAACTTATTATTAGATAAGCCATTTTGTCCATCTTCTGCTTCAAATTTTGCTGTGTAAGATAGATCTAGTAGAGTAGTTTTTTGAGTGTCACACTCAAAATAAATATCACCACCTCTGCCACCATTACCACCGTCAGGCCCCCCGTAAGGAACATATTTTTCCCTCCTAAACGAAACACATCCATCGCCTCCACAACCAGCTCTAAGGAAAATAGTGACTTTATCTATAAACATTTATGTAATATGATTTTGAATTTTAATGCTCCACATTTATATAACACCTACCGCCGGATTTCCTAACAAATTTAACAATCCCAGTAATTTTTGCAAAAATAGTATCATCCTTACCAATACCTACATTTATCCCGGGATGGTATTTTGTCCCTCTTTGTCTAACTATGATTGCACCTGCAGAGACTTTTTGATTGCCATAAATTTTCACACCTAATCTTTGACCGTGAGAATCCCGCCCATTAGCAGATGAACCTTGTGCTTTGACATGTGCCATTTCAATACCTCTCCTAGTAGGCTTTTTTAAACATTAATTCCCGTAACTTCTAACTCTGTTAAATACTGACGATGTCCTTGAAGTTTCTTATATCCTTTTTTAGGCTTCTTTTTAAATACTAAAATTTTAGGTGCCCTTTTCTGAGAGATAACTCTTGCTGTTACACTTGCCCCCTCAACTATAGGTTTCCCAATTACTGTCTTCTGTCCATCTGAAAGCAACAATACTTCTTTAAGGATAACTTCTTGATTTTTTTGTGCTTCATTAATCTTATCCACCACTAGATTAGAACCTTTTTCTACCTTATACTGTTTACCACATGTCTTAATAATCGCATACATTTGACATACTCCTTTAACTTGTAGTAATATTAAATAAAAAAAAATTTGTCAAATAAAAAGGTATCTTAAAGCTTTTAATCAATTGTAATACCAAAATGCCAAGAGTAGGTAATGCTTTTTTGCAAAAGCAGGCAAAAAGAGGAACAAAATGCAAATTTCAAAAAGAGTACAATCAATCAAACCATCCCTTACACTAGAAATAGACGCAAAAGCAAAAGCACTGAAACAACAAGGAGTAGATGTTATTAATTTTGGTGTAGGAGAACCTGATTTTGATACACCAACTAACATAAAAGAAGCGGCTATTTCGGCAATAAGCTCAGGTTTTACAAAGTACTGCCCAGTTGCCGGAACTCCAGAGTTAAAAAATGCAATTATAAACAAACTTAAAAGAGATAATAACCTTACATATTCTCATGAAGAAATTATAGTCTCATGTGGGGCCAAACACTCTATTTATAACGTTTTTCAATCAATAATTGACGATGGAGACGAAGTTATAATTCCAGCACCTTTCTGGGTTTCCTATACGGATATGGTTATACTTGCAGGAGGAAAACCTGTAATAATCCAAACAAACGATAAAACAGATTTTAAAGTAACTTCAGAGGAAATAGAAAAAATTTTAACTTCAAAAACAAAAGCCATTATAGTAAATTCTCCTTCAAATCCTACAGGTGCTACATATACTCCTGACGAACTAAAAGCAATAGCTAAAATATGTGTAAAACACAAAGTCATCATAATTTCAGACGATATATATGAAAAACTTACATATGGTAATTTTAAATTCACATCTATTGTGGAAGTTTGTCCAGAAGCAAAAGAACTTACCATTTTAGTAAATGGTGTTTCAAAAGCTTATTCAATGACAGGCTGGAGAATAGGTTATGCAGCAGGACCTAAAAATATAATTTCCGCAATGGCAAAATTGCAAAGCCAGTCAACGTCAAATGCTTCATCAATTTCAATCAAAGCTTCTGTAGAAGCATTAAACGGTACTCAGGATTACGTTGAATATATGAGACAAGAATTTGAAAAAAGAAGAAATTACATAGTAGAAAGACTCAATAAAATAAAAGGCATCACATGTAGAAAACCAGAAGGAGCATTTTATGTTTTCCCCAATATCAAATCCCTTTTTGGAAAAGCTTTCAAAGAAAAACTTATTAACACAGACATAGAGTTTGCAGATTATCTATTAGACATGGCTAAAATTGCGGTTGTTCCAGGTTCAGTTTTCGGACTTGAAGGATATATAAGACTTTCCTATGCAACTTCTATTGAAAATATTAAAGGGGGCATTGATAGATTAATTACAATTTTATAAAGATTAAGCCTATGTCTCTTAGCGAATAAAACGATCACAAATATTAATTATCGCTTATCTCACACAATATTTTGAAGCTTTATTATAATGCGTGATGTGAGGTATAAGGTTGAATTTTTATGTTATTATTAAACAACTAGTTATATTACAAAATGATTAACTGTAATAATAAATAATGGAGTACTAAATTACAGGAGATATTTAAAATGCTTACTCTTTTAATAAACGCACAAATAGACTCGAATCTGAGGAATACCGCTTTGAACTTCAAGACATAAGTGAACCCGATCTTTTTAGAGAAATGTTTTCATATACCGAGATTTCAAAAATTTCCTTCAATAATGAAGTCGTTCCTATGAACCCACCTGATCAAATATGGATTACAGATACTACATTTCGCGATGGCCAAACGGGTGATGAATCCTTTTTACAGTAGAGCAAACAAATAGTCAAATTGTATAAATATCTTCACAAACTGGGTGGACCAAATGGGATGATAAAGCAATCTGAATTTTTCCTTTACTCTGAAAAGGACAGAAAAGCCGCAGATAAATGTTAAAGAACTGAACTACGATTTTCCTCAGGTAAAACCGCATGGATAAGAGCAACAAAAGCGATTTTGAACTTGTAAGGGAAATTGGACTCAAAGAAACAGGCATTTTAACATCATGTTCAGACTATCATATCTTTTTAAAGTTGAAGAAAACACGCAGGGAAGCTATGGATATGTACTTGGGATATGTTAAAGCTGCTCTATCAAAAGGCATTATACCACGCTGTCACTTTGAAGATATAACAAGAGTAGATTTTTATGGTTTTGTCATTCCATTTGCAGTTGAACTTATGAAGCTTTCTCAGGAAGCTGAAATTCCAATAAAAATAAGAGCCTGTGACACTTTGGGATTCGCCGTAAGTTACCCAGGAGCTTCAATGCCAAGAAATATCAATGGAATAATATACGGTTTAACCCATCATGCAGAAGTTCCATCAAAGTATATTGAATAGCACGGGCATAATGATTTCTACAGAGCTTTAGCAAACTCTACTACAAGCGCTGGGATTAACGGAATTCTTTTAGGTATAGGAGAAAGAACAGGCAATACTCCAGTTGAAGCATTGGCTATAGAATATGCTGCCTTAAGAGGAACGACAAACGGAATGGATTTATCCACTATTACTGAAATAGCGCAATACTTTAGAGATGAACTTAAGTGCGATATTCCGCCAAATCAACCTTTTGTTAGATCAAACTTCAATATAACAAAAGCTGGAATACACGCTGACGGATTACTTAAAGAACAGGAAATATATAACGTGTTCGATACCCAAACTATTTTAAATAGATCGCCAGAAGTTGCCATTACTACTGATAGAGAGCCGGATTAGCGGGAATAACATATTGGTATAATACACAGCTTCCACAAAGCCAAGGGATTCGCAAGAAAAATTAGATAAAATAATCATCCTCCCATCTATAATAAAAATTAAAGAAGAAATAGATAAGCTTTATGAAGATGGAAGAAGTAATTGCTTATCGCATAAAGAATTATTAAAGTTTACAAAAAAATATTTATCAAAGTATGTTTAAAAAATCATTATTTGGTAAATCTAGTAGACAATAATGAATAGTGTAGCGCACATTTGGTGAAAATCTTCAACTCAAATGCTAAAATTAAACAAACATTCATAAAGGATTGTGGGTTTCTTGTAAGATAGTCGTAATTATTAAGAATGGTTGTTGATGTTTATGCCATCCAACTCCCGATAATAATATCCGGGAGTTGTTTTTTTATTTACCATATTATTTGCTCTATATTCACAGAAATTTGCTTTATCTTATACTTTATAAAAAATATAAATTTGTTAATATTACACTTACCATTTATAGTTGTTATTAAAAGTGGTATTGTAGCGTTTATCTGAAATAATATCTCATTAATATTCAAATATTACCAGGAAGTTTTTACAGAAGTTCTATTTTCTATTTCGAAAATAATGTTTGCAAAATTAAAGGATTTTTTGTATAGTATAGTGTAGAATGAAAAGATTTTACTATTACTACTTAATATACCAATTGGTAAAATAACCCAATGAAAGACAGAAGGTAAAAAATAAGAAAAAATAGAAACAATTTTAATGATTTTTATTCTTGCTAGATATTTTATCAAGTTTCAAGCGAAAGATATAAAGAATAGATGGCATAAAACCAAGGATTTTATTTATATTTTTAACCTCAATAACTGAAAAACCAAACAAAAGCTAAATTTGCAACTTGAGTTATCAACTTACTACCACACTAAATATACACATACCTATCCCCCCTTCTGATGCTTTCCACATCCTGCCACAACATCAACAAACTTATAACTATATCTAACACTATTTTCATTTATCGATTCTCTCTATCGTTAAGTGATTCAACAAAATATACATAACCTTAGATCTAAGCTTTTAGATTTTAAAGTTCATTCATAAAAACTTCCATTTGCGCTTTATCTTTCATATTTTTTATTAAAACTTTACCTTCTTTAAATTCAGTCTTAGCAAAAATTATCATTTTGCAAACTCCTATCTTATCTGCAAAATTCAGTTGCCACGTTAAGCTTTTGCCATCAATAGGGCCAAAAACGGAAACATTTTTATTATTTTTTAATCCATCTCTCCTAATTCTTACTGCAAAAGAAAAAGCTTCTTTGAAAAGCTTTTGATCTGCAATTGCTATATAAACCTCTTCCTTTTGAAAACTATTAAAAATCGCCGAGTCTTGCGTAGCTATTAAAACTTTTCTTAAAGTTTCTTTAAATTTATTGAAAAACATTGAGTTTTGATCAACAAATTTATTAAGCGACGATCCTACTAAACAATTCAAAATCGTTTTAAACAGATCATCTATTTCTTCTTTATTGAGAAGCATCGAGTCTTGCACAATCATTAAAACTTCTTTAAGTTTATTGAAAAGCGTTGAGTTTTGCTCAGCAATTTCATTATAATTGCAATTTCTCACATTGTTATACCCAAATTTATCAAACGACGATTTTTTTTGCACATCAATTAAAACTCTCTTGAATAAATTATCTATCTCCTTTTCAGTGAGAGGCATTGAGTTTTTCTGCATCTCAAAAAGCAACTCAACTAATTCTTTAAGTCTATTTGAAAGCATTAAATTGCCTTGCGCAACAATTAAAACCCTTTCGGCCCCAAAGGCAAATCCAACAGCTGGAGTGCTTGACCCTCCTAGTTCTTCAACAAGATTATCATATCTTCCCCCCGCTGCGAGCACGATAGGGTGACTTATATCCACCGCAAAGTGTGAACCTACAAAACCTTCAGAACCCGTGAATGCTGTGTTAAAAGAAAGATAATCGGAGCAACAAATTTCAAAAACTGTTTTTGTATAGTAGTCCAACCCTCTTACAAGTTTATTGTCAATTTCATAATCGCACCCCACACTATCAAGCAAAGACTTTAATAAATCAAAATCATATCTACATCTATTGCAAAAATAATTCGACATTTCAGGGATATAAGTGAATTTATGCAAATCTATTTTACAGTCAAGGACTCTAAAAGGATTCTTTTTAAGTCTCTTAAAACAATCTTCACACAAACCCTCTATAGAAGTTAGATATTTAATTAATTCTTCTCTAAAAGTAGGTCTGCAATTTTGGCAACCTAAAGAATTTAAACGTACATTTATTTTATTTATACCAACAGAACTAAGCAAGTCACAGGCTAGCAAAATAATTTCTGCATCTGCAACAGGAGATGAAACACCAAAAAATTCAACTCCTATTTGACGAAATTGCCTATATCGACCAGCTTGTGGCCTTTCATAGCGAAACATTTCACCCATATAAAAAAATTTAGCCGCCGGCATTATAACATCAAATCTATGCTCGACAAAAGCTCTTACTACAGATGTAGTCCCTTCTGGACGTAAAGCAAGTTCCCTCCCTTTTTTATCTTCAAAAATATACATTTCTTTTTCTACTATATCAGTTATTTGTCCAACGGAACGCATAAAAAGAGAAGCAGCCTCAAATATTGGAGTTCTCACTTCTTCAAATCCATATTTCTTAAAAATAACTCTTGCTCTTTGTTCCAATAAATTCATTTTCGCAACATTCGTTCCAAAAATATCATGAGTACCACGTGGAGCTTTATAATTCATTTCTAAATCTCTCTCTATTTTCTAATTAAGCTCGATTTTCTTTACTATTATTCACATCCATATTTATTACTCCTATTGAAATAATGAACTGAAACGCCTGTTCTACACTATAATTAGTATAAATTATATTTTTCTCTTTAACCATCAACAAAAAACCTGTTGTAGGATTTGGAGTCGTGGGCATAAAAGCACAAAGATATTTTTCACCATTAATTGTTTGCTCACTCGTTAAAAAAGCTACGCTGTAAATTTCTTTATTAGGATAAGGAATAAAAACAACTTTCTTAAAATTCTTTGTGCTATCTTTACCAAGTATAAAATTTATAAATTGTTTCGCCGCAGAATGAACTGTTCCTAGTATAGGTAATTTTTCAATAAGTTTCTCTATAGAATTTAAAACATTCTTCCCAAAAACCCTGTTTGTAATAAATCCTAAAATAATTATACTTAAAACTGAAATAAAAAAACTCAAAATCCTCGCTATAACATGGGCCAAAAGCGTGTCAGCAACAAAATAATTAATAACAGGCAAGGCAAAGCTACTTACCCATTTAAAAATAATAGTTACCACAAGAAATGTAAGCCAAAGAGGTATAATGACGATTAGACCTGTAACAAAATATGCCTTAATCAAAACACCAATTTTCTCTTTCAAGCTTTTTTTAACTCGCTTTTCATCGTTAAGATTTATCATAACTCACCTACTTATATTCACGAGCAGAAATTATCTATTCCGCTTATTTATTCTATTTTTTGTATAATTCTACAAATTTTCTCAGAGTAATTAATCATGGTTACCACTATAATGTGGCTCTTTTTATCATCCTTTTTTTGAGGAGAAATCTTGACCTTCTCCTCTTCCTTCTTGATAACAATATTACTTCTATATGTCTTGACACCTCTTTTTTATAGAGTTTCTTTATTTTCTTCCTCTGATTGGAGCCTCATCGTCAAGAGTACCATTTACTAATCCATTGTGGTTCTCATCAATTATTATCTTCTTTAACTTTATTATTTAATTACTGTCCATTTTACTACTTCTTCAGCATATCATATATTTTTGTTAGATACTTTGAAAGCACTTAATATTTATTTCTATGCTACAGTAAAATTTGATCTTTACCCCCCTATAGAAGTTTGTGAGGTACTTTATTGCTTACCACAAGACTTCTTTTTATATCGTCAATTTTTTTATTCTAAAAAACACCCCCTTTTAATTCATATGCTTTTGTTATTTTATCTCATAGAAAGCAATAAAAGGAATTAATTTGGCTATTATTATTGAGTCGCTAAAAGGAACTCATCAATGTAACCATAAAGCTAAAAGCTATTTCCTTTGACACAAACTTCATTTTAAAATATAATTCTTAATAGTCATGAAAAGAAGAAAACTGAAAAAAAGTTCTTTTTTAAATTTTTCCATTTTTATAATCATCGTTCTGCTATTTACACTCATAATCGTAGCAGGCAAAGCCGTAGCAAATTTAATAGACAACTTACCATCCATACAACAATTCGGTAACTATATTCCTAGATTATCAACTAAAGTTTACGATAAAGACAGCACTTTAATAGCAGAATTCTTTACTGAAAGACGAGTTTTCACGTCAATAAAAGAGATGCCGATTAATCTTCAAAACGCTTTTATAGCTATCGAAGATAATGACTTTTTTAAACATTGGGGAATATCAATAAAAGGAGTTACACGCGCCTTTTTAAAGATATTGTTAAAAGGCAAAGTCGTAGAAGGAGGGTCCACAATAACACAGCAGCTTGCAAAAACCATATTCTTAACCAGCGATAAAACATTAATTAGAAAAATTAAAGAAGTATTATTGACAATTCAGCTTGAAAAAAACTATTCAAAATATGAAATCTTACAATTTTATATGAACCAAATATATTTTGGCAACGGTGCTTACGGAGTTCAAACTGCAGCAGAAAAGTATTTTAACAAAAATGTAAAAGATTTAAGTCTTGCAGAATGTGCAATGCTCGCTGCAATTCCAAAATCTCCAAACTATTATAATCCTTTTAAAAATAAAAAAGCAGCTCTTGCAAGAAGAAATCTCGTTTTATTAAAGATGAGAAAACTGAATTATATTACAAAAAAGCAAGAACAGAAAGCATACTCAACTACATTACCCTCAAAAGAAAATGCTTCAAAGAAAGATTCGCTTCAGTATTTTCTAGAACTATTAAGAGCAATAGTTGAACCAAAGTACGGCGATGCTTTATTTAAAGGGGGGCTTTCAATTTATACAACGCTTGACATAAATTCTCAGAGAGCAGCTGAAAAAGCAGTTGAAGAAGTACTTACAAAATTTGATGAAAACAAACGAAACACCTTTGAAAAAACAAATCAAAAATTCCAAAAAGTACAAGGAGCCCTAGTAGCCATAGATCCTAAAAATGGAGCAATAAGAGCAATAGTATGTGGTCGTAACTTCAAAGAATCGCAGTTCAACAGAGTAACTCAAGCAAAACGTCAACCAGGTTCCTCTTTTAAGCCGTTTATATATACAGCAGCAATTGAAGCAGGGTTTACACCCGCAACCATGCTTGACGACAAACCAATGGTCTTTATTAATAAGGGAAATTCATGGGATTTGGTATCAAGAGATTCAATAACACTTGAAAATATAGCAGAAACCATATCCGAAAAAGACTTAATTGACACAAGCAAAATTTGGGCACCTACAAATTATGGTAAAAAATATAGAGGACCCGTAACTCTGAAAACAGCTCTCGCTTTATCCATAAACACCTGCGCTGTTGAAACAATTATAAAAATAACTCCAACAAAAGTTATACAAACCGCAAGGAATCTAGGCATAACAACACCACTTGCAAATTCTTTATCACTCGCTTTAGGATCAAGTGAAGTCACTTTACAAGAAATGGTTTCGGCGTTTGCAACTTTCGCTTCAGGTGGCATTAAGACAACTCCTTATATTATTACAAAAATAACTGATAGAAACGGAAAAATTTTAGAACAAAATATTCCTCAGCAAAAAGAAGTCCTCTCTGCTCAAAATTGTTTTATTATAACCAACATGTTAAAATCTGCTGTTGAAAAAGGAAGCGCCTGGAACGCAAAAAATTTAGGAAGACCCTGCGCTGGAAAAACTGGGACGACGAACAATTCAAGTGATGCATGGTTTATAGGATATACACCGCAATTAGTCGCTGGAGTATGGGTAGGTTATGATGATAGTTCAATATCTCTCGGCGAAAAAGCAACTGGAGGAGTAATTGCATGTCCAATATGGACGCAATTTATGAAAAAAGCTCTCGAAGGAGAACCAATAGTAAATTTTTCAGAACCGGAAAACATTGAATGGGCATTAGTTGACCAAAAGACAGGGCTCCTCGCATCAAACAGGCACCCCGATGCACTTTTGGATGCATTTATATATGGGACCGCTCCCAAAAAACACAGTGATAAAGCCACCTTATTAAATATTGAAAAAAAAGATTTAAACACAGAAATGGAAGAAGGTTTTTAATTTCATACTTATGCAATATTTATGATAGAACGACTTGCACCCTCACTCTTTAAATTCAAAATTTGAGAATTAAAAGGCGTATCCAATATAAAATGAAGAAGGAGAAGACAATGAATGGATTATTAAAAGAAATTGCGAAGATTGGGATTGTTCCTGTTATCACTTTAGATAACATAAACCATGCCGTACCGCTTGCAAAAGCGCTTGAGATAGGTGGCATTAACTGTGCCGAAATAACCTTTAGAACAAAGGCAGCAAAAGAGTCCATCAAAGCTATTTCTCAAGAACTCCCTCAAATGTTAGTCGGAGCTGGAACAGTCTTAACAATACAACAAGTTGACGAAGCAATTTATGCAGGAGCAAAATTTATAGTAAGTCCCGGACTAAATCCTAAAATAGTAAAATATTGTATTGAGAAGAACATAACTATAATCCCTGGATGCTCGACCGCAAGTGACATAGAAGTAGCTTTAGAACTAGGTCTTGACACCGTAAAGTTTTTCCCGGCTGAAAACATAGGTGGAATAAATATGCTAAAATCGTTATCAGCTCCATATCCCAACATAAACTTTATGCCAACAGGTGGCATTAATCTAAAAAACATAAGTTCGTATTTAAACTTCAAAAAAGTAATCGCTTGTGGAGGGAGTTGGCTAACAAGCAAAGAACTGATTATTAAAGAGGATTTTGTAAATATAACAAAACTCTCAAAAGAAGTTATATCAGCAATTTTAGATTTTGAACTGGTTCACACATGCATCAACTCAAAAGATGAGTCGCAAGTAAATGAAACAGCTGATTTATTTGCAAATATTTTTGGTTTTACAAAAAGAGAAGCTTCTTCTTCCGTCTTTGCAAGTGAACGTCTAGAAATTATGAAACCACCTTGTCACGGTACAAATGGACATCTTGCAATAGCCACTAATAGTGTTGAAAGGGCCGTGTATCATTTAACAAAAATAGGAATTGGATTTAACCATAAAACTGCCAAATACGACGCAAACAATAATCTGAAGTTTATATATTTAGAAAATGAGATAAATGGTTTCGCCGTACACCTATTGCAAAAGAATAATTAAGGTGAATTACTTGCGATATTGCTGTTATTACGTTATCATTTGTTCAATATGTTTATAACTTAATTAACGGAGAAAAATTATGAAAAACTTTCTTGACAAAGATTTTTTACTTCTCACAGAAACGTCAAAGGAACTCTTTCACAAGTATGCATCAAAAAAGCCTATAGTAGATTACCACTGTCACCTTAATCCTAAAGAAATAGCTCAAGACATGCAATTTGAAAACATAAACCAAATATGGTTAGATGGTGACCATTATAAGTGGCGTCAGATGCGCTCTAATGGGATAGAGGAAAAATACATTACAGGCAATGCACCAGCTAGAGAAAAATTTCAAAAATGGGCAGAAACCCTTGAAAGAGCAATCGGAAATCCTCTTTATCATTGGAGTCATCTTGAACTTAGAAGATATTTTGATTATGAAGGTGTCTTAAACAGCGAAACCGCACAAGAAGTATGGGAACTATGCAACAAAAAATTAATGGAAAAGTCTATGTCTACTCGTGGAATAATAAAACAATCAGGAGTTAAAGTAATATGCACTACTGACGATCCTATAGATACTCTTGAATGGCATCAAAAAATTAAAGAAGATAAATCTTTTGACGTACAAATTATTCCAGCTTGGCGACCTGATAAAGCGCTAAACATAGAACAACCTATCTTCATAGACTATATAAAACAACTTTCAAAAGCAAGCGATATTAATATAACCTCCTTTGCAGACTTAAAAAAAGCTTTTAAAAAAAGACTTGAATTTTTTATATCTTTGGGCTGCCGTGCAACAGATCACGCTATAGAATATATTACATATGTTCCAGCTTCTGAAAAAGAAGTAGAAACTATATTTGAGAAAAAATTAAAAGGAAGTACGCTTACCAAAGAAGAAGAGTCAAAATATAAAACCACCTTTATGATATTTGCCGGACAAGAATATTACAAGAATGACCTTGTTATGGAACTACATTACGGTTGTAAACGCAATAACAACACATTAGTATTTGACAAATTTGGGGCAGACATGGGATATGACTGCATAAACAATTTTGCTCCCAGCACTCAGATCGCAGACTTTCTTAATGCTCTTAATTCCACCGAACAACTTCCCAAAACAATAATATTTAGTTTAAACCCAAACGATAACGCTACCATAGGGACAATATTAGGATGCTTTCAAATTGCTCCAATATTAAGTAAGATACAGCAAGGATCAGCCTGGTGGTTCAACGATCATAAAGTCGGTATGATAGACCAACTCACTTCCCTTGCAAACTTGGGAATTTTAAGCAATTTTGTTGGTATGCTCACCGATTCACGCAGTTTCTTATCTTATACAAGACACGAATATTTCAGACGTATCCTATGCAATTTAATAGGCAGATGGGTTGAAGATGGGGAATACCCATACGATATAAAGATACTATCCAGAGTAATTGAAGACATATCTTACGATAACGCCGTTCGTTATTTTAAATTTGATATTTAACGTGGGGATTTTTGAAATAGGGAGGTCTTATATATATGGTACGTAATGAAGCTATTCCAAAAGCTAACGAAAAAATGGGTAGTTACAGGTGGACTATATGCGCATTGCTTTTCTTTGCCACTACTATAAATTATTTGGATAGACAAGTATTAAGTCTGTTACAACCATACCTATCTGAACAATTTCAATGGACTAATAGCGATTATGCTAATATCACTTCGGTATTTCAGATTTCTTATGCAATAGCACTACTTTTTGCAGGAAGATTTATAGATTGGTTAGGTACCAAAAAAGGATATGTATGGTCACTGGTGTTATGGTCATTAGGCGCTATAATACACGCTTTCGCCATTCAGATAGGGAGTACGGTTTCACCTTTACTTGCTAAATTTGGCATTCTAATACCAGTATCTGTAATAGGCTTCATATTCGCGCGGTTTGTGTTAGGCGTAGGTGAAGCAGGAAATTTCCCAGCAGCTATTAAGACTACAGCAGAGTGGTTTCCAAAAAAAGAGCGTTCTTTCGCAACTGGTATCTTTAATTCTGGATCTAACATAGGAGCGATTGCTGCTCCTCTTAGCGTACCATGGATGGCAAGATATTTTGGTTGGGAAAGTGCATTTGTTATAGTAGGCGCTGCAGGATTTTTATGGTTGATATTTTGGAAACGTTATTATGATAATCCCAAAAATTTCTTAGAAAAAGGAAGAATAGGTAAAATTGAATACGCATATATATTAAGCGATGAAGAAGAACAAACTCTCGAAAAGAAAAATAACGAAGAAGGTAGTGAAGGTAAAATCAAATGGTTTCGTCTTCTTAGCTATAAACAAACATGGTCTTTTGCCATAGGCAAATTTTTGACTGACGGGGTCTGGTGGTTTTTTCTATTCTGGTTACCAGCTTACCTCAAAACAAAATATAACATAACGGGAACAGAAGTAATGCTACCTTTGGGAGTCTTATATAGCATGACTATGGTAGGTAGCATAAGTGGAGGATGGTTCCCTACTTATTTCATTAACAAAGGCATGAATATTTATTCCGCACGTATGACAGCCATGATTGTCATAGCACTTTTCCCTATCGTAATCCTTCTAGCACAACCCTTAGGTTCAATAAGCTATTGGTATTCTATCGTCCTAATAGGAATCGGGGCATCTGCACATCAGGCATGGTCGGCAAATATATTTACCACGGTATCCGATATGTTCCCAAAAAAGGTTGTGGCTTCCGTTACTGGAATCGGCGGTATGGCAGGCGGTTTTGGTGGTCTTGTCACTTCAAAAACTGCTGGCTGGTTATTTGACTATTACAAATCACTCGGACACACCGAAACAGGATATACTATAATGTTTACTTTTTGTTCTCTTGCTTATGTTCTGGCATGGTGTATAATGAAATTGCTTGTTCCTAAATTTAAACCTATAACAGATTTATAAATTCTCAGATTAAATTAATTTTTTACCACTTAAACAGAGATTGAGGAAAACATATGGATTTTTCAAAGTTTCATTTAAATAATGAAGTAAAGAGGAGGATGTCACTATGCCAAAGAGAGTTGTAACTTTCGGAGAACTGATGTTAAGACTTGCCCCTGATGGGTACTATCGCTTTTTGCAAGCAAAAAATTATGGAGCGACATACGGCGGAGGCGAAGCAAACGTTTCAGTATCACTGGCAAACTTTGGACTAGATGCACGTTTTATCAGTAAAATACCCGAACATGAAATAGGACAGGCTGGAGTAAATTCTTTAAGAGAGCGTGGTGTTGACACTTCATTTATTGCGAGGGGTGGTGAAAGAGTAGGAATATATTTTCTTGAAAAAGGTGCGAGTCAAAGACCCTCAAAAGTACTATACGATAGAAAATATTCTGCCATAGCTGAAGCAGAAGAAACAGACTTTGACTGGAATAAAATTTTTGAAAAAACACAATGGTTTCATTTCACAGGAATAACTCCAGGACTAAGCGATAAAACAGCAAAAATTTGCCTTCAAGCTTGTAAAATTGCGAAAGAAAAGGGAATCACTATAAGTTGCGATTTAAATTTCAGAAAAAAACTATGGTCTAAAGAAAAAGCTGGAACAGTTATGGGGGAGATTTGTAAATTCGTTGATATTTGCATAGCAAACGAAGAAGATATAGATGATGTATTCGGAATTAAAGCAAAGCACAGCGATATAGCGTCAGGCAAAGTTAACCACGAAGATTACAAAGAAGTTGCTAAAATAGTAACGGATAGATTTAATTTTTCAAAAGTTGCTATAACTTTACGAAGCTCAATTTCGGCAAATGATAATCGTTGGGCCGCTATGCTTTATGATGGAAAAGAATTCTATTTTAGCAAAGAATATTTAATACATATAGTTGACAGAGTAGGTGGAGGAGATTCTTTTGGTGCTGGACTAATTTATTCTCTTATCAACAATTTTTCATCTAGGGACGCATTAGAATTTGCTGTTGCTGCAAGTTGTTTAAAACATAGTATAGAGGGGGATTATAATCAAGTATCAGTAGGTGAAGTATTGAAACTGGTAAGCGGAGATGCCTCTGGACGAGTCCAAAGATAACTAGAAATTCACTATAGGATTAAAGATTTAAAAGACAATCTGATATTATGCATAGTTCATAGTTTAGCTCAAGTGCAGTTAGCAATCTTAGTTTATTTTATTAACTTTAGGAGGAATTCCCATATGCAAATTACGTTTAGATGGTATGGAGAAAAGCTTGACACAATTCCTTTAAATTTCGTCAAACAAATACCTGGAGTTAAGGGAATAGTATGGTCACTCCATGATGTACCGGCAGGTGATTATTGGGAAATGGATAAAATAAATCAAGTCAAAATTTGTCTTTCTAAAGCAGGTTTTAACAATGAAGTAGTTGAAAGTCTAAACGTACATGAAGATATAAAACTAGGACTTCCATCACGTAGTAGATATATTGAAAATTACAAAAATACTCTACGCAATTTAGGTAAGGCTGGTGTAAAAGTTGTATGTTATAACTTTATGCCTGTCTTTGATTGGACAAGAACAGACTTGTATAAAACTCTTTCTGATGGTTCAACAGCACTTTTTTATGAAAAAGCAAAAATTGACAGTCTCAATCCTTATGAATTTTTAGACAATGTATCAAAACAAAAAGGATTATTGTCAATGCCAGGCTGGGAACCGGAACGACTCTCAAAAATAAGAGAATTATTTAAAGCTTATGAAGGATTTACTATAGAAAATCTTTTTGAAAATGCAAAATATTTTTTAAAAGAAATTATTCCAGTCGCAGAAGAAAATGACATAAAAATGGCTATTCACCCCGATGATCCACCGTGGAGCATCTTCGGTCTTCCAAGGCTTATAATTTCCAAAGAAAACATTCAAAGATACTTGAATCTCGTCAGTAGTCCATCAAACGGTCTCACTTTATGCACCGGTTCACTAGGTTCATCAAGTAAAAACGATATTATTGATCTGATAAAAACTTATCACAATAAGATATTTTTTGCCCATATTAGAAACGTAAAGTGTTTTGAAAACGGCGATTTTATAGAAAGTTCACATCGTTCTTGTGATGGTTCTTTAGATATTGTAAAAATTGTCTGCACATTTCACAAATTAGGATTTAAATACTATGCTCGTCCAGATCATGGAAGACATATTTGGAACGAAGAATCTCGTCCTGGATTGCGCCCCGGTTATGGTCTTTATGATAGAGCTTTAGGTATTATGTATATTCTCGGTATTTTGGATACTTTAGATAAACAAAATAAAAATAATCAAAGGTGTTCTTTATGTTAGAACTAAAAAACAAGAAATATGTCAGAGAAAATAAAATAGACTTTGAAAGAAGCAATATTCATGTCGCAGATATTGACGATTTAGAGCTTTATAAAAGAACTTTTGACGCCCCCACGTGGATTCATTTTGGAGCAGGTAATCTCTTTAAAGGCTTTCACTGTGTTATCGCACAAAGACTCATTGAACAAAAATTGTCCAACAAGGGAGTAATTGTAGTTGAACCTTTTGATTATGAAATCATTGAAAAAGCATACAAGCCTTATGATAATCTTAGTTTACAGGTTACTATGTGCGCGGATGGGGACATAAAACTCCATATAATTTCAAGCATTACTGAGAGTATAGCGGCTGACAGTACAAATAAAGTTGCATGGGAACGACTCAAAGTCATATTTACCGCACCTTCTTTGCAAATAGTAACATTATCAATTACAGAAAAAGGCTATGATCTCAAAACAATTGATGGCTCATTTAAGACAGATATATTAAAAGAATTTGATGAAGGAATCGTTAAACCTACAAGTGCTATGACAAAATTAACAGCTTTACTATACGAACGCTATAAAAGCAATAAAACTCCGATAGCGCTCGTAAGTACCGATAATTTTTCTCATAACGGAGACAAATTAAGAGCCGCAGTGATAACAGTTGCAAATGAATGGAAATCGCGTAAACATTTAGATCAAGAATTTATTGACTATCTTTCAGATGACAAAAAAGTTTCTTTCCCATGGAGTATGATTGATAAAATCACGCCATACCCTTCTCAAAAAGTAAAGCAACGACTTGATAAAATAGGTTTTACTAGCACTCAAATTATAAAAACATCTAAAAATTCTTTTGTTGCTCCATTTGTTAACACGGAAGAAACACAGTATCTTGTCATTGAGGATATTTTTCCAAATGGACGTCCAGCACTTGAAAAAGCAGGAGTTTACTTTTGCGATAAAAGCACCGTAGATAAAGTAGAGAAAATGAAAGTTTGTACTTGCCTAAATCCTTTACATTCTGCGCTTGCAATATTCGGTTGCATATTAGGGTTTACTTCTATCTCCGACGAAATGAAGGATGAAGACCTTGTTAAATTAATTTCAAAAATAGGTTACGACGAAGGCATGCCAGTCGTAGTTGATCCCGGCATTATTAAACCCTTGGATTTCATAAATGAAGTCATAAGTGTACGTTTCCCAAATCCAAATATACCAGATACTCCGCAACGAATTGCAACAGATACATCTCAAAAACTTGGTATACGTTTTGGAGAAACAATCAAACTCTATTTAAAACGTTCTAACCTTGACATAAACTCGCTTGTATTCATACCATTAACAATAGCCGGTTGGTGCAGATATCTTATAGGTCGAGATGATAACAACAATCCTTTGGTTCTAAGCCCCGACCCGCTTATGTCATACTTACAAGCTTCTCTAAAAGATGTAAAAATAGGGCAACCGAATTCATCAGATGGTAAATTAGTAGAGATTTTATCAAATGAAAAAATATTTGGTGTAAATCTTTATAAAGCAAAGCTTGGCGAAAAAATAGAAAAATACTTTAAAGAAATGCTTGTTGGAAATGGAGCAGTTCGTAAAACTTTAAAAAAATATTTAGGAACATAAAATTTTTCATGCTTCTTTTTTTTAGTGCTTAACGTTTCTCTTTGATGTTGCTTACTGTATCCTCATTTTGTTTGTAAACAAAATGAGGATACAGTTTAATTTTTTGGAAATACAAAACCTAATCCTCGACAGGTAGGACAAGTATCACCGAGAAGAGAAAACAATGATTTTTTCTTCCTCTCTCTTGTCATTTCTATAAGACCAAGTTTAGTAATAGGCCATATTTTTATTTTAGCTTTATCACTGATAGTAGCTTTACGAAAACTATTTAAAACTTTTCGCCTATTTGTAGCTTTGTTCATATCTATAAAATCAACAACAATTATACCACCTATATTCCTAAGCCTTAATTGTCTTGCAATTTCATCTGAAGCCTCAAGATTCGTAAGAACAGCAGTCTCCTCTTGAGTAAATTTTGACGTAAATTTTCCACTATTAACATCTATAGCACAAAGAGATTCCACCTCTTGAATAATAATATAACCCCCAGAGTTAAGATCTACTTTATTTGAGCATAACTTATCTATTTCCTCTTCAATACCATATGCTTTAAATATAGGCGTTTTAGAATTGTAAAACACAATTTTATCAATGAATTCAGGCATTACAATTTTTACAAAATCTACAACATCGCTGAACTCTTTTTGCGAGTCTATGTGCATAAGCGTAATATCATCTGAAAAATAATCCCTTACTATCTGAAACACCATACCCAAATCTTTATGAATAAGACTAGTCGGTTTTGCGTTTTTGAACTTCTCAATTATAGATACCCAAAGTCTTGTTAAATAGTTGATTTCGTTTTTAATTTCCGTCTCTTTAACTTTCTCAGCTTCAGTCCTTATTATTATGCCACCAGTTACATTTTTTTTCGCTTCATTGACTATATCTTTTAATCTCTCACATTCCTGTTTATTTTTAATCTTTTTAGATATACCTATATTATTGCTACCAAAGGGCATATATACTAAAAACCTTCCAGGAAGCGAAATATCCATTGTCACTTTAGAACCTTTATTATTTATTGGTTCTTTATAGATCTGCACTATGATATCTTGTCCCAACATAATCATATTTTCAATATTTTTTTCATTGCATTGCACCACTATATCATCAACGCTAAGATACGCACTCTTACCAAATCCAATATCCACAAAAGCAGAACCTAATGCGGGAACAATGTTTTGCACTCTACCTTTGTAAATATTATTCAATATCTTTTTAGAGTCTTCTCTATCGATAAATAAATCAAAAAGTTTATTGTTTTCAAGCACAGCAACTTTTGTCTCTCTAATTGATTTGTTAACCACAACTACCATTTTCTTTTCCACATTTTTCTCTCTATCAGCATCTTATCTTTACAAATATATTTCTGATAAAAATATCTAAATAAATTTTACAAAAAAAATCTTTCCTTGTACTATATACAAAATCTTTTCAATATTCAAGGTTATATATTTTCTTGTTCCCCCCCCCTCTCATGATAATTTTTTAGGAGTTCTCTATATCGTATCTCTAAGGCCTATAGTATTCTCAATCTTAACAAAAAACAACACTGACCTGGACAACTATTTTTGCAGCTTTAGTATCTAATCATCTATCATGCATTGTTTTAACAAAAGGAATCATTTTTTTCTTAGAAAATATATATTTTCAACTATATTTTATCCAACTCTATAAAATATTAGCATGTGTAACACCACTTATGTTTGATAATTTTTTCAAGAGCTAAAATTTATCAACTTAACACTCTTTAACTTCCTAGATATATTGATTTATCTCTTCTATCTCCTCTCTATCGTCTCCTAAAAAAAATAACTACAAAAAATTCTAGATTAGTTAACGCAAAACCTCATCTTTTTTTTAAAAAAAATACAGAAAATACCTAATAAATCTAGGATATTAGTAACAACAAGTTCGCACTGAATCATAGAACTTAAAATATCAAAACTCTTTAAAGTATTTTTAGATTCCAACAAAAAAAATAAGTTGATTTTATCCTTTCGTAAAAGTAATTCTAAATCATTATCAGAAACAAAGATTCTCTCTCGTAACTGACAAGTTTTTCCAATTAATTAAATTATAAAAGATTTCAAATCCACGATTAGAAGCATCTACTTCATAAATATCTGGAAAGCACAAAACTCAATATTTCATTAATTTGAGATAGTTTTTCCATAGATAGTATAATTATTTAATTTGATTATAACACAATTTTAAATGCAAAATTAAGGTATCGATTTATATTATTTTGTATTTTTGTTTTATTTTGTTAGTATTAGAGTTAATGTAGGTGGGAATTCAAAAAACAGACTGCTATTTTATTAGATTGTTAGGAATAAAAATGAGCATTATAGAACAACCTATCTCAATCAAAAAATTATAAAATTAAAGAACGTATATATAGTCTTAAAACCCCCATAATTAGATGGCATCAAAATTTCCAATAAGCAAAAATATAAATACTATGTGACTTTAAATGCAAGAATATCAATTGTTAGAAATCATTGCTATAGGATTTACTTTTGCACTTATATTTGGTTTTATAACACAAAAACTAGGTCTTTCTTCCATTATTGGATACCTTATAGCAAGCTTTTTGATAGGTCCTTTTTCCCCAGTTCCCATTAGCTTTGCAGCAAACTCTGATTTAGCATTGCAACTTTCTGAAACCAGCATTATTCTCTTAATGTTCGAAGTGGGCATGCATTTCAAAATGGATAATCTTATAGCTGTCAAAAACATAGCTATCCCAGGGGCAATAGTACAAAGAAGCACCATTACAACTATCTGCGGAACGCTAGTGGGCATAGCATTAGGACTAGACTTAATTTCCGGACTTATCCTCGGACTAGGACTTGCTGTAGCAAGCACAGTTGTACTTTCAAAAATTTTAAATGACAACAACATTTTAATACCATACAAGGACACGCCACTATTGGATGGCTTGTTGTAGAAGACATCTTAACAATATTTATTACTCGTTATCCTCCCAAACCTTCCAGCAATACTATCTAATTCAAGTTCTGCTGCTGTAGGAATATTTAAACCAATAGAGATTATTTTGCTCCGTCTAGTTATATTGGTCACTTTTAATCATGAAATTTGGAGGACGACTTGTTTCGTGGCTTTTGTCAAAAATCGCAAAAACACGCTCTCAGGAACTTTTTATACTCACGATTTTAGTAATAGCATTTGCAACACAGTAGTTCTTGCAGCTTTTGTTCTTAAGACATCACTCGCTTTAGGCGCATTTTTAGGTGGTATGATTTGTAGGTAAAAGCAAAATGAGTTATCAAGCGGGAGCCGACATTTTACCTTTGAAAGATGCTTTTGGCATCTTATTCTTTTTAGCAGTTGGAATGATTTTCAATTTAAAATTTGCACTTGAAAACGCTACACTTATATGTACGTGTCTTGTAATAATTTTATTTATTAAACCTTTAACCGCAGTATTTACGGGCCTCAATATTAAGATACTCCACAAGAACAGTTCTTACAATCGCTGTAGGATTATCACAGATAGGAGAATTCTCGCTTATACTTGCACAAGAAGCAAGGCGATTGGGTTTTTTCCAAAGAAAATGATATTGTTGTCTATAATGCAATAGTCGTATGCCCTATAATCTCAATAGTTAAATCCTTCAATATTCAAAAAAATCTCGAAAATAGAGAAATTATTACAATCTAGAAAAAAGTTATGGACTATTTTAAATTTTGTAACAAACAGAAAAGGAAATAAAAGTAAAATAATTGCTAAAAATTTACTTCCAACAAAAGAATATTTTTTACAAAAAACAGCAATAGTTGTAGGTTACGGACCTACTAGCAAAAAAGTAACACAAACCCTAAAAGATCACAATATAAAACCAGTTATTATTGAAACAAATATTGACACAGTCAACAGCATAAGTTCACAAAAACAAGCCGTGATTTATGGGAATTCTACAAAAAGAAACATCTTAGTTGTGGCAGGTATAAAAAGTGCAGATTACCTAATTATCACAATTCCTAATTTAAATGCAACGCTCGTTTCAATTGTATCTATATTAAACTCAGAAACAGGCATACTTGTAAGAGCACAATTTCTTGATAGCAAAGACTCTTTAAAACAAGTAGGAGTTTCAGGAATAGCTTTTGAAGAGGAAGAAGTTTCAAATGCTTTAACCTCTTTACTACTTGACGATTTAGAGAAACAAAGTCTTCTTGCAACCACTTCAGAAATCATCTCACAATCATCAATTGCAAACGATCCGACAATCAAGTAACATCCAAAAGCCAAAATAAAACATACCAAATAACAAATATGATAGAATTATATATTCATATGTTTAATGTATAACTATTTTTTCCGTAACCTGCGATCCAGTTCCAATATCAAAACCTGTAATAGTATAGTACAGAACCTTAGGGATTATTAAGTTATTTCTTGCAAAAACAAAAACTGTTGAAAGATATGCGTCTTCATTATTTATTTTAATTACAACTTTAGGTTCATTGTTCAGTAAAATAATCTTCATACTCCTATTAGGAACAGCTTTTAAAGTCAAATCATAATATCCTTTAACATTATATTTTACTGTAAATCCATAAGCTCTTTTTTCAAATGCCTTTATTCCGCTACGTTGTCCTTGTTTGTCATATAAAACCCAATAAGCATCTATTGGATTTAACTTATCAATACCACTGTTAGAATCTAATCTGACATCATACATAACAACATTAGCATTCTTATTTCTTTTAATGCTAAAAAGATTTTTTTTTGTCATTTGCCCATTGACAATCGGAACATTAGTAACAATAGAAATTCCCAACATTAAAATAAAAGACAAAAATATAATAATTTTTGTCTTTTCTCTCCTATTTATACTCATCTCTAACAAATATCCTTTACGTTTACGTTACATAATAACATAATAAGCGGCGGTAAACCTAAAAAAATAAAATATGATATCTTCTTTTTTATTTCCGTATTTTGTACCTAAAACAATTTATGATATTTAAGATAACAGTTATTACCATAATTTGACTTCCATCTCGTATTTAATTTATTCACAGTATCTTTTTACTATCGTCCTTAGGTATTTACTTTAGGGATTTAATTTTGACAACAAGTGGTGTTTAAAAGAGATTAAAGATTTCTTAAAAAATGTATTCTTATGAACACCCCCCACCCTAACTTCTTTTACATTTTTTACACTTTATATTTAAGTACTAAATTGCATTATTATTATCTGCATATATAAAAATACTTACACGTTCCGCAATTAACTTTATCTTCGTTGTCAAACTCAAAACTTTCGCAAGTATTTATATCATCAAGAATTTCTTTAACTATATCAATACACCTATCATACATTTCTTTTTTATTTGGGAATTCAACAATTTCCGTTTTTTTTATGCCATAATTTGCGCATTCTGAAACTGTAAATCCTGTTTCTTTTTCAAATATATATTTATACAATGGTAGTTGCAGAGATTTTACCGCTTTTTTCATATTTTGTCTGTTAAATCTATTAGACAATAAATCAAAATATTTTTTTGAAATAATGGGATCTGCAACAGCTCCGGTCTTATAATCAAATATCATATAATTTTTGCCATCAGTATCTATCCTATCAATTCTGCAATTTAGATTATAAACAACACCTGAGTCAGTTTCAATATTTGAAACATATTTCTTCTCACACCTATAAATAGTTTTATAAGATCGTTTCCTTTCATAACATAAAACATTTTTCATTTTATGCATTAAGATTTCTCTTATCATAAAAGCATCCTCCCTAAATTTGAAATGAGAAGAGTTATCAAAACTATTTTCAAGTTTTTTTAAATATTCTTTTTCAAATTCTAAAGATTGAAGCTTTTCAAAGCTGAGATTTTCATATAACGCATCTTTTAAAAAACTATGAACAAAATTCCCTATATCGCTACTAGAAAGTTCACACCCCACTTTCATGCTATCATCAAGCAATAACACATACATAAAATAAAATTTAAGTTTACAATTTAAATAAGCATCGATTTTACTGTACGTATAAGGTATATTTTTAAGATATTCTTTAATTTCTTCAGTTTTCACATATTTTCGCTTCTCATGTTGTTTTATAGAAAATTTAGGTAAAACAAATCTATTTATTTTTACAGCATTAATGTCCTCACTTTCCAACTGTTTGTCCCAAATAATGGACTCAATAAATCGGCTTCTTTCATCTTTTTCATTGTCAGGATAAATAAGATTTAAATTTTTTGTACCTGCAATAAGTCTATTAAAATGATATTTTTGTATTTCAAACTCTCTTTTTGCTACCTCAATTCCCAAAATAAACATTATATCTTTAGGTATAAGAGAATACTCTTTTTTCATGGCAGGCATCGCCGAATCTGTCATACCAACAACAAACACATTTTCAAAAAAAAGATTCCTCGACTCCAAAAGCCCTAATATTTGCATTCCTTTTAAGGGTGAACCAAGCAAAGCTATCCTCTTATTTTTTAATAACTTCTTAAAAACATCTAAAACCTCTTTATTATGAAACTTCGCATCAGATACTCTACCAAATTTAAGTTCTTTTAACAAACATAACAACAACTCCATAGCTCCGATATTCAAAGGATAACTATTAACAGTACTTAAAAAATGTATTTTTTTTAGAAAATTAAACAAAATACCCGATAAATCGCTAAAAGTGTATATGTTTTCCCATGATATAAAAAAAACGTAAAAAATTTTTTTTAATATACCCACTACTCTCTTAGGAGCTACATATTCCCAAGCGTGAGTCATTGTAAGACTCATTTCATTAAGAAGTTGTTCTTCGTTGATAATTTCCTCAAAAGAAATAAACATTCTACCGCTCAAACGACTTTTTGAATTTCTATCTAAAAGTTCTTCAATCTTATGAGCAACAATTCTTGATATCGAACTTTGTCCAAAAAATCTCATATTTTTTAAAAGTGGATTAGTCAAAACCTTCATAATATCTTTTGAGTAGTAATATTGCTCTTTCCTTGAAAATTGTGCTTCTATAACCGCATTTAACAGAGAAAAAACAGCTGTCTTTTCTGCGGGATAACCCATTGAAACATTATAGTAGTCTGTAACAACTGATATCTCAGATATCACAGACTGTAACATTTTTGAGTCTGTGACAATAATAACGGTCTTATCCATCTTTTCTTTAGAATAATCCTTCGTGAGATTTTTCAATAGAGAACCTTGAGATTGGTCATCAAATGCAGAATACACATTTAATTTGTAACTGTTCTTTACACTTTTCACATCTGGTAAAGTCTCGCCAAATGCGGAATATATACGCATTAACACCTCATAATCTCGGGGATTACCTTGAGTAAATACAACAAGCTTCCCAACTTTATGAATTTTTCTAAAAATTTCAATTTCTGTTTTATGAAGATAAAAAGGAGCCATCAATATAATTTCGTCAAAGTCACCAGATAACAATTCCTCATCCATTAGCGCAGCCTTTAAAAAACTATATCCTTTTGTAGTTTTTGAAGCATCATCTAAAGTTTCATGAAAACTCTTTCTTATTTTAAAAATATTTTTCAATAAATCGTTAATACTTTCAGGAACATCGTAGCCTATTTCGGCATTTGTTTTTATAGCTTTCAGTTTTTCTTCACATACATCTTCCATGTCCATCTGTTCTATAAAAGATAAAATTTCAAAAGACCAATCTATAAATGACGCAAAAGAAATTGTACTTTTCAACAATAACGGTGCTTCTTCTTTAACAATCTCGAATATAATAAATGCTGATTCAATATCTGAAATTCTTACAAGTTTCGAATTATCAAAAACAACTCCTTCAATAAATTCGTCATTGGTAAAAAATTTTGGAGGGAAAAAAGATTTTTTTCGCTTTAAGGCAAGTTTTTTTCTGATAAATAAGAAAGGCCTCTTGCCACCGCTTATCAAAGCCGTATTTTTGTTCGACTTGAGAATATAGTCAGTCGTAAAATCTATTATATTTTCATGAATATCTAAATTTATTATTTTACTAGCCATTTAAAACCATTTGTATAATACATTTACTATCAAAACAACAAACGATAACATGGAAATGTCTTAAAATATCTTAATTTTATATTTCATTCTTCTATATATAACATCTATACATATATTATAACACTAAAAAAGTAACTTAGACTTAAAGCAATACCAAAGCTAACTTAAAACAGATAAACGCCAAATAATTAAAATTAATTACTTGGCGTTTATCTGTATGGGGTGGTGGGGTTATTTTATATGGTATCAATATATACTTCCCTATTACTTAATATTATTATCTATTTTCCATAATTATTGTAATATCCACATCATTCTTCTTTTTTATTGAATTAATAATAATCCTACTAATAAATATATTGACTCTATTCTTTTTAACATCACAATATAACAATATACTTAAATAACACATTTACATGTAACTATATAACTTATCAATCACAGTTTACAATTACAACTTTTTCAATATCTACAATATAAGCTGATATTTTTTTATCGGGATAAATTTCAGAAATAAGATTGACATATCCCTTCACTTGTTCTTTATTATCATTTTCATCATAGCTTGTACTCTTAAAATCTGCTATCACAATTTCGCTATCATATATCACTAATTTATCAATTCTAAAAGCTTCCCCATCTACATTTACAATCTCCTTCTCATTGTAAACAGTCCCATCATGCATGAACAAACTTAAAATTTCTTTCGATGAAAATAAGTTATAAAGCCTCTCTCTTACAAACTCAATATTATCAAAAGGAAACTTTCTTCTACTAAATTCAAGCGCACAGTCAATGCTATTATCTATATCTTTGCTTTTTAACGATGTTATTTTTGATAAAGCGTAATGCATAATTGAGCCTTTTTTTTTCACGTCTTCTATGTCGAGCCTTGTTTTATTTTTACTTTTTAAATATTCCTGCATATCCTTATAGCCATCTGTAAAAACATCTGAAACAATTTTATTATCTTCAGTATCTTCTAGATTATACGTTCGTTTATCGCCCATAACAAGATTTTTATCCCCAAGAAGCATCGGGACCATATTATTTGAAGTTCCAGACTTAAAAGGAACTATAGCATAAAATTCATATTCAGCCCTCGTCATTGAAACATAAAGTACATTAAGCTCAAATAATAATGAATCCACTTTTCCTTTTTCATATATTTTTCTAGCTTTTTTTGAAAACCTCGCAATATTTTTAGATATATTTAACAACTTTACTTTTTCACCTGAATCGTCAAAATATGGTTTTTCTAAAGATTTATCTGAAAAACTGAGAAAAGGTATTATTACTACAGGGAATTGAAGCCCTTTGGCTTTATGTATAGTCATAATTTTTATGCCATTTCCGAAAGCACTTTTTACGTACAAAGAGTTATCATCATCTTCTAAACCATTAAAATACTCTAAAAAATTCCTAATCCCAGAGTTTTGCACTTCAAAATCTTTAACAAGCTCCAAAAAACACATTAAAAATACCTTACTTTTAGGAAAATTCTCAATAATTTTAAATTTTGAAAATATCGCAAGCGTCAATTCATAAACAGGTATAAATCCCGCTTGAACGAAAAAATTCTCAAAATATTCATCCCATAAACTTTCATATTCATCTCTAAAAATCTTGTAAAGAGTTTTCACTCTATTTCTCTTATTGCAATCAAAAATAAATTTTTCAAATTCATAGCTTCCAACACCTGCCACTTTACTGAAAACATCTCCAAGAATAAAAGAAGAAAACGATAGGGCATCCACAGGCGAATCGATAAACATGAGTAGTGATACAATTTGCTTTATACATTCATTATTCTTTACACTTAGTGTTTGTGGCGATTCAATCTCAATTCCTTTCTCAAAAAGCCATGAACTTACAGAAAGAATTTCATAGTGCGTCCTACATAAAATAGTTATATTTCGAGCATTAAATCTCTTCAGGCATTGAAAAACGTATTCCACAAGTTTTCGTTTTATTTCTTCTTCAACGTTTTCACAAGTTTTATCAATCACATATATTTCAACATGACCATAATCATGCCATTTAGTCACATATTGCTTAGAGAAAGAATAAGTTTCAATAAATTTTGAAAAATCACACTTAAAATATTTATCCTTATAGATTTTTGTTGAAAATTTCTCAATATTTTCTTTTGAAAAAATATCATTGTTAAAATCCACTATCACTTTACCACTTCTAAAATTTTGTTCTAGATATTTTTTATCAATGTTAAAAATAGAAAATTCTCTGGACATCATATTAAAAATTTCGGGATTTCCACCTCGAAAAGAATATATTGCCTGCTTTACGTCGCCAACGTAAAAAAATGTTCCACCTTCAGAGAGACTTTCTTCTAAAAATCTCTTAATTCCCAACCACTGCACAAGACTTGTATCTTGAAATTCGTCAATTAAAAAATGTTTATATTTTTCAGACAATCTGTAGTAAACCTCAGGCATAACAGCATTATTTTTTTCAAAAAAGTTAACCGTTTTTTTATTAATTTCATTTAAAAATACAACACCTTCTTTCTTCGCTAGTTTGTCAAATTCAGATGAAATTCTAGAATATATATCCGAATAAACATTGTAATAATTTTCCATATAAAAGTCGCATAAAGATTCTATTTCTTTATTTATATCTTTCCAAATTAAATTCACTTCAATATTAACCTTAGCCCCTTTTTTGTACTCAATAGCCTCGCATGAAAATTCTTTTGGAATATCCATCATTGAAGAAAAAATTTTCTCCCCGGAGTTCAAAACTTTTTCGACAGCATCTAAATAGTGTTTTTTTATTTGAAGATTTGGCATAAGATTAGCAAGGTTTTTTACTTTATTAATAATTATCTCACTTCTCAGAGACATCTCATCTTTAAAAGAAATCCCCTCATTACATAGAATATCCTTACCAATATTCCCAGATTTCTCAAATACTTTTTTAACCTCGTTATACATATTATTCTTAGGAAACCAGTCTGAATTTCTTGTCAAATATTGATATTGTAATAAGTATTGTAACACGATATTTTTCAGATCTTTTGAGATCCGAGTTTTTTGTAAAAAAATTTCTAAAGAAAATAAAAGATTATCTGAGTAATCTTGCTCTATAGTAAAATTTGGAGAAATATCAATATTTATAGCACAAGACTTTAAGATGTGATTTTTAAAACTATCTATAGTATTTATATTAAAATTATCGTAGGATTCAAAGATATTTTTTAAAACAACGTTACTTTTTTCAACTAACTTACTCTTTGTAAGTTTTAAGTTATCAAAAAAATTACCTGTATTTAAACACAACGCTGCTTTTTTCAGATAACTTATAACTCTATACTTCATCTCCATAGCCGCTTTATTAGTAAAAGCCACGGCTATTATATTCTTTATCCCGATATTTTCATCACTACCAAGTAAAAGATAGAGATATCTATTTGCAAGGCTATAAGTTTTACCAGAACCCGCCGATGCCTGAACAGAAATTATTTGAGATTTATTCATGGCTTAGCACACACATATCAGTAAGTCATAATCGATATTCTCTAGCTATCTCTCTAGAGATATCTCTTTTTTTTATGACCTCCCTTTTATCGTATACCTTTTTACCCTTTGCAAGTCCTATGAGAATCTTAATTTTACATCTAACGTCAATATACATCTCCAATGGAATAGCAGTCAATCCCTTCTCCCTAACTTTTGTATGAATCTTGGTAATTTCAGATTTATGCATTAAAAGTTTTCGTTTTCTTTTAGAATCATAATCAGCAATGTGAGTGGATATATGTTCATAAGGAGCTATAAACATATTTTCGATAAATGCTTCACCATTAGAAAACTTTACAATGCTGTCAACAAGACTTACCTTAGACTGTTTTAATGATTTAACTTCATAACCAGATAATACAACGCCAGCTTCCAGTTTTTCAAAAATCTCATAATTATAATAAGCTTTTTTATTTGACGACAGAATTCTTTTTTCCATCTCAATATTCAGAAATCCTAATTTCCTATTCTAAATTATTAAAGGTATTTCTATTATAAACTTGAAGATGCAGTTATCAAATTACAGCTAAAAATAATAAACAGCCGACGATAGGATTTGAACCTACGACCTGCGGTTTACAAAACCGCTGCTCTACCAGCTGAGCTACATCGGCATTTTTTGTTATAATATTAAAAAAAAAATTTGATGTCAAACAAAATTAATATATAATTTTTGTTATAATAACGAGAATCTGTAGTGATTTAGGCAAACTCTCGCAATAATAAGTATAATTTATCAATAATGGAGTACAAAAGAAATGATGAATTTTCTAAGAAAACATAAGAACATAATCTTTATTATGACGATAACTGCTTTTATAAGCAGTTTTATACCTTATTTATTTTATTATAAAAATTACATCGCTAAGGTGAACGGAGTAAAAATACCATTAAAAATTTTCAACTCACTTACATTAATCCAACTAAAATCTATAAAAAAGGTTACAAATAAACAAATAACTGAAAAAGATTTAAACAAAATACAAATGAAAGTAACCAATTTATTAATAAATAACGAAATTCTTTACCAGCAATCAAAACTTTACGGTATCATAGTTACTAATGAAGAACTGAAAACTTATTTGCAGAATTTAGAAATATTTAAAAGTAACAATACTTTTGATAAACAGAAATATTATTTATTTTTAAAGTCTATACAAATGACTCCCAAAGAATACGAGACTATACTCAGAAAACAAATATGCGAAAACAAACTAAAAATAACACTCGCGAATTCTGTAAAACTATGGAATTATGAGTTGGAAAACTCTCATAAACAAGACTCTTCAACGATAAAAAATAATCTCGTACAAGAAAAAATAAGTCTTATTTTAAAAGATTGGTATTCAAATATCGTTAAAAATTCTAAAATAAAAATAACAGATAAAAAGCCAACTATGTAATTTAATAGGTATACTTGAGAGGCAAGACTAATTTTATTTCAAACTTTTTACTTATTTCATGTAAAATTTGTATTATAAAAAATGCAGTAAAATGGCTTTTTGGCTATGAAGTCTGTTTTCGGCTTGTGTAAATATTGAGTATCTATATTTATCCATAACTTCTGCAGTAATTTCATCTCCTCTAATCGCAGGGAGACAGTGGAGAACAATACATTTTGAAGAAGTTTTCTTTAACAACTCCTTATTTACTTGATAAGGCATGAAAATTCTTTTTCTATTTTTCTTTTCATTTTCATAACCCATGGAAATCCATACGTCAGTATACACTACATCTGCATCTTTTATTTCATCAATATCACTTGTAATTTTAATCTCCGCCTTACTTAACGAAATATATTCAGAAGCTTTATCTAGTATATCTTTTTTAGGCAAATACTGCTGAGGAGACACAAGGGTAAAGTTGAGCCCTAAAACAGCAGAAATAGCAAGTAGCGAATTTGCTACATTGTTACTATCACCTATATAAACAATTTTAACTTTTTTCAAATCTTCAATCGTTTTTGCTCCATGTAGTTCCATAATAGTCATGATATCAGCTAAACTCTGACAAGGATGTTCTTTATCTGAAAGAGCGTTTATAACTGGAATCTTGGAATATTTTGCAAATTCTTCTATATCACAATGCCTAAAAGTTCTTATGACAAGGCCACTTAAATAGCTAGATAAAACTACAGCAGTATCCTGTATAGATTCTCCTCTTTTCCGTTGGAGATTTTCGGATTCAAGCGAAACAGGCAGACCGCCTAATTGTATCATTGCTGCAGAGAAAGAAACCCTTGTTCGCGTCGAAGGCTTCTCAAATACCATGCCCAACGCTTTACCTTTAAAAACATCAAGATATTTTTTTTTGCTTTTAAGCCTAAAAGCTTCCTCCAAAAGAGCACTTATTTCTTCTACGCCCAAATCATAAATTGACACCAAATCTTTTTTTGACATATAACTCTCTCTAAATCCTACTTCTCAAACAAATTCAGCGACACAGCTTTGGATTATACCATAAATATGACTATAAATCAAACATGCAATCAATTTTATAATCATAAATTTTAAATATAGTAAACAGGAAACGGTGAGAGGAAACTAAAAACAATCTAATTTATAAGTCTGACGGATAAAAAAAGCAAAGAGATGAGGACACTACACTGACAAAAAAATATAAACCAATTCTTGCTACTACAGACCCTAAAAAAATTTAACTAATCTTCTACAAGTTTATTTCCTTTTCTATAACTATAGAGCAAAGGAACTATTTTAAGTATTTCTATTGAAACCGACACTACATTTACATTTCTAAATCACACAAACAAAAACAACAGTCCTCGCATTTTAACGAGGAACCGTTGTTTTTAGTCAATTTCAGTTCTAACAAAAGACAAAAAAACTTTTTTACAATACAAAAAATAGAGATATAATTTATAATTGTAATATTGCGTTTTTTATTTTCTATTTTGAGCTTTGGCTCTGATCTGATGATACCGGTATTTCACTGGATGCTTCCTCTTGTTGTTCTACATTAGGTTCATTTGGAGCTTCTGCCTTATCCTTTCCGCTTCCACAAGCTGACAACGACAAGCCAACCATTGCGATGAATGCTGCTAACAACACAAATTTTTTCATCTTTACTTCTCCTTATTTTATAATCAACAACTTTTCATATAATTTTATATTTTTAAATATATTTTTGCAAATCTAATACAATCTTATTCCTTATCCCGATATTTAACTTATTTAAAATAATTTCTACGTATCGCAAACAGATTTCAAAAACCTCTAATCTCATTCTAATTAATTTAACAGAGTGATTATTAGGAGTGAGTATACTTTCTCGTACTTATAGAACACAAAATACCAACAGCACATAGTGACGAAAAAATTGACGAACCACCGTAAGAAAGAAGAGGTAATGGCACACCCGTAGCAGGCATCATGCCCATAACCATACTTATATTAATTACTATATAAAACATGAACATACTGGCTAATCCCGTAGCCACTAGCGATCCGTATCTATCACGAGCATTCTTTGCTATTACAAAAGCGCGCCAAACAAAAAAGAAATAGAAAAAAAGTATAATTTGCGCTCCGACCCAGCCTTCTTCTTCAGCTATAACCGAAAAAATAAAATCCGTATGTTGTTCAGGTAAAAAGCCTAACTGAGTTTGTGTTCCTTTTTTAAAGCCCTTCCCTATAAATTTTCCTGAACCTATAGCTATTTTAGACTGTATTATATTATATCCTGAACCTCTTGGGTCGAACCTCGGATTCAAAAACACTACAAGTCTTTTCCTTTGATAGTCTTTCAAAGATCTTTCCACCGCTAAAGAAGACAGACATCCAAGCAATATTGAAATACATAAAATAGTTGGATAAATAGGTGCAATTCTAATTTTCAACTTCCATAAAAAATACCAACAACTAATTATTAAACATAATATCATTACAACGGCATAAACACCGATCCAATTGGCTTTTAAAAAAACTATAAAATTTGTTAAAAACGTTTTACTTTGCGAAAATTGAAGTTGCATACTTAAAAAAGTTTCCAAAAGAGGTATACCTACAGCGAGACTACCAAAAATTACTATACAGAACAGATAAAAGGGTTCAATTCCAATAGTGAAAAGAAGGATTAAAGTTACAGGAAAATAAGATAACGTAGAAGAAAAATCAGGCTGCATCATTATAAGAATAAGATGTACTACAAGCATCACAAATACGGAAATTAAAAAAGAAATTTTGCCAGTCTCTTTTGATTTTCTATCAAGAAAAGAAGCAAGTGACAAAATAAACATTATTTTCGCAATCTCAACAGGCTGAAAAGAAATAAAACCAAAATTAAACCAGCCTCTTGTCCCTCTTTTTACTGAACCAAAAATCAAAACAGAAACTAAAAGTACAGAAGATAAAATATAAATAAACTTATCTAGATATTTATAATATTGATAATTAAAATTCACAATGAGAACAAATCCAAAAAATCCTATAATAAAAGCTAATAATTGGACTGAAAGATACTTAAACGACATACCATAATTACTACACGCCGAGTATATCACAGCAAAACTTATAAACATTAAGGTTATAACTAAAAAAATAAGCTGAAAATCTATAACTGAAACCAAATGACGATAAAAATTTCTACTCTTGATCACTATTTTACACTCTCTTCAGATTTCATATTAAAATAAGCTTCATAAATTTTTCTACCTATTGGAACGGCATTATATCCACCTCCACCACCATTTTCAACAATAACTGCTATTGCAATCTCAGGACTTTCTGCAGGAGCATAAGAAACAAACCAAGCATGGTCATCTCCTTGTGGATTTTGAGCTGTCCCAGTTTTCCCGGCAATTTTGATGCCGGGAATTTTACTTCTACTTCCTGTCCCACTCTCAACGACTTCTAAAAGTGCTTTATGAAGCAAATCCCAAACTCTATCTGATAAACTTATTCTTTCTTCAAAATCTAATTTATGTGAGTAGATTTTATCACCATTTGGACTTACAATCCTATCAACTACGTAAGGCCTGCGACAAATGCCTTTGTTTGCAACAGCAGATATCATACACGCCATTTGGAGAGGTGTCACCCAAAGCGCACCTTGTCCTATTGAGGATATAACTGTATCTCCATGAAGCCATCGCATTTTCAATTTTGACTTTTTCCATTCAGGACTGGGGACAAAGCCTTTCTTTTCATTTGGTAAATCTATTCCCATCTTTTCTCCAAGATGAAATTTTTTCGCATACTTTCTAAGATTCTTTACTCCAAGTTTAAGACCAAGCTTATAGA
The DNA here is from genome assembly GCA_031282525.1 of Candidatus Endomicrobiellum basalitermitum. Taxonomy (GTDB): domain Bacteria; phylum Elusimicrobiota; class Endomicrobiia; order Endomicrobiales; family Endomicrobiaceae; genus Endomicrobiellum; species Endomicrobiellum basalitermitum. The sequence continues at coordinate 20,680 of JAITDN010000001.1, read as the reverse complement.
AATAAATATTACATGACTGTACCATAGCAGAAAAAAGATTTACTTTACCATGCCCCTGTTTACGCCAACAAGAATAATTTCTATTACCAAGTTTGAAACTACCATTGCATAGAACTGTTTCTTCATAATTAATATTCATTAATTCTACTGCTGCTGCAAAAGTTATTATTTTAAACACAGAACCAGGAGGATAAAGAGCTTGAAGAGCTCTGTTAAAAAGTGATAATTTTTTATCTTTTAAATATTTGTTAAAATCTTTAGTGCCTATTTTATTCGCGTCAAATCCCGGACATGAAACCAGTGTTTTTACAGCACCTGTCTTTGCATCAAGCACCACTACAGCACCTCTACCTGTACTACTATCTCTTAACGCATCGTAAGCAACTTTCTGTAATTTCAAGTTTATCGTTGAGTAAACACTCGCACCAATTTCCGGCTGAATATACATAAACTCTTTTATCTGGCACCCTATTGAATTCATTTCAATTTGCCATCCGCCGTCCTTTCCTCGAAGATATTTGTCATAAATTTGCTCAATCCCTCCTCTACCAATATAATCACCTATTTTGTAGTCACGTTTCAATAATTCTTCAATTTCATCTGCGCCTATCTCACCAATGTAGCCAGTTATATGACTGGTAGCTTCCGGATAACAATAGACCCTACGTGATTCTTTCAGGACTGAAATGCCTTTAAAATTCAATTTATTTTCTCTTATTTTAAACATTTCTTCTAAAGTAAGATTGTCTGCAAGTTTTACAACTTTACCAAATTTATAGCCCATGTTTATCATAAGCCTTACATCTTTTCCAAAAATTTTATTCAGTTTTCCTATGCCTTTATCCGATGGAACTTGACATTGCTTAAAAGGATAAAACAAAGCTACAAAAACAAATTTATTTTCCACAAGTACAACATTATCTTCAGAATAGATTATCCCCCTTGGTGCACGCTCATAAGTGTTATGCATTCTCTGCTGATCGGAAATTTTTCTATATCTATCACCTTTGATAATTTGCAAGTAAAAAAGACGTATAGAAAGGCAAACAAACACTGATACAAAAAATATAAAAATCGTTTTGTGTTTTTCAATAAAAATATCATAGGAAAATTTATCTTCTTTCTGCCATACCATTTTAATTACCACTCAAACTTAAATTTCCCTTAAAATTTATTCACAATGATAAAAGAACAAACATTATCATAAAATTTACTCTCCTTAACAAAACATATAAAAAATTTAATAAAAAACTCCACAAGTTTAAACTTAACCTTTGCATTTCGTCTCTATTTCACTATGCATAGATTATGCCTAACCACTCTAAAATATGAAATATTACAGGAGCAATTAAAACTGTTGCGATGATTTTTACACAACACGATATATCAAAAAAATAAGTCATATAAACCTCATTTCCAAAAATGATAAAATAAATTAGATTAAAACCAAACCAATAAACTACATTCGCAAAAAAGATAACTACAAATTGAACAGGAATCTTATTTGTATCAAAATCTCCGAAAAACTTACCAAAGAGATATCCTATAACTGTAAACATTAACGCTCTTATACCGAAAATATCAGTTGAAAAAACATCCCACGTCAAGCCAAATAAAAAGCCCATTAATTGCGCATTTATTATTTTTTTTGAAACACCAAGATATACGATAACAATCAATATAAAATTCGGGAAAATTCCAAAGAAATTTAAATATTTACCGAAAATAAATTGAATCATAGAAAAAAAAACATAAAGAATTAGATAATAAATTATTTTTTTCATATTTTTATTTCAGGAATGAGAATAATAACTGCCTCATAAATAGTATCAATCTCAAAAAAAACCTTAGCCGTAGCAGTTTTAAAATCTACAGATGATTTTTCTGATATATCAGTAATAATACCTACAGGTGTATCTTTTTGAAAAACAGAGCTTAATTCGCTTACAACAACTTCATCGCCAGCTTTAATATCCGCATCGCGAGGAATATAAGTAATTCTCAACAAGTTTGAATCAAATCCTTCAGCAAGACAATTAACGCCTTTATTCTTAATTTCCACAGGTAAAGCATAAGCTGCATTTGTTATCAAAGCCACTTTAGATGAAGACCTATATGTTTCTACTATCCTACCAACAGCACAGAGCGTATCCTTTTTCTTATTAAACATTAATACTGGGAGTTCATTATATAAACCATCCTTTTGGCCCTTATTTATTATAAACCATCTATACCATTTATTTGGATCTCTAATAGAAATTCTAGCAAACAAAGATACAGTATTCTTCACTTTTGTTAATTTTAAAAGCTTTGACAAATTATTATACTCTCTAAGCATAGTATCATAATTGCGAAGTTTATCAGTTAATTCTCGATTCTTTTGTTTATATGCAATATTTTCATAACGCATATAAATAATAGATTTAATATCGTTTGTAAAATTTCCTGAGGGATAAAAAATATAATTTGTTAAATTAAGATTTGAGTAAGAAAAACAATAGATAAGATTTTTTATAAGCCTTACGGTAGAAGTAAACCTTCCAATTATAAAAGAAAAACTAATTAAAAGAAGAATTAAAAATATTATATTTTCATATTTTGTCTTTCGGCGTTGAGACATTTTATAAAAACCTAGTGCAAGCAAACGCACTTATAAATTAACCCTTTTGCTCTAGCCAAATAACTTTTAGAAAATTACTAGTTAATTTATATTTTTTTTTTAGAATTTTTTATATTATCTAACTCTTCTAGATATGCACCTGTTCCCCTCACTACACATGTAAGTGGATCATCCGCACGTTTTACAGGAAGTTCTGTTTCTTTCGACAAAAGTTCCGGAAGTCCTTTTATAAGAGAACCTCCACCACTTAATATTATTCCACGATCAACAAGGTCAGCAGCGAGTTCTGCTGGAGTTTCTTCAAGAACGTTCCTTATAACCTCTATTATCTTCTTAATAGGATCCGACAACGCAACTCTAACTTCTTCTGAGTTAATACTAACTGTCTTAGGAAGCCCTGTAAGAAGGTTCCTACCTTTTACATCAATTGATATTTCTTTTTCAAGAGAGAATGCAGAACCTATTCTTATTTTAACTTCTTCCGCCGTATTTTCACCTATTGTAAGATTACTTTTACGCCTAAAATATTGAATTAAAGATTCGTCCATTTTATCACCGGCAACTTCAAGTGACTTCGCAACAACCATACCTCCCAATGATATAACAGCAACTTCAGTCGTGCCTCCGCCTATATCAACTATCATACTTCCTTGAGGTTCTTGAATAGGAACACCTGCGCCAATAGCTGCTGCCATAGGTTCGTCAATAAGATGAACTTCCCTAGCCCCAGCCTGTTCTGCGGATTCTCTAACAGCCCTTCTTTCAACTTCGGTAATCCCAGAAGGAACACCTATAACCACCCTAGGATGAAGTAATGTTCTTTTCTTGTGAACTTTTTTTATAAAGTACCTTATCATCCTTTCAGTCGCTTCAAAATCTGCAATAACGCCATTTCTCAAAGGTCTCACAGCAACAATATTCGTAGGAGTCTTACCCAACATTTTTTTTGCTTCTTTACCAATAGCTAAAACGCGCTTAGTATCTCGCTCCATAGCTACAACAGAAGGTTCTCTCAAGACGATGTCTTGCCCCTTAATGAAAACAAGCACTGAAGCTGTTCCAAGATCTATGCCCATATCGTTCGAAAATAATCCCAAAATATAGTTGAACAACATTTATCACCTCAAAAAAAACTAATCTAAAAAAACAAAATACATCACAATTAAATTAAAAACAGTAACCAATGGCCATTCTTACAATCGAATCAATATTTAACATTTCAAATCCCAAAATAAAAACTTTAATTCACTAATTTTATTACGGCAATTTTCGAACTATCTCCACGTCTAAATCCCAATTTAAAAATCTGAGTATAGCCACCATGTCTTTCTTTATATCGTGGAACTAAAACATCAAAAACTTTTTTCACAACATCTTTATCATTTATTTCACCATATAGTGCTCGTATAGCACTTAAATTAGATTTTTTAGCTTTTGTTATAAGTTTTTCAGAATAACTTGCAAGTTCTTTCGCTTTAGGAAGCGTAGTCGTTATTTTTTCATGGAGAAATAAACTAGTCGCTAAATTGCGAAGTAAAGCTTTTTTATGCGAACTTGTAATACCAAGTTTACTCCCATTATAAGTTTTTATCATTCCTCTACTCCCCCCTTACCAATTTTCATTCCAAGCGATAAATTCAATCTTTCAAGTTTATCCTTAACTTCTTCAAGTGAACGCTTCCCGAAATTGTCAAGATCCAATATATTTTTTTCATTCAACTTAACAATATCTTCTATAGTCATAATGCCAGCGTTTTTTAAACCGTTTAACGTTCTAGTGGAGAGATCCATAACACTTATCGACTGATTGAAAATTTTATCGTCTTTATTTTCATAAATTTCTTTGTCAGCAATATCAACAGAATCAATTACCCCCCCAGTAAAAGTCACGAGAGTCTTCTCCAATATATTTGCCGATTGAGCCAAAGCATCCTTAGGAGATATAGTCCCATCTGTCCATATCTCAATAACGAGTCTATCGTAGTTGAGAATCTGCTCCACACGTGTATTTTCAACCTCGTAATTTACTTTTACTACTGGAGAAAATAATGAGTCAATCGCTATAGTACCAACAGAATAATTATTGCTTGATTTTATTTCTTCCGCAAGAACATATCCTTTCCCCAAAGAAACTTCTAATTCCATCTCAAGTAGTGTTCCGGCATCAATATTCGCAATTTCTTGTTCAGGATTCATTATTTCGATGCCTGCCCTAGGTTCAATGTCTTTTGCAGTCACTTTCCCATTCTTTTTGATTTTTAAATAAAGTACTTCTGGCTTTGAGGAATGAAGTTTAACTCTTATTTTTTTCAAATTTAAAATAATATGAGCAATATCCTCCTTAACACCTTTTAAAACTGCAAATTCATGCAAAGCTCCCGCAATTTTTACGGAAGTAATAGCTGCTCCTTCAAGACTTGAAAGTAAAATTCTTCTCAACGAATTGCCTATAGTATGACCATAACCGCGATCAAAAGGTTCTGCAGTAAAACGACCATAAAATTTCGTAGCAGTTTCTTCATCTAAAATGAGTTTACGTAATCTTTCTAAATCCGGGGCTTTCATTTATTTATAACCTCATTTAACAAGTATTCTAGCTGTTAGTTTATTTTGAATAGTATTCAACAATAAGTTGGCTGTTTATAGAATGAGAAATTTCGGCGACAAGCGGGCTACCTACAATTTTGCCTACAATTTTGTTTTTATCAAAACTAAGCCATGTGGGAACATTTGACGTCGTTTTCTCAATAAGTTTTTTTATGACCACATTTGCTTTATATTTTTCAGGAATTGTTACAACATCACCAATTTTTAACTGATAACGTGGCACATCTATTTTCTTTTCATTAACCAAAACATTTCCATGATTTACGATCTGCCTTGCCATTTTCTTAGATGAAGCAAGTCCTAAACGATAAACCACATTATCAAGCCTTAACTCAAGAAGTTTAATCAAGTTATCACCAGTAGAACCTTTCATTTTTTCTGCTATTTTATAATAATGACTAAATTGCTCCTCAGTTAAACCGTACACTCTCCGTGCTTTTTGCTTCTCACGTAAGTGTTTTGCATAATCAGATGCTTTCGTTTTTGCAAAACTATGTTGACCTCGACCATTCTTACCTCTTTTTCTCTCAAAAGTACAATTTGTAGAACATTTTTCGCCTTTAAGAAAAAGTTTTTCCTTTTCACGATGACATAACTTACATACTGACCCTAAATAACGTGACATTTATCATAATCCTCCAAGGTTTACAACCAATTAACTTAACTGTTTCATATATTTTTTTATTCTTCACTTTATAAATACTAAAAACTATCAAGATGTAAAATAAACAAAAATAACTTCCCTCTTAAAATAAATTAAGAGGAACAAAACCCTATTTATAAAAATTGAATATTATTTTACTAATACCAGAAAATCCTAAAAACAATACATATAATAATAACACTAATTTTTATATCTTTAAATTTACGTTATACTCTTCTGAGTTTTGAAGGACGACATCCATCGTGAGGAACAGGGGTAATATCTTTTATAGCAGTTATTCCAAGACCTGAACCCTGCAAACCTCTTATAGCCGTTTCTCTACCAGGCCCTGGACCATTTACAAAAACTGTAACCTGCTTTACACCCATATCCAAAGCTCTTTTACCCACTGCAACAGCAGTCATCTGTGCCGCAAAAGGAGTACCTTTTTTGGTGCCTTTAAATCCAGAACCGCCTGCTGATGCCCAAGTTAAAGTATTCCCTTTTTCATCCGTTATGTTAACAATAGTATTATTAAATGTTGACAATATATAAGCTTTTGCTACTCCACCGACATATCTTTTCTTTTTAGACCCACTTCTTTTCACTTCCGCCATACTTCCTCCGTGTATCTTAAAACATATCTATAAAACTATAAACTATTCACTTAAAAATCAACTTATTATAAAATATGGACAATCTTACTTCTTCTTACAAATCAAACCTATCCTTTTTTACCAGGCATCGGAGTCCTCTTACCAGATCCTACAGTTTTCCTCTTCCCTCGTCTTGTACGCGCATTAGTTCTAGATCTTTGCCCTCTTACAGGAAGACTTTTTCTGTGACGTGACCCTCTATAGCTTCCTATTTCTATAAGCCGTTTGATATTTGACTGAATTTCTCTTCTGAGATCCCCTTCAACCTTTAAGTTTTTTGATATAAGGTTGTTTATTTTATTAACTTCCTCTTCCGTCAAGTCCTTAACTATCTTAGTAGGATCTAAAGAAAGCACTGCAATAATTTCGTTTGATACGGCAGGTCCGATACCATAAATATATCTTAATGCTATACCAAGTTTTTTGTTTTTCGGCAAATCCACTCCAGCTACACGAGCCATTTATCTGTCCTCCGAATTTTGTACACCTATTTTTTGTTTACATCATAAGAATATTAAAAAAATAATGGACCAAGATATTTCTTTTACAAACTAACTATCCTTGCCTCTGTTTGTGTTTTGGATTCGAACAGGTTACTCTTAAAACGCCCGCACGTTTTATTATTCTACATTTTTGACAAATTGGTTTCACAGATGCCCTAACTTTCATCTTATACTCCATTATTTCTATATATTATTATATAATACTAACTATAAATCAATTATTCCTAATTTCATTTATTTCTTAGATTCCAAACTAATTTTCATTTTTCTCTATACGTTATTCTACCTCTTGTTAAATCGTAAGGTGAAAGTTCAACTTTTACTTTATCCCCAGGAAGAATTTTTATATAGTTCATCCTCATTTTGCCACACATATGTGCTAAAATCATATGCTTACCATCAATTTCTACTCTAAACATAGCATTCGGTAGAGATTCTACAATTTTTCCTTCAACAATAATTTTATCTTCTTTAAGCATTTTATACCTTTGTTAAAATTTCACAACCATCTTCCATTATTGCAATAGTATGTTCAAAATGTGCACTCAAACTACCGTCTTTCGTAACAACAGTCCAATCGTTATCCACTACTGTGCAAACTTCATAGCCCCCAACATTAACCATAGGCTCTATTGCTAGTACCATACCTGGAAGCAATCTGATACCCATATTAGGTTTTCCAAAATTTGGAATCTGAGGCTCTTCATGCAAACATCTTCCAATTCCATGACCAACAAAATCTCTCACAACTGAAAACCCAACATCTTCTACAGTCTTTTGTATTGCATAAGAAATATCACCAAGTCTTTTTCCAGATAATGCCTCTGCAATGCCTTGATTCAAAGACGCCTCAGTGATATTAATAAGCTTATTTGCTATACTAGAAACGCTTCCAATTGCATATGTTCTTGCTGCGTCACTATAATAACCCTCATAAATTACTCCGACATCTACAGAAACTATATCTCCATCCTTAAGCACACGAGAAGCATTCGGAATTCCGTGCACCACTTCATCATTTATTGATACACATGTTGACGATGGAAAAGGATAACTTACACCTTTAACTCCTAAAAATGCCGGTACCATTTTCAATGATCTTATATACTCCTCAGAAAAAACATCTATATCCTTAGTTGTTATCCCAGACTTTATTACATCGTAAAGCTTTTGTAAAATTTCTCCTACAGCTTTACTCGCAACTCTTATCTTTTCAATTTCTCTTGCTGTTTTTAATTCTATATTTTGTTTCTTAAAAAACAACTTTATCCTCTCTTTTTTTATAAAACAGAAAAAAATTCCCCACAGATTTTTAAATTAACAAATAATACACTAAATATATTATATTTTTTTCATTGTAAAATATAACTACTTATTTGTTTAAATACATCTTTTTCATCTTTTAACCCATCTATTAAAACAAGCAATTTTATTTTCTTATAATATTTAATTAAAGGCTCAATTTCCTTTTCATAAACAGTAAATCTATCTCTGATAACATTTTCTTTATCATCATCTCTTTGAATTAAATCAGCCTCGCAATAATCACATATTCCAATTTTTTTCGGAGGCAACATTGTTATATGATAACTAGCCCCACATTCACAAACCCTTCTTCCAGTTATTCTATTAATTGCTTCATCAAACCCTATATCCATAAAAAAAACTTTATCTATTTTTATATTTTTACTCTCAAGTATCAAGTCCAATTGCTCAGCTTGTCTCAAATTTCTTGGAAATCCATCTAAAAGAAATCCTTTTTTTATATCATCTCTTTCAAATCTTTTTTTTATAATATTAATAACCATTTCATCCGGTACAAGGCGACCTGACAAAAGGAATTTATTTATAGTTTTGTCCAGCTTCTTTCCTTCTCTAAGCATATCTCCTGTAGAGAAATGTAACATATTAAAATTTTTGATAACATTCTTTGCTTGAGTTCCTTTACCTGCACCCGGAGGACCTAAAAGTATAAAATTCATAATTGTGTTTTATTTTACGTTAAACCATCTTCCTTTTATCCTACTACCATCTTTATTAACAAATCCTTCATAATGGCGCATAATAAGATGCGATTCTATCTGTCCAATAGTATCCAATGAAACACCTATTACAATAAGTAATGACGTCCCCCCAAAAAAAAAGGGAACTTTTGCTGCTCTCAAATAGTCAGGCAAAACAGCTAAAGAAGCAATAAATAGTGCACCGCTAAGAGTAATTCTCTCCAAGACTTTTTGTATATATATAGAAGTGGGTTCACCTGGTCTTATACCAGGGATGAAAGCAGCCGACTTCTTCATATTTTCCGCCAGTTCTTTAGGATTAAAAGATATGGAATTATAAAAATAACAAAAGAAAATAATAAAAGATACATAAATTAAACTATGTATTGCAGAACCGTTGGTAAACCATTGTTCAATTTTTTTCGTCAAGGGAAAATTCCATATCGTCCAGTTTGGAGTAAATTGAGCTAAGACCAAAGGAACAGATAAAATGGACATTGAAAATATTACGGCAATAACTCCGGATTGGTCAACTTTTATAGGTAAAAAAGACACCTGCCCTCCATAATACATTTTTCTACCGACAACTTTTTTAGCATAATGAATAGGAATCCTTCTTTGTGCGGTTTCAACCCAAACAACCAAAATTAAAACTCCTATAACAATAAAAGCAAGTATTAAAACAAACAAAATTGAAAGTTCTTCCATATTTACAAGTTTTACAATACTTATTACTGCATGCGGAAGTCTTTCCACAATACCTACAAAAATTATAATAGAAACACCGTTTCCTATTCCCCTTTCCGTAATTTGTTCGCCAAGCCACAAAATCAAAATTGTTCCTGTAACAAGAGTAGTAATCGTTAATATAAACCATGATGACGATGGGTCAATAACTAAACACATCCTTGCCGGTGCAGACATTTTAGTCAGCGCCATTGTCAAACCAAAGGAATGTATTGTGCCAATTACTAGTGTCATTAATTTTGTAATTTTTGAGAGTTTCTTTCTGCCGTGTTCACCTTCTTTTGCAAGCTTATCTAAATAAGGAATTACGTGGACACCCTGTATTAGACTCATTATAATAGACGCATTAATATATGGCATAATACCAAGAGAGAAAATGGACATTCTACTAAGAGCACCACCTGAAAACATATTTAAAAAATCCAGAAAACCATTTTTCTGTGCCGCAAACATTGATTTTACCGCTTCTATATTAATACCTGGAATTGGAATCACGGTTCCTATTCTATAAGCAACAATCACAAGCAATGTAAAGAAAACTTTCTTCTGAAGTTGCGGTATTTTAAACATATCGACAAAATCTTTTAACATATCTATAAATTCTCGCTTTTTTTATACGCACACATTTTTATTATTTAATAATTTCAACCTTGCCACCAATAGCTTTAATCTTATCAAGCGCAGATTTTGAAAAAGCAGAAGCACTCACACTTAAAGATTTCGTAATTTTGCCATCCCCTAAAATTTTTACAAATTGCGTTTTATTAACAAGCCCCTCTTTTTTCAAAAACAGAGGAGTAACTTTCGTCCCAGAATCAAATTTATCTAATTCTTCAATGTTGACAATTTCGTATTCTCTACGAAATTTATTATTACTAAAACCTCTTTTGGGTATTCTTCTAAAAATAGGCATCTGCCCACCTTCAAAACCTATCTTTTTTGATCCATCACCTGAACGCGCTTTTTGTCCTTTACAACCACGAGTAGAGGTTCGTCCATGACCAGAACCCACTCCACGACCCACAATTTTTTTTCTATGTTTCGAACCTTTTGCAGGTTTTAAATTACTCAAACTTATCATATTTCTGCTACCTCTTTTCCTCGAATTTTAGCAATTTCTTCTCTTGAGCGAAGCTCTTTAAGAGCTTCAATCGTTGCATAAACCACATTAAAAGAATTAGAGGAACGTATTGATTTAGTAAGAATATCTCTTATACCTACAGCTTCAAGAACAGCCCTTACCGCTTCACATGCAATAACACCAGTACCGGGTGCGGAAGGTTTCAGTAAAACCTTCCCAGCTCCTGAAATGCCAATTACCTCGTGAGGAATAGTACTCCCTTTAAGCTGAACAGGAATCATATGCTTAAAAGCATGCGCGCTACCTTTCTTTATCGCAGTTTGCACTTCCTTAGCTTTGCCAACCCCACATCCAACCTTTCCTGCTCTATCACCTACAACTACTAAAGCATTTAAAGAAAATCTCTTCCCGCCTTTAACAACTTTTGCAACCCTATTGACAGTGACAACAGTCTCTTTTAAACCACTATCACTTTGTTGTTGTCTTATTAATTGTTCAGTCAATTAGTCCTCCCTTCAGAACCACACGCCATAATTCTAGGCAAATATTTAAATACTATCCAACTCACTCTTATTTTTATTACGAAAATAAAGACACTATTAAAACTCTAAACCATTTTCTCTTGCAGCATCTGCAAGAGCTTTAATTTTGCCAGTATATTCATATCCTCTGCGGTCAAAAACAATACGTTTTAGACCTTTTTCAATAGCTTTTTTCGCAATTAAATCGCCAACGGATTTTGCGGCCGACATATTATTGGTAAAACCTAATTTTTTTTTAAGCTCTGGAGATAGTGTTGATGCTGATGCAAGAGTAATACCATCAACATCATCAATAATTTGCGCATAAATATGTTTATGACCACGATAAACACTCAAACGTGGCCTATTCTGAGTTCCCTTAACTTTATTTCTAACTCTTTTTACACGATAATCAAATCTTTTTATTGAATTTTTCATCTAATCCTCTATTTTTTGCCAGACCCTGCCGCGGCTTTTCCAGCTTTTCTTATTATTTTTTCATCTAAATATTTTATGCCAAACCCTTTATAAGGTTCAGGCGGTTTCACAGCCCTTATTTTAGCAGCAAACGCCCCAACCTCACATTTATCAATTCCTGTTATGGTAATTAAAGTATTTTTATCTGGTGTAAGAACAGAAGTAATTTTTACTGTATGAGGTATCGGAATAGTTACTAAATGCGAAAAACCAACAACTAGAATTAGATTTTCCCCATTTTCTATATTTGCTTTATAGCCAAGTCCTATCATTTCGAGTTGTTTCTTGAAACCCTTAGTAACTCCTTCAATCATATTCACAACAAGCCCTCTAATAAGACCTTGTAGCATATTGTGTCTGCGCGAATTTCCAAGAGCTTCAACAATTAAATTGCCTTCATTAATTTTTACATCTAAATTTTTGTCTATCACTTGTGAAAGCTTTCCGACTGGACCTGTTACTTCTAAGAACTTATCTTTAAACTCAATTTTAACCTTTTCTGGTACATTAATCGGCTTTTTTCCTAAGCGACTCATTTTCACAATCCTCAATGTAAAATTTCCACTAAAAAAACTTCTTTTACAAAAAATAACTTTTTATCAAAATTAAATTCATTAATTTAAAAAAAACGTTCAGTTACTACTAGTATCTAAAGTTGTTTTTATAAAAATAAACAACGTATTTATTATTTTAATTCCTCTACTATTTAATTTCCACTGGTTATTATTATCACCAAACATACCCTATTATTTCACCACCTATTTTATCTCTTCTAGCTTGTCTGTCGGTCATTAAACCCTTAGATGTAGAAACAATTGTAACTCCTAAGCCATTGACGACTTTAGGCATATCTTCATAGCCTTTGTATATTCTCAAACTTGATTTTGAAACTCTTTTTATCCCTCTGAGAACTGCCTTTCCTTTGGTTGAATATTTGAGATAAACTCTTAAAACTCCATACCTACTATCTTCAATATTTTTAAAATTTGATATATATCCCTCTTTTTTCAAAATTTTGGCAATTTCTAATTTCAATTTTGAAAGAGGAATATCAACTTTCTCATGCAATTTAATACTTGAATTACGAATACGCGTAAACATATCTGATATTGGATCTGTAATCATTAAGTCAACCTCTTTAAATTTATATATTACCAGCTTGATTTTGTTAAGCCCGGTATCTCGCCATTATGTGCTAGTTTTCGCAGACATATTCTGCAAATGCCAAAATCCCTATAATATCCACGAGGTCTTCCACAAAGGCGACATCTATTTCTATGACGAGTTGAAAATTTCTGATCTTTGCGCATTTTTGCTTCTGCTGAAGTTGTTGCCATAAAATATCCTTTACTTATACCTTTAATTTATATGTTAATTAATATTATCTCTTTTTTTAAACGGCATACCAAGAAAGCTAAGTAATGCCCTAGCGTATTCATCTTTTTCAGTTGTTGTAACTATTGTGATATTCATTCCTCTGACTTTATCCGATTTTTCAATATCAACTTCAGGGAAAATATATTGTTCAGAAAGACCTAAATTAAAATTTCCATGTCCATCAAAACTATTAGATTCAATACCTCTGAAATCTCTTATGCGAGGTATTGCAATATTAATAAGTTTATCTAAAAATTCGTACATAATAGCATTTCTAAGTGTTACCTTAACACCTATAGGCATTCCTTGACGCAACTTAAAATTTGATATGGATTTTTTAGCACGGCAAATTATAGGTTTTTGGCCAGCAATAGCGGCAAGCTCCACAATCGCAATATCCAAAATTTTAATATCCTCCTTTGCTTCACCCAATCCAATATTCACAACAACCTTGTCAACTCTAGGAATCTGGTGAACATTCTTAAAATTAAAGTGTTCTTTTAGCTTAATCATAACACTTTTCTGGTAAAATTCTTTTAAACGAGGTTGATTCATTAGCTCTTTCCTTTTTTTTGAGAACAGATAAAAAACACAAAATATAAATTCACTTACCTTATATAACAGTCATATATTTCTACACTTCTTTTTTAGACTATAATCTCAGAACATTTACGACAAACCCTAACTTTTTTACCATCAGATAATTTATCAAATTTAGGTCTTGAAGCGCGATCACATTTTGGACATACAAGCATAACTTTACTCATGTTGATAGGAGCTTCTTTATCATAAATTCCTCCAGAATCTTTCTGAGTGGGTTTACTATGTCTCTTAACAAAATTCACTTTCTCAACAATAACTTTGCACTTATCAGGAAAAACTTTAAGAATTTCGCCTTTTTTCCCTTTGTCTTTCCCAGACAAAATCAATACTTTGTCCTTTTTCTTAACATTAAGCATTTTTTGTATTTCCCACTCTCATTTTTTTTATTTCAAGCTAGCTTTTTACTTAAGCATTCATAAAACACAATTATCAAGCATTTCATACGTCTATACTATATTACTTCGGGCGCCAAAGAAATTATTTTAAGATAATTCTTTTCTCTAAGTTCTCTTGCAATCGGCCCCAAGATACGAGTTCCTTTTGGTTCACCTTCATCATTTATAATAACAGCAGCATTATCGTCAAATTTGATATAAGTTCCATCAGCTCTACGGATTTCTTTTACTGTGCGAACCACTACAGCTTTAACAACATCCCCTTTCTTAATATTCGCATGAGGTAACGCATCCTGTACTGATGCATGTATTACATCGCCTATACTTGCGTAGCGACGTTTAAAACCTTTTGTGACTCTAAAACAACGAATCTTTTTCGCCCCTGAATTATCTGCAACGTTCAAAATAGTCCTTTCCTGAATCATTGATCTAATCTACCTTTATAACTTTATTTTAACTTTCAACACTTCGCCTTAAAACCTTAATTAAAACCCACCTTTTAGTTTTTGAAAGTGGCCTAGATTCCATTATCTCCACCGCATCACCAATACGAGACATATTCCTTTCATCATGTACAACAATTTTACTCTTGCTACGAATCACACGACCATAAAAAGAATGACGATATGTTCTTTCAATAGATACTTGCCTGGTTTTCTCATTTTTATCATTTACAACTATCCCAATACGATGCTTGCGTTTTTTACGTTCTTCTGACATTATGCTTTTCCCTTCCCATTATTTTTATCTTATTTATTTAAACTCTTTTTTTGAGTGATAAATGTTCTAATTCTCGCTATATTCCTTCTTATTTTTCTTATTTCAAGAGGATTTTTTACTGGAGTTACTGAATGATGAAATTTTAATTTAAAAATCCTATCTTGAAAATCATCAAGTCTCTTTTTGAGTTCAACATATGTCA
This sequence comes from Candidatus Endomicrobiellum basalitermitum, assembly GCA_031282525.1. Lineage (GTDB taxonomy): Bacteria > Elusimicrobiota > Endomicrobiia > Endomicrobiales > Endomicrobiaceae > Endomicrobiellum > Endomicrobiellum basalitermitum. The sequence goes on along the minus strand of JAITDN010000001.1, from coordinate 5,525 downwards.
TATTTTTTATTTCATCCAAACATTTATCTTTCATTTTTTTCCTCAGATGTCAGCTCTAACTAAAATTTTTGTATGTATAGGAAGTTTGTTTGAAGCAAGCGTAAGAGCTCTTTTTGCTTCTATCTCTGGAATACCTTCTATTTCAAACATTATTCTCCCTGGTTTTACCACAGCAACCCAAAACTGTGGATCACCCTTACCTTTGCCCATTCTTGTTTCAGCAGGTTTTTTCGTAACCGGTTTGTCAGGAAATATTCTAATCCAAACTTTCCCGCCTTTTTTCATAAACCTTGTAAGCGTTATACGAGCAGCTTCTATTTGATTACTGTTTATCCATACAGGCTCTAAAGCTTGAAGACCATATTTACCAAAAGTTAAACAAGCACCGCCTTTAGCTCTACCTTTCATCCTACCTCTATGCATCTTTCTATACTTAACCCTTTTTGGCATCAGCATATATAAAATCCTCTATATTCTTATAACTTTCATGCTATATTATTTTCCATAATACTAAAAATTTCTCAGACCCTATTTAGACGACCCTTTTTGTATATTTTCCGTAGTCACTTTTGAAGCATCAGCAACTTTTGCTTCTTCAAACAATTCCTTGGTTGTCTTTTTAAAAAGCTCTTTCTTAAATATCCAAACTTTTACTCCTATTTGCCCCATAGTAGTATAAGATTCTGTAAAACCATAATCTATATCTGCTCTAAAAGTCTGAAGAGGAATTCTTCCTTCTTTAAGCCATTCGGTTCTCGCAATATCCGCACCACCAATTCTACCTGAAACCATAACTTTTATACCTTGTGCACCCGCCGACATTGCTCGTTCAATAGTTTTTTTCATCGCTCTTCTAAAAGCAATCTGTCTTTCTAATTGAAATGCAATACTCTCAGCAGCAAGTTGTGCATCAACCTCAGGTTTTTTAATTTCCATAATGTTTATAACAGTCTTCTTTGACGTCATGATTTCAAGTTCTTTTTTCAAATTTTCAATACCTTGCCCGCCTTTGCCAATCACGATACCTGGACGAGCTGTATAAATATTTATGCGCAATAGACTTCCTTGCCTTTCAATACCAATTTTTGACACAGAAGCTAGTTTAAGCTTATTTTTAAGATAGACTCTTATCCGCCAATCTTCTTCTATAAAATTAGGCATCTCTTTTAAGTTAAACCACTTAGATTCCCAATCCTTAATATATCCCAATCTTACGCTATTTGGGTGCACCTTATTGCCCATTTTAACTTACCATCCCTAAAATTTTTTATTCCCTCTCTCAAAGCTTAAATTTCATTCTTATCTAACTTTTCTTTCCTTTTTCGGAACTGTAACAGTAGTACCCATATCTGTAACAATTATTGTAAGATGTGACGTTCTTTTCTTAATAGGATTGCTCTTCCCTCGCGATCCAGGCATTACCCTTTTTAATATTGGACCATTCCCAACCCACGCTTCTTTAACTTTAACATCCGAGTAATCTTTAATTTTACCTGCATTAGCGATTGCACTTCTTAAAACTTTTTTAACAACTACAGCAGCGGACTTTGGAAGAAAAGAAAGAATTTCAAATGCTTTTTCAACTTTTTTATTTCTAATAAGCACAAGCACTTGGTTTATTTTTCTTGGAGTATATCTAACAAATCTTGCTGTCGCTTTTACTTCCATATTAGTATCCTTTTTTTATTTAACTATTAAGAATATATATATACATATAACAAAAATCAAACCTTTTCTCATCTATATTTATAAGAATAATATCGTAATATAATAATTACCTTTATGTTGGCGAAGCCCCTTGCTTCGTCATCCCACCATGACCTTTAAAAATTCTAGTAGGAGAGAATTCCCCAAGTTTATGACCTACCATTTGTTCAGATATAAATATCGGTAGAAACTTTTTACCGTTATGTATCGCTATAGTATGTCCCACAAAATCTGGAGTTATGACGCACGCCCTAGCCCATGTCTTAATAACTTTTTTTTCACCAGTTTCATTAAATTTTTGCACTTTTTTTAAAAGTTTTTCATCTACATAAGGACCTTTTTTTGTAGAACGACTCATATATTTTCTTCTCCTCCTATTATTTCTTACCTTTATTACGATGACTTACTATTACCCAATCCCAGACTTTTTTGGATCTTGTCTTAAAACCTTTAGCAGGTTGATTCCAAGGGCTTCTAGGTTGATTATTACCCTTAGATCTCCCTCTTCCACCACCATGAGGATGGTCAATAGCATTCATTGCCGTTCCACGCACATGAGGCTTTCTACCCATATTACGATTTCTTCCCGCAGAACCTATTACGATGTTTTCATGGTCTAAATTTCCCACCCGTCCAATTGTCGCATAACAAACAGCTCTAATAAGTCTTATTTCTCCAGAAGGCATCCTCACATGAGCATAATCGCCTTCTTTAGCAAGAAGTTGAGCAGCAACTCCAGCAGAGCGGACCAACTGCCCACCTTTACCAGCTACAAACTCTAAATTATGTATAAATGTACCAACAGGTATGTTTACAAGAGGCAAAGAATTCCCTGGTTTTATCTCGGCATTTGGACCGGACATAACAGAATCGCCAACATTCATACCCATAGGCTGAATAATATACCTTTTCTCACCATCTTTATATTGTAAAAGAGCTATCCTACTCGAACGATTTGGATCGTACTCTATCGCAATCACTTCTGCTGAAATATCAAGTTTATCTCTCTTAAAATCAATAATTCTATAGAATCTTTTATGGCCACCACCTTTAAAGCGAACCATTACTTGGCCCGTATTGTTACGACCACCTTTTTTTTTTATTATTTTAATAAGTGACTTCTCAGGATTTGTTTTTGTAATATCTGAAAAATCCGAAACTGACATTTGCCTTCTTGAATGTGTATACGGTTTAAATGTTTTAATTGACATCACTTTTCCCTATTTTTGAACATTATTTTTACATAGGCATTAATTGTGGTATCACAATTGACACTTATGCGTATGTCACTACCTAATATCAACTTCCTTTTTAGTTAACATGCTACTTATAAACCTACACGTCAAAAATAACAATTTTTCTGTAAAACTTCTCAACTATTCTCTTAGACTTCATCAGCCATCTGAATTTCTTGCCCTTCGTCAATTTTTACTATTGCTTTTTTCCAATCACTTTTATAACCAATATTCTTACCCATTCTTTTACTCTTACCTACATAATTTGCAGTATGAATATTTTTTACTTTAACTTTAAATAAAGTTTCAACGGCCTGCTTTATCTGAAATTTATTTGCATCCTTATCAACTACAAAAGTATATTTACTTTTATCTTTCTCTTTTAGAATTGTCGCTTTTTCTGTAACTATAGGTTTCTTAATAATGTCTCTAATATCCATTCCTATCTCCACCTCATAATCATATCTTTTCACAAACAAAGAACACTCTCAAATTACACCAGATTGTCTTTTATTTATCATATCAATAGCATCGGGAGTAATAATTAACTTGTCAGTCCAAAGAACTTCATAAGCATTTATATTTTCAATATTCTTTAATATAACATTCTCTATATTTCTTACAGCAACTTTAAAATTTGCATCAGTGTTTTTAGAAACTGCAAAAATAACTTTCTTCCCATCAACCTTAAGATTTCTCATCAACTCCATAGCCTTTTTTGTTTTAGCTTCATGAATATTTAGAGAGTCAACAACAATTATATTCCCATTTTTAAATTGAACAGACAATGCCATATTCAAAGAAAGTTTCTTTTTTTGTTTTGACATTTTTATATAATAATTCCTAGGTTGCGGTCCGAAAACTACACCACCTTTTCTCCATAACGGAGAATTTTTCTGTCCCGCTCGAGCATTACCCGTACCTTTTTGTCTCCACGGTTTAGCACCTGAAAAAGACACCTCTCCTCTCGTTTTTGTTTTGTGCGTGCCAGATCGTTGATTACTTAAATATGCCGTAGTAATTTCATGTAAAAGAACACTGGAAACTTCCGCATTAAAAAAAGTGGGAAGCTCTATTTTACCATTTTCCTGACCTTTTGAATTATAAACTACTGTCTCCATTTTACTTTCTCTCTTTTGATCTCTGATCTCGTACCTTAAAAGCAGACTATTAAAATTACTATTTAGTTTTTAATAAATGAAATGCGCTTATTAGTATTGCAACACCCTAAATATAGTTTCAAAAATATTCTACTTTCGTAGCCAAATAGCCGACATCTAAAAAATTAGATTTAACTTTAATCTAAACTTAAATAAACAAAATCAATAAAAACCTTCTAAATTATATAATAAAAAAAACCTGCTTCTACTTAGTACTTATATATAACATCACAACTATTTTTTTATTAACTTTAGCTTTGATCTTTACTTTCACTTTCTGTTACAAAACAGAAACTTTTTTGAGAGTGTTACTTATAAGCAACGTTCCACTTTTAACAGCGGGAACAGAACCTTTTATAAGCATTATATTTTTCTCAATATCAATATTTACAATAAGCAATCTTTGTATTGTAACATATTCATTGCCAAGATGTCCAGACATTTTCATCCCCTTAAAAACCTTTTGGGGACCGCCACTACCACTTGAACCTCTGGCACGAGTTCTATCCGACTGACCATGAGAAACAGGTTGCATAGCAAAATTATGTCTTTTAATAACTCCCGCATATCCCTTACCTTTCGTAAGTGCAGAGATATCAACATAATCACCAACATTGAACACATTAGCTTTTATCTCTTGTCCTATAGAAAATGCAGACACGTCAGTAACTCTAAATTCTCTGATAACCTTTTTAGGGGAAATATTATTTTTCTTAAAAAAACCTGCTTGAGGTTTAATAAGGTTCTTTTCCAACGCTTCCCCAAAACCAAGTTGAACAGCTAGATATCCATCTCTTTCAACTGTCCGCAATCCTGTAATCAAGCAAGGGCCAGCTTTTATTACCGTCACTGGAATAAGACTACCTTTAGAATCAAAAACTTGAGTCATGCCTATTTTTTCACCGATTATTGATTTTAACATATTTATTTTTCTCTCTCTATAATTCAGATATTTTTAAAATTACATTTTAATTTCAATATAGACACCTGCCGGCAAATCAAGTTTCATAAGCTCATCGACAGTTTTTGAAGAGGGTTCGCGAATATCCAGTAGTCTTTTATGTATTCTCATTTCAAATTGTTCTCGTGACTTTTTATCAACATGAACACTTCTATTAACAGTATACTTTTTTATCTTAGTAGGCAAAAGCACAGGTCCTGTTATAGCCGCCCCTGTACGTCTCGCTGAATCCACGATTTTTGCTAATGAATCATCCAACATTTTATGATCATATGCACGTAACTTAATTCTTATGCGCTGAGTTGACACTGCTTTTTCATTTATCATAAATTTCAATCCTATAATCCCAGAAAAAAAATTTTACTCAAACAATACTTTAATCAATCTAATATATCAGTAACTATGCCTGAGCCGACTGTTTTTCCACCTTCCCTAATCGCAAACCTTAACTGCTTCTCCATT
>JAITDN010000002.1 GCA_031282525.1 Candidatus Endomicrobiellum basalitermitum | reverse complement strand
AGATCCTGTGTTCCAAACTATATCTTCACGTTTAGTTTTTTGTTCCGTTGAAGGATAACATTACAAAAAACACTACAGTCTTTTTCATAAAGTCATATATCCCCTTTATTAAATATTTTTTATAAAACTGTACAGATAACTTTTGTACAGGTACTGTAACAAAGCTAAACACTAATGTCAATATACACAGTCTACGATTTAAAGATATCTTTAAATTTTCTAATAGAATTTTTTTCATTACGTATGGTTATTATATCTTTTTCTCTTGCATCTCAGCTGTAATAAACATATAAGCTTCTTCATTATATGGAGCGTCTTTTTTTATCTATTTTACTACCCTTAAAGATTCCTTTCTCTTTTAAGTGTTATCTAAATATCATTCCTTTATTTTGTGAATCTTTATTCTTTTTATCAAACTCTTCAAGTGTTTCGTTGAAATCTCTAGCATAATAATAATTGCACATAAATTCCTCTTCTATTTTATTTCCATTCCGGCAAAGGAATATAGTATAATAGATTGTATTTACTGTACCTACTATGATTAAAAAAAAGAGGCCTATAATGAAAAAAGAGATTTTCACAGTATTAATACTTATACTAACTTTTTCAATAAATGTATATTGCGGAAAAGATTTTGCTGAAAAGACTGATTATATCACAGATTTCCAGGAAAAATCACCTGAAATGGCGGCAGTATTACATGTTAACTTTATAAAAGTTATGCCTGAGCCTGAAGAAGCGGAAAAGATAGTAAGACAACAATTAAGAATATACGGAAATAAACTAATACTTCATAAAAAGGAGATTGTAGCGACAAAAAAAGGAGAAAAATATAAAAATATTATCGGCTCCGCTTGGTACACAAAAGGCACACATTCTGGAGATTGCGTAAAAATTAAGTTCCATAAAAACTTAGCTGCTTACGTATGGCTTGGTAAGACAAAAAAAATAGTGACATTTCACAATTATATATCTTTTTTAAAAAAGGAAAAAATAACAAAAAACTTAAAAAATAAAATTCAAGAAAATAATTTAATCAATGAGTAGTAGTATTATTATTATTGTAGCGTTAAATTCATTTATCTCTCATGGCACAAAACTCCCCACACATCGTACAGACATCTTCCTGCTGTGGCATAAGTTTCTTTCTTTCATTCTCAAATTTTATAGGATCTATACAAAACTCTTTTTGTTTCTCCCAATTTCTAGCTTTACGCCATTTAGACATTTCAATGTCTTGCAATTTTGCATTCTTAACTCCTTTAACAATATCAGCAGCATGGCCGGCGATTCTAGCTGACATTACACCTTCACAAACATCATGAATATCAGGAAGCCTTAAATGCTCTGCAGGTGTGACATAACAAATGAAGTCAACTCCATATGATGCCGCTAAAGCACCACCTATCGCTGAAGTTATATGATCGTACCCTGGAGCTATATCAGTAACTAACGGACCTAAAAAATAAAGAGGGGCTTCATGACCCAACCTATTTGCAAGGGTTACATTCGCTTCAATCTGGTTTAACGGGACATGACCGGGACCCTCTATCATAGACTGAACCCCAGCTTCTCTAGCTCTCAAAACAAGCTCGCCTAGAACTGACAATTCAGCAAGCTGTATCCCATCTGATGAATCAAAAATAGATCCTGGTCTAAAACCATCACCCAAACTTAACGTAACATCATACTTTTTTGCTATTTTTAAAAGTCTGTCATACTGTTCAAATAATGGATTTTCTTTACCAGTTGCATTTATGCACTTAACTAAAAAAGCCCCCCCTCTACTCACAACACCTACAAGTCTCCCTTGTCGGTTTAATATTTCTACGTTGACTTTATTAATGCCACAATGAACAGTAATAAAATCTACACCTTGTTGCGCCTGTTCTTCTATAATATCAAATAATAATTCGCTGTCAATTTCAGATATTTTTTTACCTTTTGCAACTGTTCTACAAGCAGCTTCATAAATAGGTACTGTCCCCACTTGCACTGGTGAGGTTTCAAGAATTTCTTTTCTTATTTCTCTCAAATTCCCACCTGTAGATAGGTCCATAATGGCATCGGCACCAGCCCTAATCGCTACATCAAGTTTTGCAAGCTCTTCTTTAACGTCAATATGATCCGGCGAAGTTCCAATATTAGCATTGATTTTAGTCTTTAATCCTTTTCCAACAGCTAATATTTTTTCAAGCTTTCTAGTTGTGTTCTTAGGTATGACAATAGTACCGCAAGCAACACCGTTTCTCACAAACTCTTCGCTTAAATTTTCGTATTGCGCAACATACTTTATTAAATTATTAGATTTTTTGTTCTGAGCATCTTGCATTAATGTCATTTTCCACTCCCAGGTATTCTATTTATATTTACTGTAATACTTTTAATTTCTACTGCAAGGTTCATCTAGTACAATTATTCTTCAAATTTAACAAAAATAAATTCCAAAGATTTTAATTTTAATATCAATATTTTTTCTACATAGAGTAAAAAACAATCTTGTATTTTAAATAAACTTCCTTTTCTAAAGTATAAACCACGTATCTTTGTTTTTTGAAAACCGCAGACACTTCGGGAAGAAAAGTTTTAGAATATTCTTCTAAAACCCTTAAAGATTCTTGCACACGTTTAAAGTTTGCAATTACCACATCCGATAACTCTCTCTTAGATATTTCAGGTATTTGCCTGCCTGAATCTATTAGAGTATCCCTTTTTTTTATAAGATCTTTATATATATTTCTTAAAATCTCATCAACATTATGGCGAACTTCACGAATCTTTTTATAAAGAATTCCATCATTTAAAACAAAACGTAAACTATCCTCAACAACTCTCAATCCTTCGCGACAACGATTTAAATTTGCATCTATTATTCTTAAAATGCTTTCTTGCTTAAATGTATATTGAGGATATAGCTCATTATATTTTGATTTTGAGGTTTCAACGCTACCTTGACGATTAAGATCCTTACTAATACCAGTAGACACACAAAGTGAAGAAAACTTATCCCCTAAAACTTTCCTCATTTATAACCATAACGGTCTATTATTAAATTTATCAAATCAGTTGTTGATTTCCCTTTTAAAAAAGGAACCCTATAAACTTTTTTTGCATACTCTTTCCCCACTATTTCGGACAATTTATAATCCCCACCTTTTACTAAAATGTCAGGACGTAATTCACTTAAAATTTCTTTTGGAGTTTCTTCATCAAATATAACAACATAATCCACAAATCTTAGAGAAAGAATTAATTCTGCTCTATCTTTCTCAGTAACTAAAGGTCTTTTAGAACCTTTAATATGGTTCAAAGAATTATCCGAATTTATAGCAACTATCAGAATATCACCAAAGCTTTTAGCTTTTTTAAAAAGACTCACATGGCCTAAATGAAGCAAATCAAAACATCCATTTGTAAAAACTACTTTTTTACCATCTTTTTGAAACTTCTTAATTTTTACACAAAGTTTTTTTCTATTTAACACTTTGCTTTGGGTTTTTGAGCATTTCATATTTTTTTCATTTTAAATTTGTATATATCCGCCTAACTCATCTAAAATATAAAAAATACAATTATAATATCTTATTTCCACTTTAAAATTGGATTTCTAGCTGCTTCAACCTCATTTAATCTTCCAACAGCTGTACTAATAGGTGCATCTTTTAATTTCTGCGGCTCTAATGATGCTTCCTCAAGAATGATTTTAATAAGAGCATCTACAAATGTATCTAAAGTTTCTTTCGATTCTGTTTCTGTAGGTTCTATCATAATTGCTTCTTCAACAATTAAGGGAAAATATACAGTAGGAGCATAATAACCGCAATCCAAAAGTCTCTTTGCAACATCCAAAGTTCTTACAGCATTTTTAAATAACGCCTTTGGTGCCAGAACAAATTCATGCATACATCTACATCCAGCGGGCACATCAATTTTATCTTTAAGCCTTGCAAGCATATAATTAGCATTTAAAACAGCCTGTTCAGAAACATTTTTTAAACCTTTTGCACCCAATGACTTTATGTACACATACGCTTTCAATATTACCGGAAAATTTCCAACAAATGCTTTAAGTTTCCCTATACTTTCTGGTTTTTCATAATTTAAAATAAACTCATTTCCTTTACTTTCTATTTTAGGTACGGGTAGAAAAGGTTCTAAAAATGCCTTTACACCAACAGGACCAGAACCAGGTCCTCCACCACCGTGAGGTGTTGAAAAAGTTTTATGGAGATTTATATGCATAATATCAAACCCCATGTCACCGGGTCTTACCATACCCATAACAGCATTTAAATTTGCACCATCATAATACAAAAGACTACCATTTTTATGGATTATTTTTGATATTTCAAGTATATTTTTTTCAAATGTCCCCAAAGTATTCGGAACGGTAAGCATGATTGCTGCAGTTTCAGGAGTTAAAATTTCTTTTAGTTTTTCAGGTACTATACTACCATCAGATTCTGATTTAAGTGGAACAATATCAAAACCTGCAAAAGCAGCAGATGCAGGGTTTGTTCCATGAGCAGAATCAGGCACAATTATTTTAGTTCTCTTTTGTTTTATTGATTTAAAATATTTCGCAATTATTAAAAGACTTGCAAATTCTCCATGAGCTCCTGCCGCCTGTTGAAGAGAAAAACAATCCATTCCTGAAATTTCACATAAATCCTTTTCAAGATTATACATTATCTCCAAAACACCTTGTATAGTTTTTGAATCCTGATATGGGTGCAACTTAGTAAAATTATCGAATTTTGCAATACGTTCATTCACTAGAGGATTGTACTTCATCGTGCATGACCCAAGCGGATAAAAAGTTGTGCTTAAAGCATAATTTTTTCTTGAAAGGTTTGTAAAATGTCTTAACAGGTCACTTTCTGCAACATTTGGCAAACCCAAACTCAAATTCCTCTTTAAATTCTCTGGAACCTGAACATCAATTTCAATGTCAGAATCTAAATTATATGCCGGACAACATTCCGTAGATAACTCATTTAATAACTTTTCCATTTAAAATTTTCCTAAATAAGTTTACAATATAATCATAACTTATATTGCTATGTATGTATGTGCTACCTTTCTATTATACATCATATTTTAGAAAGTATCTCCACCAACTTGTCAATTTCACATTTATTTCTTTGTTCTGTTACACAAAACAAAAGACATTTTTTAAAGTTTTCTTGTGTTTCGGGTAAACCCAAAGAAACAAGAGTGCGATGATAAGCTGATAAATCTAAAGGACCAAGAATGTCATTTTCAAGCAAAACTTTATTTATTCTATCCACATCTTTTTGCGTCTCTATCACAAATTCATTAAAAAAAACTTCGTCTCCACCAAATTTTGATTTAAAACCTTTTAAGGATTTTATCTTATTATAAGCATACCTCGCCTTAGATATATTAATTTCAGCGAGTTTTTTAAAACCACAATTTCCCCAGCCAGATAAAAAGACACAACCTGCTAACGCATTTAAAGATGCGTTTGTACATATGTTAGACGTCGCTTTTTCCCGTCTTATATGTTGCTCTCGTGATTGTAAAGTCAATACAAATCCCCTATTGCCACGTTTATCAACTGTTTGTCCAATGATTCTTCCTGGCATTTTCCACTCTAAAGCTTTTTTTACAGCCATAAACCCAAACGTCGCCCCACCCATACTCATAGAAGAACCTAAAACTTGTCCTTCTCCAACAGCAATATCGGCATCATATTCACCAGGTGCTTTAAAAACACCTAGTGACAAAGGATTTACCACTGCAACAAATAAAGAGTTTTTCTTTTTTGTAATAACAGATAAAGCCTGCATATCTTCAATAACTCCAAAATAATTTGGAGATTGTATTATAACCGCAGCTGTATTTTCATCAAAGTTCATATCTAGACTTTCTTTTTTTACCGCTCCGTCACGAGAAACATCTAGAAAAACAAGTTTTACTTTAGAATTTTCCAGATATGTTTTCAGAACTTGTATATATTCTGGATGTAAAGCTGACGAAATTAATATTTTATTTTTTCTACTAACTCTCAAAGCAAGTAATGTGGCTTCCGTTACTGCTGTCGCACCATCATAGAGCGAAGCATTAGATGTATCTAAACCTGTTAAAGCACATATTAAACTTTGATATTCAAAAATCGTTTGAAGAGTACCTTGACTTGCTTCAGCCTGATAAGGTGTATATGCTGTCCAAAATTCTGATCTTCCTATAACTTCACTCACTAAGGATGGTATGAAATGATCGTAAACCCCAGCTCCTCTAAAAGACGTAAGAACTTTGTTTTTTGAAGCAATATCTGAAAAACAATTTAAAAGCTCCTGCTCTGTTTTACCACCAGCAATGTTTAAGTCTTTTGCCCTCAAACTTTTAGGAATTACATCGAATAGCTCACTTACATCGTTAACTCCTATCGCCTCAATCATTTCCTTCCTATCTTTTTGATTCTGTGATGTATAATTCATAATAATTATCTCTATTAGATCAATTTTTTATAATCATCTGCACTAAGTAAACTTTCAATCTCTTTTTCATCATAAAACTCAACTGTAAATAAGTAACCTTCCCCATAAGGTGATCTATTTACGACCTCTGGACTCTCGAGAATATCGTTATTTATATTTATAATTTTACCACTTAATGGAGCATAAATATCAAAAGCGGACTTTACGGATTCTATAACAACAACAGGCTGTTCCTTTTTTACCTGCTTGCCTATTTCGGGAAACTCTATATGCACAATATCTGTAATTTCATGTTGCGCAAAATCAGTTATACCTACTTTAGCTTTATTACCATCAATTTTTACCCACTCGTGAGTTTTTGTATACTTTAAATCTTCCGGAATATTCACTACGCCCCACCTCCTTTTTTATAAATATAACCTTAACACCTGTAACCTGAAACTATATCTAAATACTTATGACTTATAGCTAAATCTATCTCGCTACTGACACTAATACATTCAATCTCTTATTAAAAATAAATCAAACCAGACAACTCATTACCTCCTCAAATAAAATAATCTTTCTCTCTCTTATCTTTGCCAACAGTAAGTCGCCTATATACCCTCACCCCCATATATATCCCAATAAATCTTCTTCAATGTACACCCACCAACATCATATAAACTCATTTTATATTATTAAGTCTACTTTGAGCTTTCTTTGCCTCTTGCGTATTAGAAAATTTAACCACTATTTCATTAAAAACTCTAACTGCATCATTTTTGGAACCGGAAAGAAGATAATATTCTGCTAAATTTAGATAGATATCTTTAATAAGAAAATGATCTGGATACTTTTTAATAAACTCATTTGACGCAAAAATAGCCTTAGGATAATTTTTTTTAGAATCATATACGTAAATAATTCTTGAACTTGCGAGTGGTTTTATAGTTTTAGGCTTTCCATTATTTAAGGTTTCTTCTAAAATTCTTAACGCTTCCTCATGCTTTTGCATTTCAATAAGTATATCTGCCTTAATGAGTCTTGCCTGATATGCCGCCGTAGTCTTTGGAAATCGAGCTATAGTTTCATCTATAAGAGTAAATCCACTTCTGATATCACCACGAGCAAAAGACGTATAAGCTTCCGACAGTTTATTAGAAGACATTTTATTACTTTCGTTAGACTTAAAATAAATAAATGCCCCTATAAAAATTAATCCTATAGTTAAAGCCGTAACTGTAAAAATTCTTACTTTATTCCCTAAACTAAATATAACTTTTGAAATTATCTCTATAATTAACTTTTTATAGGCTACAAAATTCATATTAATAATATCCCTTTCATTTTTTTTCTGTCAGTAGCACCCGTTAACTATTTCCAATGCATTCTTTTGCATTATGTCATAATAATAACCTGGTAAACCAGAATCTGACAAAATCTGAGCTATAAGTTCTTTCGTCAAAAGATTTTCCGGATTATGAGTATCGGTATCTAAAACAAGTTTAGCTTTTTTGTTAAGCGCAATTTCCACAACCTCTTTATTTGTAGTCCCATGACCTTTTCTTGTGGTAACTTCTATTTTAACATTATTCTTAGCAGCTACCTCAGCTTCTTTTTCAGATAAATGTCCAGGATGAGCCAATATATCTACGTTTGCTTCAACAGCATAGATATTCGTCTCAGGTGGGACAACTTCCGCAACAGTTTCACCATGAACAACAACAACTTTAGCACCTAATTTTCTGCACTCTTCCGTCACACATTTTATAAGCTTTGGAGGAATATAAGTAAGTTCCGCTCCTGGTAAAACTAAAATGTCATAACTCTCTGTCAATATTTTTGTTACTCTGACTATGTTTGAAATAACAAATTCCATATTAGAATAGTCAACATGATCCGTAAGAGCAATGGCAGTGTAGCCATTATTTTTCGCTCTGTAAACAAGCTCAAAAGGACTTAATACTCCATCTGAAAAAAAAGTATGCGTATGCAAATCTATCATATTATTGTCATCCTAACAAAAACCTAAACTGAAAATCAAACTTTTAATTAAATTTTTTACTATATCCTATACTATAATACTACATAACTTAATATACTTTATACACAATTTTAATAAATTTAATGAAATGTTTCATTAAAAACCAACTAACAGCTCTAAAATACACATCCATTCTATTTACATAATTACACAAGACTTTTTAGTAATCAATACTCAATAAAAAGTGTTACTTTGTCTATACTAATATTTACGATAATACAAGTTTCTAATAATTAATATATCAAAATACGTGATGAGAAATAACATCAGTTACATGACGGAAGGTTATCCTGTGAATAGGACATGTTCCATATTTCTTTAAAATTTCTATATGTCTTTCGGTCCCATACCCCTTATGTTTTTCAAAATCATAAATAGGATAAAGCTTAGAGTATTCAAGCATAATTTTATCTCTAGAAACCTTAGCAAGTATTGAAGCTGCTGCAATACTTGCACTTTTTGAATCTCCGCTAACAATCACTTCTTGATCACAAAATAAACCCGGCACTTTGCGATTTCCATCTATAAGACACAAATTCGGTTTTATTTTTAATTTAGCCACAGCATAAAACATAGCAAGAAATGTCGCTTGTAATATATTTACTTTATCAATAGTTTTATTATCTATGATTTCAACGGTATAAAACAAAGCTTTTTTCTTTATTAGTTCAAAAAGAATCTTTCTTTTTTTTTCTGATAACTGCTTTGAATCATTTAAGCCAGGGATCATCAGATCTCTAGGCAATACTACCGCCGCCGCCACTACTGGACCTGCTAAAGGTCCCCGCCCCGACTCATCAACCCCTGCAATTAAATCAACATTCTTATTGTAAAAATTTTTATCAAAGGAAAACAGATTCATTAACTGCACGCAAAAATTAATTTGTAGTCGTCACAAAATTTTGAGGATTAGTTTTCTCTCTAGAACTCTTCTTTGAAGAGTATTCAGATATTCTCGCCGCTTTTCCTGAAAGATTTCTCAAATAATAGAGTTTAGCTCTGCGCACTCTTCCACGTTTTACAACCTCAACTTTATTAATACGCGGAGAGTGGATAGGGAATATTCGTTCAACCCCAACGCCAAAAGAAACTTTTCTCACCGTAAAAGTCTTAGAAAGCCCACTACCTCTAACACGTATAACTGTACCCTCAAAAATCTGTATTCTCTCGCTTCCAGCTTCAACCACCTTAAAATATACTTTTATTTGATCACCTGATTTAAAACTAACTCCTAAATCTCTTTTATACAATGTTTGCACTTGCTCTAATAGCGACATTTTATTATCACTCCTTTTTCTACGAGTAAATGAGAGAATAAAACAAAAAATAAGAGCAAAGTAAGTTTGAATCAACATCCTTATATTTATCTTAACAATGCAAAACTAAAATCTCATTCTGTCTTATTTCCTTAATAAGTCAGGACGACGTTCTTTCGTTCTTTTATATGCCTCTTTTGTACACCACTCATCAATTTTCTTATGATTCCCAGATAGAAGAACTGTTGGAACTCTATGACCTTTAAATACTGCAGGTCTTGTATAATGCGGATAATCTAGTAATCCATCATAAAACGAATCATTTTTTATTGAACCTCTTTCTTTGACAACTCCCGGAAGCATCCTTACAACAGCATCAGTCAAAACCATTGCAGGGATCTCACCACCTGTAAGAACATAATCACCTATAGATATCTCTTCATCAACATAATTCATAATGCGTTCATCAATACCTTCATAATGACCACATATAACAACCAAATGTCCAAACTTTGCAAGATTTTTTACAATCTCATTGTCAAGAGTTTTTCCTTGAGGAGACATATAAACAACATATGGTTTCCTATAAATATTATTTTTCTTATAAGAATTGTTCCTTTTTCTAACACCTACACTTCTCATAGCACAGTACAACGGTTCCGGTTTAATAACCATACCAACACCGCCACCGAAAGGTCTGTCGTCAACCTTTCTATGTTTATCTCTAGAAAAAGATCTTATGTCAACAGTATCAACCTTAAGAATTTTTTTTCGAGATGCTCTACTTATCAAACTTTCTGAAAAAGGTCCTTTAAACATTCTAGGGAATATAGTAAGTATATCAATCTTCATACATAAAGCACACCTTGTACTCAAGGACATCATCTACAGATTTCATATGACTATAAACATCTTCATATTCTTTAGGTAAAACAACAAAAATCTTTTTTCTTAATACATTCACTTCTCTCACTACACTTCTTAAAGCGGGAATTAAAATTTCTTCATTGCAACACTTTACAATCCATATATCACTACTGCTAGTCGACATAATACTAGAAAGAATCCCTATTAGCTCCCCATTTTGATCAAAGACCTCAAACCCTACAATATTAGCACCGGATACTTTTCGTTTTATATAATTTTTTTTAGACTTCATTTTATATCATTCTACAACTTCAACAGTTGCTCTCTTATCAAGCTTTGCAGAAGCAGAATTCACAATAATTCTTATTGCTTTTATAATTCTACCCTCCTTGCCGATAATTTTCCCTTTATCTCCATCAGCAACCTTCAATTCCACAACAGTGGTTTTCTCACCAACAATTTCTTTCACATCTATCTTATCCGGATTATCAACCAAAGCCTTAGCAATTAAAAGCACCAATTCTTTCATAAACAAACCCCCTCCGCAATTATATGCAAATTTAGTTATTTACTTACTTTCGTCTATTATTTGACCCTTTTTATCAATACACTTACCGTCTCAGAAGCTTTCGCTCCAACACTTAGCCAATAATTCACCCTTCCGATATCAACGTTAAATTTATTACATTCAGACATTGGATCATATTGTCCAAGAACTTCAACAGGTTTTCCATCTCTCTTAGATCTCTGATCGATAGCTACAACCCTATAATAAGGCCTCTTAGGTTTGCCTTTTCTTTGCAACCGTAATCGCACCGTCATTAAATACCTCCACAAAACTCAATCAATTCATCTACTCCTACGTATAAGTTAGATAGCTCAGGATTATAATAAATACACTCTACTTTGTCAATTTGTATATCTACAGTGGCTTATTTATTAGTATAGCTACTTAAAATCACTTATGATTAATAAATAATACTAAACCCTTTTTGTCAATTACTTTTCCAAATTTTAAATATGTCAAGAGTAATTTTGTCAATCTCGCTCATGTGTTTGTATCCAGTGGCAAGAAGCTTTGACTCCTCAATCTCACTCTTTTTCTTTTCAATTCTAGCTTTAAAACAGGTGATACCGCAAAATCCTTCATTGTGTTCTAAACTTATAATTTTCTCCTCAATGTTTGCCTTTTGATGATACAATCCACGTAACCCATTTTCCTGCTTTTCTTGAATAATGTGCCCATCTTACATTTGAATATATCATTTTCATAATTTTTAGCTATTTCGTTGAACTCTGAAACATTATAAGTGACACAATAATGTCTCAGGATTTCATTTTCTCGCCAATATTCCCCTACACATTTAAAGATCTTTCTGTCGTTTTATATGCCAGCTGTTTCCTTGCATTTATAAAATTCCGTGTAGGATGTTTCAGTGCAACCTGAACTTGCTAAAGCAACATTTGACACGAAACATAGCACTAACGCTATTAACTTCTTCATTTACTTTCCATTTCTAATTCTAATCTAACCAGCTATCCAATTCATATGTATGATATACATATCATATTACTAAAAGTTTTTTACCTTAAACCAAAAAATAATGCATATTTAGAGCTATGGTGTGCGTTAAAACACTATTGCAATGGACTTTTAAGTTAACTCTTTTAATAATATAATGCAGGCACAACTCAGATCATATAAGAGGAGAAGGGGTGGAGGAAAACATAATAAACAAGCGTTGTAGTATAGGTTTTATTTTGTTTGTAATTGGGGTACTTTTTATTTCTTCTAGTAATCAAATAGTTTATGCTAAATGTACTAAAGAGGTTACAAAAGGCATGGTTGTAAAGAATGAAGTAATTTCAGCTGGTGAAACGCAGATAGTATGGGCTGGTGGTAAAACCGAGAATGTTACGGTTGAGGCTGGTGGTAGACAGATGGTGTATGATAATGGTAAGGCTTTTAGCACAAGAATAAAACCCTTAGGTTTTCAGTACGTAGATGATGGTGGATGGGCGGGGCAGACTACAATAGAAGAGAAAGGGTTGCAAATTGTTAATGGGGCGGCTCCAGGTACTATAATAAATGGCGAAATACAATTATCGACGCGATGTGGTGTGGCTACAAATACTGCGATTAACAACGGGTCACAACTTGTTTATAAGGGTGGAACGGCAATAAGTACAACACTAATACAAGTAGTCCATCCTATACAGCAACTGTGTCTGATACAATTATAAATTCTGGTGGTGTTCAAGGAGTTGTAGGAGGGATAACAAAAATCACTACAATTAACAAAGGTGCTAGTCAGTACGTTAGAGCTGATGGTGTAGCGATTGATACAATAATACACGATGGTGGAAAGCAAATGATACGGGATATATCCTCCTTGTCAATTAACACAACTGTCTGCAAGGGCGGAACTTTGGATATAGAAAATGGGGCTGTGGCAAAAAAACTTAAGGTAAAATCCGGCGGAAAAGTTGTAAACCATGATGTAGATACAGATCTACAATTGCCTGTGTTTTTTTCTCCTCCTTTTTAATAATATTGAATACAAGCCTTTCCCTAAATTATCCATCCCGGCAACAACTAACTCTCCTGTCACTTCGTCCTAATCAAAGTTAAAAGATGTATTACAATAGAGGCGAAGAGGTGATTGATTGATTGTATTAAAGACCTATTTACGACAGCACTATTTATATTACCATACATATGAAACATGAATAAGTAGTATTCTAGAAGTTATTTATTAGATTAAAAAAGGAGGATGTATTATGAAGAAATTTATTTTGATGATTATGGCTTGTTGTACTTTTGCATTAGCTGTTTGCTAATTTCCACAATCTATCTGTCTATGCGTTTGGGAGTGATAGGTGTGGGTGGGATGGATAAGAACGGTGATTAGTTTTGTCTGTTAGTCAAACTGAAGATCCAGATGCATGTGCGAGATGTCATGGCCTATTCTATTATATATAGGAGAAGGGGATGAATTTTAAGAAGAGGCATATGACTTAGGCCATCCAAGTATAATGCCTTTATGACTCTAAAACTTAGACTTATTTAAAATACAATTAATTTAGCAAGCAGTCTACAAATTTATTTTACTACGGGAAATTTGTTGTTACAATTATTAAATATTTTTTACTTTCTTACTTATAATAAAAGATTCCAATTTATCCAAACTGAAACTTGATATTAGCAATTTTTTATGAATACAAAAAATCAACTTTTCTTATTACCCATAAGATTCATTTTTTAAACTAAATACAACATTTTTCTACTCTCTACGGAGCTAACGCCGTTTACACTGGAATTTCTAAAATGTTACTCTAAGAGCAAAATCCAAACACTCAATTTATTTTCTTATAACAAAAAAGATATGCGGAGAGAGAGGGATTTGAACCCCCGATAGAGTTTCCTCTATAACAGTTTTCAAGACTATCGCCTTAAACCACTCGGCCATCTCTCCTTTGCATTCTATAGATTCAACAGATTAGGTTTTACAACATTACTGTTTTTTATTCAACTTCGATTAAAAGCAGTAAACAATACATTGCGATACGACACTATAAACTGTTATAGGACTTAATATATCAACGAGTGTTTTTGAAAATAGCTATATCACGTTTAAACACCAGGCATGTATTTTTACTTATATTCAATTCATTCCCACTAAATAAACATAAAAACAAAAAGATTTATGCCATAATCATAATCAATTCGGTATTGCAGTCTTACTTCTACTTTCAACATTAATTGATATTAAAACAATCCCCCGGCTTTATCCCAATAGGTCCGAATAGGCCCCTTGAACCTTCGTTTACAATTTTTATTTTAACACACTCCTTATCACATCCAAAGTGTGACAAACCTTTATTTATAGCTTCAGTTACTGTTTTACCTTTAAATTCTACTTTTTGCATAATCAAAACCTCTACTTACTAATAAAGCCAACACAAAAACGGATTCACTTGCCTTAATTCTCTGAACTTTCACTGGGTTTAATGGCATAATCAAATGCGTTTTATATGAATCTTGCTTTTTTTACTATAAAATACTGCTCTATTGTTGATATCATACTGCTAGTAATCCAATATATAACAAGGCCTGATGGAAAAGACCAAAACATAAAAGTAAAAACTATAGGCATTATATACATCATTTTTCTTTGCGTAGGATCTGAAGTGACAGTCGTCATTCTTTGTTGAAAAAACATTCCTACACCCATTATTAAAGGGAGAAAATTAAAGTTAAAAGAACCTATACGCATAAAGTGATCTGCAGCGGATAGATCCTTTATCCAAAAAATCCAATTCTCATTTCTTAACTCATAAACGTTTCTTAACATTGTAAAAAACGCCCAAAAAATAGGAAGTTGCAAAAGCATAGGCAGGCATCCACCCAAAGGATTAATTTTTTGCGACCTATACACATTTAACATTTCAGCTTGAAGTCTTTGTGGATTATCTTTATATTTTGTTTGAATATCTTTTACTATAGGTTGAATATTTTTCATTGCTGCAGCGGATTTAAAACTTTTTAAAGTTAACGGCAAAACTAAAATTTGTATAACAGCGGTAAGCATTATAATAGCCCAGCCGTAATTGTTAGTAAGCTTATGGAAAAATGTTAGAACCTCAAAGGCAATTTTTCCCAAAAATCCGAAGAAACCAAAATCTACAGTTTTTTCAAATCCAAAATTATAAGTTTTCAAATACTTATAACTTTTATGGCCCAAATAGAAGTTAATGGAATAATCTTTTTTATTGATATTCTTAGGAACTATTGCCGTAAAAGCAAGAGAATAAGGATACTTTTTATCTATTCTGGATGATATAATTTTATCAAAATCTGCAAATTTCACAGGTATAAATACAGCTAGAAAGTACTTATTATCTATAGCTACCCATTTATATAAAGCAGCAGATTTAGATACATTTTTAAGTCTTTCAATCTTGTTGGGAACCGTTGCAGTATAAGCTGAGATTTTTGTCACTAAAGTATTTTCCTTTATCTCTTTGGCATCAGTACCAAGACCAGGCCCCCATTTAAAAATTATCTCAGGGAAAGAAACCTCATGAGATTTCTCAATAGAAACACTTAGATTGTGCATATAAAAATCTGAAAAATTATATGTTTTTGTGATTTTCCATCCATCTACAGAAATATGTTCAAAAACCACTTTTTTATTGGATTTTGAAACTACTTTATAAATTTCATTTGGGAAGTTTGCCAGAACAGGTACAGATTCTGGAACTACCAAATCTACCATTTGTCCGTTTTTTTCTTTAATAGACCAACTTATAATCGCAGCCCCTTTATTTGTCAAAACCGCTTTATATTTCTCAGTTTCAATATTTATATTTTCTTCTATATACTTATTGGCACTCTTAGTCTCAAGTAAACTACCATTTGAGATGACAGCATCATTCCGAGTTTGCTCCACTTGTTGTGGAAGCTGCTGATGATAGCGTGGAGCAATAAGAAAATACCAGCTCAAAACCGTAAAAAGCGATAAAATTATAAACAAAATAGAATTTTTTTGCATTTAGTTTCCTTATCTTATGACATTAATTTTTCTTTTTTGGCAAAGGGATATGGTCAAATCCTGCTTTACAAAACGGATTACAGCGAATAATTCTTTTAAAAGCTAAAAAAGAACCTTTGAAAAAACCATAAATTTCTATTGCTTGATAAGCATAATTAGAACAACTAGGTAGGAAACGACATCTAGGTGGAGTAAATTTAGACATAAATTTATAATATTTGATTAAAAAAAGCGCTATTCCTTTCACACATTACTCCAAATCCATGTAAAACTTAGCATCTTTAAGCAAGTCCAAAACATTTTTTTTTAGACTACTATAATTCAAAAGAGCAGTTTCCGCTCTAGAAATAAAAATCAAATCTATACCCGGTTCCAAAAAATGTTTATTAAGTCTAAAAATTTCTCTCAATCTTCTTTTCACCTTGTTTCTTATTACTGCTTTCCCTACTTTTCTTGGCGTAACAAGCCCCAGTCTTCTTGTGACAGATCCATCATTCCTTTTATAAACTAAAATTTTTATACTTTTGTTTTTAAGTCTCAACCCTTTCTCAAAAACTTTATTAAAATCTTTTTGCAAATGTAATTTCTCAAAATATGTAAAAGAAAATGTTTTTCTTAATAATATCTTTTTTGATAAGCTACGTCTTATAACAATCTTCCCCATTACCACTCATCTGCACAATTTTATGCACTTATAACTTTACGGCCTTTTCTTCTACGTGCACTTAAAATTCTTCTACCACTAGCCGTCGCCATTCTAGCCATAAAACCTATCTTTTTTTTTCTTCTGTCCTTATTTGGTTGAAATGTCCTTTTCATTATATATAGTCCTCTGTTATAACAAATTAAGCAATTGCGCGCTTATACGTTTAGTAAACAATTATTTTACAATGTTTAATATATTCGCGCGTATTATAATTCTGTCTATTATACCAAAATCTTGATTTGATGTCAAAATATGGGCAAAAGTCAAAATTTAAGGACCATACTTATTTTGATCTTATGTACTTTTACCTCTATTCCTATCCCCTATCAATCCATACAATAATTTAAAAAACCATAATTATAAATATTAAAGTTAGAAAAATATATAGAATTTTAAGATTTCATATAGTCAAAAATGTAAAAAAATGCAATTTATTTGATAGAATACGAAAATTGTATGAGAATTAAGTAGATGCAAAGATATTGAATAATTGAATAAAAAGATCAATCTCATAAGGTATCTTAATTTTATATTTAAGGGAGAAATTGTTATTATGAGTTCTAGCTCTAACAAAGATTCATTTTCATCAAAATGGGGCCTGATTTTTGCCGCTGCTGGTTCGGCTATAGGATTAGGAAACATATGGTTATTTCCTTACCGTGTAGGGGAGCTTGGAGGTGCAGCTTTTCTGATTCCATACATTACCTGTGTAATAGTTTTAGGAATTACCGCCTTAATCGGTGAAATCACCATAGGCAGACTTACAGGGACTGGACCAATAGGAGCCTTCAAAAAAGCTTTAGAAATGCGAGGTAAAAAAGGAAAACTAGGAGAAACTATTGGTTGGATATGTGTTTTAGTAGCTTTAGTGCAAGCAATAGGCTATACTTTAATCGTAGCCTGGGTTGTCCGCTTTTTAGCGGACTCTATTATCGGACCTGCTTTTACGACATCTGATAGCACCCGATATTATAATATGGCTATTAATGACAAAATTATATTGTGGATTACTGTAACTGTTATTCTATCTGGTTCTATTAATAGTAAAAAGAAAGTAATTGAGAAATGTTGTAAACTCATGATCCCCGCGATTATTGTTTTGTTTTTTGTTTTAATTATAAGAGTCGCTTTTCTTCCACATGCTTCAGAAGGATATAAGTACCTCTTTACTCCAAGATGGGAATGCTTGATTAACCCTACAACATGGATGTTAGCATTGGGACAAGTTTTTTACTCTTTATCATTAAGAGGTTCAACCATGATCGTATATGGTTCTTACTCAAAAAAAAGCGATGATATAGTTTCTTCTGCAAAAAATATTGTATTTTTAGACACACTTGCCTCAATAATGGCCGCCATGTTAATAATCCCTGCCGTATTCGCCTTTGGTAAAGATATCAATTCTGGACCACCTCTTATGTTCATAACAATGCCTGAAATCTTCAAATGTTTAGCTTTAGGACAAATTCTTATGGTTATTTTCTTTATTGCAGTATTCTTTGCTGCTCTTACTTCTCTCATAGGTATGATTGAGACTATAGTTGAATTACTACAAAATAAATTTAAAATACCACGTACTTGGGCTATAGTATCCGTTTGTACAACAATAATATTAATGTGCAATATTTTTATAGTAGGGCAAATCAGAGGATTTATTAATATTCTTGAAATGCATCTTATTCCAATATGCACTTTATTTAGTGCCATATTCCTTTTTTGGGTTGTCCCATCAAGCAATGTTATAGGAGAAATCCA
The DNA here is from genome assembly GCA_031282525.1 of Candidatus Endomicrobiellum basalitermitum. Lineage (GTDB taxonomy): Bacteria > Elusimicrobiota > Endomicrobiia > Endomicrobiales > Endomicrobiaceae > Endomicrobiellum > Endomicrobiellum basalitermitum. The sequence continues at coordinate 37,840 of JAITDN010000002.1, read as the reverse complement.
GAGCGGACGTTCTAAACCTGTGGGTAAATGGATTATATATGCAGGGCGTTATGTATTATGCAGTATTATAATTATAATTTACATACTAAACGTTACAAAATGAGCATCTTAACAAAAGCTTTTAACACACTCTCTTTATTTTTGACTAACATTAAAAATATGTCAAAACTAAAATAATAAGGAGGAGAAATGAAATCAATTCATGACTACTACGAGGAACTAGTATTTACAAAGAAAGTAATGGAACAGAAGTTAAGTAAAAACATTTATAAAAAACTTATAGCAACTATTGACAACTCAGAACCTTTAGATTAATCAATAGCTGGCGAAGTTGCCCATGCGATGAAAGAGTGGGCACTTGAAAACGGGGCAACTCATTTTACACATTGGTTCCAACCTCAAAGAGGAGGCACCGCGCAAAAACACGACGCGTTTATAGATTATGGCGAAAACAGAAAAATAATAGAAAGATTTTCAGCTTCACAGCTTGTACAATCTGAACCTGATGCATCTTCTTTTCCTTCAGGTGGAATAAGATCAACTTTTGAAGCACGAGGATATGTAGAGCCTGGGATCCGATGTCACCAGTGTTCCTCCTTGGGAGCAGGTAAGACTAAAACATTAGTAATACCTTCTGTTTTTCTTTCGTGGACTGGAGAGGTTCTTGATCTTAAAACCCCTTTACTAAGATCCCTTACAGTACTAAACGAAAAAGCAATAAATCTTCAAAAACTTCTTGGAAATAAAAATGCAAAGCAAATAAAAGTTTTTGTAGGCATAGAACAGGAGTATTTCCTTCTTTCTAAAGAGGCAATAAAGTCAAGACCCGACATAATCGTTACCGGGAGAACTTTGTTTGGCAATAAACCAGCAAAGGGTCAACAGATGGAAGATCATTATTTTGGAAACATCAAAAAAAACATCTTAGAATTTATGGAAGACTTTGATCATGAACTTTATCGTAGAGGCATCCCAGTAAAAACAAGACATAATGAAGTCGCTCCAAATCAATTTGAGTTAGCACCTCTTCATCAGGAAGAAAATTTAGCAATAGATAGTAATCTTCAAATAATGGAAATTCTCAAAAAAATCGCTGATAAACACAATATGGTTGCTATCCTTACATGAAAAACCATTTGCTGGTGTAAATGGTTCTGGAAAGCATTTTAATTGGTCAATAGGCGACAATACCGGCTCTAATTATTTTGAACCTTCTAAATCTCCTCTCTCTTGGCTATTATTGCAGTTTATTGGGAGTAAAAAAATTTGGTGGAATTTTAAGAGCAAGTGTTGCAGACGCTGGTAACGACCATAGATTGAGAGCGAACGAAGCTCCACCGGCAATCATGTCAGTTTATTTAGGGGAATATTATATAAGCGAACTTCTAGACTCAATAGAAAAAGCTAATATAATAAACGAAATCACACTAGGCGTAAAAAACCTTCCGAAAGTTAGCAAAGATTATTCAGACAGAAATAGAACCTCACCTATCGCTTTCACAGGTAATAAGTTTGAGTTTAGAGCTCTTGGTTCTTCGGCAAATCCTTCGGAAGCTGGAATATATTATAAACATTATCGTAATCGTAACTTATGGATTTGATGAGATATATAAGCGAATTAAAATTAAGTTAAAAAATGGAGAAGACGTAAAAAATAAAGCCTTAGAAGTGGTAAAAGAACTGATTACAGAAATAAAAGATATAAGATTTGAGAAAAACGGATATTCACAGGATTGGCATAAAGAAGCTGCAAAAAGAGGATTGCCTGATGCTAAAAATACCCCGGAAGCATTGAAACTTTTTCTCAAAGAAGATACAGTAAACTGTTTTGCAAAATACAACATATTAACTGAGAGAGAACTAAAATCAAAAGTAGAGATAAAATTTGAAAACTATATAAGAACAAAAGAAATTGAATATAAATATGCAATCAAAACTGTAAACACCTTACTCTTTCCAGCAATCTTTAAACAAATAAATGCTTTAGCAAAAACAAGCAAAAATTTAAACGCAATCAATCGACATAAAATCGGAAACAATTTCAAAAGAAATAAAAACGTTAATTAAAATATATGAAGAAATAAAAGTACATAGTAAAGAGTTAGAAAATTTCATTTCATCAGAGCACGATAATCTTATCGTAACTTCTGAAAAATTTGCATCTGAAGGTGCAGAAATTCTATCTACATTAAGAGAAAAAGTTGATAGTGTAGAAGATTTAGTTTCAGATGAATATTGGCCACTAATAAGTTATCAAAAACTTTTAACTGCTTTCTAGAAAATAAGGATAGTAAAGGAAGTCAGTATAATTTCTCTTCGTAGTAACTTCCTTTACTGTTTTTATAAAATTAGCGCTTATGTTTACGCACTTTTTCATAAAGAAATTCTTAATTCAAAGACTTTTCGTAAATGTATTTCTTTGAGAAATTTTTGTTTTTTTCTATATATTTTCTATATACAGGAATTGCCATAATACTTAATGTGCCTACTATAGCAATTACCATTACAAATTCTATTAAAGTAAATCCTTTTGATTTCATTATAAATTCCTTTAATCTACTTTTTAGAAAGTCCAAACTCTTTATGTATTTCTTCCAACGCCTTTAGCACATCAGATTCATTTATAATACACGATATTTTAATCTCACTTATGGAAACCATATTAATACCTATGTTACTTTTATGCAATGTTTCAAACATCTTCGCAGCTACAATACCATGACTTTTTATACCCACCCCTATAATTGAAACTTTCGCAACATGTTTGTCACAAGAAATCGAAACTCTATAATCTGAAGTTATTTTATCAAGTTCTTCCTGTGTTTTTTTTATATCACTTCTATTCACGACGAAAGAAATAATATTAGTTTTATTTGAAACAGATTGGCTAAGCATATCTATAATTATGCCAACTTTCGAACAATGACTAAAAATTTTTGCAACAATATCAGGAGCATCCAATACAGATATTGTAAATTTAACTTGATTCTTATCAAATGATATTCCCGAGATTGAAAAGGATTCCATTTTCTTCCCCTTAATTTTTTCTTCGCTTGTTATTATCGTTCCTTCATTTTCACTAAAAGTACTTCTTGAATGTATTTCAACATTAAACTTTTTTGCCACTTCAATGCTTCTTGACTGCAACACTTGAGACCCAGAGCCTGCCATCTCAAGCATTTCATCGTAAGATATATAATCAATCTTTTTTGCATCTTTCACAAATCTTGGATCAGTAGTATATACACCCTCCACATCGGAATATATTTCACATGAATCAGATTTTAGAGCAGCCGCTAATGCCACCGCGGTTAAATCTGACCCACCTCTACCTAATGTGGTTACATCACCTATAGAATTTAAGGCCTGGAAACCAGCAACTATAACAATATTATCTTTTGCAAGCTGATCATTAATTTTTTGAGGATTGATTTCTCTTATTCTTGCACGTGTATAATCATCATTTGCTAAGATGCCAGCTTGTGGCCCCGTCATAGAAATCACTTTTTCTCCCATAGCGCCAATTGTCATTGCAAGAAGTGAAATAGAAATCATCTCGCCTGTCGCAAGCAACATATCCATTTCCCTAATAGAAGGATTACAAGTAATCTTATCAGCCATCTTAATCAAGTCATCAGTTGTGTCTCCGGGTGCCGAAACTACTGCAATAACCTTATTACCACTTTTCTTTTTTATAATTATTCTCTCTGCAACACGCTTCATCTTATCAGCATTCGCTAAGGAAGAGCCACCAAATTTCATTACTACAAGACTCATCTCATTTTCCCCTAAGACTTTTTTAAACACGTAACCTTCACATTCGCTTATGTAAAAATCTTTTGATTTATACAAGGTTACAATTAAGACAATATACAAAAATTTCTTAATTGAAAATTATATTGATTTGACCTCTTTTATTTCCGGAACTGCCTGTTTAATTGCATTTGCAACAGTATGCTGCAAAGTCATAGAAGACATGGGACAATGACCACAAGCCCCCGTAAGCATAACTTTTACGATCCCGTCTTCACTCACATCTACCAATTCGACATTACCACCATCTGATTGCAACTGCGATCTCACAGATTCCAACACTTTTTCAACTTTCTCTTTTAAGCTCATTCTTAAATTCTCCATCCTTTATGCTTCTTAAATTTTAGTAACTTTTCTAGCATTATACAAAAAAATATAAAAATCACTATGTATGATAATTTTTATATAGAGAAAAGAAAAACACATCACATAACCACAATATCCTGATAAACAAAACTTTCCTACACATCAAAAATGTATAAATATGGTATTTTGTTTTGCAAGATGTAAATAAAGTATATGAAGATTTAAATTATAGAAATGTAGGAGAGCTGTTAAAAGTTAAAGAAACTATGAATGCAAAAAGAATATAAATTTACTCCTTAAAAAATATCCACAAGTTTAACCACTAAATTGTTTAATATTTAAACTTCTCAATATACATCAGAAATAAAACAGGACATAAAGTATATCACTTGAATACTCTGTTAATTATTATAAATTAGCTTTAAGCAATTTGTTTATCTAAATAATCTCTCAATTCCCTTTTGCAATTTTCATCAATTCTAGCTTTATCAATCTGTTTTTTTAATTTCTCTAGATCTCTCAACAACATAATATTTTTATTTATTAAGTCACTCTTATATCTTCTTTTCGTATAGTTTATGGTTTGATAAATATCATCCATAATCTCTTGTTTTATCACTAGTTGTTTTTCTAAATTATTGTCATTTTCATTTCTCAATAGTTTTATTCCAAAACTCTTAAAAAATATTAAGGGAATAAAAGGGAAAATTAAAAATAAAAAAAATATGTTTGTGTATACAAAAAGAAATAAAGTCAAAAATATAAAAAGAATATTAAATAACATAGCAATTGCAATGTTTTTTCTCATAAAATTGTTTCAGTTTAATATCTATTCGACTCACTATAATGCTGATGCAGTTTTGACTTCTCCATCATATTATATATCTCTTGTAGAAAATAATATAACATATCTTAAAAAACATAAAATATGAAAGTAAACTCAATTTTCTAAAATGCTACAAATTATGAAATACAACAGTATCTTTTATTTTGAGTAAAAAAAAATAAACACCCTCTTCGATGCGTTTACAATTTTAAAATACACTTCAATAAATTATGAGCAAATAACACCGCGCCCAAGAGGATTTGAACCTCCAACCTTTTGATTCGTAGTCAAATGCTCTATCCAATTAAGCTATGGGCGCATTTCACATATTCTTGTAAAACATTAAACAAGCTAATAAACGCGCTGCCAACGGGATTTGAACCCGTGACCTTCGCCTTGAGAGGGCGATGTCCTAAACCGCTAGACGATGGCAGCAACAAATTTATAACTATAGCAACTAATCCGGATTAATATCCTTAAACAAAGCGTTTAAAATTTGATCTTACATCATTATAAAAATAAAATTCTACTTTTAAGTGGACTGTTTTAACAAAGCTATGAACAACAAAACATCAAAACACAAACATACACAGGACTTTTAATAAGATGAAAAAACAATAGACATTTCGCACTATACTTTTTATGTAAAACTTGCACCTAACCACATAATATTTATAGATTATATACAAAAATTTTTATGTCTCCAAACCAATAAAGAACTAAAATTTAATTTGACTCTTTAGAGTTTTATAAACATTGATCTGATTTTACAAATTGTTGTCTTTATAATAACGATCAATATTAACAACTAGTTTATATCAGAAAGCACATGATGAAACAAAGTGCATAGATATTCTCTTACATCCTTGATATTTTACAAAAATTGCATACTGAAAAGAATTTAATGCCACATAAAATTTCACAACCTCTATAATATCGTAAGATTGTCGGATTTTTCCACCCCGCAGAGACATATAAATTTCTTATCATTTTTAAAAAAACTCCATCTTCCATAGACTCTTTTTCTATATCTTTAATCTTTTTTTCATTATCTACCTCTTCTATCACTTTATCATTTCTCACCTTAAATCCATAATTACAAACTATTGAAGATTATTTATTGCATTGTGCTAAATTATTAAAAAGTATCGGAGAGATAGGGATTCGAACCCTAGTTACCCTTTCAGATAAACAGTCTTTCCAGGACTGCGCCTTAAACCGCTCGGCCATCTCTCCCTCTATCTTTAACCAAATTTTTTCAATTAATAATAAATAAGCAATTACGTGAAAGCGAGGAATTTATAAATCGCAAATAATACATACTATTGCGGTTATTTATTCAATTAATTTCAAAATGGAAACCTGGGGGCAAGAATATCTCTTTTGCTAAGTGGCCTTGAAAGTGTTATTCCATCAAAAGAAGTACAACGACTTAATGCAACATACAATTGTCCGAGAACGAATGGGCCTTGCTCCATATCTATAATAACATTGTCAAATGTTTTTCCTTGACTTTTATGTATAGTAATCGCCCACGAAAGTTTTAGGGGGTATTGTTTAAAAAAACCCGCACTTTCAGTTTCTATCTGTTCTAGCTCTTCATTCCATTTATATTTAAACAATTCCCACTTATAAGGCTCAACACACTCAACTATTCCGTTCGGAAACTTCACATGTATTAATGTATTGTCAGAATAACTATCATTTTTTATATCTTTAATTACACCAATACTACCATTTACCCATCTATAATTTACATCATTATTTAACATCATTATCTGAGCACCTTTCTTTATCACAAGGTCATGCTCCGCCGGAAAAGCTTTTAAACCTTTCTTAATATTTTCAGTTTTCGCAGTAAAAATTGCCTGTTTATGTTTTATTTTTGAAAGATAGCTACGATTTATAGACGTAGCTTTTTTATTTGTAGTTGTCAAATATACTCTCATCGGTCCATCTAAAATATTAACCGACACCTTCTTGTTAAGTTCTTCAAGATCCCTATCAGTTATCTCACCATCACGTACAGCATTTAATAATTTTATAAACTCAGTGTTTTTTTGCCTATATATTTTCTTAAATTCTACAATATTTAGAACACATTTTTTTAGCGAATTCGCACTTAAAAAATAAGGAGATTCATATATGGAATTAAATATATATTGCTCTTCTTTATTTACTACAGGAGGCAATTGTTTTAAATCTCCTATAAAAACAATTTGCACACCACCAAACGGGTTTTGAAGTTTTTCTCTATTTAATTTCAAAAACTTATCTATACAGTCCAAAACATCACAACGCAACATTGAAACTTCGTCAATGATAATTGTTTCAACTTTTTTATATATGGATTTTGGGGAAAGTTTCTTTTTTTTTATTTTTGAAATAGTCACATCAGGTTTAAAATTAAAAAATGAGTGTATCGTCTCACCACCACAATTAAGAGCAGCTACACCAGTAGTTGCAAGAACAACGGCCTTTTTACCCGCACAAGACATGTAATAATGCAAAAAAGTAGTCTTACCGCTACCCGCATTTCCTGTAATGAAAACGCAATCACAGGTTTTGTTTATCAAATTATACGCTTGTCTAAATTCATCATTTATTTCAATCTTATTTATCATTTTGTTTTTTTATAATAATTTATACAACAAATGAAAAAATATTTAAACACTTCTTTCTTTTACAAGATTGCTCTTTAAAGGAAAATTTAAAAAAATCATATGCTTAATTAGCTATGCTTATTCATGCTCATCCATAGTAACTTATCAACAATTTATCAACAAGCAAATTCTATTTATTTTTCAACATATTTTTGTGAATTATCTTCATAACATATTCTTATATTCATATTTTAAACAAAAAAACAAAATCAACTTATCAACAGGTAAAATTAAGTTCTTTTGTAATTCTTTCAAAATCCTCTAAAGAGTAATAATAAATTTCTATTTTGCCTTTTCTAGTAGTTCCAAAAACATTTGCTTTTGTGTCAAGTTTTCTTTGAATTTTTTCTTTCAAATTCACCAATTCTATTTCTTGTTCTTGCCTCTGTTTATTTTGTCCGTAAGATTTCTCATTAAAACCAATACTTGAGGCAATTTTCTCTACTGCTCTTACTGAGAGTTTTTCATCTAATATTTTATTTACAATCATTCTTATTTTATTCCCATTATTTATACCAGCAAGAATCTTGCCATGCCCTGACGAAATTCTACCTTCACTTATTAGCAATTGAACATCTTCAGGTAAAGATAAAAGTCTTAATGCATTCGAGACTACAGGTCTATCTTTACCGACAATTTTTGCAATCTGTTCATGTGTATGTCCAAATTCATCTACAAGTCTTTTAAAAGCTTTTGCTTCTTCAATGGGATCTAAATTTTCTCTCTGAATATTCTCAATTAATGCTAAATCAAATCTCTGCCTGTCATTTACAGAATGTCTTACTATAGCCTTTATATCCTTATTGCCAATCAGTTTAGATGCTCTAAATCTTCTTTCTCCTGCAATAATTTCATACTCACCCGAAACTATTAACTCAGAAACCAAAATAGGTTGAGCAAGTCCATGCTTTTTTATTGAATCCGCGAGTTCTTGAAGTTTTGTCTCATCAAATTTATTTCTTGGCTGAAATCTATTAGATTTAACTTTGTTTAATGGTATCGTTATTATTTTTTCCTCTATAGATGCTCTATTTGTCATTAATAACGGCATTAAAGATTCCAATCCCCTTCCCAATGCCTTCTTATACATAAACTCTCCCATTATTTATAGTTAATAAAAATATATAAACATCATTGATTAATTACTAATATAAAACAGAATTTTAATGTATATTTATACAACTTGTCTACAAACTTTTCAAATTTTACAATCCAAAACCCAATAACCTGTTAAAACTCATCTTAAAATTTGCCTTACAATAAACTCTTTTGCAAAATCTAAATAAGCTTGAGCACCTTTACACGATGGATCATATAACAAAACAGGCTTCCCAAAACTTGGCGCTTCAGCAAGTTTTATCGTTCTTGGTATTTTTGTTTCACAAACCTTTTCTTTAAAAAACTTTTTCACTTCTCCTACTACCTGTTCTACTAAGTTAGCTCTGGAATCATACATTGTAAACAGAACACCCTCTAAATTTAAATTGTAATTTTGCATCAATACAGAGATTGTCTCCGAAAGTTGCCCTAGTCCTTCTAAGGCAAAAAATTCACATTGCATAGGAATCAAAACACTATCCGCTGCAACCAAAGCATTTATTGTGAGTAATCCAAGAGATGGGGGGGCAATCTATAATAATATATTTATACATTCCATGAAATCTTTCCAATGCAAATTTTAACTTTTTCTCTCTGTCATTCATATTTACTAAATCTACTTCAGCTCCACTTAAGCCGGTAGTCGCAGGCACAAGATCAAGATCAAGCCGATTTATAATAGTATTATGAAGAATATTTTCTAAAGTAATTTGATTTACTAAAACATCATAAATATCTCTTTCAAGAACATTTTTATTAATCCCAAACCCAGTAGTCGTATCACTTTGCGGGTCCATATCAATCAATAAACATTTACACCCCCAAATGTGCCCAAGCTAACCGCTAGATTAATTGCGGTTGTAGTTTTTCCAACTCCACCTTTTTGATTAGCTATCGCAACTATCTTACGCATTAAAAAACTCCATTTAATACTCTCCTCCAGATTCACAAGTTTCACGTGAAACAAATTAAATTTACAAACTCCAATCTTATCAAACTATCCTTTGAACGTTCAACCTTACATTTATGCTATTGAAACTACTAGTACCTCGTATTACACCCACTCCATTCTATTTTTCAACTTAAATAATACAAACCTCTCTTAGTTAAAATAATATTATAAAAAATTAATGTCTTTATAAGAACCATTAATTAAAAATTCTTTCAATACCTTGAAGCTTTTTTTCAATTTTTGTATAATATTTGTTAATAACTAATAAACGGATAGCGTTATGTAATAATCAAAATACGAAACTTGAAAATGTCATTAAAATAATTATTTAACATTTCTGTTTATATTCTTATTCCTGCTTTGTTTATAATTTTATTATTGGGAGTTTATTTTATGTCGCAATCACATGAAAGTAATTTAAAACGCAAATTAACAAATCGTCATATTCAGTTCATTACGATCGGCGGAACTATCGGTACAGGTTTATTCTTAGCAACTGGAAGTGCAATTTTTATAGCAGGTCCGGCAGTCATCCTAGGTTATGCAAGCGCTGGTATCTTGATTTTCTCGATTATGCGCCAATTAGGCGAAATGAACACTGAAGAACCTGTTGCAGGCTCTCTTAGTCATTTTGCAAATAAGTACTGGGGGAACTTCCCGGGCTTTTTAGCAGGTTGGAATTACTGGATTATATATGTTATGGTAGGCATGGCAGAGTTAACAGCTATGGCAGCTTATCTTCAATATTGGTTCCCAACGCTGGAAACATGGAAAACAACCCTCTTTTTTTTCATACTCACAAATATAATAAATCTCAGTGCCGTAAAAGCTTACGCTGAAATAGAATTCTGGTTTGCAATCGTCAAAATCATTGCAATGTGTGCAATGATTTTGACAGGACTGTACATATTAATCATAAATCCAAGTTTGGTTGACGGTGCAACTTTCAAAAATTTGTGGTCAGCAACGGGTAAAAATATAGAAAATTCCATTTTCAATGGATTTTTCCCACACGGGATTGTCGGACTCATAACTACCTTACCAATAGTAATCTTTGCTTTTGGCGGCTTAGAACTAGTGGGTATTACAGCCGCTGAAACCTTAGATCCTAAAAAAACCATACCCAAAGCCATTAATCAAGTAGTGTCGCGCATTTTATTTCTTTACGTCGCTTCTTTAATCATACTCTTATCACTCTATCACTGGAGCAATTTAAATGCAAACGATAGTCCATTCGTAATTATATTTGACAAAATAGGGTTCAAATACGCTGCATGGACACTTAATTTCATCATTTTAACAGCCGCGTTATCGGTTTATAGCGGTTGCATTTATAGCAATAGTCGTACAATTTACGGCCTTGCTTTGCAAAATAATGCACCTGACGTTTTAAAAAAAACAACTAAAAATGGAGTGCCTATCCCAGCTCTTTTACTATCGGGCATTTTGACATTTTCAGTAGTACCACTAAATTATTTTATGCCAAACTGGTCTGAAGCATTTAAAATAGTTATGAGCTTTGTAGTTATGTGTATAATTCTCAACTGGATGTTGATTACCATATCCCACATTAAGTTCAAAAAACAAAAAAACCTTGAAAATCAGAAGACTTTATTTCCATCGCCGCTTTATCCATATTCAAACTACGCTTCTCTATTGTTTATTTTTTTTATCTTAGTCGTTATGGCAATATCGCCACAACTTTCAATGACAAAACAAGTTATCGCACTTCCAATTTGGGTATTAGTAGTTTACGCAGGATATAAAATTTCTAAGATTAAAAAATGTAAATAACTAGAAAAAAAATAAAGATCTTTTTTATTTTGTAATTCTTTTTTTTAATTGAACTTCTAATTTTGTTATTCTCATTTTCTATTCAGAAGGTGTAATTGTTGCAACCTTTGCAACTTTATCATCGTCATCAAGACGAACAAGACGAACACCTTGAGTATTTCTTCCTATAACGGATATATTTTTGGCTCTAAGTCTTATGGTTATACCTTTTTGTGTGACAATTATTATTTCTTCACTATCGTTTGTCTTTTTAATTCCGACGACATTCCCATTCCTTTCTGTTGTCTGTATATTTATAACCCCATACCCACCTCTATTTTGAAGACGATATTTTCCTACGTATGTTCTTTTGCCGTAACCATTCTCAGAGACAGATAGAAAAACATCCTTCGAAGAAAAGACTTCCATGCCTATAACTTCATCATCATTTTTGAGAGAAATGCCTTTTACTCCTATAGAACTTCGTCCTATTGTGCGTATATCGCTTTCTTTAAATTTTATAGCCATGCCTTTTTTAGTTGCAATTACAACTTCAGTCTTCTTTTCTATAGCTTTAACTTCTTTTAAAATATCGCCTTCTCTAAGCCTAATCGCTATTATACCGCCCTTTCTAGGATTGGCAAACTCATGAAGAGCAATTTTTTTAATTATGCCTTTCTTCGTACACATAAGTAGATATTCATCTTTGACATACCTAGAATCAAAAGATTTTATAGGAATTGCTGCAGTAATTTTCTCTTCAGTTCCTTGCAGCTTTAAGAAATTTACTATAGCCTTTCCTTTTGACGTTCTCGACCCTTCAGGAATCTCATAAACTCTATTCCAGTAGAGTCTTCCACGAGTCGTAAAAAACAACATATAAGAATGAGAACTCGTAATAAACAAATTTTCCACAAAATCTTCTTCTTTCGTGTTCATTCCAGTTATTCCTCTTCCACCCCTATGCTGCGCCTTGTAGGTATCAAGCGGTATTCTCTTAATATACCCAGAATGTGACATTGTTACCGCAACCTCTTCCTCTTGAATCAAATCTTCAATATTAAAGTCAACTTCTTCTTCAGTTTGAATTTGTGTTCTTCTCTTATCACCATATTTTTTCTTTATATCTACAATCTCATTTTTAATTATGGTCAAAATTTTTCTTGAATCTGCTAATATGGAACGAAGCTCTTCAATAAGCTCTTTAACCTCCCAGCGTTCATCTTCAATTTCTTTCCTTTTTAATCCAGTCAGTTGACGAATTTTCATTTCTAAAATAGATTCAGCCTGGATCTTAGTCAAAAAAAATTTTGACATTAAATTTGAACGTGCAATATTTTCATCTGAAGATTCTTTAATACACTTAATAACATCGTCAATATTATCAATTGCTATTTTCAAACCTTCTAAAATATGTAGTCTATTTTCAGCTTTTCGTAAGTCAAACTCTGTTCTTCTTGTAATAACAACTTTTCTATGCTCAATATGATGAGTTAAGATTTCCTTAATATTCATAATCTTAGGTCTGTTATTTACAAGTGCGAGCATTATAACACCAAAGGATGACTGCATCTGAGTATGTTTATACAAGTAATTTAAAATAACCTGTGCATTTGCACCTCTTTTAACTTCAACAACTATTCTTATGCCATCGCGATCAGACTCATCACGCAAATCGGAAATGCCATCAATCTTTTTATCTTTTACTAAATCAGCAATAGAACTTATAAGATTCGCCTTATTAACCTGATAAGGAATCTCATTTACTATTATTGCTTCTCTACTATCACCTTTAATTTTTTCTACATAAACTTTAGCTCTGGTTTTTACCGAGCCTCTGCCTTTTTCCATATAATCAATGATTCCGTTTTTACCTAAAATTATTGCTCCTGTAGGAAAATCTGGGCCCTTAATATATTTTGCTATTTGTGAAACTGAAAGTTCTTCATCGTTAATTAAAGCTATTAACGCATCGCTAACCTCATCAATATTGTGAGTAGGAATATTCGTAGCCATACCTACAGCTATACCCGCCGACCCATTAATCAAAAGACTTGGGAGTTTTGTTGGAAGTATGATAGGCTCTTTTAATGAACCATCATAATTTGGAATAAAATCAACGGTATTTTTATCTAAATCCATAAGCATTTCATCAGTAATTGCATCCATCCTCACTTCAGTATAACGCATTGCCGCCGCAAAGTCACCGTCTATACTTCCGAAGTTTCCTTGACCATCAATCATCGGATATCTCAATGAAAAATCTTGTACCATTCTGACCATAGCACCATAAACTGCTGCATCGCCGTGAGGATGATACTTACCCAACACATCTCCAACAATTCTAGCAGATTTTTTATATGCACTATTATGCTTTAAGCCCATTTCTTTCATAGCATAAAGTATTCTTCTATGAACAGGTTTTAATCCATCTCGAACATCAGGTAAAGCTCTTCCAATGATCACACTCATAGCATAATCAATGTAGGAACTTTTCATTTCATCTTCAATATTTCGCGGTACAATACTTGTAGCAATAACTCCAGAAGCTACTGCTCCTTCCTGCTCATTAATGTTTTTCGTCATTCCCATCCTCTTTGTTCAATTCTAATTTATATTAATAATTTTTTTCCTACATTTAATGTATTTCTTTTAGACTGTTTTACCGCAACCTCAATAAAAAAAACAAATCTCATTTTACCGGTTACCATCTTTTGTGATATATTAAACAAAACATTATAATACGTATCTATATTTGCCTTTAAATACTTTCTAGGTAAAATATGTATTAACTATTAAATTGCATTGCCATCAAGAAAATGATGAATTATTTCAAACTTTACATGCATTTTTATGTCTCAAAGTAATTCTACTTCCAATTCTTTAAATTTTATGAATCTTACTTTCTCTCTAAAAGTCTTCATCCATCCTTAACTATTTTTTAATTATTTAGATATAAAACTTTTATTCTATTACACTTTTTACCACTCAAATATCTAAATTCCTTACATCTAAAGCATGAGTTTGTATAAAAACTCTTCTCGGCTCTACTTGGTCACCCATTAAAGTTGTAAATATTCGATCTGTTTCAACGGCGTCTTCAAGAGTTACCCGCAAAAGTTTCCTATTTTCAACATCCATTGTAGTTTCCCAAAGTTGCTTGGGATTCATTTCTCCGAGCCCTTTATATCTTTGAATTGTTGCACCTTTATTACCAAGCTCTCTTACCGTCTCAATAAGTTCCGTTGCAGAATATAGTTCATAAACATTTCCTTGAGTTTTTTTTTCTTCATCTTGAAGTTTATAAACGGGCATTTCACACTTTTTGTCATAATTTTCCATATCTAACCCCTCAGCTTCAAGCTGTTCTACAAGATTATTTATGCGCGGCAATTCCCATAAATCTCTATAATTAGGTATCGTAGTGTTATCAACTTGAAACTGATTTTCGCTAATTCTAACAAACTTATCATCTTGTTGTGGTGAAACATAAGCTTCATTGCATTTTTCAAGTAGTTGATTTTTAAATTCTTTAAACTCTTTGTCAGAATAAAAATATCTGATATTTTTACCTTCCAGTACTCTGTAAAGCGGCAACTTCCCTTCATTTTTAAATTTAATATACTCTTTCCAATCCATTCCCTTTTTCTGTATTCTATTTAAAAGCATATCAAGCTTACTCATATTTGCAATTATTTTTCGCAACGCATTACTTTTAATTGTCTTTATTTCTTTACCACGACGCATAAGAGACATTGACAATCCATCTAACGCTTGTTGAAATAAAAATTTATCTAGTTCTTCTTCCGAATCTAAATATAGCTCTTTTTTATTTTTCTTAACTTTGTAAAGCGGTGGCTGAGCTATGTATATATACCCTTTATTTAAAAGTTGTGGCATTTGTCTATAAAAAAATGTAAGGAGTAGTGTTCTTATATGAGCACCATCAACATCAGCATCTGTCATGATTATAATCTTATGATAACGAACCTTATTTATATCAAAATCTTGTTCATCTCTACCTATGCCTGCACCAATCGCTGTTACTAATGTCCTTATTTCATCGTTTGCAAGCATTTTTGTAAGACGGGATTTCTCTACATTTAAAATTTTCCCTTTTAAAGGCAATATTGCCTGAAAAGCTCTATTTCTCCCCTGTTTTGCAGAGCCACCCGCAGAATCTCCTTCAACAATAAACAATTCTGTCTTCTGTGGATCTCTTTCAGAGCAATCTGCAAGTTTTCCTGGAAGAGACGCAGAATCAAGAGCTCCCTTCCTTCTAGTAAGCTCTCTTGCTTTTCTTGCGGCCTCTCTAGCCTCTGCAGCATTAATTGCTTTATCTAAAATCTGACTTGCAATGCTAGGATTTTCTTCAAAAAAAGTCGTAAGAGCATCATTAACTATAGACTGTGTTATACCTTCAATTTCAGAATTACCAAGCTTTGTTTTGGTCTGTCCTTCAAATTGAGGATTGGGAGTTTTAATTGAAATGACAGCGGTAAGCCCCTCGCGTACATCTTCGCCAGAAAGCTTTAAATTCTTGACTTTTGATACTTCATTTTTCCTTACATACTCGTTGACCGATCTCGTCAAAGCAGAACGAAATCCAGACAAATGAGTTCCGCCTTCAACGGTATTGATATTATTCACAAAAGTAAAAACGCGCTCATTATACGAATCATTATACTGCATAGCAACTTCAATATTTACATCGTCTTTTGCTTTTGAAAAATATATCGGCTCTTTATTAATAATATTCTTATTTGCATTCAAATACTGTACAAAAGTTTTTATACCTCCATCATAGTCAAAAGTGTGTTCTTTATTCTCCCTTTCATCTGTAATTCTAATATGTGCACCTGCATTTAAAAATGCAAGTTCCCTTAATCTATTTGTAAGGATATCAAAGGAATAGGTAGTTACTGAGAAAATTTCTGGGTCTGGATGAAATGTTACTCTTGTTCCTACTTCTTCAGTTTTTCCGATCTTTTTAACAGCTCCTAAAGGTTTGCCCTTAGAGTAACTTTGCTTGTATATATTACCATTGCGGTAAACTTCAACATCTAGTGAATCGCTTAAAGCATTTACACACGATACCCCTACACCATGAAGTCCACCCGAAACTTTATACGAGTCTTTATCAAATTTTCCACCTGCATGGAGTTTTGTAAGCACTATTTCTAATGCTGATATTCCTTTAAACTTGGGATCTGGATGAGAATCTATCGGGATTCCACGACCATTATCTAATACTGTTATAGAATTGTCATTATGAATGGTGACATCAATATTCTTACAGTAACCTGCAAGAACTTCGTCTATTGAATTATCCACTACTTCGTAAACCAAATGATGAAGTCCATGAATGCCTATTGAGCCGATATACATGGCTGGTCTTTTTCGTACAGCCTCCAATCCTTCAAGAATTTGAATATTGGATGCATCATAGTTGCCATTCTTAGAAGTTTCGTTTTTCAATTTTTCATTTTCCATAAAAATCCCTCTTTAATTGTGACTAATCTAGCTATACAACTTAAAAAATTTAAAATATAAAAGTTCTATTTTATACTTACCTTTATATTTTTTATTTTAGGGGTGCCTATATATTGATTTAATTTTTTAACTATTTCTTTTTTGCGTATTATAAGCTCATAATTTGCAACTGAACTCTGGGTTTGTGCAAAAATTGTTCCATTTTTATATCCAGTTATTTCAACGCCTTCTACACCAACTTCTTTATCCCAAACCCTCTCCAATGTAAAAAAAACATCATCTAATCCAAGTTGTTTCCTTAATAAACCTATTACTTTTCTAGAGGATGTCCACGACATACTTAAATTCTCATCGGCATTATGACATAAAGATAGTCTTTATTCTTTTCTGGATATATCAATACAGGATTTAAAGAGTCACTAAATTCAAACATAGCAAAATCTTCATCAATATTTTGTAAAACTTCCTTTACAAAATTAGGATTAAAGTTAATCTCCGATGGCTTATCTTTATATTCCACCTCAAGCTCGACTTCTCCAGAACCAATTCCCGCTGTCGAGGCTGAAATTTTTAAGACATCTGCGTCAAAGTAAAACTTTACAGATGACGATACATCAGATGAAGGTCTGTTCTCAGTTAGAATAGCCATCTGTTTTACCGCAGCAAGAGTATCCTTTACATTTAATTTTATCTTTAATTTTAAATTTTTAGGAATTACTTGTTCATAACTTGGAAAGGTTCCGTCTATAAGTATTGAGAGAAAAACTATGTCGTCGATTTCTGTAGCTACTTGATTAGTAGTGATACTAATCTTTATATTTTTGGATTTTGTATCTGAAGACAATAATCTCAATATATCGTTTACGGCTTTCGTAGGAACTATGGCTCTTCCATTTGTTGTTTCCTTTATACTTTTATTTTCAACATAAGCAAGTCGCCTACCATCTGTAGCAACCATGCTGAGTTTGTTATCCATCATTACAAAATAAACTCCGTTTAAGACATACCTCTGTAAATCCTTGGATACCGAAAAAACAGTCTTTCTTAGCATTTGAGTAAAGATCTCTTTCTCAATTGTAAAACAATTTTCCCTAGAGAAAATTGGTATAACAGGATACTCTGACTTTGAAATTCCCATAAGATTAAACTTTGATTTTCCAGATGTAATGTTTATGTGACTTGTCTCGTCTGCTCTGATTTCTATTTCTTTGTCCATGATGAGTTCTTTTACAATATTTGAAAATTTCTTCGTAGGTATTGTAACCCCACCGTCCTCAATTATTTCACCTTTAATATAACATTCTATTGCTATTTCAAGATCAGTAGAAGAAAGTTTTATTTTATCCCCTTTAGTTTCAAATAAAAAATTTGATAATACAGGGAGAGTACACCTAGGTGACCCTGTTAAAGATACTGTTTGTATACCTCTTAATAACTCATCTTTTCCACAGATTACATTCATTATTGTTTTTCCCCCAAAAAATTGAAAAATCCCTTATATTTAATAACAATCTGTATATTATTGAAAACTTTTTAATTACTTTTAAAATATATATTTATAAGCACAAATTATTGAAAGTTTAATAAAAATAATCATGTTAGTAAAAAGCTTATGTTATCAACATTGTTAACATAAGCTTTTTACTGTACTAATTTTGTGTACATTATCAACTAAGTTATGCTCATTCTGTTGCATCGCGTATTTTTTTGACAATCTGATTAATTTTGGCATTGAAATACGGATCAGAGTTCATTTTTTCTTTTACCTTATTACAGGCATACATAACAGTAGAATGGTCTCTTCCTCCAAAAGCGTTACCAATTGTTGTGGTTGAAAACTCATCAGATAGTGTTCTCACAAGATACATTGCAATTTGTCTTGGGAAGGCAATAGCGTCTGTTCTGCGTTTTGATTTTAAATCTCTAATATCTATATTAAATTCTTCTGAAATAACTTTTTGTACGTCTTCTATTGTTATTTGTTTATGATCATCTGTTTTTATGATATCTTTAAGCATTTTTTGTACAGAGTCCATAGTTAGAGGTACGCCTGTAAACTCTGAAAAAGCGCTTATTTTCAATAAAGAACCCTCAAGTTGTCTTATGTTTGATTTAATTTGTTTTGCTATATGTAAAATAACATCATCTGGAATATATACTTTATCTTCCTCGGATTTTTTGCGTAAGATCGCGATTCTTGTTTCTAAATCTGGGGGCTGTATATCGGCTATAATACCCCACTCAAATCTTGAAATTAGCCTTTCCTCAGCACCTTCAAGTTCTTTTGGTGGTCTGTCAGAAGAGATAACAACTTGCTTTTTTGAATCAAAGAGATTGTTAAACATATGAAAGAATTCTTCTTGAGAGCTTTCTTTGCCTACTAAAAACTGGATGTCATCAATCAGTAGGCAGTCCAAGCTTCTATATTTGCTTTTAAAGTTTGATATTTTGTCAAAGCGAATTGATTCTATGAATTCCGTGACAAACTTCTCACATGTGACATAAAGGACTTTTAAATTTGGTGTTGACTGCTTTATAAAGTTTCCTATAGCATGTAATAGATGCGTTTTTCCTAATCCCACTCCGCTGTAAAGGAATAAAGGGTTAAATTGTTTACCTGGGTTTTTTGCGACTGCTTCACAACATCCATGTGCAAATCTATTAGATGTACCGATGACGAAACCAGAAAAGAAATATTTATGATTTATCTGGTCTTTTTGCATTGTTTGGAGTGGTATATCTACGCGTTTAGGAGTGTCTTCTACTTTTTTTATTATGTCTGATATATTTTGTTTTGGTCTCAACTCTAAAATTATTGGATATCCACAGGAGCATGAAAGAGTTTGTTCAATATTTTTCTGTTGATTATTTGCTATCCATTGTGAAAAATATGTATTGGGGACTTCTAAAATAAAAGTGTTACTTTCAAGAGCTATAGGTTTTAAAGGATTGACCCACAAATTATAAGTCTCCGCAGTCATAGATGGTTTAATGTTATTAACAACCTTTTGCCATAAATCTAAAACAGGAATATTCATATTATCTCCATGTTATCAACAATTGTTGATAAGTTAATAAACAAGAGTTGGAAATTTGTCTTTTTTTTACACATTTTGTTTCCCCCAAATTAACTTTTATAGACGATAAATTATACGTTTTTTCATTTCGTTTGTCAAGCGAAAAAAATCTAAAGTGGAAAGTTTATCTGGCCTTAATAATGGATTTAAATTACAAGCGTTTATAATTTGTAATGCACTATTCTTTTCTAATTCTAAATGTTTGAATGATGCTAGGCAGTTTAAGATTGTTTTTCTGCGCATGCTAAAAAAATGCTTAATAAACTCAAAAAATATTGCTTCAGGCTGTTTTTGATTTTTATTTATAAGTTTTATAACGGATGAAACGACTTTAGGTTGAGGATTAAAACATTTTGGAGAAACATCAAATAAGATTTTACATTCGGCATAATATGAGGTGAATATTGAAATGTAACCATAGCTTTTGGTTTCTGTATGAGCGCTAAGTCGTCTTGCTACTTCTCTTTGAAGCATCAAAATGGCACAACTCCAATTTTCTAAAGGCAGAATTTTTTGAATTATAGCTGTACCTATATTGTAAGGGAGATTTGAAATAATCTTGAGTTTAGTAGTTGGAACATTGTATTTAAGAAAATTTCCGTTTATTACTTTAATGTTTTTGATGTTATTTAGTGTTATATAGTTATTTAGTTTGTGGAATAATTTATTGTCTATTTCAACTGCAGTAAGATATTTTGATTGAGATAGTATAATTTTTGTTAAAATGCCTTTACCAGGTCCAATTTCTAAGACCTCGTCTTGCTTTGTTAGATTTGCGGCATTAACTATATTATTTGCGATATTTTTATCAGTTAAAAAGTTCTGTCCATACTTTTGTGGCATTTGTGCTTCCCTGTTAAATTAATTTTTGTAAAATGGCGTGCTTAGGATCGTGACTTCATATATTAACGTCAATGTGATATATGTCATATTGCTTTGATAATACAAGTGTGTATAGTTAGTTTTCTATTTATGTGTGCTTTATTTATTGAGTGTTTTGTTGAAGATTATTTTTGGGGGATTATTATTTGCCGATACAAAAGGTAGAGAAAATTGTATCTAAAATATCCTCTGTGGCATTTATTCCTAAAATTTTGTTTAAAGCCATCTGAGCGTTGACAGCTTCAAAGCAAGCAATTTCATCAGCATTTTTCATAGATAATATCTGTTTTGTTTTTATTAAGAACTCCAAGGCGTTTCGTAAGAGATTGTAATGACGAAAGTTTATCATTAGATAGTCATTGGGGGAGTCTAAAGCACCTGAAAATTTATAAAATTCTTTTAACAATTCTGCAATACCTGTTCCAGTTTTTGTAGATAGTGATAAAAAGGCAAAAAAAGTAAGTTTTAGAGATTTTGATATATCAGCGAAAGATAATTTTGGATAGAGATCAGATTTATTTAGCATCACTACAATAGGTGTGTCTGGGTTAGATTTTTCCAGAAAATTTGCTATTTTGATATCGTTCTCATCTAATTCACAAGAAGAATCAAACAGCCATACTAATATATCGGCTTCTGAAACTGTTTCCTTAGTTTTCTCCTGCCCTAAAAATTCTATTGAATTATTGGTATTGATTCTTATGCCTGCGGTATCTATAAGTGTGATGGGAATACCGTTGCAGTCTATTACTCCTTCAATTGTATCTGTTGTGGTTCCTGCAGTGTCTGTGACAATTGCTCTATTTTTGCCTAAAATTGTATTTAATAACGAGGACTTTCCGGTATTCGGTTTCCCTATAATGGCTGCTTTTATTCCGTGCTGTAAAATTTTGCTTGTTTTATAAAAATTTAAAAGATACTTCACGTCTTTTATATAAGAATCAAGCCTTGAAAGTTTTTCATCGAGCGACAAAAACATAATATTTTCATCGGGATGATCTAGATTTACTTCCATAAAGGCAATGAGATTTGTTAAAGAATCTTTTATGTTTTTTACTTTTGAAGAAAGTTTTCCAGATATGTTATTTAAAGCGGCTTTCGCAGATGTTTTCGTCTTACTTGCTATTAAAGCACACACTGCTTCCGCTTCTGTAAGATCTATTTTCCCATTTAAAAATGCTCTATAAGTAAACTCACCCGGTTCTGCCGGTCTAGCTCCGTTTTTGTATGTTAGATTTAAAACTTCGTTTATTATTACAGGGTTTCCGTGTACTGAAATTTCTACTAAATCTTCGCCGGTATACGTATATGGCGATTTAAAAAAAGTACATATAACCTCGTCTTTTTTTTCTGCCCCATCTATTATATATCCGTGTTTAACTTGTTGATCTGGCTTGGAATGAGTTTTAAGTATCTTATTCATTATGCAAAATGATTCATTACCGGACAAACGTATAACCGCAATAGCGGATTTTCCAGCTGCAGTTGATAATGCAGAAATAGTGTCTTCTTTTAAGTAATTCATATTAATACGTCTTTTATATCTGTAATTGGGTTAACATGTAAGTTTATTTTACAAGTTTAGTTTTTATTATCTATTTCTTGCACTTTTTATGATTTTTTATTTGTATATTTTTTTAGTAAATTGCTTAATATATACAATTTTCAAATATTTGTGTTCCTATTGACAAAACTCTCATATTTATGGGTTACTTTTTTTCTTTATCTTGCCATACCATAGCTACTACTCTTGTAAACTTACCTCAATGATGGCAACATCCGTTTGGGCATTTATGTTTATTACCAACAACTGATGGGCAAAAGTCTGTTGAAGTACAGTTTAAAGACGACGATGATGAAAAACTTGAAAATTGTTTTGTAACTTCACTGCTCTTGCACTTAGGACATTCTATTTTTCCTTCACTTAAAACAAGCAACTCAAATTTTTCGTTGCATTTTTTACATATAAATTCAAATAATGGCATATATCCTCTAATATTTTGTATTTTTATTTTTGGGATAATATTTAAAATTCGGAGTTTTTTCTTTATCAAAAGATTTTCTTTTTGCAGGACCTATAAAAACCTTTTTCCCCTTGATGTTGCTTGACTGTAGAGTGTTAACTATCTTGTCAACGTATTCTTGCGGAACTTCTATAAACGAAAACGCATCTAAAATTTTAATGTTTCTAATTAATTTGTCATCTAATCTGGCCTCGCTTGTGATAGCGCCTACTAAATCTCCTGCTTTTACATTATCTTTTTTACCTAGATTAATAAAGAGTCTTATCATTTCGTTTTCTTTTGCAAAAATATCAGATTTTTGTTCTTTTTTTTCTGCGACGAATGTCATTTTTAAAAGTGCTGCTGCAACATCTAAAGAAGTAACCTCATCTGAAATCAAAGATTCGGTCATTCTTGCATATTTTTCTAAATCTTTTCCTTTTAAGACTTCTCTTATTTTGTCTAACATGATCGTTGTTTTTGTGTTTTCAACATCAGCGAGTGACGGAACATTTTTTCTTTTTATAATTGCTTTTGTGTATCTTTGGATGTCTCTGAGTTTATAAATATCTTTCCCAGCGACAAAGTTGTATGCTTTACCTGCTTTCCCAGCTCTACCTGTTCTCCCAATTCTGTGTACGTAATTTTCATCGTCTTTGGGAATATCAAAATTGAAAACCATATCTATGTTTTCAACATCTATTCCTCTCGCTGCAACATCAGTGGCTATGAGGATTTCTACTGAACCGTTTCTAAATTTTGCCATAACTCTATCTCTCTGAGACTGGTTCATATCACCATGAATTGCGTCGGCGCAATAACCTCTTACTTGAAGGGCTGTCGCGACCTCATCAACTCTTTTTTTTGTGTTGCAAAAAACAAGTGAAAGTTTTGGACTATACATGTCAAGACATCTTGCGAGAGCTTCAAGTTTTTGATGTTCTCTTATGTCAAAATAGTATTGTTCAATTGAGGGGACGGTTAGTTTTTCACTTACGACTTTTATAATTTCAGGATATTGTTGATATTTTTTTGTAAGAAATAAAAATTCTTTTGGCATTGTGGCCGAAAAGAAAACAGTTTGTCTTTTTTCAGGCATAGATTTTAGAATTAACTCTATGTCTTCTCTAAAACCCATATCTAGCATTTCATCTGCCTCATCTAAAACAACTGTTGAAGTTGTGTCAAGTTTTAGAGTCTTGCGTTCTAAATGATCCATAATCCTACCCGGTGTTCCTATGACAATTTGTGCTCCTTTTGAAAGAGCAACCATTTGTCTTTGAATAGGTTGTCCACCGTAAATTGGTACTATGTCAATGCCCCTTTTGTATTTTGAAAAAAGCTTTAATTCCTCCGCAACCTGTATTGCGAGTTCTCTGGTTGGGCATAAGATTATTGACTGAACGTTTCTGTTCTTTGAGTTGACTTTCTCTAAGATGGGGATTCCAAACGCCGCCGTTTTTCCTGTACCGGTTTGAGCTTGCCCTACAATATCTGCTCCAGTCATCATTTTAGGTATTGATAGACTTTGAATAGGTGTAGCTTCCTCAAAGCCCAAATCCTTAACTGCTTTTAGTATTTCATTTGATAAATTCAATTCGCTAAATTTTAGTGTTTTCATTCTTTTATGTACTTTTCTCTTTTTTAGTAAGATATTATTTCGATTGTTTTAAATTTTCTTTAAATCTATTTTTAATTCCAAGAGTGATTATAATGCAAAGAGCAAAAATGAGATATAGACATTGCTAATTTTCGTATCTAAATACCTTTTCTGCTTCATCTATATCTATATCCGTATTGGCGCATCCGTCTTTTTTAAGCGGGACGAACTGAACTGCCACATCTTCATCTTTTAATATTTTCAGTGCTTGATAGCCTTCAAAAAAACAAGCGATGCCTATAATCGCTTTTGGTTTTTGCTCTTTTATTATCTTTTCAATTGTCCTGCCGCCTTTTAGAATATAAAGTGTCTGGTAATTTAGTTTTTTTACGAGTTTACTTATTTTGTTTATTTTGCATCCAGAGCATTCCGAACAAATATAATAACTATCTTTTTCCTTAGCAGTGCAAATTGTTGTATTTCTCATGCAATGAGGGACAAAAACAAGTCGTTTATTAAAGGGAATTGAGGCAAACTTTTTCCCATGAAGCTTGTTTTGCTTATCCGTAAAAGTTTTATATGTATATTCTTTACTTTTTTGAGAGAACTTGCATAATTTCATAAACTCATTTTATCAAATGTTGATGAGGTAAATCAAAATATAGTGATTAAAAAAGACTTTAACTAAAGAAAATAAAGCTTTATTTTTCCGAATCATTATTCAGTTAATTAGTTCTCTTCATATTTTTACTATGTTCCATCAATCATCTAAAATTGCGTATATTACTTACTATAAAATGTAAGTAGTAAATAAATGAGTAGAATTAGGTAGGTAAAATAGTAATAATAAATAAAAATTAGAAGGTTATAGTTTTTTGCAATTATGGGAAGAGATTTATCCATACTTATGTTTAATTTTTATAGTAAAAAATATGGTAAAAAAGTATAATTAAAAATAGCTACAGTTATTTTTAAGTTTATCCTGTGAAAGCGGTATGAATAACAAGGAATATGTTTGTATGTTATGTCTTTGATATTTACTCATAGAATGGATGGTGAGAAAAAAGAATTTAGAAGTAGATATACTCAAAATGATGATTTAAAGTTGTAAAAAAATACCATTTATTTTTTTGCTTTGGGTTTTTTGATATGTAGTAAAAAGGCAAAAAAGCACAAGTCTAAAGTAAGTATAGTTAATGGAAGAAGCTTGTTACACTAGAAGGATGAAGTTGAAGAAATATTAAAGTGATAGACTTAGTAAAATGAAAGAAGGGAAATTAAGTTTGTTGAGTTTGGGTATAAGTTTTAAAATGAAGATAATAGGTATTGGGAACATGTTAAGATTTTTTTAGTATGGATATTAGATAAAAAAATAGTAGATACTATTTTTCAAAAGAATTAGTTTTTTTATAACTTCAGATTAGTGTAGTTGTTATACTAGTTTAGGATAGGTGTTAAAAAATCAGGATATTTTTTTATGGCTGCAGAATTTGTACATTTGCATAATCACACTGAATATTCTCTTCTTGATGGTGCGTGTAGAGTTACAGATGATAATGGTAATCCGAGTGAGCTTTTTGATTTGATAGCTAAAGAATATAAAATGCCTGCTCTCGCTATTACTGACCACGGCAATATGTATGGAGCTATTGAATTTTATCAATCTGCAAAGAAGAGCGGTATAAAGCCTATAATAGGTTGTGAAGTATACGTCGCCCCAAAATCACGATTTGATAGAAGCAATACTAGGAATAAAAACTACGAGAACTATAATCATCTAACTTTGATTGCCAAGGATTTTAAAGGTTATCAAAATCTTATGCGAATTGTGAGCGTAGGCTTTACTGAGGGTTTTTACTATAAACCGCGTGTTGATAAGGAAATTTTAAAGAGATACAGTTCGGGTTTAATTGCTCTTTCGGGTTGTCTTGCAGGTGAAGTTGCGTCTTATTTATTTAAAGGGAGTTTTGAAAAAGCGCAAAATGCCGCAATAGAATATTGCGGCATTTTTGGTAAGGATAATTTTTATATAGAAATTATGGATAATGGGCTTGAGGATCAGCACAAGGTAATACCGGATTTGATTAAATTATCAAAGAGGACCTCAATTCAGCTCGTTGCAACTAACGATTGCCATTTTCTGAGAAAAGAAGATTATCAGATTCACGATATTTTGCTTTGTATTGGGACAGGTAAAATACTAGATGATTCTAAGAGATTGCATTTTGGTTCAGACCTTTTTTATTACCGTAGTGCGGAGGATATGCAAAAAACATTTTCTTATGTGCCTGAAGCTATAAAGAATACTTTAGAAATTGCCGAGAAAACCAATGTTGAAATTGCTATGGATAAGCTTCTTCTGCCGTTATTCCCAGTGCCGGAAGGATATAAATCAGATTCTGAATATCTAGAAACACTTTGTCGTAAAGGAATTGCGTTGAGATATGGCAGTAGAGTCGGACGAGAGCAGGAAGACCGACTAAAACATGAGCTTTCTATTATTAACAAAATGGGATTTGCCTCTTATTTTTTAATAGTTTCAGACTTTATAAAATATGCGAAAGATCATGGTATTTCAGTGGGGCCTGGAAGAGGTTCTGGTGCGGGCGCTATGGTTGCCTATACTTTGGGAATCACAGATATTTGTCCCTTAAAATATGGTTTGCTGTTTGAAAGATTTTTAAATCCAGACAGGCATTCTATGCCTGATTTAGATATAGATTTTGCTGATTCTGGACGTGATGAAATCATAAATTATGTACGCCAAAAGTACGGTGAAGAAAGATGTGTTCAAATTATAACATTCGGTTCAATGCAATCCAGGCTTGTTATAAAAGATGTAGCGAGGGTTATGGGTTTTACGCCTAAGGAATCTAACAGCATTGCAAAACTTATTCCACAAAATGTAAGTATTGCTGAAGCATTGAAGAACTCTGAAGAATTGTCAAATCTTGTTAAAAGTGATGAAAAAATTGAAAAACTTATTACTGCTTCGCGAAAACTCGAAGGTTTAAAGAGACATACCGGAGTGCATGCCGCAGGTATGGTCATAGCCAATGAAGAAATTACAAATTATTCGCCACTTGCAAAAGGCTCAAAAGATATAGTTACAACCCAATATGATGGTGTCGTGTTGCCACAACTTGGACTTTTAAAAGTTGACTTTTTAGGCTTAAGAACGCTTACTGTTATTGATGAGTGTATTAAATATATAAAAGAGAAGAATCCTAACTTTAATTTAGATTGTATTTCATTAAATGATGGAAAAACTTATGAACTTCTATCTGAAGCTAAGACTATGGGCGTGTTTCAACTTGAAAGTAGGGGAATGAGAGATTTAATAAGAAAACTTAAACCGAGCGAGATGGGGGATATAATAGCCTTAATTGCCTTGTACCGACCAGGACCTATGGGATCCGGAATGTTAGATGATTTTGTAAACCGTAAACATGGCAAGACAAAAATTGCTTTTGATCATCCTTTGCAAGAATCTATATTAAAAGATACTTATGGCATAATTTTATATCAAGAACAAGTAATGAAAATGTCTGAAATACTTGCTGGTTTTACCCCGGGAGAGGCTGATAATTTGCGTAAAGCTATGAGTAAAAAAATTCCCGAGGTTATTGAAAAAGAAAGAGAAAAATTTATAAGTGGTGCGAATAAAAAAGACGTTAACAAAAAAACTGCAGAGAAAATATTTAATAATATTGTAGCTTTTGCCGGTTATGGTTTTAATAAGTCCCACTCTGCTGCCTATGCTTCAATTTCTTACAGAACAGCTTATTTAAAGGCAAACTATCCTTTAGAGTATTTTACGGCTTTGCTTAACAGCGAAATTGGTCGTTCAGTTGTGAAAGACAACGAGGAAAGTAAACTTGTAATGTATTTGGATGATATGAATAATTTTGGCATTAAGTTATTGCCGCCTGACGTTCAATATTCCAATGGTGAATTTAAAATAGAAGATTCTAACATACGTTTTGGCCTTCTTGCCGTTAAAAATGTAGGAGAAGGTGTCACGAGTTCTATAGAACAGGCAAGATTTAATGGTGTGCAAATTAATAACTTTAAGGATTGGAATGATTTTTTACATAGAATAGATTTAAACTCAATAAACAAAAAGGCTATTGAAAGTCTTGTAAAAGCTGGAGTTTTTGATTCTTTTGGTTCGAATAAATTTGCAATAAGGGCGGCTTTGCTTAAAAATATGGACTCGTCCATCGATGAAGTTGCGAAGGCAAAACAAGATAAGGAGTCAGTACAGGGTTTTCTTTTTGATATCACTGATGAGGCTACTATGAGCGTGCCTTCGTTGAAAAAAGGGGAATCAGAATCACGATTACTTGAGCCTTTTAAGGCTTTTGAATTTGAAAAAGAAGTTTTGGGCTTTTATCTTTCTGGTCATCCGTTGATAGATAAAAAAGAAGATCTTGCCGCTTACTCAAATTTTAGGCTTGATAAGCTTACGTTACTTAAAGAAGATACTGATTTAAAAGTTTGCGTTTCGGGTATGATAGTGGTTATAAAGAAACTTATTTCAAAAACTAAAAAAGAACTTTACGCAAGATTTAAGATAGAAGATTTGCATGGTACAGTAGATGCTGTACTTTTCCCTAAAAGTTTTAAAAAATTTGGTGACTATCTTAAGCCCAACAATGTTGTTGTGGTAAAAGGTAGATTAACAGGCTTTCAGGGACAGGTTGAATTATTAGTTGAAGAAATAATGACGATAGATGAAGCAAAAGAAAAATTTCCTATAGAATGTAAACAAATTCATATAATGTTTCCAACTTCGAAATATGATGAGTCTTTATGTGAGAAGCTGAAAAAAATTTTTGAGAAATATAAAGGCGAAACAAGAGTTTATATAGATTTAGAAGATGCGTTAAGAGGTAGTTTTTCTCTTGAGACTAAATATCTATCAGACTGCTCGGATAGTTTTATAAGTGATGTTGAAATAGCGATTGGATCTAAACATTCTGTTGAATTGCGACATGTTGATGGTTATACAAAATAGAGAAATGTTTGCTTAAGAGAAAACAATATGTTGAAATGTAATTGTGGGTTGTGGCTGTCATAATTGTTATTTTTAGCGGTACAGATCCAAATGAATAAGGTAGAAAAAATGTTAGATATTAAAATTATTAGAGAGAATATAGAAAAAGTCAAACGTGCGATGTTAGCTAGAAATCAAAATATTGATTTAGATAAGCTTTTAAATTTGGATAAGGAAAGAAAAGTTTTAGTTAGTGAAATAGAACAACTGAGAATTAAAAGAAATAGGTGGTCCGAAGAAATAGGTAAACTCAAAAAAGAAAACAAGAATATTTCTAGTTATTTTACTTCAGATGTAAACGCTTTAAAGAATAGGATTCAGGAGCAGGATAAGCAACTTTCAGCTGTTGAAAATCAAATAGAGGATTTTCTTATACGTATTCCTAATATCCCTGATGAGAGTGTTCCTATAGGCAAAGATGCGATAGACAATAAGATTATAAAGTTCGTGGGAGAGCCTAAGAAGTTTTCTTTTAACCCAAAATATCATTGGGAAATAGGTGAGAAATTGGATATTCTTGATTTTAATATTGCTTCTAAAATTTCAGGTTCGCGTTTTGCCGTTTTAAAAAATGAAGGATGTGATCTGGAGAGGGCTATTATTTCGTTTTTTTTGGATATTCATAAGCAAAATGGATATAAAGAAATAATGATGCCTTATCTTGTAAATCGTGCTTCAATGAGAGGCACGGGACAGTTGCCTAATCTAGAAGAAGATTTGTTTAGATGTGCTAACGACGATTTGTATTTGATACCTACTGCTGAAGTTTCAGTAACTAATATTTATAGAGATTGTGTGTTGAAAGAATCTTTTCTTCCGCAAAAGTATGTTTCTTATTCAGCGTGTTTTAGAAGAGAAGCCGGGTCTTACGGGAAAGACACTAAAGGTCTTATAAGAAATCATCAATTTGACAAAGTTGAGCTTGTAAAATTTGTAAAGCCAGAAGCATCAGATGAAGAGTTAGAATCTCTTGTACTTGATGCGGGTAGTGTATTGGAATTATTGAAGCTTCCTTATAGACTTGTTCTTTTGTCTACGGGAGATATTGGTTTTTCATCGTCTAAAACTTATGATTTAGAAGTATGGTTTGCAGGGAATGGAATGTATAAGGAGATTTCGTCTTGTTCAAATTTTAAGGATTTTCAAGCTAGAAGAATGAACATAAAATATTTAGAAAATAAAAAAAGAGAGTTTGTGCATACTTTGAACGGTTCAGGAGTTGCTGTTGGAAGAACTTTTGCAGCAATACTTGAAAATTATCAGCAGGAAGATGGTTCTGTAACAATACCCGAAGTACTACAAAAATATACCGGATTTGGTGTCATAAATTCTAAAAAGTAAAAAATTCCGTTTACAATGAGATTTTTTTAATATATTCTTTTTCCTATATTCAGTTAATTTATTTTCTGCTGTAAAACGCTTTTAGAGTATTTTCTAGAAGCATTGTTATAGTCATAGGTCCTACGCCGCCAGGAACGGTGGTTATTTTTATATCCATATCTTTAACTGATTCAAAATTTACATCTCCACATATTTTATCCGAAACTCTGTTAATGCCTACATCTATAAGTGCGATTCCATTTTTTATGAACTCTTTGTTTATAAAATTGGGTTTACCTATAGCCGCAATAACAATATCTGCAGATTTGCATATTTCTTTTAAGTTTTTTGTTTTTGAATGAGTGATTATGACAGTTGCGTTTTTTGATAGTAAGAGCATAGACAAAGGTTTGCCTACTAGATTTGACCGTCCTATAATGACTGCTGTTTTGCTTGCAACCTCAGTGCTTGATTTAGATAGGAGATGCATAATTCCAAGTGGAGTACAAGGAACTAGGATGTTTTTTTTGATTATCTCATCCCAGCTTTTTAACAAGTTGAGGAGTCCTGCGTTAAAAGGATGAAGTCCGTCCACGTCTTTTGACGGATTAATTGAATTAATATAGTCTTGAGCATCTTTGTTTTGCGGAAGAGGCAATTGGAGTAAAATACCGTCAATTTCTGAGTTTTCGTTTAATTTTTTTATTAAATTTATAATCTCTTCCTTTGATGAGTTTTCATAGAGATTGTAATGAAAAGATTTTATTCCAACATTTTCGCATGCTTTAATTTTTGATTTGATGTATATCTGACTTGCCAGATTTTTACCTACTAGGATAGTTGCGAGTCCGGGAGCTTTTCCAGTTTGCCGTTTAATTTTCTCAACTTTTTCTCTAATTTCTTCTCTTTTTTCATTTGAGATTTTTTTACCGTCAATCAATTCCATTTTTTTATTTTCTCCACAGCTTTGTTAGATTAAATTAAACATCTTTTAGTAATACCACATTAGTCGCTAAATTATATAAATAAGTGTGTTGAAAAGCAATTTATTGCGTTGCTAAAAATGGCATTATTTAGTATAATTCGGACACTGCTAATATCGAGTCATATTTCTTTTGGTGTAATGGAGAGGTCGCATAGCTGGTCTAGTGCGCTGGTTTGCTAAACCGGTGTACGGATAAAAGTCCGTACCGAGAGTTCGAATCTCTCCCTCTCCGTTTTCAGTTTTAGAGATAAAAAAAATGATACGCTTATGATATAGTTACGTAACTTTTGAGTGTATATTTTATCATGTCTAAGGAGATAAAGATGAATTGCTGCAAAGAAAAATACGCTTATGAATGCTCTCACGAAGTACAGCGAATGACATACGTAGCTAAAGGCGCTAAACATGGTCCTTCTCCTATTCCTGAAGAAGGGAAATGGGTGAAATCTACTCAAATTACGGATATGAGCGGTTTGACGCACGGTATAGGTTGGTGTGCCCCGCAGCAGGGTACTTGCAAGCTAACGTTAAATGTTAAAAAAGGTGTTATCGAAGAAGCTTTAATTGAAACAATTGGCTGTAGCGGAATGACGCATTCGGCGGCTATGGCAGCTGAAATTTTAAGCGGCAAAACAATTTTAGAAGCTTTGAATTCTGATTTAGTTTGTGATGCTATTAATACTGCCATGAGAGAGCTTTTTCTACAAATAGCTTATGGTAGAACGCAAACTGCATTTTCTGAAGGAGGTCTTCCCATAGGTTCTGGTATGGAAGATTTGGGAAAAGGGTTACGCTCTCAGGTAGGTACAATGTATAGCACAAATACCAAGGGTGTTCGTTATCTAGAAATGGCAGAGGGATATGTTCTTGAAATTGGACTGGATGAGAAAGATGAAGTTATAGGTTGTAAATTTGTGCATCTTGGTAAAATGATGGAAGCTATTAAAAAAGGTATTTCCCATAAAGAAGCTTTTGAGGAAAATGTAAATTCTTATGGTAGATTTGACGAAGCGGTAAAAAAAATTGATCCAAGGAAAGAATAAGGAGATGCAAATGGGGGTTACGTTTGAAAACTATGAAAGAAGAATAAAACAAGTAAAATCAATAATTGAAAAGTATGGAATTAGTGATTTGGAAGAAGCACAGAAACTTTGCTTTAGTAAAGGTATTGATGTAGATAAGATTGTCAAAGGCATTCAACCTATTGCTTTTGAAAATGCAGTTTGGGCTTATATTGTCGGTGCTGCTTTAGCTATTAAGAAAGGTATTAAAAATGCGGTTGATGCAGCCGAGACAATAGGTATTGGCTTACAATCTTTTTGTATTCCGGGTTCCGTGGCAGATCAACGCTCAGTGGGTTTAGGACACGGCAATTTAGCAGCAATGTTGCTTAGAGAGCAGACAAAATGTTTCTGTTTTTTAGCTGGACATGAGAGTTTTGCAGCTGCTGAAGGTGCGATAGGTATTGTAAGGAATGCAAATAAAGTACGCAAAAAATCTCTTAAGATTATTCTCAATGGGTTAGGTAAGGATGCGGCTTACATTATAAGTCGTGTAAACGGTTTTACTCACGTTGAAACTAAATATGATTATTCAACAGGTAAGTTAAATATTACGAAGGAGATTTCGTTTTCAGATGGAGATAAATCAAAGGTAAGGGTTTATGGTGCAGATGACGTAAATGAAGGCATTGCGATTATGATTAATGAAAGCGTAGACGTTTCTATTACAGGTAATTCTACAAATCCAACGCGTTTTCAACATCCGGTTGCCGGTACTTATAAAAAGTGGTCTATTGAAAATGAAAAAAAATACTTTTCAGTTGCTTCGGGTGGTGGTACTGGAAGGACTTTACATCCAGACAACATGGCGGCAGGGCCAGCTTCTTATGGTATGACGGATACTATGGGACGCATGCACAGCGATGCTCAATTTGCGGGTTCCTCCTCAGTTCCGGCGCATGTTGAAATGATGGGTCTTGTAGGTATGGGTAATAATCCTATGGTAGGAGCGTCAGTTGCCGTTGCCGTTGCCGTAGAAGAATCTTCAAGATAAAAAAATTAAATATTAGTATAAATCATATACTTGTAATTTAGGTTGTTTTGTTGTGCCGTATTTTCTTAAATTTACATGACATAAGTGTGGTATTGGTAATCGGGCTAGCTTGTGCAATTTTGTGATTATAATGGTAAAAAAATAAGATCGCTAAGACTGGCCTACCCTTTTTCCTTTTCTCTCAGAGTCTCATGGGCATATCAATGTTATGCTCACATCTCAATATGTGTATCTGCATGTGTTCAGTATATGTGGTACATGTGTATATTGACACTTTTTAAGCCTATACTACTCCTAATATTTTTTATTTAAGTTCCTTTTGTCATATTCTTATTATTTTATATTCAAGGGAAGGTGCAGTCAGTTAGTCTTATGCGTTACATTCGCGTCCCTTATATTTCTTCTCCAGGTATCATCATCCATCCCACGCATAATTTAATACAACAAACTTATATAAGCAAAGAAAAATAGCGTGGTATAAAAGCACATTTCGTTTTATTTCTTAAAATTCGAATTTTGACAACAAAGTTCATATATAATATTGTTGTTATATTATATACACAGTACAGACACTAATGTAACATGAAACGCACACTATATTGGTGACAAGGAGACAACAATGAGAGAGATAGTCGCAGTAGTAAACCAAAAAGGTGGGTCAGGCAAGACAACAACAGTCAATGCGCTTGGAATAGGTCTAAAAAAGAAGGGGTATAAAGTATTATTTATAGATCTAGATGGACAAGCCAATCTGACAATGGCAATACAGGCAGATCAAAGCAAAGGGAACATGTTAGATGTTTTGACTAAAAAGATTGGGATCAATGAAGCTATACAAAGTCTTGTTACAGGTGACATTCTGGCGGGAGATGAAGAGTTATTTAAAGCAGACATAGTAATAACAGATACAAATAGAGAGTATGCCATGAAAGAGGCGATAAATGAGTTGTGTAATGAGTACGATTATATTGTTATAGATACCCCACCAGCCCTATGCATATTAACTATCAATGCTTTAGTTGCATCGAGCTCTGTGATCATAGTTTCCCAAGCAGAAAAATACGATCTAAACGGAGTAGATCGTGTCTATAAGATAATAGATAGTATACAGAAACAGAGGAACAAAGATCTTGTTATAAGAGGAATTCTCCTTACAATGTTTAGAGAGAGGACAAGGCTAAACAGAGACTTTGCAAGGTTAATGCATGAGATAGCAAAGAAGTTCAACACCAAAATATTCAAAACAACCATAAGAGATTCCATAGTAGTAAACGAGGCTCAAGCTAAAAACATGCCAATACTCAACTATGCACCAAAGAGTAAAGTAGCAAAGGATTATGAGATGTTTGTAGAAGAATTTTTAGGAGATCAACAATGAGTAAGACAGATTTCGCAGAAAATACTCGCAATGAGATAAGTCACAAGGTGTTAGATGGATTTATAGGTAATACGACAGAAACAATCGGAAATAAAAAAGAAATCAGAAACAAGAGGGTATATCTTTCATTGCGCCCATCTTTATTTTTTGCTCTACAAAAAGAGGCTGATAACAATGATGTGAGTATAAACCAGATGATTAATCAAATACTAAGAAAATACAATAAAAAGAAATAAGGCTGATAATAATACTACCTTCTATGCGCCTGCACTTCCATAACTCTTAATAGTAATAATTATAAGAAGGATAGGAATAAGAAGTAGTAGAACTCTTATATTTATAAGAACCATACACTAAAACGGGACTGAAGAAAAAGTAAAGATAAGAGACTACCAACAGTAATCTATTTTACTATTTCCATTTGTTTCCTCTATTTTGAATAAGTATAATAAAATAGGAGACGAATAACTTCAACTTGGCCTATATTGTACATCTTTATATAAACAATTCATTGTCTTCAGTTCACTTCACCTCGCGAACTAAAAACCTATAAAAGTATTCACTTAAAGATGGAGAGGATAGGAGAAAAGGAAAACCAACAAAAAAATCTCTTCGATTATTTAAGCCATTGATGGAGCTCCAAACACTACTCCAGAACCCTTAAACTATTTTTTTTCTGTAGTGTTGGAGCTATAGATATAATCCCTTCTATCGCTCCAAGGAAAAATTGATATTTTTTTTATGGGGGGGTATCTGCTCTCCATAATATTTATTTTGTGCAGATATATATACATAACTCAGACAATAATATAACACGAAACACACACTACATAGACACCAAGCTACTGATAAAGAGCAACTCTAATGGAGGGGAACAACGTAGGAGGCTTCGATAATATAATTCCATGAGCCCACTTTGACAGGGAACTGTCCGCCTTTAGCGCAGATCCTATTCGAAATATTTTTATTTAAACTGAATTTCCATAAAATTCTTTACTAAGAGTTGGCCATTGCCAGATCCATTTTAATTTTACGATACAATTGAACAATAATATGTGATTATAAAACCTTTTGCTCTCTTGAAGACTCTGTATTTGTTGGACCTTCCTAATCTATCCTCGTAATTTTAGCTCGTTTTAAATTTTTCAACTTCTTCAAGAGTATCTAAAGTTATGTACAAATAATCTCTGAAATGAAAATCTATTGGTGATGCATAAATCGAAAAAAGGTATTGTTGTCCATTAGTTCCAAAAATTTCTTTAACTATTATAATTGCCCTTTAGAAAAAATGAAGTTATCTTCTTCTTTGTATATAAATGGGGTACGAATATCTGTTATCTTTATTAGGTTTCAAAAATGGTGGGAAGGTTTTCCAGATTACGTCTTTTGTGAGAGCAATTTCTATTCTATCTTGTATATTGTAAATGGGAGTAGGAAATAGTTCTTTCAATACTGTTTTTGTGCTATATTTAATAAATATGCATCTTGAATATCGTTATGCTATTGCTCTGTGTTAGATGTTTTTTGTTATGATATTTCTTCGTCATGATCTGTAAATCTTATTGCCAATGCTTTTACTCCATCACTTTGAGTTACTGAAAAACTTAACCCCCACGTCAATAATGAAAAAAGATTTTTTAAAAGACTAATAAATAATATTACTCAATACTGTAGTATAAGCTGTATCCTTAATAATGAGAGCGTCAGCCCCTAATCTAGCAGCTTCTTCTTTTAATTTGTGTATATTTTTTTCGTCCGCAATATAATTTCAGCTAATTCATCATATGGCCTATCTATAGGATGTCCAGAATGCAATATTTTTATTTTTTGTGGATCTTTATAATAAGGGGGAATATATTCATCGTTTGTAAATTTATTGATAGAAACAGTTGTGCATCCTAAAAAACAAAACAACACTAATAAAGTCAATGATAACTTCATTTTTTTTATTGCACTTTCCTAATTTAATATAAATAAATTTTCTTTTTTGCATACTATTGCTTTCCAAATAAATATCTATAGTATCTGCTGATCAGTCGCTTCTTTTTTTGTTTCTATAATTCCTTGTGTGTAGTGACTTAATTGGTACTGTCAAGATTTACTTAGAGAAGAGTTCCGTAATCAAACACCTCTCCCCCTGTGTCAATTCCCTTTCTTCCATATCAGCTTTTTCAACTATTTTATTTGTTAATTTAAGATTCAAAATCCTCTCCGGTATTTTATAACCACAAATATCGCTTCAGTTATCATTTCTTCAACTTTGTTCCCTTCTTTTTTTCTCAATCTCCCTTAAAAATCTCGGGCGATATGGATAGGCCAATCTGAAAATGCAATGCAAGCAAATCAAAATTATTAAATCTATTACAGTATTCAACTCACTGCTTACCCATGTCTCAATATGTGTATCTGTATGTGTCCAGTATATGCAATGTATGTATATATTAACAATTCTTATTCTATTTGTCAATATAGCAAAGTTGTATAAGAACATAACAAACAAAAAAAGGAAGAACGACAAGTTTTTATACCTGTCGTTCTTCCTTATAAAATATCCTTC